>CAWJCO010000001.1:0-196689 GCA_963841385.1 uncultured Chloroflexia bacterium
CTGAGATCCCCCACGACGTTGGTTACACCAAGGAGCCCCTGACCGGGCAAGGTGAGAGTGCTAACCACCCACCTGCCGGAGGGGCTCCCGGATGCATTCTCACCCGAACGCTCACCTGACACCGCGAGGGCGGACCCAGGTCTTCCACGCCGTGGAGGCGGGGATGACCGTGACCGCGGCCTGCCTGGCCTTCCGGGTCTCCCGGCGCTGGTACTACCGCTGGCGTCCGCGCTGGCAGGCCGAGGGCCCGGCCGGGCTCTGTGA
Source organism: uncultured Chloroflexia bacterium (assembly GCA_963841385.1). Classification (GTDB taxonomy): domain Bacteria; phylum Chloroflexota; class Dormibacteria; order Aeolococcales; family Aeolococcaceae; genus Changshengia. The sequence goes on from CAWJCO010000001.1 coordinate 265, forward strand.
CCGCAGCTGCCGGCCGCGGAGCTCGCCCCAGCGGCTGAGCCTGGCGGCGGAGGCGCGCATCGTCGCCCTCCGCGAAGCCTCGGGCTGGGGAGCCGACCGGATCGCTCCGCTGCTCGGGCTACCGCGGTCGACGGTGCAGCGGGTGCTCCAGCGGCGCGGCCTGCGCCGGGCCAAGGCCACGCCGCTGCCGATCACCCGCTACGAGTACAGCACCCCCGGCGCCATGGTCCATGCCGACACCAAGAAGCTGGGCCGGATCGTGGGCGGCCCTGGCCACCGCATCCACGGCGACCACAGCCAGCGGCATCGTGGAGTGGGCTGGGAGGTCCTCCACGTCCTCATCGACGACGCCACCCGACTGGGCTACGCCGAGTTCCTGCCCGACGAGAAAGGCCGTACCGCGGCCCTCTTCCTAATCCGGGGGGTGCGTTGGTTCCGGGAGCGAGGCATCCGGGTGGATCGGGTGCTCACCGACAACGGCAGCCCCTACCGTTCCAAGGCCTGGCGCCGGGTATGTCGGATCGCCGGGCTCCGCCACCGGCGCACCCAGCCGTATCACCCCCAGACCAACGGCAAGGCCGAGCGCTGGATCAAGACCCTGCTCCAGGAGTGCCTCTACCTCGAGGCCTTCCACTCCGACCAGGAGCGTGCTGAGGCCCTGGCCCGGTTCCTCCGGTGGTACAACCGGCAGCGACCTCACCGCGCCCTGAAAGGGCTCACCCCCAGCGCCCGCCTGGTTCAGCTCCAGGCAGCGTGAGTGTCACCAAGGTCCCGGAGGCTCACACCTGATATGGAAGTCCTTGTCAATGGAGGCGAGGGCGGGAAGCGCCGCCGGGGTCAGGAAGCAGCGACGGTCATCACCCTGATATTCGCGGGTCGGCTGAGCCGGTGCCGCATGACAGTGAGTCGTCGCCGAGCTGCCTCGGACTAGAGGCGCGGGTTGGTCACCGCATAGGTAAGTCGAGGATTCTCGGCCTTCGGTGTCAACCCCGGCGGCGCTCACCGCCCTGCCCCCGGTGATCACGCGGCGACCACCGCGGCCAGCTGAACGGCCTGTCCGATGGCCCAGACGAAGCCGGCGAGCTCGCGGGCGATGGCGCTGATCGCCCGCTGCCGGCCGATCCGTCCGCCCAGGTGGCGGTACTTGTGGTGCAGGCGCTGCTGGCAGCGCCAGCTGATCTCGACCACCTCCGAGGGCACCCCCTGCTGGCGTTGTCTCAGCGCCTCGCTCACCGTCGGCTGGAGCCGAGCGTGGTGGGCGGCCTCGCCCAGGACATGCCGGAGTAGCCGGTTGCCGGTCTTGGTCAGGTGGCCGCGCCGGCGGGAGCTGCCGCTGGAGTGCTCGCTGGGCACCAGGCCGACGTAGGCCATGAAGGCGGGGGCGCTGCGAAAGCGGCGGAGGTCTCCGGACTCGGCCACGATCGTCACTGCGGTCAGGAAGCCGATGCCGCGGACCGCCTGGAGCGCCCGGAGGAGCTCAAGGTGGGGGCTGGCGGTGCCGCACTCGAGCAGGGCTGCGTCGAGACGCCGGAGCCGCTCGGTGGCGGCTCTCACGCAGGCCAGGTAGTCCTCGAAGGTGACCTGGGCGGCGCGATCGCGGAAGGTCAGGGTGTTGAGCCAGACCTGGTGCCGGGCCGACCACGCCTGTCCCACCCGCGCCGGCGCGGTGACGCCCTGGCGAAGCAGGAACTTGCTGAGGTGGTGCTTGGCCCGCAGCCCCTCGGCGCGGGCGTCGTCGCGAGCCCGGACCAGGTCGCGCAGCGCCTCGTGGGCCTCATCCGGGACCCACACTGGGGTGAGGTCGCCGCTGCGGAGCAGCCGGGCTAGCTGGACGGCGTCGCGCTGGTCGGTCTTGACCCGATCGCCCGGCCGGCGGGGGATCAGGGAGGGCGCCACCACCAGGTTCTCGATCCCCAGGCCGGTGAGCTGGCGGTGCAGGGGGTAGCCGGTGGGGCCCGCCTCGTACGCCGTCTTCAGCTGCGCATCCTGGGAGAGCTTCTCGACCAGCCGCCGGACCGAGCCCGGATCGTTGGGGATGTCCCCGTACTCGACGACCGAGCCGTCCGGCTCGGCCACCGCCACCGCGATCCTCTGCTTGCTCACATCCAGACCGACGCACCGGATAGGCTGGGACATGGGGCTGGCCTCCAACGATGTGGCTCTCCTCGGGGTGAGCTTCGCCCACCTGAGCAACCCACGATGCTCGTTGCGCCGGCCCTTCTTCAGGACCGGGCGGCGGCTTCCATCCTGACTAGACCGCGCATCTGGCAGGTGAGGCATCACCTTGGGGTCTCAGTAGGTGCCGCGGAGCCGGACGGCCGGGACGGCCAGCCCGTGCCGCTCCAGCCGCCGCCGGGCGGGGTCTCATCCGATCCATCCACCGGAAGGTCCCCCTGCGCTTTTCCCCCCCGCCATAGCCGGGACGTCCTTTCGACCGCCGGCAGACACCCGTCCCCAGGGCCGGGCCGGCGGCCGCCGGAGCGGATCTCTTGACCGAACCAAGCCTAGCGTAGCTCACGGGCGTTCGCCGACTTTAGCTAGCTAGATCCATGCCCAGATGGGCGTCACTTAGCACGAACGGGCATACTCGACGGGCACGCGAAAGCATCACCCGCAGGCTCGGGAGCGCGACGCGGAGCGCCACCCGCCTGCCACGATTCACCTGCCTGACCGAGAGACGGCGGCGAAGCTCGCGGAACTATCGATCCGCTCCGGACTCCCGCGCGGCCGCCTGGTGAAGGGCGTGTTGAGCGTGGCCGAGGAGGACGTGCAGTGCAGCCGCGAGCGCCCCCAGCCTACCCGCCGCCACTGGCCCAGCCGGGCCGGTGGAGCAGGGGTACCGGTGGTGGCGTGCCGATCTGCAGCGCCCTCGCTGCCATGGCGGAGGGCCCGGCGTGGAGAACCTTCACCCGCTCTCCTTCGACTTTGTGATGGGATCGCACCAGAGGCGTCGGGGGTCTCGCTGGCCGAGATCGAGATGCCCCGCGGAGCCGACCTCGGCGACCTGGTGAAGGCGGTCAAGAATGTGCACTCGCTGATGCGCCAGTCCGACCAGGCCATGACGACCATCCGCTGGTGCCACTGATCCAGCGCGCGAGCGAGGGCGTGGCACGCGATGACCCTGCGTATCTGAACCGCGAGGCTGTACCGCTTCCCTCCGCGCCCTGCCACGGTTCGGTGCGAGGTACGGTACACGTCGTGGAAGAGAGCGACGCGCGCCACCCCATCAGGCGTCTGCGCCGCCTACTCGCCGAGCCATGGCCGGTGCCCGTGGACGTGACCGGGGGCCCGAATTCGCCGGAAGCGCCACCCAGCACGCCCGTCGACCTTGGCGGCCTGGATCCGGCCGGCATCACTGAGAATCAGGGCGATGAGCGGCCCGGCGCCGGGGGCGACCAGGAAACGGTGCACCGCAAGCATGGCGCGGATCCGATGCGCCGGCGTCCCCTCGTCGCCGGGTTGGCTACCGTGGCCGTAGCCGTGGTCGGGGCCGCGGCTTACATCCTCGCCACGTCGGGCGCCCCGACCGCCCGCGCACCCCTGGCCCCGACACACAGTCGCACCGTCTCACCCGCGGCGTCACCGGTCCTTGTCCCCACCGCCCGGGTCGACGCCTCGCTCGCCTACGACCCCGCAACCCGCACCATGCTGCTCTACGGCGGGATATCCGACCTCGGCGGCGACCCCGAGGAGAGCGTTGACACCGACACCTGGAGTTGGAACGGTGAGAGGTGGCGGGAACTGCAACCGAGCACCTCCCCACCTCCCCTCATCGGAGCCGCGCTCGGCTACGATCCGGCAAGTGGGACCCTAGTGCTCACGGGTGGCTCGACCACCAACTGGGACGGCCTGGGGCCCAGCGATTCCACCTGGATCTGGAACGGCTCGACGTGGATCTCCGCAGGGTCGGCGGGGCTCCCCGCCGACGACTACGTGGCCGCGATCGCCACCGACGCCGCCTCGGGGCAGCTGATCCTCGTCACCACGGCCACGGGCTGTCTGGGGTTCGACACCTGGCTCTGGAAAGCCGACACGGCCAGCCCCTCGGCGGGCCGGTGGGTCATGCTCCTGCCCGCGGCCTCGCCGCCGCCGGCGCAGTCGTACGGTGTCGCCTACGATCCCGCGACGGCCGCCCTCGACCTCTTTCGCGCCCCAGGGTACTGCGGCGGGGCGACGACCACGGCAGCGAGCCCGGTCTGGTCGTGGGACGGTGAGAACTGGAGCCCCGAGCCGTCGGCCGTCGGCGGGTACTTCGCTGGCTCGTGGGAGATGACGACGTCCGCCACTGGAGAGGTCCTGGTCACGGTCGAGGGGACCTACCTTTGGGCCGGCGGAGACCGCGGGAGCTGGTCCGAGGTGTCGACCAGCCCCAGCTCCGTGGGAGCCGCGGCGATGGCCTACGACGCCGCCGCCCGGCAGGTGGTGGTCTTCGGCGGCAGCTGCGCCGCGTGTGGCGAAGCGCCCACCGCTGACACCTGGACCTGGAACGGAAGTGGCGGTTGGGTGCACCGCACCACATAGGGCCAGCCCTTCAGAGGAGGAGGCGCGAGTCCCTGCTCGTCCAACCGGACCGCCCATCGAGGCCGCCGAGGATGTCGGCGATCAGGCATAACCAGCCAGGGATGATCCGGTCACAACCGGCCGCCTGAGGTAGCTTCGAAGCCCGGCACACTCCGTCCGAGTTTCGTCGCCTGGGTCAAGTCAAGGCTCTTACTCGGCTGACGGTGTCGAGGTGGCGCAGCTCCAGCCGTAGCTCTCCGCAACGCGCGCGACCGATGAGGGGTACGGCTGGCTGATGATCGCTTGGTACCCGGGCTCGATCGCGAGGTCAGAGTGTGTGGCAGCCGGCGAGCTGGTGGCAGCCCCTGGAGCAAAGTGGATCACCAGATAGACAGTCGCGGTCGTCCCCGCGTAGCTGCATATCACGTCGGTCACCGGCCCTGACCACCCCTGAGAGGCCGTGTCGCAGGCTGCCAGCCCGAGAATCAACACCCCTGCCAACGCCATCCGTCGCACGATGGCTCACCTCGTGACACCGGCCCACTTCGGCGCTACGCAGCATAGCAGCGAGCTTTCCGCTTCGAAGGGGTGAGCCTCACACCTCTCTGCCACCCTCACAGTGTCAGATCCCGGTGTGAAGCCCCGGCGCTCGGGCGACTGACGCTAGGCGCTTCCGGCCTGTCAGCTTTCAGCGGCGGCCAAATCCCCATCATCCAACTCGACTCCAACTCGGCGCAGGAGGCTGGAGCCCAAGGTGGTGTGTGATTCCACCCTTGGATTCAGGGGGTCCGTGCACCAAGCCTCAGTGAGCAGCAAGCTGCAGCTGCCATGAGGAGGTGCCATGAGAGGTCGCAGGTTCACCGGACCCGAGCGGGCTGAGGTCTGGAACCGCATCCGAGGCGGGGAGTCGGTCGCCGCGATCGCTTCCTCCCTGGGTCGCTACCCGAGTGCGGTTCGAGCGCTGCAAATGGCAACTGGCGGGGTGTGCCCGATCGAGCGGCGACGCTCGGCACGAGCGTTGAGCCTCGAGGAACGGGAGGAGGCGTCCCGGGGACTGGCCGCCGGGCAGTCCCTGCGCGCGATCGCCAGGGGGCTCTTCCGGGCCCCCTCGACGCTGTCCCGCGAGGTGCGCCACAACGGAGGGCGTCAGCGCTACCGCGCGTGCGCGGCTGACCGGAGAGCCGATCGCCAGGCCAGGCGGCCCAAGATGGCCAAGTTGGCGCGCTGCCAACCCCTCCGGTTGGTGGTCGAGGCCAAGCTGGAGCTGCGCTGGTCACCCCAGCAGATCTCGAGGTGGTTGGCTGTCCGGTACCCCGAGGACCCGGAGATGCAGGTGTCGCACGAGACCATCTACCTGTCCCTGTACGTCCAGGGACGAGGGGCCCTGCGCCAGGAGCTCCACCGAGCGCTTCGAACCGGCCGAGCCCTGCGCCGGCCGAAGGGCTACCTGGCCACCGGGCAGGGGCACATCCCCAACATGGTGCTCATCTCCGAGCGCCCACCCGAGGTGGAGGATCGGGCTGTGCCAGGGCACTGGGAGGGCGATCTGGTCATGGGATGCCGCAAGACATGCATTGGCACCCTGGTGGAGCGCTCGACCCGCTACCTCCTGCTCATGAAGCTCGAGAAGAACACAGCGGAAGCCGTCCGCACCGCGATGGCCGAGAAGATCCGGCTCCTTCCCGCCGACCTCAAACGCAGCATCACCTGGGACCGAGGCACGGAGATGGCCGAGCATCTCAAGTTCACGGTGGCCACCGGGGTTCAGATCTACTTCTGCGACCCTCGGAGCCCATGGCAGCGTGGGACCAACGAGAACACCAACGGCCTGCTGCGCCAGTACTTCCCCAAGGGCACCGACCTGTCCGTGCACTCCCAGGCCGAACTCGACGCCGTGGCCCAGCAGCTCAACGGGCGCCCTCGACAAACCCTCGGCTGGATGACACCATCTCAGCGCTTCGCTGAGGCCGTTGCGGCCACCCCATGAAACCGCCCCACAGTGGAGGATGTCTCGGACATAGTGGACACCCTTCACGTCCGTGAAGGGTGTCCACTATGTCCCGAGACATCCGTCCACTATGTGGGGCGGTTTCATGGGGTGGCCGCAACGGCCTCAGCGAAGCGCTGAGATGGTGTCATCCAGCCGAGGGTTTGTCGAGGGCGCCCGTTGAGCTGCTGGGCCACGGCGTCGAGTTCGGCCTGGGAGTGCACGGACAGGTCGGTGCCCTTGGGGAAGTACTGGCGCAGCAGGCCGTTGGTGTTCTCGTTGGTCCCACGCTGCCATGGGCTCCGAGGGTCGCAGAAGTAGATCTGAACCCCGGTGGCCACCGTGAACTTGAGATGCTCGGCCATCTCCGTGCCTCGGTCCCAGGTGATGCTGCGTTTGAGGTCGGCGGGAAGGAGCCGGATCTTCTCGGCCATCGCGGTGCGGACGGCTTCCGCTGTGTTCTTCTCGAGCTTCATGAGCAGGAGGTAGCGGGTCGAGCGCTCCACCAGGGTGCCAATGCATGTCTTGCGGCATCCCATGACCAGATCGCCCTCCCAGTGCCCTGGCACAGCCCGATCCTCCACCTCGGGTGGGCGCTCGGAGATGAGCACCATGTTGGGGATGTGCCCCTGCCCGGTGGCCAGGTAGCCCTTCGGCCGGCGCAGGGCTCGGCCGGTTCGAAGCGCTCGGTGGAGCTCCTGGCGCAGGGCCCCTCGTCCCTGGACGTACAGGGACAGGTAGATGGTCTCGTGCGACACCTGCATCTCCGGGTCCTCGGGGTACCGGACAGCCAACCACCTCGAGATCTGCTGGGGTGACCAGCGCAGCTCCAGCTTGGCCTCGACCACCAACCGGAGGGGTTGGCAGCGCGCCAACTTGGCCATCTTGGGCCGCCTGGCCTGGCGATCGGCTCTCCGGTCAGCCGCGCACGCGCGGTAGCGCTGACGCCCTCCGTTGTGGCGCACCTCGCGGGACAGCGTCGAGGGGGCCCGGAAGAGCCCCCTGGCGATCGCGCGCAGGGACTGCCCGGCGGCCAGTCCCCGGGACGCCTCCTCCCGTTCCTCGAGGCTCAACGCTCGTGCCGAGCGTCGCCGCTCGATCGGGCACACCCCGCCAGTTGCCATTTGCAGCGCTCGAACCGCACTCGGGTAGCGACCCAGGGAGGAAGCGATCGCGGCGACCGACTCCCCGCCTCGGATGCGGTTCCAGACCTCAGCCCGCTCGGGTCCGGTGAACCTGCGACCTCTCATGGCACCTCCTCATGGCAGCTGCAGCTTGCTGCTCACTGAGGCTTGGTGCACGGACCCCCTGAATCCAAGGGTGGAATCACACACCACCTTGGGCTCCAGCCTCCTGCGCCGAGTTGGAGTCGAGTTGGATGATGGGGATTTGGCCGCCGCTGAAAGCTGACAGGCCGGAAGCGCCTAGCGTCAGTCGCCCGAGCGCCGGGGCTTCACACCGGGATCTGACACTGTGAGGGTGGCAGAGAGGTGTGAGGCTCACCCCTTCGAAGCGGAAAGCTCGCTGCTATGCTGCGTAGCGCCGAAGTGGGCCGGTGTCACGAGGTGAGCCATCGTGCGACGGATGGCGTTGGCAGGGGTGTTGATTCTCGGGCTGGCAGCCTGCGACACGGCCTCTCAGGGGTGGTCAGGGCCGGTGACCGACGTGATATGCAGCTACGCGGGGACGACCGCGACTGTCTATCTGGTGATCCACTTTGCTCCAGGGGCTGCCACCAGCTCGCCGGCTGCCACACACTCTGACCTCGCGATCGAGCCCGGGTACCAAGCGATCATCAGCCAGCCGTACCCCTCATCGGTCGCGCGCGTTGCGGAGAGCTACGGCTGGAGCTGCGCCACCTCGACACCGTCAGCCGAGTAAGAGCCTTGACTTGACCCAGGCGACGAAACTCGGACGGAGTGTGCCGGGCTTCGAAGCTACCTCAGGCGGCCGGTTGTGACCGGATCATCCCTGGCTGGTTATGCCTGATCGCCGACATCCTCGGCGGCCTCGATGGGCGGTCCGGTTGGACGAGCAGGGACTCGCGCCTCCTCCTCTGAAGGGCTGGCCCTATGTGGTGCGGTGCACCCAACCGCCACTTCCGTTCCAGGTCCAGGTGTCAGCGGTGGGCGCTTCGCCACACGCGGCGCAGCTGCCGCCGAAGACCACCACCTGCCGGGCGGCGGCGTCGTAGGCCATCGCCGCGGCTCCCACGGAGCTGGGGCTGGTCGACACCTCGGACCAGCTCCCGCGGTCTCCGCCGGCCCAAAGGTAGGTCCCCTCGACCGTGACCAGGACCTCTCCAGTGGCGGACGTCGTCATCTCCCACGAGCCAGCGAAGTACCCGCCGACGGCCGACGGCTCGGGGCTCCAGTTCTCACCGTCCCACGACCAGACCGGGCTCGCTGCCGTGGTCGTCGCCCCGCCGCAGTACCCTGGGGCGCGAAAGAGGTCGAGGGCGGCCGTCGCGGGATCGTAGGCGACACCGTACGACTGCGCCGGCGGCGGCGAGGCCGCGGGCAGGAGCATGACCCACCGGCCCGCCGAGGGGCTGGCCGTGTCGGCTTTCCAGAGCCAGGTGTCGAACCCCAGACAGCCCGTGGCCGTGGTGACGAGGATCAGCTGCCCCGAGGCGGCGTCGGTGGCGATCGCGGCCACGTAGTCGTCGGCGGGGAGCCCCGCCGACCCTGCGGAGATCCACGTCGAGCCGTTCCAGATCCAGGTGGAATCGCTGGGCCCCAGGCCGTCCCAGTTGGTGGTCGAGCCACCCGTGAGCACTAGGGTCCCACTTGCCGGATCGTAGCCGAGCGCGGCTCCGATGAGGGGAGGTGGGGAGGTGCTCGGTTGCAGTTCCCGCCACCTCTCACCGTTCCAACTCCAGGTGTCGGTGTCAACGCTCTCCTCGGGGTCGCCGCCGAGGTCGGATATCCCGCCGTAGAGCAGCATGGTGCGGGTTGCGGGGTCGTAGGCGAGCGAGGCGTCGACCCGGGCGGTGGGGACAAGGACCGGTGACGCCGCGGGTGAGACGGTGCGACTGTGTGTCGGGGCCAGGGGTGCGCGGGCGGTCGGGGCGCCCGACGTGGCGAGGATGTAAGCCGCGGCCCCGACCACGGCTACGGCCACGGTAGCCAACCCGGCGACGAGGGGACGCCGGCGCATCGGATCCGCGCCATGCTTGCGGTGCACCGTTTCCTGGTCGCCCCCGGCGCCGGGCCGCTCATCGCCCTGATTCTCAGTGATGCCGGCCGGATCCAGGCCGCCAAGGTCGACGGGCGTGCTGGGTGGCGCTTCCGGCGAATTCGGGCCCCCGGTCACGTCCACGGGCACCGGCCATGGCTCGGCGAGTAGGCGGCGCAGACGCCTGATGGGGTGGCGCGCGTCGCTCTCTTCCACGACGTGTACCGTACCTCGCACCGAACCGTGGCAGGGCGCGGAGGGAAGCGGTACAGCCTCGCGGTTCAGATACGCAGGGTCATCGCGTGCCACGCCCTCGCTCGCGCGCTGGATCAGTGGCACCAGCGGATGGTCGTCATGGCCTGGTCGGACTGGCGCATCAGCGAGTGCACATTCTTGACCGCCTTCACCAGGTCGCCGAGGTCGGCTCCGCGGGGCATCTCGATCTCGGCCAGCGAGACCCCCGACGCCTCTGGTGCGATCCCATCACAAAGTCGAAGGAGAGCGGGTGAAGGTTCTCCACGCCGGGCCCTCCGCCATGGCAGCGAGGGCGCTGCAGATCGGCACGCCACCACCGGTACCCCTGCTCCACCGGCCCGGCTGGGCCAGTGGCGGCGGGTAGGCTGGGGGCGCTCGCGGCTGCACTGCACGTCCTCCTCGGCCACGCTCAACACGCCCTTCACCAGGCGGCCGCGCGGGAGTCCGGAGCGGATCGATAGTTCCGCGAGCTTCGCCGCCGTCTCTCGGTCAGGCAGGTGAATCGTGGCAGGCGGGTGGCGCTCCGCGTCGCGCTCCCGAGCCTGCGGGTGATGCTTTCGCGTGTCCGTCGAGTATGCCCGTTCGTGCTAAGTGACGCCCATCTGGGCATGGATCTAGCTAGCTAGAGTCGGCGAACGCCCGTGAGCTACGCTAGGCTTGGTTCGGTCAAGAGATCCGCTCCGGCGGCCGCCGGCCCGGCCCTGGGGACGGGTGTCTGCCGGCGGTCGAAAGGACGTCCCGGCTATGGCGGGGGGAAAAGCGCAGGGGGACCTTCCGGTGGATGGATCGGATGAGACCCCGCCCGGCGGCGGCTGGAGCGGCACGGGCTGGCCGTCCCGGCCGTCCGGCTCCGCGGCACCTACTGAGACCCCAAGGTGATGCCTCACCTGCCAGATGCGCGGTCTAGTCAGGATGGAAGCCGCCGCCCGGTCCTGAAGAAGGGCCGGCGCAACGAGCATCGTGGGTTGCTCAGGTGGGCGAAGCTCACCCCGAGGAGAGCCACATCGTTGGAGGCCAGCCCCATGTCCCAGCCTATCCGGTGCGTCGGTCTGGATGTGAGCAAGCAGAGGATCGCGGTGGCGGTGGCCGAGCCGGACGGCTCGGTCGTCGAGTACGGGGACATCCCCAACGATCCGGGCTCGGTCCGGCGGCTGGTCGAGAAGCTCTCCCAGGATGCGCAGCTGAAGACGGCGTACGAGGCGGGCCCCACCGGCTACCCCCTGCACCGCCAGCTCACCGGCCTGGGGATCGAGAACCTGGTGGTGGCGCCCTCCCTGATCCCCCGCCGGCCGGGCGATCGGGTCAAGACCGACCAGCGCGACGCCGTCCAGCTAGCCCGGCTGCTCCGCAGCGGCGACCTCACCCCAGTGTGGGTCCCGGATGAGGCCCACGAGGCGCTGCGCGACCTGGTCCGGGCTCGCGACGACGCCCGCGCCGAGGGGCTGCGGGCCAAGCACCACCTCAGCAAGTTCCTGCTTCGCCAGGGCGTCACCGCGCCGGCGCGGGTGGGACAGGCGTGGTCGGCCCGGCACCAGGTCTGGCTCAACACCCTGACCTTCCGCGATCGCGCCGCCCAGGTCACCTTCGAGGACTACCTGGCCTGCGTGAGAGCCGCCACCGAGCGGCTCCGGCGTCTCGACGCAGCCCTGCTCGAGTGCGGCACCGCCAGCCCCCACCTTGAGCTCCTCCGGGCGCTCCAGGCGGTCCGCGGCATCGGCTTCCTGACCGCAGTGACGATCGTGGCCGAGTCCGGAGACCTCCGCCGCTTTCGCAGCGCCCCCGCCTTCATGGCCTACGTCGGCCTGGTGCCCAGCGAGCACTCCAGCGGCAGCTCCCGCCGGCGCGGCCACCTGACCAAGACCGGCAACCGGCTACTCCGGCATGTCCTGGGCGAGGCCGCCCACCACGCTCGGCTCCAGCCGACGGTGAGCGAGGCGCTGAGACAACGCCAGCAGGGGGTGCCCTCGGAGGTGGTCGAGATCAGCTGGCGCTGCCAGCAGCGCCTGCACCACAAGTACCGCCACCTGGGCGGACGGATCGGCCGGCAGCGGGCGATCAGCGCCATCGCCCGCGAGCTCGCCGGCTTCGTCTGGGCCATCGGACAGGCCGTTCAGCTGGCCGCGGTGGTCGCCGCGTGATCACCGGGGGCAGGGCGGTGAGCGCCGCCGGGGTTGACACCGAAGGCCGAGAATCCTCGACTCACCTATGCGGTGACCAACCCGCGCCTCTAGTCCGAGGCAGCTCGGCGACAACTCACTGTCATGCGGCACCGGCTCAGCCGACCCGCGAATATCAGGGTGATGACCGTCGCTGCTTCCTGACCCCGGCGGCGCTTCCCGCCCTCGCCTCCATTGACAAGGACTTCCATATCAGGTGTGAGCCTCCGGGACCTTGGTGACACTCACGCTGCCTGGAGCTGAACCAGGCGGGCGCTGGGGGTGAGCCCTTTCAGGGCGCGGTGAGGTCGCTGCCGGTTGTACCACCGGAGGAACCGGGCCAGGGCCTCAGCACGCTCCTGGTCGGAGTGGAAGGCCTCGAGGTAGAGGCACTCCTGGAGCAGGGTCTTGATCCAGCGCTCGGCCTTGCCGTTGGTCTGGGGGTGATACGGCTGGGTGCGCCGGTGGCGGAGCCCGGCGATCCGACATACCCGGCGCCAGGCCTTGGAACGGTAGGGGCTGCCGTTGTCGGTGAGCACCCGATCCACCCGGATGCCTCGCTCCCGGAACCAACGCACCCCCCGGATTAGGAAGAGGGCCGCGGTACGGCCTTTCTCGTCGGGCAGGAACTCGGCGTAGCCCAGTCGGGTGGCGTCGTCGATGAGGACGTGGAGGACCTCCCAGCCCACTCCACGATGCCGCTGGCTGTGGTCGCCGTGGATGCGGTGGCCAGGGCCGCCCACGATCCGGCCCAGCTTCTTGGTGTCGGCATGGACCATGGCGCCGGGGGTGCTGTACTCGTAGCGGGTGATCGGCAGCGGCGTCGCCTTGGCCCGGCGCAGGCCGCGCCGCTGGAGCACCCGCTGCACCGTCGACCGCGGTAGCCCGAGCAGCGGAGCGATCCGGTCGGCTCCCCAGCCCGAGGCTTCGCGGAGGGCGACGATGCGCGCCTCCGCCGCCAGGCTCAGCCGCTGGGGCGAGCTCCGCGGCCGGCAGCTGCGGTCACAGAGCCCGGCCGGGCCCTCGGCCTGCCAGCGCGGACGCCAGCGGTAGTACCAGCGCCGGGAGACCCGGAAGGCCAGGCAGGCCGCGGTCACGGTCATCCCCGCCTCCACGGCGTGGAAGACCTGGGTCCGCCCTCGCGGTGTCAGGTGAGCGTTCGGGTGAGAATGCATCCGGGAGCCCCTCCGGCAGGTGGGTGGTTAGCACTCTCACCTTGCCCGGTCAGGGGCTCCTTGGTGTAACCAACGTCGTGGGGGATCTCAGCTAGGACAAGCCGGCGGCGGCCCCATCCTCACGCCAGCTGATCCCGGGTGTCACGGGACGCGATCCTCTCCGATCTGAAGCAGAACGTGCGAGAGCTGGATGTAGACAGGCGCGGGATCCAAGCATTCTGGAGGCATCTTGCCCGCACGCTGGGCGGCAGCAGCAAGTCGCCGCAGGATGAGAGGCACCGCCTCCTCGGGAAGGCCGCGGATGCGGGCGCCGCGGTAGTCCGTGAGCACGGCTTGGATGGCCTTGGGAAGCCGGCTGTGGTCGATGCCACCCTCGGCGTCGAGGTACGGCAGGCGCCAGGTATGCGGGTCTGTCACGGAACCGACGTAGGCAAAGCATGTGACCGGTAGGTGGTACTTGGGGTGGAGTTGCACCGATGCGGCACTCGGCACCGTGGGTTCGTCGGCAGGAGGAGGCATCCAGGCCGCCGGGTGGGGCAGGGGCACGGGTATCCGATACACACCGTCTGGGCTCAGCCACCAGAGGTTCGCGTCGAGCTCGGGAAGGGATAGGTCGGCCTCGGCTCGGACGCTCCGCCCGCCTGAGATGAGGTCAGCAGCGAGCAGTCGGGCCCCGTCGCTCACGCCGACGCTGTCCACGTGGAGGGTCTCTGCGTAGCCCTGTGCCTGCAGGAAGGCTCGCTCGACGGCGTCCCGCCCGGAGAGCGCGCCTGGACGCTTGGTCTCGACGACCAACCGGCGGACACCGAGCTGGGTGACCAGGATGTCACAGCGTGCGACCTGGTGGTTGAGGTCGGATAGAGGCCACCCGAGCACCTCCGTGAGGAGGTCCTCAACGATGTTCTCGGCCACCTTCTCAGGCGCGCCGACGTAGCGGTGGCCCTCGGCGAGGCGCTCGAGGCGGCGGGCCTGAAACACCGGCCACGCGATCGCTGCGTTAGAGCTCCAAGTGCGGAAGCTCGCAAGACCCATCGGCACCGTCATGGCCATTCAGACGCCCAGGAGGATACTCGCCCCTGAAGCTGGCCACACGAACGATTGTTCGGGCTGCGGACGGGGTAACTCAGGCGTCTCAGGGGTGAAAGTGTCACCCTGGGGTGCCCCGTCCTGATCTCGCCCTTTCCGGTGGCGAAGGCGAACGAGTGTTCGGTCGCGCGGTCGCGCCGTTGAGGCCTCTGAGGGGGTGAAATTGTCACCGTGGGGTGGCCCAGAGTTGGGGAATGCCACTTGAGCCGACCGGCCCCCCAGGCGGAGGTCGCGCTGTTCGGGCGCCGCCCGCTGGTGGCTCAGACGGGTCGCGGAACGAGTAGCGGGAGAACGGCATCCTCGGGGTGATGCTCACCGGTGGTCATGGGACTGCCACCTCCATGGAGGCTTCGCCGCTGGGGGTCACCCCGCGCAGGCCGGGGGCGGTTGCACGACCGAGAGACCATTGGTGCCGCCGAGATAGAGGGCTTGGACATCACCGCCTCCGATCAACTCGTAGTCGTCGTTGGGGCTCCCGGTCGAGCCCATTGCTCGGATCGCCCCTGAGCTTGGATCGGCGCAGCGCAGGACGTCGCCGCCCCCTCCGGACGCCACATCTCTGATCCAGAGGATGCCTCCGCTCACCTCGACGGCGACGCCGTTGCTGTAGAGATCCAGAGTGGTTTCGCTCGGCGCGGCGGGCTGAGCTCGCAATTGATCCTCGCTCAGGAACTCGATGCCGCCCATCATCCCGGTGGCGAAGGAGATCCACACCCCGGAGGCCGTCGCCGAGACCATCGGCCCACCGAGATCAAGGCCCGGCCCCTCGTTGCCCAACTGGGGACCCCCCAGGGTCGCCGTGAGTGCTCCCGTGCCGGCGTTCCACTCCCACACAGTGACGCCGCTCTGGGCGTTCGCCGCTCCCGTGTAGAGGAGTGTGCCGGTGGGATCGAGCGAGAGGCTCCGGACATACGCCCCGGCGCCGAGATCCTCAGCTGACACGGTGGCACCCGTGGCCGGGTCCACAGAGATGATCTCCTGCCCCTGGCCGACCCACAGCCTCGAGGCATCCCCGGCCATCACCGTTCCCCAGGCCCCGTTGGCCGCTGCCTGGAGTTCGCCGAGCGCCACCGTCTGCTGCGTCCGCAGCGTGGTGGCATCGACCTGGTCCACCGACACCTTCACGTTGCCGCCGAGCTGGCCTGGCGGCTGGTCAATCGCCACCCACAGCCAGGTTCCCGCCACTGCCACGGCGGTGGCTCCAGGAAAGGAAGCCTCGGCCGTCACCTCGAGGGAGGCCCGATCCACGCGAGCGACCCGGGCTACCGAAGCTTCGAAGGCTGTTTGAGTGGCTCCCGCCGGCGTCGAGAACAGGACATACACGTCCGCACTGTCCAGCGCGATGCCGCCAACCGGCCCCAGGGCGAGGCTCTGCGTCGGCCAGCCGGGCACCATGACAGGGCTCTGGAGGCTGGCCGGGCTCGCGTTGGTGCAGGCCTTGGGGGCGCAGCTCGTTGCGGCGGGAGACGGCGCTGGGGTCGAGTCCTGTGCGGAGTGCGATGACGTCGGAGGCAGACCCGAAACCGCGCCGAGGCCGCAGCCCCCCAGGACCGCTGCCACCAAGCCAGCGACCAGGCCCACCGCTTTCACAGGGACAACCTCCGCTGCTAGTGGTACGCGACGGCTGACCTGCGCGTTACAGCGGCGACCCTCGCACCAGTGCGGTGCTGCCGTGCAAGAGGTCGATGGTGCTGCCTGACGGGTGGCTGCTATCGCCCCAGGCCGATGACGCGCACCACGCCCTTCGCCGCCGAGCCATCGGCATCGGTTCGTTTTGGCCGGTTAGCTCCAATGAGAGTGACAGCATCATCGCCTGAGCCGCGACGCTGTACCCCGATCCGGAAGGGTGAGTTCTGGCCGGCCCAGCCTCAGGATCTCTTGGTGCATTCGCACGATTCAATCAAATCAGAGCGGCCCCGCCGGGTGGCTCCGTGGGAACGTTCGGGGGGATAATCGCGTACCACGTCCATGCCACCCCGCCTGCTTCTTGGTGCGCTAGTAGTGGTTCTGGCAGGAACCGCTGCTTGCTCCCCGTGCTCCCACGGCCGGGGATTCAGCGTCTCCCTGGCCAAGGACAGCGGCGGAGAGACGTCCCCCATCGCGGCGGCTGAATGGTTCGCCGTTCACGGTGGTGTTTGGTCGGACATCCCGACGACCGGCTGGCACGTGACCGGCAGCCCGGGGCCGACCACCAACGTACAGTCCGGCCCGATGACCGTTCAGGCGGTGCAGGGTACGGATGGCACCTGGCAGGTAGTCAGCGGCTCTGATCCGGTGTGCTGAGCTAGGGTCGCACAGAAGCTGCTTGGGGTCTGGCGTCATTGGCGCACCCTGGCGTGGGCGAGGCTGGCCTCTCCGGACGGGAACATTCCCTCCGGGCGCTGAGTCGGACGCCGGGCCGACAGAACGGCCGGGTTATTAGGCGATCGCCATAGTTGGCAGAGATCGTGAGACTCGGGCTCGGGCGTCGCCTGCAGGGGCCCGAGTTGGCAAGCATTGTGAAAATGGCGAGTTCGCCAACGCCCGGACTTGGCAAAGAAGTGTGAGAACGACCACCACCACCACCTGGCGGCCTACGGACGTAGCGCCGCGTCCGCTTCCGCGGGGTGGGTTTCGCAGCAACCGGGCTATGCTCTTGCGGGCGACTGCCGCGTGGTGGCGTAACACGCGTGGTCGCGGTAGCGGGGTCTACCCCGGTGAGAACCGGGCGGCTCGGTCAGCTTGCGACCCCAAGGCGGTTCGATTCCGCTCGGTCGCCTACTCACCGCGTCGGCAGGGATCCGACCCGGACCTCAGGCGTTATTCGCAAAGCCTCGCGTGAGCCACGCTGACCTCGCCGGAGCGGCAAGCACCACCGGCGACAACCCCCCTGGCCGAGGCGGGATGCCGGAGTCGCGCCCGTCGCCGGCGGTCAGGCCGGGTCGGCGTGACCTCGAGCGCGGGCGAGCCACACGACCACCGCACAGACGACGAGCATGAGCAGGAGGATGACTACGCTGTAGGTGGCGACGCTCGCATACCCGCCATTGACAGGGTTCAGGAATGGGTAGTGGTATCGGCCGCTGATCGCCCCCCTGATCAGCTCGAAGGCGATCCAGACGAGCGGGAAGCTGAGCCAGAGGATACCCTGCCGGAAGCTCGGCCGCCGCTGCGGCGGATCGATCAGCCAGTCAGCGATGATCACCATCGGCATGACCTCGTGGACGACACTGTTGACCCAGGGGATCGCCGTGTCCACGTCCGTGTTGCGAAGCAGGAGGGTGAAGACGGCACCCGTCACGGTCATGTACACGACTGCTCCGCCGCGCATGAGATCCAGTGTCGGCGATCGTGAGGATCGCCAGCGCGCTGCGCCGATGACCAGCAATGCCAACGCGATCAGGTTGCTGTCGATCGTGAAGTAGGTGAAGTAGTTCACCGGGTCGAAGGTCGAGGTACCGATCAGTGACACGAGTTGGGTGAGCACTGCCGCAACCGTCAGCAGGGCGAATCCCATTCGGTAGAGGGGGATTATCGACCGTCGCGCCACGTGTGGAATGGTACCCGGACCGATTCCGTGATCCGGGCGCTGACCGCCATCGCGGCGGGCATGGCGCGCTTCCATCTCGACCCCGCGGGCGGCAGTCCCTCGCTGACCTCGGGGTGGTGATCTCAGCCCCGTGTCATGGTGGGGGATCCACTCAGGGGGGGCCGGGTCGACGCCGGGGCCTGGCTGGGTGCCGCCGGTGCTCGTCACCGCTGCCACACACACCTGGAGTATGGCGAACAGATGTGCGTAAATCGAACATCGGTTCGCTATACTCGTACTCCCGGCCTCGCTCCCGTCCCGTCATCCCCCCTGGGCCGGGGACCACGGAGGCGAAGGAGCGATGCCCACCCCCCTGTCCGAGGCTCTGGCGACGCTGCGACGGCGCCACGGCGACGCCGTGATCCGGTCCGGCGACAGCCTGGGCGGGATCGAGGCCTGGCCCACCGGCCTCCCGATCCTGGACCACCGGCTCGCTCCCGGCGGGCTGCCGGTCGGGCGGGTCAGCCTCCTGGCCGCCGCCCCGGGGGCGAGCGGGCGGCTCACCCTGCTCCAGGCGCTGACGGCGATCGCCAGCCGGGAGCGGGTCGCCGTCTACCTCGACCTGGTGGGCAGCCTCGACCCCGGGTTCCTCGCCGACCTCGGAGCTGACCTCACCTCCCTGCTGGTGATCCAGCCGCCGTCGGGTCGCTGGGGGGAGGGATTCTCCATGGCCCGGAGCCTGGTGGTGGCCGGTGCCCCCTGGCTCGCGGTCGCGCTGCCAGCGGCGGGCGCCTTGGTCCCGGTGCGACCGGGTACTGCCTCGCCGGGAGTGCAGCCGTCCGCCCCGGGGAGCGCTGCTCCGGAGGCCTCTCCCATCGCCTCCCCGGGAGCCGGGGGCAGCCCGCGCGAGCCCAGAAGGTCGCGCCCGCGCCCCGACCCCGGATGGGAGCACCGCCTCTCCACCCTGGTCGAATCGGTCTCCAATCGCCGGGCCGTCTGCCTGGTCTCCGCGGCATCCCCACTGCCACCGGCCCTGGGGTATGCCGCCTCCCTGACCCTGGAGTGCGCGGCGGACGGCTGGGAGGAGGCCCACGGCGACGTGCTCGGCCTGCGCACCCGCCTCACCGTGGTCAAGAGCAAGGTGAGCACACCGGGGGAGACGGCGGCCCTGCTGCTCCGCTACCCGCGGCCCTTCGCCGCCGCCGAGGCGGTGGGCCGGCCGGCGGTGGTTGACCTGACCCGCACGGCCGAGGTTGATATCTCGCTGGAGGTGGCGGGGTGAGGTGAGCGAGTCCCGCTTCCTCTGCGCCCGCTTTCCCCATCTCGCCCTGGTGGTCGCCTGGCGCCGCCATCCCGAGCTGAGGGCCGAGCCCGTGGTCCTCGGTGGGGCCCCCGAGCTTCGCCTGCCCGTCCTCGCCGCGTCGGCGGCGGCCCGGTCAGCCGGGGTCCGGCCCGGTCAGCCGCTCCGCGAGGCCCAGCAGCGCTGCCCCGGCGCCGCCTTCGTCGCCATCGACGAGGCTGCGACAGCACGGCTGCGGGAGGAGCTGCTCACTCTCCTCTACCGGCTCGCGCCCACCGTCGAGGTGGGGGACGAGGCCGCCTGGTGCGACCTCAGCGGCCGGCATGCCGCCCATCCCGACGGCACCGGCTGGGCGGTCGCCATCGCCCGCAGCATCAATCAGTTGCTCGACGACGACGACATCGCCGTCGGTGTCGCCGCGTCGCGCCTGGTGGCCGAGATCGCCGCCCGGCAGGCGGGGCCTCGCCGCATCCACCGGGTGGCTGCCGGGGAGGAGGCGGCCTTCCTCGCCCCGCTCCCGCTCGGCGTCCTCCCCATGGACCCGGCCGTCAGCGCCCGGCTCGCGGCGCTCGGCCTCGACTGCGTCGGAGCGGTGGCCAACCTCTCCGCCGCCGACCTGCAGCGTCAGTTCGGGCCGGCGGGGATGGACCTCTGGCGCCGCGCCCGCGGCGGCGATGGGGTGGGGGAGTGGCAATCCGAGCACGGGCTCGGCCTCTCCGGGCCACCCCGCCGGCTCGGAGAGCGGCTCGTCCTCGAGGGCGGCACCGGCGACCTGGAGACGCTCCGCTTCGCCGTCCACCGCTCGGCCCTGGAGCTGGGCGACCGGTTGCGCCGCCGCGGCTGCCGGGCGGCCGCGGTCACCCTGGTCTGCGAGCTGGAGGATGCGGAGCCGGCCGGGCTGCGGATCACCCCGCTGCAGCCGCCGGGAGGCGGCGCGGAGCTCTGGCCGGTCGCCCTGGAGCTGCTCGCCGGCATGCGGCTCACGGCGCCGGTGACCGCCGTCCGCCTGGAGGTCGAGGGGCTGGAGCCGGGAGCGGGCCGCCAGGTCGACCTCTGGCGGGGTGGGGATGCCGCCGGCGAGGAGATCGGTGGGGCCGCCGCCCGCCTGCGCGCTCGTTTCGGCCAGACGGCGGTGCGGCGGGCGGAGCTGGCCGTGGATCCCGGCGACCTCCCCGAGCGGCGCTTCCGCTGGGCCGAGCCGGTGGCGGCCGAGGTCGACGGGGAGGGCGGTGGTTTCCGGGCGGCAGGGGGGGCGGTGTCCGTGCCGCCGGCATTCGCTGGGCCGCGACGGCCAGCACCCGGCGACGGGGGAGAGCGCGTGGCGTCCGGCGCTCCGATGGCGGCGATGCCGGCGCTGCGGCGATGACCGTCGCGCAGGTGGTGCCGCCGGCGCGCGCCGGCGGGGAGCGGAGCCGGTGACCGAGCTCCTCAGCGGGGTCGCGGAGGTCCGGGTCGACGCCTCGGGCAGCGTCTGCGCGGTGCGCCTGGTGGGGGGCTGGTCCAGGGTCAGCCGGGTCGCCAACCAGTGGCTGGTCGAAACCGATTGGTGGCGCACTCCGGTGCGGCGTCACTACCTCCGCCTGCTCCTCGAGAGCCGGGGAGGTGGCCGCCGGACCACCGGCTCCGGCGCGGCGGACCGGGGGCAGCCCGCGGACGAATGCGTCGAGCTCTACCGCGACCTGGAGACCGGCGGGTGGCACTGGTCCCGCCGCTATGACTGAGCAGGCGATCGCCTCGCGCGAGCCCTTCTCAGTCGGGAAGCAGGGCGAGATGGGTGCAGTGACGGGGCCGCACGATCGCGAAGTGGCGGTGGTCGAGGGTGGCGACCCTGGTCTCGCCCAGGCGTTCACAGAGGGCGATCACCGTCGCATCGACGAGGCCGAGACGGAGGTCGGCGTAGGCAAGCTCCAGCTCGGCGGCCCGGGCCAGGTCGGCCTCCGACGGGTGGATCACTCGATAGGCTCCGGTGACGATGTCGTCGACGAAGTCCGCCCAGGCCTGGGGGCCGACGAGCTTCCCGAGCCAGTAGTCGACCTCGACCAGGACGGGCCCGGGCACGACGAAGTCCTCACCGCCTGCGAGCAGCGCCGCGCAGCGCTGATGGTTGGGATCCCCACGGTTCATCGCGGCGACGATCGGTCCGGTGTCGAGGACCAGGGCCATCAGGAACGGAAGGGTTGCGCGGCCGGGTTCTCGTCCTCGCGGTCCATCGCCTCGGCGATGCTGAAGTCGACGTTGAACAACGCCACCCTCGGCCGGCGGAGCTGTCGCAGCTCCTCGGCACGCGACGCCACCAGCTCTCCCAGGGCGCGGCCGAGCGAGATGCCGCGCAGGCGGGCATCGCTGGCGATCACCGCGAGGTCGTCGTCCTGGGCCGCCACCGTGGTTCGCCTAACCCCCATTGATGCTGATGCTACATCAGATGTGCACTGGTGCAGCGCGGGTGGGAAGTGGAGGGCCGCCGGTCGAGGGGCACCGACGGCCCATGCGGGGATTACTGGCCTGCCCTCATGTCCTGCGCAGAACGACTTGTCAGGCATAGTTACACAGATCAGTGGATGATGTCAAGCGCGCCCTTCGCCGAGCTGGCGGCTCGCTCCCACTTCTCCTTCCTGGAGGGCTCGGCCTCGCCCCGCGATCTGGTCGAGGTCGCAGCCCGACTGGAGATCGGGAGCCTCGGCCTCTGCGACCGCAACGGGCTCTACGGAGCGGTCGGCTTCATCGAGGCCGCCCGCAAGGCCGGCATCCGCCCGGTGGTGGGGGTCGAGCTGGACCTGGTCGACGCCGGTCGCATCCGGCTGTTGGCCCGCGGCCGGCGCGGCTACCGCCAGCTCTGCCGGGCGATCAGCGCCGCCCAGCTCGCCGGGGTCAAGGGCCAGCCTCGGCTGCGCATCGCCGGCTTCACGGATGAGCTGGCGGGTGAGGCAGGGGGCTGGGAAATCGGAGCTGCTGATGAGATCGAGGCCCGGGGGTACGGCGTCGACCCCGACGAGGAGGCGCGGGGGTGCGTGCGCAGCGATGGTTTGCCGCAGGCAGCAGATGCAATGCTGCCGAGACAAGGGCGCCGCTCGCCAGTCAGGGCGAGCGGACGCCCGGACCGAAGCGAAGCACCACCCCCGCGCCTCCGTCCCCCGGACCGAAGCGAAGCACCACCCCCGCGCCTCCAACGCCGGCACCCCACGCTCCCTCCGCCATCCCGACCGCAGGCGCTCCGGCCCACGGCCGGTCCCTTCCCCGAGGGCTGGCCATCGCTCCCCTCGACCCGGGACCGGGTGGAGGGTCCGCCGGCGGTGGTGGATCCCGCCGACCTCGACGACTGCATCGCGCTCGCCGGGGGACCGGAGAGCGCGGTGGTCGCCGCCCTCGTCGGCGGTGACCGGCGGGGCGCCCAGCGTCAGGCCGAACGGCTGCGCGAATGCTTCGGTCGGGACCGCGCCGCCCTCCTGCTCACCAACCACCTCCACCCCGCCGACCGCTGGCTGGCCGCCGAGGTCGCCGAGCTGGCCGAGCGGGCCGGCCTCCCGCTGGTCGCCAGCGCCACCCCCGTCCACGCCACCCGCGACGACAAGCCGCTGCTCGACGTGCTCACCGCCATCCGCCACCGGACCACCCTCGACCGGGCCGCGGCCCACGGGTTGCTCCTCCCCAACTGCGAGCACCGCCTGCTCCCCGAGGCCGTGCTGCGCCGGCGGCTCCCCGGCTTCCCCGGCGCCTTCGACCACGCCGCCCAGCTCGCGGCCGGGTGCAGCCTCGACCTCGACTTCACCGGGGTTCGCTTCCCCGGCTTCCCCGTCCCCGCGGGCGAGACCCCCTTCTCGGTCCTCTACGGGCTCTGCCAGGACCAGGTCCGGCTCCGCTACCGGCCGCTCACCCCCGAGGTGGCCCGGCGCCTGCAGATGGAGCTCGACGTCATCCAGCGGACCAATCTGGCCGAGTTCTTCCTGATCGTCCACGAGATCATGGAGTGGGCCCGGGAGCACGGCGTCCCCGGCCAGGGGCGGGGCAGCGCCGCCAACTCGATCGTCGCCTACCTGCTCGGCATCACCCGGGTGGACCCGATCGCCCACAACCTCCTCTTCGAGCGCTTCCTCCATGTCGACCACCAGGGGACGCCGGACATCGACATCGACTTCTCCACCGACCACCGCGAGCAGGTGATCCAGCACGTCTACGAGAAGTACGGGGCGGAGCGGACCGGGATGGTCGCCAACGTGGTCACCTTCCAGCCCCGTCTCGCGGTGCGCGAGGTGGGCAGGGCGATGGGCTTCCCCGAGCCGATCATCGACCGGCTGGCCAAGTCCGTCGACGGCTGGCGGGAGGGGGGCGTGGAGGACGCCCTGGAGGCGGCCGGCCTGCAGCCGCAGGCCGCCAGCGGAGCCCTGCCCTGGCGGCAGTTCCTGGAGATCCTGCGCGCCATCGATGGCGCCCCCCGGCACCTCTCCATCCACGTCGGCGGGATGCTGGTCACCGGCGAGCCGCTGGTCGACGTGGTCCCGGTGGAGCGCGCCACCATGGAGGGCCGGGTGGTGGTCCAGTTCGACAAGGACGACGTCGAGGACCTCGGCCTCATCAAGATGGACCTGCTCGGCCTGCGCACCCTCTCCGCGGTCGCCGAGTGCCAGGACCTGATCGAGCGCAGCCATGGCATCCGCCCCGACCTCGACGCCCTCCCGCTCGACGATCCGCGCGTCTACGACATGATCTGCGCGGTCGACACCATCGGCCTCTTCCAGATCGAGTCACGCGCTCAGCAGCAGGCGCTTCACCAGTCCCAGCCACGGGAATTCAACGATCTGGTGGTCCAGGTGGCGATCATCCGCCCCGGGCCGATCCAGGGCGACGCCGTGCATCCCTACCTGCGCCGCCGCCAGGGATTGGAGCCGGTCACCTACCTCCACCCCAGCTTAGAGCCAATTCTGTCCGAAACCAGAGGGGTCATCCTCTACCAGGAGCAGATCCTGCGCATCGTCATGGATCTCGCCGGCTACAGCGCGGGCGAGGCCGACCGCTTCCGGCGGGCGATGAACCGGCACCGCTCCCGGCTGGAGATGCAGTCGCTGCACGACGGCTTCGTGCGCCGCTGCGCGGAGCACGGCGGTCTGGGCGAGGACGTCGCCGAGAAGCTCTTCCGGAGCGTCGCCGGCTTCGCCGAGTTCGGCTTCTGCAAGTCCCACGCCGCCGCCTTCGCGCGGACCGTCTACGAGACCGCCTGGCTGCGCCTCGAGTATCCCGCCCACTGGCTCTGCGCCCTGCTCAACGCCCAGCCGATGGGCTTCTACCATCCCTCGGTGCTGGTGGACGACGGCAAGCGCCACGGCATCCGCACCCTCCCCGTCGGCGTCACCCGGAGCCGGGCCCGCTGCACCGTGGAGCGTGTCGAGGATGACGATCATCCCCCGCAGCAGCGCGCTTCGCGCCTCCGCTTCGCTCCGCCTGCGTGGGGCGTGCGGCTGGGCTTCAACTACGTCGCCCGGCTCGGCCCGGCCGGCCGGGCCGCCTGCGAGGCGGCCGTCGACGCCGGCGCCGTCGGCTCGGTGGGGGAGTTCTGGCGGCACACGGGGCTCGGCCGCCCGGCCATGGAGCAGCTGGTCCGCTGCGGGGCCTTCGACCGGGTCCACCCGGGGCGGCCCCGCCGGGAGCTGCTCTGGGAGCTGGCCGCGGCGGAGAGCTCGCTGCCGTCCCGTCGCCGCCCCCGGGCCGGTCCCGTTCCGTCGACATCGCCGGGCCCGCCGCGGGGTCGCGGTCACGTCGCCGCCGCTCCGGCGAGTCCCGCTCCCCCGTCCGGGCTGCTCCTGGAGCTGCCCGCCCCGGCTCCCGAGCTGCCACCGATGACCGAGCGGGACCGGGTCGCCGCCGATTACGCGGTCCTCGGGGTGAGCACCGGCCCGCACCTGGTCAGCCTGCTGCGGCCCTCCCTGGACAACCTGGGCTGCATCCCGCTGGCGAGGGTTGGCGAGCTCGCCGATGGATCCCGCATCACCGTCGCCGGTCTGGTGATCGCCCGCCAGGCTCCGGTCTCGGCCCGGGGCTTCCGCTTCTTCACCCTGGCCGACGAGGGCGCCCACCTCGACCTCGTCTTCCGGCCGGAGGTGGCCCGCCGCACCCGCGCGGTCGCCAACGCCCATCCCCTGCTGATGGTCGAGGGGACCCTGGAGGTGAGCGCGGGACGGCGCAACCTGCTGGTCGCCGAGGTCACCGCACTGGACGGCGAGGGGCGTCCGCTCCGCGCCTCCGACCACCCCGGGGACCCCCCGGCGTGGCCGCCCACATCCCACGATTACCGCTGACGCAACTGCAACGCGGCCTCTGCTGCCGGTGCTGTCGCAGCGTTCGGAGCGATGTTTCACACGGGTAACGCAGTCGCCTCATTGCTCCGATGGGGGCGGTCCGCGCTTTCGCCCATCAGTAGCCTGGCAGCACGTTCCACCCGCTCCTCGAGGAGGCAGGACCGTGGTGTCTCAGCAGATCTGTCCGTCGTGCGCGACCGCGAACTCGACGTTCGCGTCCGTCTGCCGGAGCTGCTCCACCGCCCTCGAGCCGCGCTCCCTGCCCAGTGACACCTCGGGTGGATTCGCCATCTACGGCACTGACGGGCAGGCCGCCGTCCAGGCGGCTCCAGCCTCGGCGTCAACCGCCGGCTACGCGCCGGCACCCCCCTCCGCCGTCGGCGGCAACGGCCATTGGCCCGCCGAGAAGCTGACCCCCAGCAGCCTGCAGAAGTGGGCGTCCGACGGTTGGACCGGCCTGCCCAGGGCCCAGGTCCCGCGGCCGGTCCGGCCCGCATCGCACAGCTGGGCCGCGCCACCGCCATCCGGAGACGACGACGGGCCGGTCGTAGCCGTGCCGCCCACTCCGCCCGCCGCCCCGCCGCCCCGCGCCCCCCGCTCCGCGTGGTCCGCTCGCCTTTCACCTCGACGTCGGCGCCGGGTCCGCCCTGGCGGCCTCCGGCACTCCGGCCGCCTTCGCCCCCCCACCCCCGCCCGCCGGGGCTGGGGACGACGGGGGCGGGCGCGGCTGGGGTGTCCGGGAGCAGAAGCCGGCTCCGTCCTCCGCGTGGGCCGTCGAGCCCGCGACCTACACACCCCCGGCTCCGTACACCCCCCCGGGGGCCCGTCCAGCCTACGGCCCTCCGGCCTCGGCGGCCTGGGCGCCGTCCGGGCGCCGCCCGCGGGTCGGGGTCCAGATCTTCTTCCTCTCGCTGATCGCGGTCCTGATCACGGCCGGCATCTTCATCTATCTGATGAACGGGATGGCGCCGGGAGTCGGCTCCGGGATCCACACCCTCACCAGGCCGCTGACGCTCGGTGGGGACGCCCCCAACCCCAACCCGGAGCTGACGGGCGCCGGGACCACCCTCGAATCCGAGGTCGAGGCCAACGCGGGTTCGGCGAGGGCCGAGCTCCAGCAGACGCTGGTGGGCTTCTATGGCTCGGTGGACGGGGTCACCGATGGGGTCCTGCCCGATTACTTGCTCTTCATGATGAGCGTGAACGGCTCGCTGACCGCCTCGGACCTCAGCCAGATCGACGCTCACCTGCTCACCGTCAGCTCGGTCCAGACCGCGAACGGGGTGAGCTTCCACTGCGGCCGACCCCTGGGTGGCGACATGCCATCGATGTGCACCTGGGTCGACGGCAACGTCCTCGGGGTCGTCGAAGGCTCGGCGTCCGTCGGCGCGGCCGCCACCATGGCCGCCGCCGAGCAGGCGCGCACCATCGCCGAGCACTGACCGGCCGCGCCACGCCGCTCCTCGGAACGCGGGCCGGTGCGGTCCCATCCGGTACGATCGGGGACGTGTCCGAGGAGCCATCGGGGCTGCAGCGGCTCGCCGCCGCCGCGGACCGCCGCCGGATCGCGGTCATCGCTCTGCGGGGGGTGATCGGGGGGGCGGTCAGGACTGGCGACCTGGTCCGGACCCTCGCCGAGGCCCGGCGCTCCGCCCGCGTCCGGGCGGTCCTCCTCGAGATCGATTCCCCGGGGGGCAGCGCCGCCGAGTCGGAGGCGCTCTACCTCGCCGTCAGGCGGCTGGCCCGGGAGAAGCCGGTGCTGGCCTGGATCCGCACCACCGGGGCGTCCGGCGCGTACTTCGCAGCCTGCGGGGCGAGCCGGATCCTGGCCTTCCCGTCCGCCATCGTCGGCTCCATCGGCGTCATCTCGGTGCGGCCGGTCGCTGTCGAGGCCCTGCGCCGTCTCGGCACTTCGGTTCAGGTGACCAAGACCGGGCCGTTCAAGGACCTGGGTGCTCCATGGCGTGAGCCGACCGAGGCGGACCAGGCCAAGGAGCGGGAGCTCGTCGACGCCATCTTCCGGCGCTTCACCGGTGCCGTGGCCGGAGCCCGAGGGCTCGATGACGCCCGACTCGCGAGGGTGACCACGGGCGAGGTCTGGTTGGGTGTCGAGGCGGTGAGCGCCGGCCTGGTCGACGGCATCTGCGAGGACGAGGAAGCCGCTCTGCGTGAGATCCAGCAGCTCGCCGGCCTGCCCCACCGCCGGCTGGTCAGGATGGGCCCGCGCCGGTCTGTCCTCCAGCGCCTCGGTGTTCCCGGCGCCGGCATGGGGCCGCCCGGGGTGCGCTGGATCGCCGAGCTCGAGGGCTGGCTCCGGGCGCCGCGGGTGCTGCTCTGAGCCACCCCGTGCTGAGCGCGCCCGGTCAGAGCGCGGCGGTGTCCGGCTCGGCCTCCGCCGCCTGCGGAGCGGGGCCGATCGGGTGGGCAAGCCCGGCCCCGGCCAGGGCCACCACCAGGTCATCGACGGCGTGCAACCCCGTTTCCAGGTCCGAGGCGTCGAAGGGTCGAGCCGCCCGCCGCTCGCAGACCACGATCCCGGCGAGCCAGCGGCCGTCGATGACCGGGAGGAGGAGGTACGAGGTGAGATCGATGCCGCGCCGGCGTTGCGCGCGGTGCGAGGCGCTCTCGGTCCAGATCGCCCCCCGGTGGCTGCGGCGCACCCGGTCCAGCAGCTCGGAGGGGACGGTCGCGCTGCCCGCCCCGGGGTCAGGGGGCAGGGCCACGGCACGGTCGGCGGCGACGGCGCGGGCCAGACGGGAGAGCCCCAGCCGGACCCCGGCATCCACCGCCACCTGACCCCAGATGGTGGGCGCCAGGCGGGTGCTGCGGCGGTTGAACAGCCCGTTGGCCAGCATCCCGGCCACCGCCGCCAGCGCCCCTGCCGCGAGGGGGGGGAGGCTGGTCAGGCTGAGCAGGGCGAAGCAGGGGTACATCACCAGCAGGTTGGCGAGCAGGGCCCGGGTGAGGAAGGCGCGGACGTTGCCCTGACCGGGGCGCCGCCTCTGGTCGGCGAAGGTCCACAGCCGGTTCCACAGGGCATTCCAGCCGAAGCTGAGGGCGAAGGCGGGGAGGAAGGCGACCAGGGGCGGGATGCCGGCCGGCCCCGAGAGGGCCCAGAGGCTGGGCAGGAAGAGCCCCAGCCCGGACACCCCCACCAGCGCGAACTTCCAGATCCGCGCCGATCCGTCGACCTGAAGGAAGAGCGACGTCAGGTGGCGCAGGAAGAGCAGGCCCTGGCGGGCGCTGGCCTTGCTGCTGCCAGCGGCCCGGGCCTGGAACCGGAGCGGGACGTCCACCACGCGCATCCCGGGAACGCAGACCAGCAGCTCGAGCAGGATCTTGAAGCCCACCGGACGGAACTCGATGCCGTCGATCAGACGCCGGCGGCAGAGGAAGAATCCAGACAGCGGATCGGTGCTCTGGCGCGCCTCGTGGAAGAGCACCCGGGCGGCGGCCCCCGCTGCGCGGCTGACCAGGTGGCGTGACAGACCGGCGAGGCCGCCGGCGCTCCCCCCGACACATAGCGGCTGGCCACCACCAGGTCGGCACCGGCGTCGGCGGCCGCCAGCATCCGGGGGATCAGCTCCGGCGGGTGCTGGAGGTCGGCATCCATGACGCAGACGAGCTCCCCGCGTGCCAGGTGGAGACCGGCGACCACCGCGGTGCTCAGCCCGCCGGCCCGGTCCGCGCCCTGCCGCAGCAGGCAGCGGACGTCCGCGTGCTCAGCCTGGAGGCCGGCGAGCAGGGAGGGGGTCGCGTCGTCGCTGTCGTCGACGAAGCAGACCTCCGCATCGATGCGGGCGAGGGCGGCCTCCAAGCGCGTCCAGAGTGCCCCGAGCCCCTCCGCCTCGTTGCGGGTGGGGATCACCACGGAGAGTCGGGGGGACGAGCTTGCCGCCGGCATGGCCATGCGTGGGAAGGATAGAGCCGGCACCAGTTGAGCGCGCCGCGCCGCCGGAGGGCGGGCCGGCGATCAGCCGCCGCTCAGCCGGGCGCCGCGACCAGCTTGCCGTGGATCTTCTCGGTCAGAGCCTCGATCTGCTGGGTCAGATGGGTGTTCTCGTCGATGAGCTGGCGGAGCAGGTCGATCCCCTGCTGAGCCGTCTGCTGCCGGTCGAGGGTGGCGGCCGCGACGCTCTCCCGGTGCTGCGCGTCGGCCTCGGCCTGCGCCTTGTCGCGGTCGGCCTGCCGGGTCTGCGCAAGCAGGATCAGTGGCGCAGCGTATGCCGCCTGCAGGCTGAACATCAGGTTGAGGAGGATGAAGGGATACGGGTCCCAGCGGAAGATCGCGACCACGTTGACCGCGATCCAGGCGGCCACGATGACGGTCTGCCCGACCAGGAACCTGGGAGTCCCGAAGAAGCGGGCGAAGGACTCCGCCCGCCGCCCGAAGCGGTCCGCTCCGAACGGGCGGGCCAGGTGCTCGTGGGGCTTGAGAAAGCGCCGGTAGTGGTCCTCCCGGAGGTGGTCCTCCGGGATCAGGTCCCCGGCGGTGGGCGGGTTCGTCATCGTCATCTGCCTCCTCCAGCGACATGCGCGGCACCGGTTTGCCGGAAGGTACCGCAGGAGGAGCGGATCGATCACATCCCGGCGGCGGCGGGGGACGCCTCCGGGTGCAGGCGGCCGGGCGCCGCCGAGGCCCTGGCCCCCGGTCAGCGTGCGGGCGCGTACTCCGCCAGGAGCTCGTCGACGATCCGCAGCAGCCGCGGCTTGGCGGCGTAGCCGGCGATGCGGTGGACCGGCGCCCCCTCCGCGAAGAGGAAGAGGGTGGGAACGGCCATCACCCCGAGGCGGTCGGCGGTGCGGTGGTTCTCGTCCCAGTCCACCGCCGCCACCCGGAGCCGTCCCGCGCGCTCGCGGGCGATCTCGGCGAGCACCGGGGCCATGGCCCGGCAGGGCGGGCACCATGACGCCCCGAACTCGACCAGCACGGGGGTGGGCGACGCCATCACCTCGGCGTCGAAGCTGGCGTCGGTGACGGTGTCGATCGCGGGGTCGATCATGGTGCGAGCTCCATGGCGGGGCGGGTGGTGACGGCCTTGTACGAGGCGCAGCTGGAGTAGGTGCGCGGAGGGCGCTCTGCGCGGGGGGCCCCGACGCGTGCCGGCGTCCGGGCGTCGACATCCTCGGGCCCGTAGCGATGCCAGACCGCCTGCCGTGACATCCCCAGCCGGTCGGCGATCTCCGCCCAGCTCATGCCCGCGTTCCGAGCGGCGAGCACGCCGCCGGCGCGCCGGCTCCCGACCAGGCCTGCGATGGAGCGCAGCGCCAGCAGACGGTCGCCCACCGGGAGTGCGTCGATCGCCTCCATGACGGTGCGGACGGCGTGATCGGCTGCTCGCGTCGATGCGCGGTAGGGCGGGCGCTGGGTTGCGATGCTCATTGGCTGCGTCAACTATACATGACAGAGACGGAAGGGCCGGGCCCGGCTGCCCCCCTCATGACCCGGTCGATCACGGTTCCCTCGGCGGCCCACCTTCCGACCAGCCCCCTCCGGGGGCGCACCCTCCGCCCGCCCTCCCCCGGTCGAGACGTCCAGCTCCCGGCGGGTGGCCGCCGCGCGGGCTATCCTGCCCGGATGGCGGATATCGAGATCACCCCCGACACCCTCGTCGTCCACATCCGGGGCGCGGACAAGTTCTTTGCCCTGAAGAGCCAGCTCGAGGTCCCGCTCTCCCACATCGCCGGGGTCGAGGCCGCCGCTCCCGAGGCGCACGAGGTCTGGCACGGGATGAGGGTGGCGGGCAGCAACCTGCCCGGCGTGATCACCGCGGGCCGCTTCGTCCAGCACGGTGAGTGGGCGTTCTGGGACGTCCACGACCCGGATCGGGCAATCGCCATCCGGCTCCACGATGAGCACTACGCCAAGCTGGTGATAGGGGTGGACGACCCCTCGGGCACGGTGTCTGCGATCACCGCGGCCATCGCCCACCGCTGACCGACCGTCGCCAGCCGCCGCCCGTCGCAACCGGACGGCCGGGCCGTTCGACTCCCGAACCCCAGTCGTCCACCCCCGGCGGCTCGGGCCTCCTTCGACGGAAACCCATGCCCTGTCAGACGAATCGCGCTTGACCGCCGGACCACCCCGTTCCAAGATTTGCAAGGAGCTCCAGACGGGTGCGGCACGACGGCGCTCGCCGGTCGGCCGCAGGAGCGGAGGGATGAGTCATGGCCATCAGTGAAGAGCTGGGGATCTCGGAGGCCCAGATCGCCGTGCACTGGCGGGAGGAGGAATACATCCAGCCCCCGCCCAGGTTTGTCGGCCAGGCCAACGCGCACGACCCGGCGATCCTGGAGCGGTTCGGCGAGGAGAACTTCCCGGAGTGCTTTCGGGAATACGCCGACCTGCTGAGCTGGGACCGGTACTGGCACACCACGCTGGACAGCAGCGACCCGCCATTCTGGAAATGGTTTGTCGGCGGCCGGCTCAACGCCTGCTACAACTGCGTTGATCGTCACCTGGAGACGCGGGCCAACCAGGCGGCCCTGATCTGGGTTCCCGAGCCGGAGAGCGAGCTGACCCAGAGCATCACCTACCGTGAGCTGCACCGCCGGGTCAACGAGTTCGCGGCCCTGCTCCGCGACTACTGCGGCCTCAAGGCGGGCGACCGGATCACCCTCCACATGCCCATGGTCCCCGAGCTCCCGGTGGTGATGCTGGCCTGCGCCCGCCTCGGCATCATCCACTCCGAGGTCTTCGGCGGCTTCAGTGGCGCCGCCTGCGGGGAGCGGATCGCCGACTCCCAGAGCCGGTTCCTGGTCACCATCGACGGCTATTACCGGAACGGCGACCTGGTCGACCACAAGGTCAAGGCCGACGAGGCGGTGATCCGTGCCGCGTCCCTCGGCCAGGAGGTCGACAGGGTGCTGGTCTTCCGGCGCCATGCCGGCGAGTACGCGTCCGCGACCCCGATGGTCGAGGGCCGGGACGTCTTCGTCGACGACGTCATCGGCCAGTATCGGCGCGCCGTGGTGCCCCCGACCTCGATGCCCGCGGAGGCCCCCCTCTTCCTCATGTACACCAGCGGCACCACCGGCCGTCCCAAGGGGGCCCAGCACTCCACCGGTGGCTACCTCGCCTACGTTGCCGGCACCTCCAAGTACTACCAGGACATCCACCCCGATGACACCTACTGGTGCATGGCCGACATCGGCTGGATCACCGGCCACTCGTACATCGTGTACGGGCCGCTGGCGCTGGGCACCACCAGCGTGCTCTACGAGGGAGTCCCCACCTACCCCGACCCGGGCAGGCCCTGGCGGATCGCCGAACGCCTGGGGGTCACCATCTTCCACACCGCGCCCACCTCGATCCGGATGCTGCGCAAGGTGGGGCCGGACGAGCCCGCCAAGTACAACTACCGGTTCAAGCACATGACCACCGTCGGCGAGCCGATCGAGCCCGACGTGTGGCGCTGGTACCACAGCGCGGTGGGCAAGGGGGAGGCGGTGATCGTCGACACCTGGTGGCAGACCGAGACCGGCGGCTTCCTGGGCTCGACGCTTCCCGGTCTCCAAGGGATGAAGCCGGGCAGCTGCGGACCGGCCGCGCTCGGCATCTACCCGGTGATCCTCGACGAGGAGGGCAAGGTGGTCGAGCCGGGCAGCGGCAAGGCCGGCAACATCTGCATCCGCAACCCCTGGCCCGGGATCATGCAGACCATCTGGGGTCAGCCGGACCGCTTCGTGCAGGTCTACTACCAGAAGTACGCCAAGCTGGACAGCAAGGACTGGCACGACTGGCCGTACTTCGCCGGCGACGGCGCGCTCCAGGCCGCCGACGGGTACTTCCGGATCCTGGGACGGGTCGATGACGTCATCAACGTCGCCGGCCACCGGCTGGGGACCAAGGAGCTCGAGTCCGCGGCCATCACCGTCGACGAGGTCGCCGAGGCGGCGGCTGTGCCCGTCATCGACGCGATGCGCGGCAAGGCGGTCGAGATGTACATCTCGCTCAAGCCTGGCTTCAAGCCGTCAGCGGAGCTGGAGACGAAGGTGGTCAAGGCGATCGAGGTCGAGATCGGCAAGATCGCCCGCCCCGCCAACGTCTGGATCGTCTCGGACATGCCCAAGACACGCTCCGGGAAGATCATGCGCCGGGTCATCGCCGGCATCTCCAACTTCACCGACGTGGGCGACATCACCACCCTCGCCAACCCCGAGGTGGTGGAGCAGATCAAGCACCACGTGCAGAGCGAGAAGCTCTCCCGGGGCCAGGTGCCGCGGGAGCTGTCGGCCCAGGAGCAGAAGGAGATCGAGGCCTTCGGCAAGGCCGAGTAACCGGCGTTCCCACCGCACGGGGGACCGGGCAGCGCCCGGTCCCCCGGGGAGTCCGGGGCCGCCGTCAGCTGACGAACGGAGACCCGGTCGGAAGCACCACCTTGTGCCATGCCGCGTTGACGACGTCCGCGAAGGAGGTGTAGAGGGCCGCGATGGCGGTCAGCAGGCCCAGGTATCCACCGATGTTGATGAGGCCGTCGGCGCTGGCGCCGAAGGTCGCGACGTTGCCGGTGAACCAGCCGAGGGCGAGGACCACGAAGGTCAGGGTCAGCAGGACGAAGACGGTGGTGACCATCTTGGCCGCCCCCAGCGACGCGATGGTCATGTAGGCGGTGAAGATGCCCCAGGCCAGCAGGTACAGCCCGACCCAGCCCAGCCAGGCGTTCGGCGCCCCTTTGATGATGCCACCCAGGTAAACCTGGACCAGCAGGAAGAAGCTGAACCAGAAGGCGCCGTAACTGCAGAAAGCGGTGCCCGCGAAGGTGTTGCCCCTGCGGAAGGCCCAGAGGCCGGCGATGAACTGGGCCAGGCCCCCGTACGCCACGGCCATCGAGAGGGTCGACCCGGTGAGGGGCACGATGGAGGCGTTGCCGAACCAACCGGCGTTGACGACGGACAGGATCAGGGTCGTGAGGCCGAATCCGGCCAACCCCAGGGGGGCGGGATCGGCGATCGCAACCTCCGTGGGTCTCGCGGCGGCCGGGCGCGGTTCCGAAGTGGTCATGGGTGTGCTCGTCATGGGTGGCTCTCCTCACTCTGAGCGCGTCGTCATCGCGCTCCCCGGCCACCAATGATGCTATGGGTTCCGCCGTAAGTCCAGATGGGGCAACGGGATTCGTCGCTGCCACCGCCCGCACGGCCCGGATCCGGGCCGGCGGGGTATTCGACAGCCGCGTCAGGTACGACATCGGCGTGGTGTCAGGGACCGACTCCACCTCAGGTTTCGACGTCCTCGCAGTGTCCAGGTCTTGGACGCCGCGCGGCGTTCGGCGCGCATGGTTCAAGCTGCGGACGGTCCTCGCCGGCCGGGCGCGATGTCCGCGCTCACGCCTGCTCGGCCATGGCGCGCCGGTACTCGGGGGCGGTACCGCCGGGGTCTTCCGCTCGGAGCGAAAGCCTGCGGCTCTCGCTCCTCACTCCATCGCCCGGCGGTACGCGCGGGTCGCCCACCAGATCGCGAGCAGTGCCACGGCGAGCGTCACCCCGAAGCCCAGGGCCACGGTTTCCGTGGTCACCGTCCCCGCGGCGAGCTGGCGCGCCGCCTCGACGGCGTAGTACATGGGGTTGGCGTGTCCGAGGCCCTGCAGCCAGCCGGGGCCGAGGGAGAGGGGAAGCAGCACGCCCGAGAGCAGGGTGAGCGGGAGCTGGAGGCCGGTGACCACCGCCGCCAGGCTGCCGATCTGCTGGAGGGTGATGCCGAGAGCCGCGGAGCCCGCCGAGCAGGCTGCGGTGAGCAGCGCCATCAGCACGACGAGCAGGCCCAGTCCCCCCCAGCGGGCGCGGAACCCGAAGGGGAGCGCGACGCACACGACGATGACCGCCGGGACGGCGAAGGTGATGACGTCGCGGACCACGGTCCCCAGGACGAGAGCCAGGCGGCTCGCCGGGGTGACGCGGAGCCTCTCGATGACGCCGGTGTCCAGCTCGCCGATGACGATCCATCCCGCACCCATACCCGCCCCAAAGGCCATCAGGGCGAGGATGCCCGGCACGAAGACGTCGAGGACCCCTCCCGCCGGGAACCCGGGGCCGCCGGCCAGCGAGGTGAGCAGCGGGGCGAAGAGGGCGAGGTAGAGGAGGGGCACGCTCAGCCCCATGAACACCCAGATCGGCTGGCGGAGGGTCTCGAGCAATCGGCGACGGCTGAGCAGCGCCGTCTGCAGCAGCAGGGTCATCACGCCGCCTCGGCCGTGGCCGGGTCGCCCGCGTCGCGCAGGGAGCGCCCGGTCTCATGGAGGAAGACGTCGTCCAGCGACGGCTCCTGGAGGCTCACCCGGAGCACCCCGACACCGCTGGCGCGGAGCCTGTCGATCACCGCCGCCAGACCTGCGGTGGGATCTGGGACCTGGATCCGGAGAGCCTCGCCGTCGGTCTGCACAGCGCCCACCATTGGGTCGCGCCCCAGGTCGGTGGCGAGCGGTCCCAGCTCGGCGGCTCCCAGTTTGGGGGTGACGATCACCTCCGCGGGATACCGCTGCTTGAGCTCCAGAGGGGTGCCCTCGGCCACGATGCGCCCGTGGTCGATGATCGCGAGCCGATCGCTGAGCTGGTCGGCCTCGTCGAGGTAGTGGGTGGTGAGCAGGATGGTGGTGCCGGCGTCGCGGAGTCCGCGCAGCTGCTCCCAGAGGTTGGCCCGGTTCTGCGGGTCCAGACCGAGCGTGGGCTCGTCGAGGAAGAGCACCTCGGGGCGGTGCACGATCCCCAGCGCCACCTCGAGCCTGCGCCGCTGGCCGCCCGAGTAGCTGCGCACGATCCGCTGACTGAATGCGCCGAGCTCGAGCAGCTCGATCAGCTCGCCGGCGCGGCGCTCGGTGTCCGCGCTGGACATCCCGTACAGGCGACCCTGGAGCAGCAGGTTCTCGCGCCCGGTGGCCTCGCGGTCGGCGCCGCCGAGCTGGCCGACGTAGCCGATCCGGCGCCGCACCGCGCCGGGGTGGCGGCGGACATCGATGCCGGCGACGATGGCCTCGCCGGAGTCGGCGCGGAGCAACGTGGTGAGGATGCGCAGCGTGGTGGTCTTCCCAGCCCCGTTCGGCCCCAGGAAACCGTGGATCTGGCCGGCGTCGATCGAGAGGTCGACGCCGCGGAGGGCCTCGACGCGCCCCCGTTTGGAGGCGAATGCCTTGCGCAGGCCGGTCACGCGCACCGCGCCGCCGTCGCCGGGACCGCTCATGCCGTCGCCGTGTCACCGGGAGGGGGCGATACGGCGCCACCCGACCTGGTCAGCCGGACCTCCATACCGATCCCGGAGATCCGGATGTCGCAGGTCTCGAAGGGGCTCTGCGCCACCAGCGCTCTGAAACCGGAGGGCGAGTAGGCGCGGCGGCGTAATCCCACGAAGATCCACCTGGTGATCAGCGCGCCGACGCCGCGCTGGTCCATGCCGCGCACCTCGCGGGCGATGTCGGCCCGGGTGGCCTCGTGGCTCATGTCCTGCACCACCGCGGTGCCCCCCTCGCGCAACACCCGGTGCATCTCCTGGAGCGCCGCCAGTGGCCGCCGGAAGTTCTTGAAGGCGGCCTGGGTGACGACGAGGTCGAAGCTCTGTCCGGCGAACGGCATCTCCGACACGTCGCCCTGCCGGAACTCGGCGACGACACCCTGCTCCCGCGCCTTCTGGGTCGCGATCTCGACCATGGTGCGGCTGATGTCGAGGCCGGTGACGTTAAGCCGCCCCGACCTGGCCATCTCCAGGCTGAGGTAGCCGGGACCGGGTGCCACCTCCAGCACCCGGACGCCCTCGGCCAGCCCGGCGGTGAGCCGTGCCGCCTCGCGCCGGCATTCGGCGAGCTGTCCCTCGGTGCCGCGCTGGCGCGCGTAGCGCCGCGCCGCACCCCCCTCCATCTCCGGCAGCAGCAGCCGCCGCCGCGGCGACGCGCTCATCGGAACAGGCTCAGCGGTACGGCGATGGCTTCGGCGAGCAGTACCAGGAAGCCGCCGAGGCCAATCAGCAGGATGGCGAGTCCGACCGGCGATCCGAAGCCCCACCAGCGGCTGAGGGCCCAGAAGTCGTTGGCGTCATGGTCGTCGTCGTTCATACCGGTTCTCCTTGGCGGATCAATGGCTGCTGCGCCGCGGACGTGCCGTCGGCGCCGACCGCGGTCTCGGCGAGCTCAGGGAGCTCACCCCGGGAGCGCCCGCGGGCGAAGAGGGAGGCCACCGCGGCGAGCATGAGCACGCCGATCGGCAGCAGCATGGTGGGCTTCATCGCGGCGACGAACCCCGCGGCGAAGACGGAGTGCGCCAGCGATGCGAGGCTGGCGGCGAGGCTCGGCGACGTGCCCGCAGGGATGCGCAGGGCGGCCCCGCTCTGGCCGGCGCCGATCTGCAGGCCGCTGGCGGCGGCGCCGCTGAAGCTGGCCACGAACGACGCCGCGACGTGCGCGGGGAGGTGGGCCGCCGCGGCGACCGCCTGCGCGTGCAGGGAGGTGGCCAGGCGGTTCTGGAGCAGGGCCCCCACCGCGGCGCTGGCGATCACCGCGCCCATCTCCTGGAGGGTGCTGAGCGTCCCCGAGGCCACGCCGGCCAGCTCCACCCGGAGGTCGCGAGTGGCCAGCTGGAAGGCGGGGCCCCAGATGCAGCCCATGCCCAGGCCGCCCACCACCAGCCCGGGCACCAGTGACCACCGGCTCGAGTCCGCCTGCACGTCCCAGGCGATGTAGGCGGCTCCGGCGGCGAGCAGCACCAGCCCCGCGGTGAGGATGCGGTGGGCTCCCAGCCGCGTCGAGGCCGGCCCGTTGGCGGGACCGGTGGAGAGGAACATCGCCCCCGGCTGCACCGCCACCACCAGGCCGGCGGCGATCGCGCTGAGGCCGAGCACCGACTGGTAGTAGATGGTGAGCGGCAGGTAGATGCCGAGGATGAAGAAGCTCATCGCCGACAGCACCACCGCCATCAGCGTGAAGTTGCGGTCCCGGAAGAGGGCGAAGGTGAGCAGCGGTTCGCCCCCCTGCCGTCGCGCCTGGTGCACGAGGAAGGTGCCCAGCAGCACCACCCCGACGGCGATGATCAGCGGGATGCTGATCGGCCCGGTGATCGTCCCCCAGTCGTAGCGCTGCCCCTCGATGAGCCCGTAGACGATGCAGAAGATCGCGGCGGTGAGCAGGGCCACGCCGGCGAGGTCGAGCCGGTGGAGGCGACCGGGACGGAGGTCGGGCACCAGGCGGCCGGCCGCCAGCAGCACGCCCACGCCGATGGGGAGGTTGACGAAGAAGATCCAGCGCCAGCTGAGGTCGGTGACCAGCAGGCCGCCCAGAGTGGGACCGGCGACCACGGCGAGGCCGGAGAGCATGCCGAAGACGCCGAACACCGGTCCCCGCCGCTCCGGGGGGAAGATGGCGAGCAGGATGGCCATGCTCTGCGGGGCGAGCAGGGCTGCGCCCACTCCCTGCAGCGCCCGGCCCACGATCAGCAGGCCCGCGGTCGGGGCGAGACCGCTCAGGGCGGAGGCGGCGGTGAAGAGGGCGATGCCGCCCATGAACAGGCGGCGAGGGCCGACGATGTCGCCCAGCCTGCCCGAGGTGATGAGCAGCACCGCATAGCCCAGGCTGTAGGCGTTGAGCATCCAGAGCACCTCGTCGAGGCTGGCGTGGACACCGTCGACGATGCGGGGGATGGCGATGTTGACGATGGTCAGGTCGAGCAGGGTCATGAACATCCCCAGGGAGAGGACGAGCATCACGACCCACGGGTTGAACCGGTGGGCGGCAGCGCGGCCCCCTGCGGGCTCCGCAGCCCCCGCGGGACTGCCATACTCTCCTTGCATGTGCCTCTCCCGTGATGATATCTTAGTAGCTAAGCAAACCTGATACTAAGCAGATGGCCCGGCCCATGTCAACCCCCGCCCGCTCCGAGCTGCTCCGCCGCCTGGTGGTCGCCGTCCGCCGCCAGGTGGCCTGGACGGTGCTCCACAACCAGGCGATCGCCGATCGGCTGGGGATGGGGGTCACCGACCTCCACTGCGTCAACCTCCTCGACATCGAGGGCCCGATGACCGCCGGCCGGCTCGCCGAGCTGATGGGGCTGACCACCGGAGCGGTCACCGGCGTGCTCGATCGGTTGGAACGATCCGGCCTGCTGCGCCGCGAGGCCGACCCCGTGGACCGCCGTCGGGTGGTCGCGCAGCTGGTGCCCGAGGGGATGGCGCGGGTGCGCGCCGCCTACGCGGCGGTCGGCGGGGCCGTCCAGGACCTCTACGCGGGCTTCGACGACGCTGAGATCGCCCTGCTGGTCGATTACGCGGAGCGCAGCACCGAGATCACGCGCCGGATCGCGACGGAGCTGAGGAGCGCGCAGCGTGGCACCTCCGGGGTGACGGAGGGGGAGCTCTCGGCCGCGCTGGGCGGCGTGACCGCGGGACGCCTGGAGATCAACGCGTCGGTGGCGCGGATGAGGATCGGGTCGAACGCCGAGATGCCGGACCTCTACCGGGCCAGCTTCACCGGCCGCCCTCCCCGGATCCGGGTGACCGGTGGCACCGTGAGTCTGACCTTCCCCGGGCTCTGGCACGCGGGGGCCGGTCGCGGTCAGGTGGTCCTCAACGGCACCATCCCGTGGGCGCTGGAGGTCCGCGGCGGCGCCGCCGAGATGGACCTCGACCTCTCCGGCGTCCGCCTCTCCGAGATGACCATGACCGGCGGCGCCAGCCGGGTCGACCTCCGGCTCTCCCGACCGGTGGGCACGGTCCCGCTGCGCATCCGCGGGGGAGCCAGCCGGATCGGCATCCATCGTCCCGGCGGCGTGCCGGTGCGGGTCAGGGTGACCGGCGGTCTGAGCCGGCTAAGCCTCGACGCCCGGCGGCTGGGGTCCTCGGGCAGCGGCGCCTCGGTGGCGAGCCCCGGGTACGAGACCGCCGTCGACCGCTATGAGCTCGGGGTGGAGGGCGGCGCCAGCCGCATCACCGTCGACGGCGGCTGACGGTATGTGCCCAGGGTGGGAGGGCGGCGGCGCCAACCGCATTGGCGGAGGCGGGTGACGGGCGGGCGAGGGCCCTGGCCCCGACCGGGCGAGGGGGTTGCGCTGCGCCCCGGTGGATGCGCTATACTAATAAGGTAATTCTGACCTAAACTCCCCGAGCCCCAGCCCTCACTGCACGGCATCCCCTCGAGGAGCTCACTGGAGGCCCGCGTGGCCCTCGCCCTCGCCGACCTCACCAGCAGCGTGGAGGAGCTGGTCCCGCTCATCGAGCGGCTCCGCCGGGAGCGTCGTGCGGTCATCCTCGCCCACAACTACCAGCTGCCCGAGGTCCAGGACATCGCCGACTACGTGGGTGACTCCCTGAACCTCTCCCGGCAGGCGGCCGAGACCGACGCCGAGGTGATCGTCTTCTGCGGGGTCCACTTCATGGCCGAGACCGCGGCCATCCTCTCCCCCCAGAAGACGGTCCTGCTGCCCGACCTGGGGGCGGGTTGCTCGCTGGCCGACACCATCACCGCCGACCAGCTCCGCGACTGGAAGGCCGAGCATCCGGGGGCTGTGGTCGTCTCCTACGTCAACACCTCAGCCGAGGTGAAGGCCGAGTCCGACTACTGCTGCACCTCGGGCAACGCCGAGGCGGTGATCCGGGCGATCCCCGAGGGCACCGAGATCCTCTTCTGCCCGGACATGTTCCTGGGCGCTCACCTCGAACGGGTCACCGGCCGCCGGATGCACGTCTGGATGGGCGAGTGCCACGTCCATGCCGGTATCGGTCCGGACGATCTCGAGGCGGCACGGCGGCGTCATCCCGACGCCGAGCTGCTCCTCCACCCGGAGTGCGGCTGCACCTCCGCGACCCTCTATCGCCTGGGCCACGGCGACCTGCGAGGACCGAGCTGCGTGGTCGCGTCCACCGAGGGGATGGTGCGCCGGGCGGTGGAGTCACCGGCGACAACCTTCATCGTCGCGACCGAGGTCGGGATCATCCACAGGATGAATCTGCTCGCCCCCTCCAAGCGCTTCCTGCCCGCCTCCGAGGACGCCGTCTGCCCCTACATGAAGAAGATCACGCTGGAGCGCGTGGCCGCCTGCCTGGAGCGGATGGAGCCCCGGGTCACCGTGCCCGAGCCGGTCGCCGAACGGGCCCGCAGGGCCCTGGACCGGATGGTCGCGATCACCGCATAGGCCGGAGGGCCGGCGCTTCCGGCCGGCCGCCGGCCAGGCCCACGCCCGGCCGATCGGGAGCAGCCGTCCCGCCGGCAGCCGGCTCGATGGCCACCCCGACGTCGGCCAGCGAGCGCCAGCCCGCCGCCACCACCAGCAGCAGCGCGGCGCCGGCCAGCCCG
The DNA here is from genome assembly GCA_963841385.1 of uncultured Chloroflexia bacterium. Classification (GTDB taxonomy): domain Bacteria; phylum Chloroflexota; class Dormibacteria; order Aeolococcales; family Aeolococcaceae; genus Changshengia. Next base: position 41,958 of record CAWJCO010000001.1, read on the forward strand.
AATCCCGCCCGCGGGCCCGCGGCCTCGGCGGTGAAGCCCACCACCGGGCTGGTGATCGGCTGCGCGCCGGGCAGCGCCATCACCCAGATGCCCATCACCCGGCCCCGCATGGAGGGAGCGGAGCGGAGCTGAGCCAGGGTGTTCGCCCGGGCGATGAACCAGATCGAGAGGGCGCCGGTGATCCCCAGCGCGGCGAAGGCCAGGCCGGCGAGGGGCGCCGCCGCCGTCGCCAGGATCGAGATGCCGGTGAGCAGGGCGAGGAGGCGCACCGAACGCCCCGACGGCATCCCCCGACCCGAGGCGGCGAGCAGCGCCCCAGCGACGCCGCCGACCCCGAAGGTGGCCATCATCAGCCCGTACCCGCCGCCACCGAGGTGGAAGGACCGCGTGGCCAGCAGGGGCAGGCCGACCCCGAGGTTGAAGAGCATCCCCGACGCGGCCGCCATCAGCAGGCAGTAGCGGAGGGCGGGAGTGCTCCAGGCGTAGCGGAGCCCCGCCCGGACGGCGCCCGGACCGGCCGGAGCGTGGCGGATGGGCGCGGCGACACGCGACGCCCGCCGCCTCTGGGCGAGCAGGACGGCGAGCGGCGGGAGGTAGGAGACGGCGTTGGCCACGAAGCAGAAGGGGACGCCGAGGGTGGCCAGGAATATCCCGCCCATCGCGGGACCGAGCACGCGCGAGACGTTGAGCACGACCTCGTTCAGGCTCACCGCGCTGGCCAGCCGCTCGCCACCCACCAGGTCGAGGACGTACACCTGGCGGGCGGCTCCATCGGGCGCGCTCACCCCCCCGGTGACGAAGGCGAGGACGAAGAGCATCCAGACCCGCACCGCACCGGTGAAGGTCAGCACGGCCAGCGCCCCGGCCAGGAGGATGAAGAGGACCTGGGTCACCGCCAGCAGCCGTCGCCGGTCGACGCGGTCGACCAGCGCTCCCGCCCACGGGCCCCCGAGCAGGACGGGGAGCATGTAGCAGGAGCCGAGGATCCCGAGGTCGAGACCGCTGCCGGTCAGCCTGAGCACCAGCCAGGACTGGGCGACGCCCTGGGTCATGGTCCCCGACGCGGAGAGCACCTGGCTGAGGAACCACCAGCGGAAGGAGGGGGCGCGCAGTGATCCCAGAGCTGGTGAGAGGCGGGAGCGGACCCGGCGGATTATCACCGAATCAGTCTAAAATCCCGATGCCGACGGGTCACTAGTCGAGTGTACCAGGACGTAGCTGGATCCGATTTGTGCATATTCGTACAAATAAGCTACACTGCGGTCGTGCTCTCGCCGCCCTCTTCCGAGATCCTCCGCCCCAATCCCCGCCGTCTCCTCAGCCTCGTCGAATGCTCGGGCCCGATCACCCGGGCACAGCTCGCCGAGCTCTCGGGCCTCCCCCTCACCACTGTCGCGGGCGTCGTCGCCGAGATGCTCCGGCGCCGGCTGCTGGTCGAGGTCGTCCCGGAGGCGGGCCCCCGGGGGGCGGGGCGCCCGCCACGCACCCTGGTCCCGGCGACGGCGCCCCGCGTGGTGGGGGTGATTGCTCACCGGGGCAGCGATCTCCATGCGGCCGTCGTCGGCCTCACCGGTGTGGCCCTCGGCGGGAGGAGCGAGACGGTCGTCACCCACGACCCCACGCCGGCGGGGGACGCCCACCCCCCGGGTGGGTCGCTGGAGCTGGCGGCGGGTCTCCTGGATGCGGCGCTGCGGGACACCGGCATCTCGGCGCAGCGCCTCGCCGGAGTGGTGGTGTCGGTGGCCCGGCCGCGGCCGGCGGAGGTCGACCTGGCGCCTCTCCGCGAGCGCTTCGACGCGCCGGTCGTGGCCGAGAACGACGCCAACCTCGGGGCCCTCGGCGAGTCCTCCTTCGGTGCCGGCCGCGGGCTGGACAGCTTCGTGTACGTCATGCTCGGCAAGGGGGTCGGCGCCGGCATGGTCTTCGGGGGACGGCTTCAGCGGGGGGCCGCGGGCTTCGCCGGTGAGCTGGCCCACGTGCAGGTCCGCGACCAGGAGGACGGGCCGCTCTGCGTCTGCGGAGGCCGGGGATGCCTGGCCCAAGTCATGGGGCCCTCCCTCCACGCGTTCGTGCGCCGCGCGTACGCCCGGCGCCTCAGCGTGCCCGAGGTCCTCTCGCTGGCGGCGGACCGGGAGCCCGGGGTGCGGCGGACCTTCTCCGATCTCGGGCGCACCGTGGGCCGGCCGCTCGCCGACCTCTGCACCATGCTCGATCCCGCGGCGGTGGTCATCGACGGGAGCCTCGGGGCCGCCGGAGAGCCGGTGATGGCCGGCATCCGCGAGGCCATCGACCGCCACGCCGCCCCGGCCGTGGCCGACTCGGTGCGGGTGCTTGCCGGCCAGCTCGGGGAGCGGGCCGAGGTCCTCGGGGGGGTGGCCTTGGTCCGCCAGCGGAGCCTTGACGAGCGATAGCAGCGGGTACCGGCGGGCTCCCGATCGGCCGCCATCGGCCGCACCGCCCGCCACCCGCACCGCTGTCTCGGAACCGCCCCGCGCCCACAGCGCTGTCCCAGAGCTGCCCGCCCGCGCAGCGCTGCCTCGGAACCGCCCTCCTCCGCGGCGCCGGCCCCCACTGGATCGGCTTCGGTGGCAGGGGGCTCGGCCCCGCTATGCTCGGCGCCGAACCGATGCTGGATCGCTTCCCAAACCTCTACGACCGTGACCGCTGGCGCCGCTATGGGTTCCCCATGCTCGGGCTCGGCCTCGTCTGTGTGGTCGTGGGCGCGATCTACAACGGCCGGCAGGAGACCGGGGCGGTGAACTTCTGGCTGGTGGCCGCGGCCCTCGGGCTCGGCCTGTCGGTGTCGCTCTGGATGCGCCAGCGCTACAGCTACCTCAGGCTGGAAGGGGAGCAGCTCTTCTTCCGCTACCTGACCGTGAGCGCCCGCCTCGACCTCTCCGAGGTGCGCCGGGCCCGGGTTGCCAAGCTGGTCTCCGCCCTCCAGCGCCGGGGCAGGACCCCGCGCAGCCTGTCGGGCGCCGACGCGCTGGTCCTCCGCCTCCGCAGCCCTGATACCGGCCGGCTCCGCCGCCTGCTCAGCCGCCGCTGTGTGTTCGGGGACGAGCTGGTGATCCCGCTCCGCGACGCGGTCCTTCTCCAGCGTCAGATCGAGGCGGCTCTCGCCCCTCAGCGGAGGGGTCCCGGCGACGAGGATCGTCCTCCGGCGCCGCGGCGGCGGAACCGGCGGAGATGACCCGCGAGCCCGCCGACGGGGGGCCCTCGGACCAGTCCGTCGACGATGAGCCCGTGGGAATGGAGCCCGCCGGCGCAGGGCCGCCGGAGACGGAGTCCGCCGGCGCAGAGTCGCCCGGGGCGGAGCCTTCCGGCGAGGAGCCGCCGGGGGCGGTGCCCGCTGGCGCGACGCCGGGGACGGAGCCCGCCGGCACAGAGACGCCGGTGACGGACCCCTCCGGTGAGGTGCACACCGAGAGGGCCCCGGAAGCGGCGGAGCCCGGCACCACGCGGCCATGGTCGAGCGACGAGCGGCCGCTGGTGAGAGCGGGGCTGCGCGGGCTGCTCGACCTCACCCGGGTCGATGTCGCCCTGCTCGTGGGCCTCACCCTGCTCGCCTTCGTGCTGCGCTTCGGCAGCCCGATCCTGCCCAACTTCCTGGGCGGCAACGCCACCTCGGTGCCGGCCATCCAGGTCCTCGGCGTCGGCAGCGCTTACAACAGCTCCGCCAGCGCCTGCGAGGAGGTGCCGATCGGCAGCAAGACCATCAAGGCATGCGGCCAGGTCTTCGACGAGGTGTACTTCCCCACCGACGCCGCCGACGATCTCCACTCTCCGGCGATCAGCTACTTCGACCCCGAACCACCCCTGGTCAAGCTGCTGATGACGCCCTCGATCGCCATCTTCGGCTTCAACACCATCGGCTGGCGGATGACCCAGGTGGTGACCGGCAGCCTGCTCTGCGGCCTGATGTACCTGATCGCGCTGCGGTTGCGCCGCGACCGCTTCTTCGCGATCGTCGCCTCCTTGCTGGTCTGCCTGGACGGGCTCGCCTTCGTGGAGTCCCGGCTCGGGCTCATCGACATCCCCTCCATCTTCTTCGTCGCCCTGACCTGGTACCTATTCCTGCTCCACTGGCAGGCGCGCACGCGCCGCCAGTGGCGGCTGACCCTCTACGTGCTGGCGGCCGCGCTCGGCCTCGCCTTCGCCGCCAAGCTGACCGCGCTGGCCCCGCTCGTGGTCATCGCCACCCTGGTCGTGTTCCGGGGCCTGGCGCCTTACGCCGCCGCCGCCTTCCCGGCGCTCCGGCGCATCGCCGGCCCGCGCCGGTATGAGACCGCCCTCTGGAGGGAGGCCGCGGGGTCCCGGGCCTGGGTCCACTACGCCGCCGGCCTGATGCTGGTGGCGGCGATCTTCTGCGCCAGCTACGCGCGCTACCTGACCATCTCCCACGACGACGTCTACCAGTTTGTCTCCTGCAACCCCAACGTCGAGGGGGTGGCCACCGCGCCCTATCCCAACAACGTCAAGTACCTGCCCGTCCCGGTGACCAAGGTGGACGGGGTCGCCGTGCCCGATCCGGTGCAGGCGATCTCCAACATCATCGCCATCAACGAGGCGAGCCTCAAGTACCAGGAGCTGGAGTGCCACGGCCATCCGTACGCCTCGCGCTGGTACACCTGGCCGGTCATGGAGCACCCGGTGCTCATGTATTACCAGAGCGCGCCCCTGCTCGACGCGCCGAGCTACACCGGCACCGGGGTCATCACCAACATGGGCAATCCCGTGGTCTGGTGGCTGGGCATCCTGGCACTGCTCTTCTGCGTCTGGCGGATGAGCGCCGGGCCGAAGTGGTTGAGGGTGGGCGTGGGCGCTCTGATGGTGGCCTCGCTGACCACCATGATCATCACCTTCCACGCTGCCGAACCCGGCATCGATGCCGTCACGGGCACCCAGCCCGGTCCCATCGGTCCGGTGAGCCCGCTCTTCAACCTCGCCTTCCTCGGCGGCATGGGGCTGTTCTGCGCCTGCGCGGCGGTCTTCGCCGTCGTCTCCCGCCGCTTCGTGCCCGCCTTCATCGTGCTCGGCTACGTCACCGCCTGGATGATGTGGGTTCCGGGTAACAAGCTCCGCGTCCTCTTCTACTACCACGCCCTGGGGATGCTGATCTTTCTCGCCCTCGCTCTCGCCTACGCGCTCACCGCGCTGCGCGGGGTCCGCTTCTTCGCCGCCGGCCGCTGGTGGTCACTGGCCCCGCTGGCCTACGCCGGCGTGGCGGCGGTGGTGGCCGCATTCATCTTCTTCTACCCCATCTGGACGGCCATCCCGCTGACCACGCCGGACCTGCAGATGCGTCTCTGGGTGGATGCCTGGTAACGGCGTGACGGGTGCGCTGAGCCACGTGCCCCCGCCATCGCGCGAGGCCATCGGGTGACCGGCCCGGCGAGTGCGGCGCTGCTGCTCCTGCTCGCGCTGCTGGGGGCGGCCTCGGGCTTCGCCGTGACCGGACTGGTGGCCACCCCGCTCCGGCTCGGGGAGCGGGTCGCGATCGCAACCGTCGCCGCCTTCGCCCTCGACGCCATCGTCTGCTTCCTGCTGAGCCTCGGCCTGGGCCTCGGCCCGGCATCGATCCTGCTCGCACCGGCGCTGGTGACCGCGGTCGCGGTGCTGCTGGCGCGCGCGCTCCGGGTCAGCATCGTGGACACCTGGCGTCTGACCTGGGACGAGGCGCGCGGGCAGCTCGGCACCACGGTGTCGCTGGCCGCCATCGCGGCGGTGGCGCTGGTGGTCTTCGCCCTGCTCTTCTCGCGGGCCATGTTCCAGGATGCGGGGGGTGACCTGGTCACCGGCTACTGGATCCCCGACTGGGCGCAGCACCTGATCACCGCCTCGTCCTTCTCCACCGCCCAGAACCTCCCGCCCCAGAACCCGATCATGAGCGGCACCCCGCTCTACTACCCATTCCTCCCCGACTTCACCTCGGGGATGCTGATGCGCCTGGGGCTCGGCGACGGTCCGGCGCTCTGGCTGCCCCAGGTGATCCTGGCCGTCGCCCTGGTGCTGCTGGTGGTCAGCCTCGCCGAGCGGCTGGGGGCGCGCCGGTCGGCCGGCGTCCTGGCCGTGACGATCTGCTTCCTGGGCGGCGGGCTCGGCTTCGTCGGCGCCCTGCACGACGCCTGCACCGACGCGGGGTACCGCTCCGCCCAGTGCAGCGCTGGCTACGTGGTCGCCAACCCGGTGGACGGCGCCGGCATCACCGTGCGCACCATCGGCGCTCTGCCCGGCCTGGTCGCGGACCAGCCCACCAGCTTCGACGGCATGACCTCCGCGCCGAACTCGGCCACCCAGGTGTTCTCGGACCAGGAGTGGTACACGCCACTCTTCGCCTGGTGGCTGCCCCAGCGCACCCTGATGGAGGGCTTCGACGTGGTGGTGGCGGCCCTGGTGCTGCTCCTCGCCGTCTTCGAACGGGCTCGGGCGCGGCTCTTCGACGTCGCCGTGGCGGGCCTCCTGGTCGGCCTCCTGCCGGTGATCCATGTGCAGAGCCTCTTCGCGGTCGCCGTCATCGCCGCCGGCCTGGCGGTGATCCGCTGGCGCCGGGCCTGGCTGCTCTTCGCCGGGGTGGCGGCGGTGGTCGCCGCTCCGCGCCTGATCCAGCTCGTGCTCGCGCCCCATGGCTCCGCCGCCCTCGGCAACCAGTACCCGTGGCTGGAGCCGGGATGGTTGTCAGGAGCGATCGAGAATGCCGCCCTCGGGCACTCGATCACCGCCTCCAGCCTCCCCGCTGCGGTCGGGGACACCCTCACCCTTCCCTTCAACGCCAGGTTCTGGGGCTTCTGGCTGGTCAACCTCGGGGTGGCGGTCCCGCTCAGCCTCGCGGTCCTGCTGCTGGCGATCGGCCACCTCTTCCGTGACCGGTCGATCGGCCGGGCGGCGGGGCGGGTCCTCGGCATCGTCCCCCCGGCCACGGTGCGCTTCCTGCTCGCCTGCCTCCCCGTCTTCGTGCTCTGCAACGTCGCCGTGCTGCAGAGCTGGGACTGGGACAACACCAAGCTGCTGGTCTACTGGTACCTCGGCGTCGCCCTGGTGGTGGGCGCGATCACCGTCCGCCTCTGGGTCGGCGTCTGGCGGCGCATCCTCGCCGTGCTCCTGGCCGGCAGCGTGCTGGCCACCGGCAGCCTGGCGCTGCTCCGGCTCCTGCCCTACACGCCCGCGTCGGCCTCGGTGACCGGGCCCTACGTGGTGGCCCCGGCGGCCGACCTGCAGATGGCGTCCGTCCTGGAGACGGAGACCGCCCCCGATGCGGTCTTCCTGATCTCGGCCAACACCGACGACTTCTTCGACCCGGTCCCGCTGCTCACCGGCCGGCCGGTGGTCCTCGACTATTACCCGTGGCTGTGGAGCTACGGCCTGGACTACGGCCAGCGGCTGACCGACGTGGAGACCGCCATGGCCGGCTGCGGATCCACACCGTTGATGCAGTGCCAGCCGATCCTCGGGGTTCTGCGCCGCTACGACGTCAGCTACGTCGAGGTGAACCAGAGCTTCCCCGCCGCGGGGATCGCGTGGTGGGCGGCGCAGCAGCTCCCGGTGACCGCTTCGGCTCCCGGCACCACCGTGTACGACGTGCGGACGACCCAATGAGCGGGCCGGTGGTGGACGCCCACGTCCACGTCATGCCGGACCGGGTGCGCCGCGATCCCGCCGCGGTGGCCGCCGGTGACCCCTGGTTCGCCGCCTGCCATGCGGGCGCGCGCCGGCTGGCCGGTGAGACCGACCTGCTCCGGCATCTCGACGAGGCGGGGATCGACCGCGCCGTGGTCTTCACCTGGCCGTTCGCCGACCCCCGGCTCTGTGCCGAGGCCAACGACTTCGTGGCCGAGCTCCAGCGACGGCACCCCGACCGGGTGGCCGGATGCGGGGTGGTCCAGCCCGCCGCTCCGGACGCCGCCTCCGAGCTGGGCCGCTGCGCCCGTCTCGGGCTGCGCGGGGTCGGCGAGCTGAATGCGGATGCCCAGGGGTTCGCCCTCGACGGCGACGCCGCGGCGCGGCTCGCCGAGGTCTCGGTCGAGCTGGACCTGCCCTGGACGGTGCACTGCAGCGAGCCGGTCGGGCACCGCTACCCCGGCAAGGGCACGGCCACGCCCGACCGCCTGGTGGGCCTGGTCGAGCGCGCCCCGGGGCTCCGGCTGGTGGCCGCCCATCTCGGCGGCGGCCTCCCCTTCTACGCCCACATGCCGGAGGTGAGAGAACTCTGCGCGACCATCTGGTTCGACACCGCCGCGCTGCCCCACCTCTACCGTCCCAGCGCCATCCGGGAGGTGGTGACGCTGGTGGGAGCCGAGCGTCTGCTGCTCGGCACCGACTTCCCGCTGCTCGGGATGAGCCGGTACCGGCGCGCCCTGGACGGCGCCGGGCTGGACGAGAGGGAGCGCGACCTGGTCCTCGGCGGCAGCGCCGCCGCGGTCTGGCGGTGGTGAGGCGGCTGGGTGACGGTCGATCCGGCTCTGAGGCGGGCGAGGCTCAGCGACCCCCGCTGACGTCCAGGATGGCGCCGGTGGTGTAGGGGAACTCGTCGCCGAGCAGCCAGACGATCGCGGCGGCCACCTCCTCGGCGCGGCCGGGCCGCCCCACCGGGATCGATCCCGCGAGCCGTGCCGCCCGGTCTGGCTGGCCCCCGCTGGCGTGGATGTCGGTGTCCACGATGCCGGGGCGGACGGCGTTGACCCGGATCCCCTCGGTGGCGACCTCGCGGGCCAGCCCGAGCGTGAAGGTGTCGACCGCCCCCTTGCTCGCCGCGTAGTCGACGTACTCCCCGGGCGATCCCAGCCGGCTGGCGGCCGACGAGACGGTGACGATGGAGCCTCCCTGGCCCCCGTGGCGGGTCGACATTCGCCGGACCGCCTCGCGGGCGGTGAGCATCACCCCCAGCACGTTGACCTCGAGCATCCGTCGCATCCGGTCGGCGCCGATCTCGTCGAGGCGGGCTTGGGGTGCGACGATGCCGGCGTTGGCCACGGTGGCGGTGACCCGGTCCAGCTCATCCGCGGCGGCGAAGAGAGCGACGACATCCGCCTCGGCAGCGGCGTCGGCTCGTACCGCCCGGCCTCCGATCTCCGCGGCGACCGCCTCGGCTGCGGCCCGATCCGCATGCCACGAGAGGCACACTCGCCAGCCCGCGGCGGCCGCCCGACGCGCGGTGGCGGCGCCGATACCCCGGCCCCCGCCGGTGATCACGCAGACGCCGCGCTCCCCCGGGTCGGTCACGGAGGCGGTTACGCCGCCGCCTGCAGCTTGACCTCGGCGATCAGCTTGTTCACCGAGTCCTTGGCGTCGCCGAAGAGCATCAGCGTGTTGTCGTGGTAGAAGAGCTCGTTCTCGATGCCCGCAAAACCGGGCCTCATGCTGCGCTTCAGCACCACCACGGTCTTGGCCTGGTCGGCCCGGAGGATGGGCATACCCCAGATGGGGCTCTTGGGGTCGTTGAGGGCGGCGGGGTTGACCACGTCGTTGGCCCCGATCACCACGGCCACGTCGGTGCGGGCGAACTCCGGGTTGACCTGGTCCATCTCCTTGAGCTCGTCGTAGGGGACGTCGGCCTCGGCGAGCAGCACGTTCATGTGGCCGGGCATGCGGCCGGCCACCGGGTGGATGGCGTAGAGCACGCGCACCCCGCGTGCCTTGAGGAGGTCGGCCAGCTCCTTCACCTCGTGCTGGGCACGGGCCACCGCCAGGCCGTAGCCGGGGACGAAGATGACCTGCTGGGAGTAGGCGAGCAGCACGGCCAGGTCCTCGGCGCTGGTCGGATGCACGGTCTTGCCCGGCGCCAGCGCGGCTCCTGCCGGCCCCTCCGCCACCTGACCGAAGGCGCCGAAGAGGACGTTGGTGATGGGCCGGTTCATGGCCTTGCTCATCAGCACGGTGAGGATGGAACCCGAGGCGCCGACCAGGGCACCGGCCACCACCAGCGAGTAGTTGCCGATCACGAAGCCGGTCACCGCCGCGGCCACTCCGGTGAAGGAGTTCAGCAGGGAGATGATCACCGGCATGTCGGCGCCGCCCACCGGCAGGACCGCCATCACCCCCAGGGCCAGGGCGCCGATGAAGAAGACGATCATCAGCACACCGCCGCCGCCCGCGACCATGATCACGATCCCGATCGCGACCAGGGCGAGCAGCAGCACCCCGTTGATCTCGTGCTGGAACGGCCAGGTGATGGGGGTGCCGGTCATCATCTCCTGGAGCTTGGCGAAGGCGATCATGCTGCCGGCGAAGCTGATGCTGCCGATCAGGCAGCTGAGCAGGATGGTCCCGGAGTCGATGGGGCCGAGGACGAGACCACCCAGGGTGAGCCGGTGGAAGTCGCCGAGCGCGATCAGGGCGGCGGCGCCGCCGCCCATGCCGTTGAACATCGCCACCATCTGGGGCATGGCGGTCATCGGCACGCGCAGCGCCCAGACCGCCCCGATGATGGCTCCCAACGCGGCGGCGGGGAGGATGTACTGCCAGCCGACGTGGAACTGGCCCAGGGTCACGCCGATGGCGATCAGCATCCCGACCCCGGCCACGCGGTTGCCCAGGTGCGCCGTCTTCGGCGAGGTCAGCATCTTGATGCCGCGCGCGAAGCAGGCGATCGCCACCACGTAGCCGAGCAGGGCCCAGGCCGGGGGGAGCGAGTAGACGGTGGCGCCGAGCATCAGGCCTTGCCCTCCGGTGGCCCGGCCGCCGCCGGCGGCTCGGCCGCTTGGGGTTTGCGCTGCTGGCCGGTGCCCCGGAACATCCCCAGCATGCGGTCGGTCACCACCCAGCCACCGACCACGTTGAGGGTGCCCAGGAAGACGGCGATGACGGCGATCACCCCCGCCAGGGCGTTGTTGACAGTGGCGGCGATGGTGATCGCCCCGATCACCACGATCCCATGGATGAAGTTGGTCCCCGACATCAGCGGGGTGTGGAGCAGGGACGGGACCTTGGTGATCAGCTCCAGACCGAGGAAGACGGAGATCACGAAGATGAAGAACCCGATCAGGACCAGGTTGCTCTCGGACATGCGGGCTCCTACTGCTGCACGGGAGTGACCGGCGCCGGCGGCGGGGCGGCGGCGCCACGCAGCGCGCCGCCCTGGACGACGCAGGTGGCACCCAGAATCTCGTCCTCCAGGTCGTCACGGACCTTCCCGTCGCGGACCAGGTGGAGCACGAAGCGCGAGATGTTGCCGGCGTAGAGCTGGCTGGTGTCGCCGGCCATCCGGCTCGCCAGGTCGGTCTGGCCGCAGATCCGCACGCCGGAGACCTCCACCTCGTCGCCCGGCTTGGTCAGCTCGCAGTTGCCTCCACCCTCGGCGGCGAGGTCGACGATGACCGAGCCGGGCCGCATCGCCGCGACCATCGCGGCGCTGATCAGGCAGGGCGCATCACGGCCCGCGATCAGCGCGGTGGTGATCACGCAGTCGGCGTCGGCGACGTGGCGGCTGAGCACCTCGCGCTCGCGCTCCTCGGCCTCGCCGCTCAGCTGAGCCGCGTAGCCGGTCCCGGTCTCCGCCGCCTCGACCCCCACGTCGATGAACCGGGCTCCGAGGCTCTCCACCTGCTCGCGGACGACCGGGCGGACGTCGAATGCCTCGACCACGGCGCCGAGCCGGCGCGCGGTGGCGATCGCCTGCAGGCCCGCCACCCCGGCCCCCACCACCAGCACGCGGGCCGGGCGCACCGTTCCGGCGGCGGTCATCAGCAGGGGCATGAAGCGGGGGAGGCGGACGGCGGCCATCAGCACCCCGTGGTAGCCGGCGGCGGTGGCCATGGAGGAGAGCACGTCCATCTCCTGGGCGCGCGTGATCCGAGGCAGCAGCTCCAGGCTGTGGACATCGATCCTGGCGGCGGCCAGACGCTCCAGCAGGGGGCGGTTGGAGGTCGCCCGGAGCAGGCCGACCAGGGTGGTGCCCGCGGTCATGGCCTGGATCTCGGCGTCCGCGGGGGGGCCGACGTGGAGGACCACGCCCGCACCCTGGAGAAGCCCGCCCAGGTCGGCGACGACGGTCGCGCCCGCCTCGGTGTAGGCGGCGTCGCGGTATCCGGCCAGCTCGCCTGCGCCGGCCTCGACCGCCACCTCCAGCCCGGCCCGGAGCAGGGGCCGCAGCGCCCCGGGCACCAGCGCCACCCGGCGCTCCCCGTCCTGCCGCTCGCGGGGAACGGCAACTCTGATCGGTGCCGGCCCCGCCACCTCGGACGCTTCGGTCATCGCGGTGATGGTAGCGATCAGGCCCGGGGGCTTGTCGGGAGGCGCCGCCTGGCCGGCCGGGGCCGCCCGCCGACCGTGAGGAGGGACGGCAGGTGAGCTCCATGGGTGAGCGCCACCGGTGAGCACCGGCGTCAAAGGCCGGACGCCACATCGCCGCTCGCCGAAGATGAATCCTTTTCCATTCCGGCCTCCCGAGTACCATGAAGGCGACGGAGTTGCGCGGTGGTGGGTGTGCGCACCCGTCTCGAGTGACTCTCCGGCGGCTGAGTGTTCCGAGGGCGATGGATGCAGCGACATCCATGGGACCCGTCGCCATCCGACCGACGCGTCGACCCGTCCTCGGGGCGGGGCTGGCGGCGTCTCGGCCGGGGTGACCCGCTGCTCTGGCTCGGCATCACCGGGCTCGCCGCCCTCGGGGTCGCCAACCTCGCCGGCCTCGGGGATTCGAGCGAAGCCCAGCACCAGCTCGCCACCGTGCTGCTCGGCGTGGGTGTCGCGCTGGCCCTCTCGCGGTTGCGGATGCGCGTCTGGGTGGTGCTCGGACGGCTGGTCTACGCCGGAGCCGTGCTCCTCCTGGGTGCGGTGGTGGTCGCGGGCAGCGGCGGCGTCGACGGCGGCCGGCGCTGGCTGGAGGTGGGCAGCCAGCTCTTCCAACCCTCGGAGTTCGCCAAGATCGGCCTGCTGCTGGTGCTCGCCGACATCCTCGGCAACCCGGGGCGCAGGCACCGCTACCTGGTCGCCCTCGCGGTCGCGGCCGTTCCCATCGGGCTCACCCTGATCGAGCCCGACCTCAGCACCTCGATGCTGCTGGTGATCGTCTTCGCGGCGGTCGCGATCCAGGCCCGGGTGCGCCTGCGCAGCCTGCTGGCGACGGCCGTCGCCGCCGCCGGGCTCGCCCCGATCGGCCTGGCCCTGCTGCGCCCCTACCAGCTCGCCCGCCTCCAGGCCTTCCTGAGCGGGGGCGCCAGCGCCCTCGGCTCGGGCTGGACGGTGCTCCAGGCTCACATCGCGATCGCCTCGGCCGGGCTGCTCGGTCGCGGCTCTGCGGTTCCCTACCCGCTCCTCTCTCAGTACCTCCCGGCGCGCGAGACCGACCTGGCCCTGGTCAGCCTGGTGGAGCAGCGGGGTCTGCTAGCCGGCGCCGCCGTCTTCCTCTGCACCGCCCTGGTGATGTGGCGACTGCTCGGCATCACCAAGGGGGCGCGCACCGAGGCCGCCGGGCTGGTGGGGGGCGGGTTCGCCGTCCTGCTCGGGTCGGAGGTCCTGATCTCGGCGGCGGGGGGCATCGGTCTGCTGCCGCTCGCCGGCGTCCCCTGCCCGCTGATCAGTGCCGGGGGCTCGAGCGCCGTCGCTCATCTGGGGGCGGTGGGCGCGGCCGTCGGCATCGCCCGCAACTCGCGGGTGCGGATCCTCTGGCGGCCTCCCCGCGGCCTGCGCCGGATGCCGCGCCTGGTGAGGGTGAGCGCGGCCGCGCTAGCCCTGGCTCTGGTCGGGACGGCGGTGGTCACCCTCGAGCTCCAGCGCCAGAGCGGGGCGGAGCTGCGCGCGGCGGCGCTCGCCGAGGTGACCCGGAGCATCGACCTGCCCGCCCCGCGTGGCGAGATCGTGGATCGCCACGGCGTCCCCCTGGCCTACGAGGCCAGCGCCTACCAGGTGGCGGTGATCCCGGGTCTGATCCAGGGGCGCAGCGGCGCCGTGTCCGAGCTGGCTGCCCTGATGGGGTCGGCGCCGGGGCGGCTCGAGCGTGAGATCGATGCGGCCGGCTCCGAGCTGTCGGTCGACCTGCCCGGCACGGTGAGCTCCGGGGTGGGGGCGCGGATCAGCTCCGCCAACCTGCCGGGGGTGATCCTCGAACCCTCGTACCGGCTCGTCTACCCCGAGGGCAGCCTGCTGGCGTCGCTGCTCGGCTCCACCGGCCCCGAATGGGCTGGTCAGGTGACTCAGCTCGGTCTGCTGCCGCCGGGGGACGTGGTCGGCCACTCCGGCCTGGAGGAGGAGTACGACACCTACCTGCGTGGGGTTGACGGCGATCAGCGGGTCCTCGTCGACCCGTTCGGAGGCGCAGTGACGGCCGCCGGCCAGACGGCGCCCATCCCGGGTGGCACCCTCCAGCTCAGCATCGACCTCGGGCTCCAGGAGGAGGCCTCGGCCCTGCTCCAGAAGTCCATGGCCGGCGCCTACCCGCAGAGCCAGAGCGGTGATTGGGGCTCGATGATCGTGATGGACGCCCGGACGGGCGCGATCCTGGCGATGGCCGGCGAGGGACTCGACGGCGCCGCCAACGCCACCGAGGCCGAGATGCCGCCGGGGTCGACGTTCAAGCTGGTCACCGCGGCCGCCGACGCCGCCTACGACGCGATCCCGTCCTCGACGGTCATCCCCACCGGTTGCTCCTACACCTACGACGGCGTCCACTACGCCAACTGGGAGTGCCTGCCGCCCCAGGACCTGCCCCAGGCCATCGCCTGGTCGAACGACGTCTACTTCTACCAACTGGCGCTCGCGCTCGGTCCGCAGCGGATCGCCCAGGCCGCCACCCAGCTCGGAGTGGGCGGGCTCACCGGCATCGACCTCCCGGTCGACGAGCAGAGCGCGGGCGAGTTCTTCTACCCGGGTCACATGCCCGCGGGTGACACCTGGTACCCGGGGGTTACCCCGATGATGGGCATCGGCCAGGGCTACACGGCGGTGACCCCCCTGCAGGACATCCGCTGGCTGGATGCGGTGGCGACCGGAAGCCTGGTCACTCCCCACCTGGGGATGGACGTCGCCGTCAACGGCGGCGCGACGCCGCTCACCCACCTCGCGGCGGCGGCCCTCCCCTTCGCCGCCCAGCTCGGTCCGGTGCGCGCCGGTCTGGCCCTGGAGGTCGCCCAGGGTACCGGGACCATGCTCCAGAACCTGCCCGAGCCGGCCGGCGGGAAGACGGGGACCGCCCAGGACCCGTCCGCCCCCCACGGTGGCCCCAACTCCTGGTACGACGCCGTCTACCCGGTCGACGACCCCCAGGTGGTGGTGCTCTGCGCCGTGCACGGAGGCGGCCAGGGCTACTACGACTGCGAGCCCTCGGTGGATCAGCTCCTCCAGTACTTCGCGGCCAACCAGGCGGGGATCACCTCGACGAAGGCGCCCGCGCCCACCGGCACGCTGGAGTCGGACCACCTCTCCTCGGCCTCTCCGGCACCGGCCACCGCTCCCGTGACCACGGCGCGCGCCGCCACGCCGTCGAGCCCGAGCCCGCCCCCGGTGGCGCCTGCCGCAGCCGGGGAGACCGCTAGCGAGCGGAGTACGCGGCGATGACCCGCGGCATGGAGATGACCAGCGCGGCGCCCTCGGCGACGCAGGTCAGCGGCCGCTCGGCGTGCTGCACGGTGAAGCCGAACTCCTCCTCCAGCCGCTGCTCGAAGCCGGCCAGGAGCGACCCGCCGCCGAAGGCGATGACCCCCTCGTGCATGATGTCGCCGACCGCCTGGGGGGGCAGGTCCTCGAGGCAGCCGGTCAGCGCGTCGATGATGCCGTCGACGGTCGGCCGCAGGGCCTCGGCGACATCCTTCGGATCGAGCGTGACCAGGCGCGGACGCGAGCTGAGCACATCCCGGCCCTCGACCACCAGTGGCTGGCCCTCGGCGGCGGCGTCGCGGAGCCGGATCTTGACGTCCTCGGCGGTCAGCTCGCCGACCATCAGCTGGTGCTCCTGGCGCAGGTATTGGTGGAGCGCGAGGGTCATCTCGTCGCCCGCGATGCGGCAGGAGCGCGTCGCCAGGATGCCGCCGAAGCAGAAGGCGGAGACCTCGGCCGTGCCGCCGCCGACGTCGACGACCATGTGGGCGCGCGGCTGGAGGGGGTCGATGCCACAGCCGATCGCGCCCGCGACGGGCTCGGGCACCAGCTCGACGCGGCTGACCCCCGCCTCCTCCACGGCCTCGATCAGGGCTCGGCGCTCCAACGAGGTGGCCCCCGCCGGGACCCCGACCGCCGCGCAGGGGCGGATCCGCTCCCACGGGTATCGGAAGGCGCGGTGGAGGATGGCGATGATGAAGCTGCGGGCGGACTGCAGATCCGTGATGACGCCGTCGCGGATGGGGCGCACGGTGATGAGCCCGACGGGGGTCCGGCCGACCAGCTCGCGGGCCTCGTGGCCGACCCGCACCGGGGGGCCGGAGTGGCCGTTGACCCGGACGGCCATGACCGAGGGTTCGTTGAGAATGATCCGCCTGCCCGGCTTGCAGACCACCGTGTTGGCCGTCCCGAGATCGATCCCGAAGCGCGACGAGAAGAGCATCCGCAACGCCCTCGCCTCCGCCTTCTCCTGCCGCTCGCCGTCCACCCCGCGGGCGGCTCACGATCCGATCATCCCCCTTTCGCAGCCGGCGGGGAAGACCCGATCCGGGAGAAGCCGATGAGTGACGGGCTGCGCGACCGCGACCAGCTGGAGCTCGGTGGCCGCCAGCTGGTCCTCCTCGGTCTGCTCGGATCCACCGCGGCGTCGCGCACCTGGGTCGCGGCGGACGCGGGCGACGCCCTCCATGTCGCCCGCCGCCTGAGTGGCCGCGACCCCGCGCAGCGCGCCGCCCTCCTGGGCGCGACCGCCGTCCTCTCCGGCCTGCACCACCCCTGCCTGCTGTCGCCCGAGCCGGGGTGGGAGGAGGGGGGCTCGGTGTGGGTGGTCCGGCCCCACGACCCGGGCGTCAGCCTGCGCCGGCTGGCCGCCGTGGCCCGTCTCGAGCCGCGTCACCTCGCGTCGATCGGGGACGACGTCCTCGACGGCCTGACCGCCCTGCATGCGGCCGGTGCCACCCACGGCGCTCTGCACCCGGGAAACATCCTGGTCGGCCTGGACGGTCGGGCGCGGATCGTCGACGCCGGTCTCGCCGTCGACGCCACCGCCGGTGTGGTGGGGTCGGGTGGCCGCCGCCGTGCTCGCGGTGGCCGCGGCGTTCGGAATGACATCGAGGCGGTCGCCGCCGCGCTTCGCGTTGCCCTGACTCCCCCGCACCGGCGTGGCCAGCCGGCCTCCGACACTCACCGGCGCTCCGAGGTCATGGAGGCCCTCGATGCGCTCCTCGGCGGCCCCAGCCCGGCCTTCGACGGGGCGGCCTCGGCGGCCGCCGCGAGAACCGCGCTTGGCGAGGTCGCGGGCGAGCCCGACCTCCGGATCCGGCGCGAGATCAGCGCCCTGGTCAGCCCGCTGCGCGCGGTGCGACCGCTCGCGACCCCGGCCCTGGCGACCACCCCGCCGCCGGCCGGCGGTTCGCGACCCCTCCGACTCCCGGCACCTGCCCCCGCGCCGACCGCACCGGCACCTCAGCCGGAGTCGCCCCTCCCCGCGCGGAGGGTGGATGGGCCAGCGCCTGGGCCCTCCTCGGCGCCGGTCGAGGCCGGCTCGATCCTGGCCGGGGTGGCCACCCGGCTGAGGCCGGTCGGAAGAAGCGCGGTCGCCGGGAGCAGGTGGGTCCGGGGCGGAGCGCTCGCCCTGGCTAGGCTGATCCGGAGCTGGGCGGTGACCGGGTGGAGGCTGCTCCGCCGCCGGGCGGTCATGCCCTCCCTCCCGCCGGGGCTCACACCGGCCGGGTGGCGGCGCGCCACCGGCCGGCGGCTGGTGCTCTGGCTCGTCCCCCTGGTCGCGGTCGCCCTGGTCGCCGCGATCGCAGTCATGCTGAGCGGCAGCCACACGGGAGCGCCGGTCGGCGCCACGCCGCCGCCCTTCTCGGCAGCTCCGGCTCCCGCCCGCACCGCGGCTCCGTCCGCCACCCCGCCGGCGACGCCGCCCGCGACCGCCTCCCCGGTGCCGTCGCCCGCGGCCGCGTCCCCGTCACCGCCGGCTCCGCCCGCCGCGGGCCCGATCGTGAGCCTGAGCCTCAGCCCACAGGGTGGGGGAGGCTGCACGGTGACCGCGGGGGGTTCCTGCGAGGTCCAGGTCAACGTCGACCTCGAGCCGCAGGAGGGGCAGATGACGGTCAGCTTCGACCTGCTGCTGGTCAACCAGTGCACCGGGGCAGCGGCGACAATCGCGGGCGGCTCGGTGGTGGCGGGCTCCGGCTTCGACTTCGTCTGGGCTGATGCGCCGGTGGTCTTCCCGAGCGGCGGCCCGACCACCGTCTACGCCGTGACCTCGTCCCCGGCCGAGGCCGCCTCCCCGGGACTGCTGCTCAGCGGGTCGGGTACGGCCTGCTGAGCACTCCGCCGGCTCTCAGCCGGCGGCGGCCCGACCGGCGGGGGCGGGCTGGCGAGGCGTCGCCGGAGCGGAGGACGCGGGGGCCGGAGCGTGGCCCCGGATCCCGGCCTCGACAGACCAGGCGGGTGGGATCTGATGCGGGGTGCGGGTGATGTCCCCGCACGCGTAGCACCGGCTGACCACTTCCTCGGACGTCGACGCCACCACTCGGGATTCATGTCCGCAGGCGACGCAAACCGTCAGACGCGTGGAGATCAGCTTCGTCCCAGCCATATGCTGCAGCCTCGCCACGAAGAGCCCTGCCGAGTCTCGTGGTGTCACTCGACGCGCCCACAGGGTACGCGAAAAGCGCATCTTTGTCATGCTAGCGGTTGAAATAGTTGTGGCCGACATGTTCGATCCCGCGACTCTCGAGGTGGTCATGGTCTCCTTCGAGGGGCCGGATCGCTACAGCCTCGCGGGTGGTCTCGGAGTGCGCGCCCGGGAGCTGACCCGTGCCTTCGCCGCGGCCGGGTACGCGACCACCCTCGTCTTCGTCGGCGACCCCGCGCTGCCGCCCGAGGAGACCTCGGAGGGGGTGAGGCTGCTCCGCTGGTGCCAGGAGGTGAGCCAGCACTATGGGGCGGGCGTGTACGAGGGTGAATGGGCCAAGCTGGACACCCTCAGCCGGACCCTCCCTGCGGCCCTGATCCAGCGCGTCGTCGGCCCCGCCGTCGCCCAGGGTCGGGTGGTCGCCGTCCTCTGCGAGGAGTGGCACACGGCACTCTTCTGCCGCTGGCTCAGCGACGGGCTGGACGCCGCCGGTCTGCGCCGCCACGCGGTCCTGCTCTGGAATGCCAACAACCGTTTTGGCTGGGGCGAGATCGACTGGCCGGCGCTGAGCCGCGCGGCCTCCACGACCACGGTCAGCCGCTACATGAAGCAGCTCATGCTCGGCCGCGGGGTCAACCCGGTGGTGATCCCCAACGGCATCCCCGAGACCGCCCTGGTGCCGCCCGATCCGCGGGCGGCCGCGGCGATCCGGCATGCCGCCGGGACGCCCTGCCTGGCCTTCAAGATCGGGCGTTTCACCCCCGACAAACGCTGGATCCAGGCGATCGAGGCGATCGCTGAGCTGCGGGCCGAGGGGTTGACCGCGCGGCTTCTGATCCGGGGCGGCATCGAGTCCCACGGCGCCGAGGTGCTCGGCCGGGCTCACCATCTCGGCCTCTCCGTCTCCGATTGGGACGAGCGGGTCGACGATGCCGCCGGGGTGGCGCGCGCCCTCCGGGAGAGCCGTGGCGCCGCGGTCGTCAACCTCCGCCGCTTCCTGCCCGAGGGCGTGATCCCGGAGATCGACCTCGCGGCCACGGCCGTCCTCGCCAACTCGGGCCACGAACCGTTCGGGCTGGTCGGCCTGGAGGCGATGGCGGCGGGGGGTGTGGCCATGGTCGGGGCGACCGGCGAGGAGTACGCCCGGCCCTACGGCAACGCGGTGGTGATTGAGAGCGAGGACGGCGCCGAGGTGGCGGCGGCGCTCCGGGGGCTGGTCGACCGTCCCGGGCTGGCCCGCCGCCTGCGTCGCGCGGCCCGGCACGACGCCCGAGGCTTCGCCTGGCCGGTGGTCCTCGAGGGGCTGCTCGAGCGGCTCCGTTACATGGCCTTCCGGCAGGGTGTGATCCCCCCCAATCCATCTCCCACAGCCGGCCCCGGGGGCACTAGGCTGGGATCGTTGGCGCGCACCCCCGTTCCCCACCGAGGAGCAGGCTCATGAAGGCGGTCCTCATGGCTGGAGGTGAGGGCACCCGCCTGCGACCCCTCAGCAGCCAGTCCCCCAAGCCGATGGTGCCGGTGGTCGGAACACCGGTGATCGAGCACAACCTGCGGCTGCTCCGCGACCACGGCATCACCGAGGTCGTGGTCACCCTTCACCACCTCGGCTCCGAGATCCGCAACCGCCTGGGGGACGGCGGCGACCTGGAGATGACCATCGACTACGTGGTGGAGGAGCGGCCGCTGGGGACGGCGGGCAGCGTGCGCAACGCGGCGCACCTGCTCGACGACACGTTCCTGATCCTGAGCGGTGACTGCCTCACCGACATCGATCTCTCTCAGGTGATCAGCGCCCACCGTGAACGGGGTGCGCTCGCCTCTCTGGTGCTGACCGCGGTGCCCAACCCACTGGAGTACGGGGTGGTGATCACCGGCTCCGACTCGCGGGTGGAGCGCTTCCTGGAGAAGCCGTCATGGGGGGAGGTCTTCTCGGACCACGTCAACACCGGGATCTACGTCGTCGAGCCCGAGGTCCTGGACCGGATCGAGCCGGAGGCCGTCGCCGACTGGTCCCAGGACGTCTTCCCCGCGATGCTCGGCCGCGAGGAGCCGCTCTATGGCTTCGTCGCCGAGGGCTACTGGTGTGACGTCGGCACCATCCCCTCCTTCCTCCAGGCCAATTGGGACGCGCTCGCGGGACGGGTCCGCTGCCACATCCCGGGACATCGTGAGGGCGACGTCTGGATCGGCGAGGACGTCGAGCGGGGGCTGGGCTCGGTCATCGACGGCCCGGCGTTCCTCGGCGACGAGGTCAAGCTCAAGGAGGGCACCCACCTCACCGGCCCGGTCATCGTCGACAAGTACTCGGTCATCGACGAGGACGCGCGCGTCGCCAACTCGGTGATCTGGCCCCACACCTACATCGGTGAGGGCTGTCTGGTCCGCCAGGCGGTGATCGGTCGCGGGGTCACCATCAAGAACAACACGGTGGTAGAGGAGGGTGCCGTCGTCGGTGACGACTGCGTCATCGGCAAGGGCTCCCGGATCCAGGCCGGGGTCCGGATCTGGCCCCACAAGGAGATCGCGCCGGGCTCGACGGTCAACGAGTCGGTGGTGTGGGCGGGGGAGTGGCGGCGCGGACTCTTCGCCTCCTGGGGGATGACCGGCCTCATCAACATCGAGCTGACCCCGGAGTTCTGCGCCCGGCTCGGCGCCGCCTTCGCCGCCACCCTCCCCCGCGGCGCCTCGATAGCGGTCGCCCGCGACCACGCGCGCAGCTCGCGGATGATCAAGCGCGCCCTGATCTCGGGGATGGTGAGCGGTGGCGCCCGGGTCCGCGACCTGGAGGAGCTGCCGGTGCCGGTCACTCAGTTCGCGACCCGGTATGGAAGATCGGAGGCGGGGGTCCACGTCCTGGTCTCGCCGTTCGACCAGCGCTCCGCCGACATCCGCTTCTTCGACCGCGACGGCCTGCCCATCGACAAGCGGTCGGAGCGCCGGCTCGAGGCCCTCTACTACCGGGAGGACTTCCGCCGCGCCGCCTTCTACGAGATGGGCGACATCGAGGAGCACATCACCGCGCTGCCCGACTACGTCCAGCACCTGCTGGCGAGCGTCGACGCCGAGGCGATCCGTGCCGCTGGCTTCCGCCTGGTCATCGACTACGACTACAGCCAGGCGTCCCAGGTCCTCCCCGACGTGCTCCACCGCCTTGGCGTCACCACGGTGCCGCTCAACGCCGGGGTTGCCGAGGGTCCGCGCCACCGCACCGTCCCCGAGGAGACGGCGCTGATCACCCGGACCGTGCGCGCCGACCTCGGCTGCCTCTTCGACCCCACCGGCGAGCAACTCGAGGTCATCGACGACCAGGGGTGCGTGCTGACCGGCTACCAGCTCTTCGGCCTGCTGGCGCGCTGGTGGTCGCATCGCGGCGAGATGCTGGCCCCGGCCAGCGCTCCCCAGTGGTTGCGCGGTCTGGTCGAGGAGCAGGGCTCCGGTTTCGTCGCCACCATCGGGGAGCCGAACCAGGTGCTGCGGGCCGCGGCATCCCCCGACGTCTGCCTGGCCACCGATGGCGAGGGAGGGATGGTCTGGCCCTACTTCTTCGGCGCCTTCGATGCCATGTACACCCTGGTGAAGCTGCTCGAGCTGCGCGCCGGTGCGGGGGAGCCGATCTCGACTGCCATCGCGCGGCTGCCGCGGGCCGCCTATCTCACCGCAACTGAGTTCGTCCCCTGGGAGGCCAAGGGGCGGGTCATGCGCACCCTGCTCGAGGAGCATCGCGACCACGACCTCGACCTGGTGGACGGGATCAAGGTGTTCGTTGACGACGGCTTCGTGCTGGTGCGGCCCGACCCCGATGAGCCCGCCTGTCACATCGTGGCCTCGGTGGGTGACGAGGCGCGCGGGCACGCCCTGCTCGAAGATTACCGGCGGCGGGTGCGCGAGGCCCGGGGCGACGGCGGCTCCCCGGCCGGCGCCACCCTGGTCGGCGAGGCGGCCTCCAGAGCGGCCCCGGCGGGCGCCCAGCCGGCCTGAGCGGCATGAGCTCGACGGCTCCCGGCGAGACGCTCGCCGGGGCCGCCGGTCCTGGCTGAGCCATCGCACCCCGCCTCGCCGAGCCGAGGTCCGCCCCGGCGAGCCGGCCCGTTGCGCCCCCGGAATGGCCGGAGATGGAGGCGGGCTCGCGCTCCCGGTGAGGCGGGACCGGGCCCCCCTCCCGGCGCCAGGCCGGTTAAGGACATCAACGTCCATAACCTGCCACGGGGGTGCGGGGGTCTCCCGCAGCCGCCCGGGAAGGCCAGGCTCGCGCCGGTCCCGCTCCGGGGAGAAAGTCGGTCAGGGGGAGGAAGTCGATCAGGGGGAGGAAGTCGGTCAGGGGGAGGGAGTTGATAAGGGGGAGGGAGTTGATAAGGGGGAGGGAGTCGGGCAGATGGTCGCCGAGCTACCCGGCGGCAGTCTCCCGCCGCTCGGAGCGGGGGCGCAGCCACCGTGGCGCCCACCAGTTGACGGGGCCGATCAGGCGCATCAGGGCGGGCACCACCAGGGCCCGGACGATGCTGGCGTCGACGAAGATCGCGATCGCCATCCCCAGTCCGAGGGCCTTGATCACCACCACCGACGACACCAGGCCAAAGACCAGGAAGACGGTGACCATGATGGCCGCGGCACCGGTGACCAGCCGCCCGCTGGCCTGGAGCCCGGTGGCGACCGCGCGCCGGTTGTCGCCGTGCTCGCGCCACGCCTCGCGCATGCGGGTGAGCAGGAAGACCTCGTAGTCCATCGAGAGTCCGTAGACGACGCAGAACACCAGCACCGGGATGGTGGGGTCGAGGGGTGCCGGACTGAAGTCGAGGACACCGCTCAGATGGCCCTGCTGGAAGATGAAGACCAGAGCCCCGAAGGCTGCCGAGAGCGAGAGCAGGTTCATGGCCACTGCTTTGAGGGGCAGGACCAGTGAGCGGAGCAGGATCACCAGGAGGAGGAAGGTCGCCACCATGGCGTAGGCCACCGCCCAGGGGGTCTGGTCCAGCATGTACTGGACGTAGTCCATGTCGAAGGCGGTGTTGCCGGTCACCAGGGTCTGGGCGCCGGCGACCCGATCATGGGCGCGGAGGTAGCGCACCAGGTCCTGCGCCTGCCCGCTGGACCCCGCGTAGGGCGTGTAGACGCGCACCACGGCGATGCTCTTCCCGGTGAGCTGGCTCACCTGGGCGCGCAGCGCGGCGGGGAGCGCGGTCTCTCCTCTCGCATACAGCTGCTGGTAGGTGGCGACACCGGTCATTCCGGGCAGATTCACGTAGCTGGTGACCGCGGTGATTCCTTTGACGGTGCTCAGCCTCTGCCCGAGCGCGTAAGCGATGGCCACGTTGCCGGCGCTGTAGGGTGAGCCCGGAAAGTCGAGGACGACGTCGATGGCGTTGCCCTGGCCGAACCGCTCGGTGAGCAGCTCCGTCCCCTGCCTGGCGTCGTCGCCGGGCGGCAGCAGGGCGACGTCGGCCTCGGCGAGGTGGATCTGGGCCAGGGGGGAACCCGCCAGCACCAGCAGGGCGAGGCAGGGCAGCAGCACCGCC
This sequence comes from uncultured Chloroflexia bacterium, assembly GCA_963841385.1. Classification (GTDB taxonomy): domain Bacteria; phylum Chloroflexota; class Dormibacteria; order Aeolococcales; family Aeolococcaceae; genus Changshengia. The sequence goes on from CAWJCO010000001.1 coordinate 66,147, forward strand.
ACCGGGCGCTGCATCACCAGGTTGGCGAGGCGTGCCCAGAACCCGTGACCGCCGGGGTCGGGCGCCCGCCCGACGGCGGGCGACCCCGAGACCGCGGCCGTGCCCGAGGCGGAGGTGGAGGTGGTGCCGGTGACGGAAGTGGAGCCGGTGACGGAAGTGGAGGCGGTGACGGAGGACGTGCCGGTCGCGGAGGTCGCGGGGGTCGTGCCGGTGTTCGCGGGTGCACCCACGGCCACCGCTCCGCGCGGCCGGAGAAGACGGAGCAGGCTGCCCGGTCGCCAGCGGTTGACCCGATCCCCGAGGATGGCCAGCAGAGCGGGGAGGAAGGAGAGCGCGTAGACGATCGAGATCAGGACCATGAAGCTGCCCGCCAGCCCCATGCTGGTGAGGATGGTGCCCGAGTAGAAGAGCAGGGCGGTGGCCCCCACCGCGACGGTGATCCCCGAGAAGGCGACCGCGGTGCCGGCGGTCCGCATCGTCACCGCCAGAGCCACCTCGGAGCTCGACTGCCGCCGCAGCTCCTCGCGGAAGCGGCTCACGATGAAGAGCGAGTAGTCGATGGCGACCCCGAGGCCGAGGATGACGACGACGTTGAGGGCATAGGTCGAGACGTCGGTGACGTGGGCCATGGTGTACATGGCGGCGAGCCCGCCGGCCACCGCGATCAGGCCCACCCCCAGGCAGACCAGGGCCGCCACCACCGACCCGAAGACGATGACCAGAAGGATGAGCGCCGCCGGGATGGAGACGTCGGCTCGCTGCAGATCCTGCTCGCTCCGGGTGTTGAAGACGCTGTTGAGGGCGAGATCGCCGGCGGCATGGATGGTGAGCACGTCGGAGTGCACCTCGGCACGCAGGCTGGGGTAGACCTGGGTGGCCGCGTCGAAGGTGGGGATGTCGAGGCCGATCTCGACCGCCACCCAGTGCCGGTCGGTGGAGATGAGCGAGCTCTGGGCGGTCTCGCTGTCGAGGGGCGGCATCAGGATCGTCTGCACCCTGCTGTCGCGGCGGAGCGGCGCCAGCGCCGACGTCACGGCCGCCTCGAACGCCGGGCTCCCCACCGTGAGCGAGGGACTGCCGAGCACCAGCTCGAATCCGTTGGCGATCGAGGTGGGGAGCTGCTGGGACTCGAGGGTGAGGGCCTGACTCGACTCGAAATGGAAGGTGTTGCTGTTGTTGAGCGTGCCCCCTCGGCTCAGCACCCCGGCGCTGGCGACGAAGAGGAGGACCGACCCGAGCAGCACCCACCACCGGTGCCGGTGGACGAAGCCGCCCCACCAGCTCATCACAGGCGCCAGCCCATCAGCGGCGGTCCCATCTGGGCTGACCTTACCAACTGGCGCCGGCCCCCATCTCCCGGCACCCGGAGAGGGAGACCTCAGTCGGTCACGGCGCCCGCCAGCTCGCGCTCGACCACCTCGGCGAGCCCCCGGATCATGGCCGGCGACGCGTTGGGCATGGCGATCCGGCGCAGTCTGAGCCCGTGCTCGGCCGCCTGCTCGCCGGCGGCGACGTCGATGTCATAGAGGGTCTCGAGGTGGTCGGCCACGAACTGCACCGGCGCGACCAGCACCTCCTTCGCACCGGCCGCGGCCAGCTCCGGGAGGATGTCAAGGAGGTCGAGTTTGAGCCACTCCGCGGGCGTGTGTCCCGCGCTCTGCCAGCCGAACCTCCAGCTTCCCTCCGGGAGGCGGAGCCGCGCGACGACCGCCTCCGCCGTCTGGTGGAGCTGGTCCACGTAGCCGGGGTCCCTCTCGATCACATCGCGGGGAAGGCTGTGAGCGGTGAAGATGATGGCGGCCGCACCCGGCGGGGCCGGCGGAGACTCCGCCAGGGCTTCGGCGACCCGGTCGCTCAGCCCCTCGATCCAGCCCGGGGTGGTGTGCCACGGCCCCGCCACCGCGATCTCCAGGTCAGGGTGCCGCGCCCGCGCGCGCTCGACCGCGCGCTCGTAGCCGGAGAGGACCAGGCGCGAGTACTGCGGGGCGAGCACGATGCCCAGGATCCGGGTGATGCCCTCTCCGACCAGGCTGTCGATGGTCTCCGAGATCCAGGGCGCCGAGTGCTGCATCCCCACCGCCACCCGGTAGGCACCCAGGCCGTGACGCTCCTCGAGCAGCCGCTCCAAGCCGGCAGCTTGCGCGGCGGTGATCTCGAGGAGCGGCGAGCGCCCGATCCGCCGGAACCGGCGCTCGAACTCCAGGGTGAGCTCGGGGCTGGCATCGCTGCCGCCCCGCACGCTGCGCAGGTAGGCCGGGACCTGCTCGGCGGTCACCGCCGAGCCGAAGGTGAGCAGCACGATCCCGGTGGGAGAGGACATCAGCGCGCCGACTCCTCGTGCACCAGCTCGGCGATCCGCCGGAGCGTGGTGGGATCGGTGTCGGGGAGGACCCCGTGGCCCAGGTTGAAGACGTGGCCGTCGCGTCCGCCGGCCTCGTCGAGCACGCGGCGCGCCTCCCGCTCCACCACCGGCCAGGAGGTGAGGGCTGCGGTGGGGTCGAGGTTGCCCTGGATGCCCAGCCCGGTGCCGATCCGGCGCCACGCCTCGTCCAGAGACAGGCGCCAATCCACGGAGACGGCATCGGCGCCGGCCGTCGCCATCGACTCCAGGAGATGCGAGCAGCCGGTCCCGAAGTAGATCCGGGGGACGCCGGTGTCGGCGACCCCCGCGAAGATCCGCTGCACGTGGGGGAGGACCCGCGCCTCGTAGTCGCGAAGGCTCAGCGCGCCGACCCAGGAGTCGAAGAGCTGCAGGACGTCGACTCCGGCGGCGACCTGGGCCCGCAGGTAGCGGATGGTCACCTCGGCGAGCTTCTCCATCAGCCTCTCCCACAGCTCGGGCTCGCCGTGCATCAGCGCCTTGCTGCGGGCGTAGTCGCGGGAGGGATGGCCCTCGATGAGGTAGGACGCGACCGTGAAGGGGGCGCCGGCGAAGCCGATCACCGCGGCCCGAGCGCCCAGCTGCTGCCGGACCCCGCGGATGGCGGTGAAGAGGTCGGGAGTGGCCTCCTCGGCTGATTCGACCACCACCAGACGGGCGATGTCCGCCGCGGAGCGGAGCGGCTCGTGGATGATCGGTCCCAGGCCCGGGTCGATCGAGAAGGGCACTCCCATCCCGACCAGGGGCAGCATGATGTCGGCGTAGAGGACGGCGGCGTCGACGCCGAGCTCGTTGACCGGCATCAAGGTCACCCGCGTGCAGAGCTCCGGGGTCCGGGTGATGGTCAGGATGTCGTACCGCTCGCGCAACTCGCGGTAGGCGGCGAGGCTGCGTCCCGCCTGGCGCATGAACCAGACCGGGGTCCGGTCGACGGGCTGGCGCCGCAGCGCGGCCAGCATCCGCGCGCGCCCGGTCATCGCGGTCGGGGTGGGGCCGGCTCCACCCTCGCGCGGCGCGCCGGGACCCTGGTCAGGCATCGAGCTCAATCCACCCCGATGTCGAAGGCGGCCGTCTCGTCGCCTCGCCCGTAGGAGCGGATCGCCAGGTGCGTGTCGGTGCGCACGATGCCGGGCAGCTCGGCGATGTGCTGGGTCACCGTGGTGGCGAGTGCGTCGAGGTCGGGCACCCGAACCACCGCGATGAAATCCGCCGAGCCGGTGGTCGTGTAGACCTCCGCGATCCCCTCGGTGTCGGCGAGGGCCCTGCCGAGGCGGCCGATGGCCCCCGGCTCGCAGACGATGAAGAGGAATGCGGTCAGCACTCGGCGATGGTACTCACCCGCCATGCCCCCCGGTCGGAGATCGGGGCCCGGGACCGTTCCCGCCCTTCCGATGCAGCCGTTGACAGTCGGTCACACAAACGTGACGAGATGCGGCGGTCCCGCCCGGTCGGGAGCATCATGCGAGGCGTGATGCCAGACCAGCTCGTCTGCACCAAGTGCTGGAAGTGGTACGACGGGCGCACCCTCTGTCCCACCTGCAGGGAACCGCTGGTCAGCCCGGATCCGGGCAAGCCGCTCCCCGAGCTCGAAGCTCCGCCCGTCGCGACGCCGGTGGACGCGTCACCCGCCTGGCGGGCGGGCGGCGAGGTCCCCGCGCTTGCCGGAGAGGCCTTCGTCGAGGCCCCGCTGCCGCGGATGTCCGGCTACCCGACCGGGACGCCGGTGAGCCCTCCCACCCGGCTGCAGGTCAAGCACTACCTGGTCGACGACCCCGTGGCCGGTGTCGCCGCGCTCGGACCCCTGGCAGCCCGGATCGCGCACACGACCCCGGCTCCCGGAGGCACGCCCGCCCTCTTGGATCGGCTGGCGCAGCCCGTCACCCCGCCGCCTGCCGGCCCGCCGCCAAGCACCCCCACGCCTGACCGGCGACCCTCGGTCAGCCCTCTCGGTCCCCCTTTCCCCCCGCCCGCCGGGACCCCCTCCCCGGGGCCTGGTGGCGCACCACCGGCGGCGACCTGGGCGGTCCGTCCACCCGGCTCGCCGGCCTGGCCCCCGTCCCCGGTGGGACCGGGCGGCCCTCCCGGTGGTCGCGTCCCGCTCGCACCGGGCCCGGGTCCGCGCAGCCTGGGGGCCGACGCTCCGACCGCCCCTCCCGGCCGCACCGAGGCGCTGCCGTTGGGCTGGCACCCCGGCGTCTCATTGGGCCGCCCACTCGCCGCGGCGCCTCCCTCGGCGGATCCGCAGGCATCGGGATTCCCGCTGCCGATGTCGCGTTCGCTCCCGACCCCGCCGCCACCGCCCCCGGACGCGCCCTCCGGGAGCGCCGCCCTCCGGGCCCCTGACCGCCCGCCCGCAGCGCCTGCCGCACCGCCCCCAGCGCCTGCTGCGCCGGCCGCAGCGCCTGCCGCACCGGCCGCAGCGCCTGCCGGTCCGCCCCCGGCACCGCCCGCGCCGGTGTGGTCCGCGGTGGCTGCCCTGGACGCCTGGCCTCAGCGCGGGCCCGACGCGCCGGCCGCCCTCGCTCGCGCCCCCGCCGCGGCCGCCGTCGCGCCGGTGGTGCCGCCGCCGGTCGGGATGCCGCCCGCGTCGCCGCCGGTGGCAGCCTCCTGGGCACCGCGCGCCGTCTCCGGCCCCGCCCCCGGCGCCCCGGAGGCGGTCCATCCGGCAGCATCCCCCGAGCGTGCCGAACCCCTGCCCCCACCCCCGCCGCCCCCGGCCGCAGCGGCACCGTCACCGTCGGGCGCCGCGGCCTCGACCCACGAGACCCGGCTCCTGCCCGCTGTGCTGGTCGCCCTCGTGGTGAGCCTGGCGGTCGCTGCGCTGTGGGCCGCCGCAGCGGTCCAGACCGATCAGGTCCTCCCGGAGCTGGCCATCGTGGTCGGTGTGGCCTCCGGGCTGGTGATCCGCCGCTCCGCACGCAGGGGCGGGTTCGCAGCCGCGGTCTCGGCGATCGTGATCGCCCTGGTGGCGATCGCGGTGGGGTTGGCCCTGGCCGCCCTGGCCGTCCACAGCGCCGGTCAGGGGGTCACCCTGGAGACCGGCCTGCAGACCTACACGAGCTCCCTCCTGCCTCAGCTGCGCGACGAGGTGGGAGCGGCCGGGGTGGCCCTCGGCGTGGCCGGGGTGCTGGTTGCCGGGCTGCTCACCCTCCGCCGGGGCTGAGGGTCGGTCCCTCGCGCGCCGGCCCGCGTTCGGGGCCTGGCCGGCGGCCGGCCGGGGCGCGCCGCCACCACCTCGAGGTGGCCGCCTGCACCGAGCCGGGGGTATCCTCGTGACCCTGGCCCGCGCGGGAGTAACTCAATGGTAGAGTGCAACCTTCCCAAGGTTGAAGTTGCGGGTTCGAGCCCCGTCTCCCGCTCTCCAGCCTTCCGGCCCAGGAACCCTCAGGGCGCCCCGGGAAGGTCCGCTCTCCGGCCTCGGCCCGGAACCGGCTCAGGCCGTGGTGGCGCTGACGGTTTTCAGCAGCAGGGTGTACGTGGGGTGCCACCGCAGCGAGTGGAGACCCGCCGCGGTCAGCAGGCGTGAGGCCCGGCCCACCGTCCGAGCACGACCGCGGCGGCCGGCGACCAGGGTGGGGACCAGCCAGATCGAGAAGAGGTCGGTGAGCACGAGGTGCCCACCCGGGGTGAGCACCCGGGCACACTCGGAGAGTCCCGCCCCCTGGTCCGCCCAGTGGTCGAAGGAGGTCGTGCTGACCACCAGGTCGAAGCTTCCCGCAGGGTGGGGCAGCGCTTCGGCGAAGCCCTCCGAGAAGCGCAACCGGGGATCGGCGGGCTCGGCCGATCGGGCGACCTCGATCATGCCGGGCGCCGCGTCGACGCCGGCGAGGTCGACCGCGCCGGGAAGCCGGGCCGCCATCTGGCGCAGCAGGTAACCGGTCCCGCACCCCACATCGAGCACGCGCCGGGGGTCGGGTGCCTCGGCCAGCGCGATCCGGATGGTGCGGTCGGCGATGTCGCGATGCAGGCCCCCGAGCCGCCCGCTCTCATAACCGGATGCGCGGCGGTCGAAGGCGTCGACGTCACGGTCGCGGGCCACGGGTGGATTCTTCCACGCGCGGCCCGGGTGCCCGGCCGCCTGCCCCGCCGCGCCCGGTCAGTGGCTGCGCGCCGCCCAGCGGAGGACGAGGTACACCGCCAGCGCGATCAGGGCCAGGACGACCACCGTCTTGATCAGGAAGAGGATCACGCCGCCGAGCCAGCCGAGAAGGACATAGGCCACCACGATCGCGACGACGGCCGCCACGATGATGGTGAGGGCGTGGTGCGGTTGCAGCCGCGTGGGGGAGGTGCTCATCCGCCGATCATGGCACCTTCCCGATCGGGCCGCCGCTCGCGGTTGATGGATCCGTCGACGGCGCCGGGGGTCGACCGGGTGCGCGGTCCCGGTCAGACGCTGAGCGGGGCGGGCTCCGACGCCGTGCGTGGTGGGCCCGATTGGCGCGCGGGGTCCAGCATCCCCTCCAGGTGGTCGAGGAGCTCGTCGAGCGCGCCGTGCTCGAGGACCAGCTCGCGCCGCCCGCCCCGGGTGGCGTTGGCCACGATGCCCGCATCGCGCAGGATCTTGACGTGGTTGCTGACCGTCGGCTGCGCCAGCGCGAAGAGCTCGGCCAGCTCGCCGACGGTGCTCGGGCTGGCGCGCAGCACCTCGACGATGGCCAGCCGGGTGGGGTCCGAGATGGTCTTCAACCGGCGCGCCAGGTTCTCGGTCCGCGCTCGCGCCTCGGCTCCGCTGCCCTCGGCGCGCACCCCGATCATCACCATTCCGGGCAGGTCGACCAGCGACCCCAGGTGGGCGAAGTAGGCCGGCACCACCGCCACCACCCCACCGCTCGGGAGCGACGCGACCAGGTCGTCGAGCACGCGGCCCCCGGGCCGGTAGGTGCTGCGCGCGATCTCCTCCCACGGGGCACCGCGATGCTGGACGTCGCGCCGGGCCGCGACCGCCGCCTCCACCGATCGCCGGCCGTTGCGCACCCAGTCGGGCCGGACCGCGGCCCACACGTCGCGCATCAGCCCCACGTAGGCACGGCGGGCATCGGGTGAGGAGCGCAGCCGGGCCAGGCGCACCCTCATGGCCTCCCTGTCGCGCGGCGTCTCCGAGGCGAGCCGCAGGTCGGCCGGCGCGTCGGCGCAGAGCCCCTCCAGCCGGTCCAGGAGCTCGTCGGCATCGAGCGAGAAGAGGATCCCCCCGTGGTGGGCGAGGATGGCCAGCTCCATCGAGCCCGCGCAATCGGTGGACTCCGGCGTGTCCCAGAAGCCCCGGACCCGCTCGCTGAGCCGGGGAGATTCCGCGTAGATCCTGCCCAGCGTGGCGTGGTCACGACGGAACGCGGGCTCGGACGCGGCGAGGAGCACCCAGTCAAGCTCCGTCGCGATCGAGCCTCCGACCACAACCCGGATGGGCGGTTGCTCGACCGCCGGTGGCTCGTGGTAGAAGGGCATAGGCATAAAACTATATCACGATTTGTGTTGACATATTGACCCATTCATGGCAAGATTCATATATGGCTATGAACCCATGGATAACCCACCAAGTCTCCAGCGCCCAGCTCGATGACCTGCGGCGCGCGGCCGGCGTCGACCGCCTCGCGGCGGACGCGCGCACCCGCGGCCTGCTGATGGGCGCGCGACGGCGTCTCACCGGCGGGCGCCGCTCCCGGCAGAGCCTCAGCGGCACCTGAGCCCGCGCCCCGGCTCGGGGCGGCGGGTTGCGCCGCGGCCGAGGTCGCGCCGCCTCCACCGGATCGCCGGTCGCGCCGCCGTCGCTGAGCCCGGTGCCTCGTGGGATACCCCCTGGGGTATACTGAAGGCGGGGTCTTCACTGTCAACTCGAGGTGGCCATGGCGACGATCGCGCTGAGTGAGCAGACGTTCTCCGAGACCGTGCGTCGGGACGGGATCGTGATGGTCGACTTCTGGGCGGCCTGGTGCCCACCGTGCCGTGCCTTCGGGCCCGTCTTCGAGGCCGCGTCGGAGGACCACCCGGACATCGTCTTCGGCAAGGTCGACACCGAGGCGGAGCCCGGCCTGTCTGGTTCGCTGGGAATCATGTCCATCCCCACCCTGATGATCTTCCGCGACGGGATCCTGGTCTTCGAGCAGCCGGGTGCCCGGCCCGCCGTGGCGCTGGCCAAGCTGATCGACGCCGTCAGGGAGCTGGACATGGAGGCGGTCCGCCGGGAGCTCGCCACGACCGAGAAGGCGGGGGAGGGGTCATGAGCCCGGAGGACGGTGCGACCACCCGCTGGCTGCGCGTCGATCATGACGGCGCCGACCGGTTCCGGATCGCGGTTCGCGATCACACCCTGACCGTCGACCAGCCGGTCGGGGACGGCGGCGACGACAGCGGCCCCACTCCCGTCGAGCTGTTGGTCGCCGGCCTCGCGTCGTGCGTGGCCTTCAACGTCCGGCGCTTCCTGGCCAGGCACGAGCTGCCGGTGGAGGGGTTGTCGGTCACCGCCGATGTCGGCATGGCCGCCCACCCGGACCGGGTGGGGGAGATCCGCCTTCAGATCAATCTCCCCGCCGGCCTGCCTCCGCAGCGGCAGGCAGCCCTGCGGGCGGTGGCCGCGCACTGCACGGTCCACAGCACGCTGCTCCGGCCGCCGGCGGTCGCCATCGAGCTGGGCGCCCCGGTTGTGGTCTCGGCGTGAGCGTCGTGGAAGATGCCGTCACCCCCGGGGCCGGGCGCCCGCGCGAGGGCGGCGCCACGAAGCTTGACGAGAGCGCTCTGCCCGAGGTCCTGCGGCGGATGCGCCGGGCGGAGGGCCAGCTCCGCGGGGTGATCCGGATGCTCGAGGAGGGCCGCGACTGCGCCGACGTGGTCACCCAGCTGGCCGCGGTCTCCCGTGCCCTCGATCGGGCCGGATTCCGGCTGATTGCGACCGGGCTCCAGCAGTGCGTGACCGCCCGCGACGGCCATGGAGCCGCCGGGATCGACGAGGAGAGGCTGGAGCGGCTCTTCCTATCTCTGGCCTGAGCCGGCCGCGGCACCGACCACCACTGGCCGGGTGACCGGGTGCGCCCGCCGCGGGCGGGCCTCCGGATGCCGCTCTAGCACGATCTGGTGGACGATGTCGCAGGCCTGCGCGATCCGCGGCTCAGCCATCGAGTAGTAGACGGTCGTCCCCCCGCGCCGGGTGGAGACCAGTCCGGCATGGCGGAGGACCGAGAGGTGCTGGCTGGCATTCGGGAGGCTCATCCCGACGATCCCGGCCAGCTCGCCGACGCACAGTTCCCCGGTGCGGAGTGCCTGGAGGATCATCAGCCGCTTGGGATCGGTGAGGACCTTGCACAGCTCGGCGTGAAGCCGGAACGCCTCGGCGTCCCGCCGTCGATCCTCCTCCTCGCGCCCGGCCTGATCCTCCAGCATGGCCAGATCCTACCAATAGTTGCGTAACTTCGCAAGTAACGGCGGGCCCCCAGCAGAATCGACCGGTGCCGCAGTCCCGGGCTTCGAGAGGCCGCGGACTCAACGAGCCCACTGTCCGTGGGGTCGTTGGACCCCACTGTTTCCGTGCCAGCGCTGCCGGGGCCGAGGACGTTCCGCCCTGGTTGGTGCCGGACCAAGGGTGGACACTCTGCTTGCGTATAAGCGCAAGGATGCAATAAGCCCGAGGCGGGCAGCCTGCTGGCACCGCGCGGTGGCAGGCGCCGCGACGGCGGAGGTGGCAACTCAGATGGCCGACACCAGCCTGACCCCGGCGAGGGCCATGGAGCAGCGGATCGACACGGCGTTGACCGAGGAGGACGTTCGCCGGATCGTGAGATCCGAGATCGCGAGCGCCACCTCCCGGGACCCGGGGGCCAGGACGGCGACGATCATCGCCTCCAAGGGGACGCTCGACTGGGCCTACCCGCCCCTCATCCTGGCGACCACCGCGGCCGCCTCGGGGATGACCACCTCGGTGTTCTTCACCTTCTACGGCCTGAGCATCATCCACCGGGATTTCGAGCGCCTGCTCAAGGTCTCGCCGCTCGGTAACCCGGCGATGCCGATGCCGGTGACCATGCCCAACCTCGTGCTCGGCCTGCCCGGGATGGGGCCGATGGCCACCCACATGATGAAGGCGAAGTTCCGGGACAAGCACGTGACCACGATTCGCGAGCTCCTGGAGACGTCACGCGACCTGGGCGTCCGGCTGATCGCCTGCCAGATGACCATGGACGTCTTCGGCTACAAGCCCGAGGACTTCATCGAGGGGGTCGAGTTCGCCGGGGCGGCGGCGTTCCTCGCCGAGGCGCGCAAGGCGCACCTGACCCTCTTCGTCTAGGCGAAGACCCGAATGCACACCGGTGACGGTGAGGAAGGAGACCATGGCTGAGACCGAGATCCAGGAAGCGACCACCGTCGATGCGCGCGGGCTCGTCTGCCCGATGCCCATCGTCAGAACCGCCAAGGCGATGAAGGGGCTCGCGCTCGGGGACGTGCTCAAGGTGATCGCCACCGACCGCGGTTCGGTCGCTGACATCCCCGCCTGGGCGGGGAGCACCGGCAACGAGCTGCTGGAGTGGCACGAGGAGGACGGCGCGTTCGTCTTCCTGCTGCGCAAGGGCGCGGGGATTGGCTGAGATGGCGGAGAAGCTGGTGATCATGGTGACCCATGGTCCGGACCAGCCGGTGTTGGCGTCGATCGCGTTCGCCATGGCCGGCGGCGCTGTGGCCTATGACGTGGAGGTCGTGATGATCTTCCAGGGCGACGGCTGCCTGCTGATGAAGAAGGGGGTTGCCGAGACGGTGGCCGCCCCCGAGTTCACGCCGCTGCGCGAGCTGCTCCCCACCCTGCGGGAGATGGGCGCCAAGTTCATCGCCTGCTCACCGGGCGTGAAGATGTACGGGTTGAGCCAGGAGGATCTCATCGACGGCGTTGAGATCGCGACCGCGGGGCGGTTCGTCGCCGAGGTCATGTCGGCCACCAACAGCCTGGTGTATTGAGGAGAAGATCATGACCACCATATTGTCCGAGGCCGATGCCAGCGCGCTGACCGCCGCCCGGGTCGTCGACGCCCGCGGCACCGGCTGCCCGGGACCGCTCCTGGAGGCCAAGAAGGCGATGGCGGGGGTGGCCGTGGGTGATGTGCTCGAGCTGTGGTCCAGCGACCCAGGGACCAAGACGGATGTCGCCGCCTGGGCGGGCAAGGTGGGCCACGGCTTTCTCGGCTCGGTCGCTGCCCAGGGCTACGACCGCGTCTTCGTCCGTCGGGCCAAGTGACCCGAGCCTCGGCGAGATGACCGGCCAGTCCCCGGCCGCCGCCACTCCGGACGGCGCCGCTCACGGGCCCCGCGTGCTCGTGTTCTCGACCAATGGAATCTCCGACCCGGGGATCGACCTGGCCGGCAGCTCGCACATGCACTACTCCCCGGAGGTGGTCGTCATCAGCCTTCCCTGCACCAGCGGGGTGAGACCGGGCTGGATCGTCCACGCCCTCCGGCAGGGCTTCGACGGCGTCTTCCTCGCCGCCGACGGCGAGGAGTGCGGCTATCTCGCGGACTGCACCGCGTGCTCGTCGCGCATCGTCCAGACGGCTCAGGAGCTGATGGCCGAGCAGGGGATCGACGGGCGCAGGGTCAGGATGGCGGCGATCTGCTCGGTGTGCGCGGAGCCGTTCACCCGCCAGGTCCGTGACTTCACCGCGTCGCTGGCGGCGCTGGCCGGGTAGACGGTGATGGACGCGCAGACGGACTACGACGTGCTGGTCATCGGCAGCGGCATCGGTGGCATGGAGTCGGCGGTCAAGCTCGGTGACATGGGCTATCGCGTCCTGGTCGTCGAGAAGGAGCCGTCCATCGGAGGGAAGATGATCCTGCTCAGCAAGGTCTTCCCCACCCTGGACTGCGCCAGCTGCATCTCGACCCCCAAGATGGCGGCGACGGCCCACCACCCGCGGGTCACCGTCCTGACCCAGGCGGAGGCCACCCAGGTCCGCCCCGCCGGCGGCGGCGGTTTCCGGGCCACCGTGCGGCGCTCGGCACGCTTCGTCGACGAGGCGCTCTGCACCGGCTGCCGCGCCTGCGAGACGGCCTGCACGGTCGCGGTCCCCGACCAGTTCAACGGCGAGATGGTGTCGCGCCGTGCCGCCTACATCCCCTTCCCCCAGGCGATCCCGCAGAAGGCGCTCATCGAGCGCGCCGGGGCGTCCCCCTGCAGCCACACCTGTCCCGCCGGGGTCAAGGCCCACGGGTACGTCTCGCTGGTGCGCAGCGGCAAGCACGAGGAGGCCTTCGCCCTGGTGGCCGAGACCACTCCCCTGGTGGGGACCCTGGGCCGTGCCTGCTACGCCCCCTGCGAGGCGGAATGCACCCGCGCTCGTCTCGAGGGGCCGGTGGCGATACGCCGTCTCAAGCGCTTCGTGGCCGACACCCATTACGCGCTCCCCCCCGCCTCCCGGCCCGAGCCCCCGGTGTGGAACGGGCGGCGGGTGGCCGTCGTCGGCTCCGGCCCCGCCGGTCTCACCGCCGCCTGGCAGCTGGCCCGCGGGGGTCACCGGGTGACCGTCTTCGAGGCCGCACCGAAGGCGGGTGGGGCGCCCCGACTCGCCATCCCGTCCTACCGCCTGCCGGTCGAGGTCGTCGAGCGCGACGTCCGCAACGTGACCGAGCTCGGGGTCGAGATCATCACCGGGACGCGGGTGAACGACCTCGAGGCGCTCCGGGCCCAGGGCTTCGACGCGGTCCTGGTCGCCACCGGCACCCCGCGGCCGGCGCGCCTGCGCGTGCCCGGAGAGGACACCCTGGGCGGGGTCGTCCCCGCGCTCGACTTCCTCGGTGACATCCGGCTCGACCAGGCGCCGGACCTCCACGGCAAGACGGTGGCGGTGATCGGCGGCGGCAACGTCGCCATCGACGCGGCCCGCAGCGCGCGACGCCTGGGCGCGGCCGCCGTCCACCTCGTCTGCCTGGAGTCGCGTCCCGAGATGCCGGCATACGGGTGGGAGGTCGAGGAGGCCCTGGCCGAGGGTGTGGAGCTGCACGACGGATGGGGGATCGCGGGGTTCGGCGGCGAGGTCGCGGTGGCGTCGGTCGAGCTGAAGCGGTGCGTGTCGGTCTTCGACGCCTCCCACCGGTTCTCCCCCCGCTACGACGAGGCGGCGCGCGACACCCTCCGCTGCGACGCGGTGATCGTCGCCATCGGCATGGGCCCCGACACCGCGGCCTTCCCGGCCCTGGCCCCCGACGGGGCACGGGCGATCCAGGCCGACCCGGCCACGCTGACCACCGCTCTGCCCTGGGTCTTCGCCGCGGGTGACGCCGTGACCGGCCCGACCACCATCGCCGAGGCGGTGGGCCACGGGCGCCGCGCCGCCTTCATGATCGACCGCTGGCTGCGCGACCTCCCCCTGACCGGCTTCGAGGAGCCCCTCCCCAAGGTCGACGGCGCCGCGGTGCTCGCCCGGCAGCGGAGCCACAGTCCACGCGCCCCGCTCGCCCCGGGGCTGCGGTTGACGGGCGCCCCCACCGATTTCGCCGAGCTCGAACCGGCGCTGACCGAGGACGAGGCCCGTCAGGCCGCGGTCCGGTGCCTGGATTGTGGCGTGTGCTCCGAGTGTCACGAGTGCCTGGCCGCCTGTCCGGCGGGGGCCATCGACCTCGCCATGCGGCCCTCGGAGGTCGAGGTCGAGGTCGGGGCCGTGATCGTCTCCACCGGGTATCGCCTCTTCGCCGCCGACCTCAAGCCGGAGTACGGCTTCGGACGCTTCACGAACGTGATCACCGGGACCCAGATGGAGCGGCTGCTGGCGCCGACCCGCCCCTACAACACCGTGCTCCGGCCCGGGGACGGGAAGGTCCCGGAGCGCATTGCCTACGTCATGTGCACGGGCTCGCGCGACCAGACCGTGGGCAACCCCCTCTGCTCCAAGTTCTGCTGCATGTACTCGCTCAAGCAGAACCAGCTGCTGATGGGGGCGCTGCCGCTGGCCGACGTCACCGTCCACTACATCGACATCCGAGCCGCCGGCAAGGGGTACGACGAGTTCTACGAGCAGGCCAAGGGGATGGGCACCACCTTCATCAAGGGGCGGGTCGCCGGCATCACCGAGAAGCCGGACGGGAACCTCGTCCTGCGTTACGAGGACATCGATCACGGGGGCACGCTCGTCGAGGCCGAATACGACCTCGTCGTCCTCGCCGTGGGTGTCCAGCCGAACCCCGAGGCCGCCCGGCCCTTCCTGTCGGGAGCGCTGGGGGTGGACGAGCAGGGCTACGTCTGCGAGGTCGACGAGGACCTCAACCCGGCCGCGACCAGCATTCCCGGCGTCTTCGTGGCGGGTGCGGCCTCCGGGCCGCGGGACATCCCGGAGTCCATCCTGCACGCCGGGGCCGCGGTGGCCCAGGTTGCGGCCCACCTCGAGCGCGAGAGGGTCCCGGCGTGAGCCCGGAGCTGCGATCCCCCCAGCCCCACGGACCCGCGGCGCCCGAGCCCCCCGGACCCCCAGCGCCCGAGTCCCACGGACTCGCGGCGACCGGCCCCCGCCGCCGGATCGGCGTCTACATCTGCCACTGCGGGGGCAACATCTCCGACCACGTCGACGTGCGGCGGGTGGTCGACGCGGTGAGCGGCGAGGCCGACGTGGTGGTGGCCAGGGACGCGATGTTCACGTGCTCGGACGCGACCCAGCAGGAGATCGCCGCCGACATCGCCGAGCAGCACCTGGACGGCATGGTGGTCGCCTCCTGCTCCCCCAAGCTCCACACCTTCACCTTCCGCGGGGTGGCCCAGCGCGCCGGGCTCAACCCGTATCGCTACACGCAGGTGAACCTCCGCGAGCAGTGCTCCTGGACCCATACCGACGACCCGGAGGGGGCCACCCGCAAGGCGATCCGCCTGGTGCGGGCGGGAGTCGCCCGGACCCGGCTCGCCGAGCCGCTGGAGCCGACCGTGGTCAGGACCGTCCCCCGGGCCCTGGTCATCGGGGGTGGCGTCGCCGGGATGCGCGCGGCGATCGGGCTCGCCGAGATCGGCCTGGGCGTGCTCCTGGTCGAGCGCGAGCCCAAGCTGGGCGGGTGGGTCGCCGGCCTGGGCGCGACCTATCCCCACGACGCGCCCGGGGCCCGCCTGATCGCCCGCCTGGCTGCGGAGATCGCGAGGCATCCGGAGATCACGGTCCTCACCGGTGCCGAGGTGGTCGCCAAGTCGGGGACCTACGGCAACTACCAGGTCACGGTGCGGGCCGGCGGTGAGCCGGTCACCCACGAGGTCGGGCAGATCATCGTGACCACCGGTTTCGACAGCTACGAGCCGGCGGCCGGGGAGTTCGGCTACGGCATCCCCGGGGTGGTCACCCTCCCGGAGTTCCGGCGGCTGCTCGACCGGACCGAGGGCGAGCTGGCCCATGAGGGCCGCCCGATCCGCTCCATCGCCTACGTCTACTGCGTCGGCAGCCGCGACGGCGAGCACGCCTACTGCTCCGGCTTCTGCTGCAGCGCCGCGGTGCATGCGTCCCTGCTGGCGGCGGAGCGAGGGGCCGGGATCGAGCAGTATCACCTCTACCGCGACCTGCGCACCTATGGCAGGAACGAGCTGATGCTCACCGAGTCGCGGCGCCGGGGCTCGCTGTACCTCAAGTTCGCCGATGACGATCCGCCCACCGTCAGCCGCGAGGGGGACCGCCTGCGGGTCACCGTCCGCGATCTCCTGACCGCGGGCGAGGAGCTGACCATCGAGCCCGACCTGGTGGTCCTGGTGACCGGTGCGGTGCCGCGTGACAACCCCGCCCTCATCGGGGCGCTCAAGCTTCCGGTGGGCAGGGACGGCTTCTTCAACGAGATCCACCCCAAGCTGCGGCCGGTCGAGACGGTGGTCGACGGGGTGATGATCGCGGGCTCCTGTCAGGGACCGAAGACCATCGCCGAGAGCGTCGCGTCCGGGCTGGCCGCGGTCACCCAGGCGGCGGCGGTGCTCAAGCGCGGCGTCGCCGAGCTGGATCCCCAGGTCGCGACGGTGAGCCTCTCCGCCTGCACCGGCTGCGGGGTCTGCCTGACAGCCTGTCCCTTCGCGGCGATCTCCCTGGTGGCGGCCGGGGACACCCGGTCGGGGCTGGTTCCGGGCGGCGGGGCGAGGGTTGCCGCCGTCGACGCCGCCGGGTGCAAGGGATGCGGCGCCTGCGCGCCCGCCTGCCCGGAGAACGCGCTCGACCTCCGCGGCTACACCGACGCCCAGGTGCGATCGATGATCGACGAGCTGCTCACCGGGGTGCCGGGATGAACCGCGACATCCGTGAGGTGATCCGCGAGGAGCCGCTGATGCGCGGCCGGCTGGTGGACCTGCTGCTCCGCGACGGGCCGCTGACGGTGCCGGAGATCGCCCACCGGGCCGATCTCCCCGAGGACGAGGTGTTGGTCTGGATCATGGGGCTGCGCAAGTACGGCTTCGTGGCCGCCGAGAAGGCGGCGACCGGCGACGACTACCACCGCTATGCGGCGGTGCGGCAGCCGTGAGCGCGCTGGTCAACCCCCGCCTGCTGCGTGGCCTGGCCTCCGCGGGCAGCTTCGACGCCCAGGCCTGCATGAACTGCGGGGTGTGCACCGCGACCTGTCCCCTGGGGCTGGCCCTCATGCCGCGACTGCTCTTCCGGTACGTCGTGCTCGGCCTCGACGAGCGGGTGGCGAGGTCGAGGGACGCCATCTTCTCCTGCCTCCTCTGCAGGGCCTGCGAGGCGAGCTGCCCCAGCGGGGTCCACATCAGCGAGAACGTGCGCGAGCTGCGTCGCTGGCTGCTCACGGAGGGCTCGTGATGCCGCTCGCGCTGGTCGACGTGGTCGGCATCCTGGAGGACAACCTGCGCCGGCGCGGCTCGGTGCTGCCGATCCCCGCTCGCCGGGCCACCCGCTGGGCGCGCGACCTGGGCATTCCCCGGGGCGGTGAGACCGTGCTCTACACCGGCCAGATGTACCAGCTCATCCCGTACATCGAGAGGCTGGTGCGGCTGGAGCAGCGGATCGGCGATTCGCCGCTGGCTCGTCTCAGCGGTCTGGCTCGCCGGGCCAACCGGCTGGTCAACGGTGTGGGGCTGGTGGCGCGACCGAGCGCCGCGGAGCGGCGCGAGTACGATCGCGTCCCGGCCAACGTCGCGGGCCTGCTCCGCGGCGCTGGCGTCGACTTCGGCTACCTCTACGAGGACGACCTCTACAGCGGGGCGCTGGCCCACGACCTGGGCGCCGACGCGGCGGTCGCGGCGCACGCCCGGCGGGTCGCACGGGTCCTCCGTGAGCACGGGGTCCGGGAGCTCATCACCATCGATCCCCACACCACCACCATGCTGCGCACCGTCTACCCGCGCCTCGTCGAGGGTTTCGAGGTGCGGGTCCGGAGCTACCTCGAGGTGCTCGCGGAGCGCGGTCTGCGGGTGGACGCGCCGCTCAGCGGTGATGTGGTCATCCACAACTCCTGCGTGTACGCCCGGTATGAGGGGATCACCGAGGAGCCGCGCCGGCTGCTCGCCGCCACCGGTCTCACCGTGGGCGAGCCGGAGCACGCGCGCACCCGCACCTGGTGCTGTGGCGGCCCCGCCGAGGCGCTCTTCCCGGCAACGGCGCTGGCCGTCGCGCGGCAGCGGGTCGGGGAGCTGAGCGCGGTCGCCCCGGTCTGCGTGACCATGTGCCCGATCTGCCTGGTCAACCTGGGCAAGGCGGCCGGCGGGACACTCGGCCTCCGCGACATCTCCGACTGCCTGGTCGAGGCGGCCGGCCCGGCGGCGGGGCGGGCGAACCAGAAGGCCACCTCTGGGGCGTCGGGCTGACCGCTGGCGCCGCTCCGCGCAGCCCTTCGGGGCGAACGCCGGTTCGCGTCCGGGGGGCCGATCCCCGACGGTCGCCCGATTGCGGCGGGTCCGCCACAACCCGCCCCCCAGGGCGACTACGATGTGGGCCACGGTGCCACGGTGTGCTCCTCGACCCTCCCGCCCCCCTTCGAGGTGGGCCCGTCCCGGGACGTCCGAGAAGATGCGCTGGCGACTGATCGAACCGACTGGCCGGAGTTGAGAGATGAGCCTTCGCCCACTTGAGCTGACGCCGCTGCCCGATCTTCTCCACGGTGCCGCCCGCGCCGGTGCCGTGCGGACCCGCCGGCCCACCTACGTCGACCTGCTGCCCCCCTGCAACGCGGGCTGCCCGGCGGGCGAGAACATCCAGGCCTGGCTCGGCTTCGCCCGGGACGGGAGGCACGAGGAGGCCTGGCGCCAGCTGGTCGTCGACAACCCCTTCCCCGCCATCCACGGGCGGGTCTGCTACCACCCCTGCGAGGACGTCTGCAATCGCCAGGAGCTGGACAGCCCGGTCTCCATCCACGCGGTCGAGCGCTTCCTCGGCGACCTCGCCCTGGAGCGGGGCTGGACGTTCCCGGCGCCGCCCGCGCCCAGCGGTCGGCGGGTCCTGGTGATCGGGGCCGGGCCCAGCGGCCTCTCCGCCGCCTACCAGCTGGCCCGTCGGGGGCACCAGGTCGAGGTTCGCGACCTGAGCCCGGAGCCGGGCGGGATGATGCGCTACGGCATCCCCGCCTACCGGCTGCCGCGCGACGTGCTGGCCGCCGAGATCGCCCGGATCGAGGCGCTCGGGGTGCGCCTCGTCCTCGGTCACCGGGTCACCGACCTGGCCGCCGAGCGGGCTGAGGGCGACTTCGACGCCGTCTTCGTGGCGGTCGGCGCCCACCTCTCCAAGCACGTCGACATCCCGGCCCGGGACGCCGGTCGCATCTACGACGCGGTGTCCTTCCTCCGCGAGGTGGCCGCCGGAGGCCAGCCGGCGGTCGGGCGCCGGGTCGCCGTCTACGGCGGGGGCAACACCGCCATGGACGCGGCCCGCGTCGCCAAGCGGCTGGGCGCGAGCGACTCGCTGATCGTCTACCGGCGCAACCGGGAGCGGATGCCGGCCCACGAGGAGGAGGCCGAGGCGGCGGAGCGCGAGGGAGTGCGGATCAATTGGCTGCACACCATCACGGCGTTCGAGGGGCCGGAGCTGACCGTGGAGGTCATGGAGCTGGACGAGAAGGGGTTCCCGCAGCCCACCGGACGCTTGGAGAAGCTGGCCGCGGACACCCTCATCCTGGCGGTCGGGCAGGACGCCGACACCGAGTTCCTGCGCCGCGTGCCAGGGGTGGAGTTCAAGAGCGACGGCACGGTGCTGGTCTCCGCCTCGATGATGACCGGCTGTCCGGGCATCTTCGCCGGCGGGGACATGGTTCCCGCCGAGCGCACGGTGACGGTGGGCGTCGGCCATGGGAAGAAGGCCGCCCGGTACATCGACGGGTACCTGCTCGGGTCGGAGGCGGCGCCGGGCCTCAAGCACGAGCTGGCGAGCTTCGACCGGCTGCACCCGTGGTACTTCGCCGATGCGCTCTCCCGCGCCCAGGCGGAGCGGCCGCCGGATCAGCGGGTGGCGGACTTCGCCGAGATCGTCGCCGGCCTGACCGAGGCGGAGGCCGTCTTCGAGGCGCAGCGCTGCCTCTCCTGTGGCAACTGCTTCGAATGTGACGGCTGCCTCGGTTCGTGCCCGGAGGACGCGGTGGTGAAGCTCGGGGTGGGGCATCGATACCGGTTCGACTACGACCGCTGCACGGGCTGCGGGACCTGCTTCGAGCAGTGCCCGGTGCATGCCATCGAGATGGTCGGGGAGCCTCAGTGATGCGCACCACGATCGACGGCAACGAGGCGGCCGTATCCGCCGCCTACCGGCTCAACGAGGTCTGCTGCATCTACCCGATCACGCCGTCGTCGGCGATGGCGGAGCTCGCCGACGAGTGGGCGAGCCAGGGGAAGCCGAACGTCTGGGGCAGCGTGCCCTCGGTGATCGAGATGCAGAGCGAGGGGGGTGCGGCGGGGGCGCTGCACGGGGCGCTCCAGGGTGGGGCGCTGACCACCACCTTCACCGCCTCCCAGGGGCTCCTGCTGATGATCCCCAACATGTACAAGATCGCCGGCGAGCTGACCCCGGCGGTCTTTCACGTAGCCGCGCGCTCGCTGGCCGCCCAGGCGCTGTCGATCTTCGGCGACCACTCCGACGTGATGGCGGTGCGCCAGACCGGCTTCGCGCTGCTGGCGTCGGCGTCGGTGCAGGAGTGCCATGACCTCGCGGTGATCGCCCAGGTGGCGACCCTCCGCACCCGGGTCCCGTTCGTCCACTTCTTCGACGGCTTCCGGACCTCGCATGAGCTGAACACCGTCGAGACCCTCTCCGACGACGACCTCCGCGCCCTGGTCCCCGCCGATCTCATCCGGGCGCATCGCAACCGGGCACTCTCGCCGGACCGTCCCTTCATCCGCGGCACGGCCCAGAACCCGGACGTCTACTTCCAGGCGCGCGAGACGGTCAACCCGTTCTACGCGCGCGTCCCCGCCACCGTGCAGGCGGCGATGGACGCGATGGCGGAGCGCACCGGCCGCCGCTACCACCTGGTCGAGTACCACGGGGATCCGGACGCCGAGCGCGTGATCGTCGCCATGGGCTCGGGTGCCGAGACCGCCGCCGAGACCGCGGCGCATCTCGCCGCCCGCGGCGAGAAGGTGGGGGTGGTGCAGCTTCGCCTGTACCGGCCCTTCCCCGCCGAGGCGCTGCTCGCGGCGATCCCGGCCAGCGCGCGGAGGGTGGCCGTGCTCGACCGCACCAAGGAGCCCGGGTCGCTCGGCGAGCCGCTCTTCCTGGATGTGCTGGGCGCGCTGGCCGAGGCGCACGGCGCCGGCACCCGGGGGACCATGCCGATGGTCATCGGCGGCCGCTACGGGCTCTCGTCGAAGGAGATGACCCCCGGGATGGTGGCCGGGGTCTTCGCCGAGCTCAGCCGCGATCAGCCGCGACCCCGTTTCACCGTCGGCATCAACGACGACGTCAGCGGGACCAGCCTCCCGTACGACCGGAGCCTGGACATCGAGTCGCCGCGGACCCTCCGAGCCCTCTTCTTCGGGCTCGGCTCGGACGGGACCGTCAGCGCCAACAAGAACACCATCAAGATCCTCGGCGAGGACCCGGGCCGCAACGCCCAGGGGTACTTCGTCTACAACTCCAAGAAATCGGGCTCGCAGACGGTCTCTCACCTCCGCTTCGGGCCGGACCCGATCCGGGCCCCGTACCTGATCGACACGGCGGGGTTCATCGGCTGCCACCACACCCCGCTGATCGAGCGAGCCGAGGTGCTGGAGCGGGCGAAACCCGGCGCGACCCTGCTGCTCAACACCTCGACGCCGGCCGGCGAGGTCTGGGACTCGCTGGCCAAGGAGGTCCAGGAGCGGATCCTCGCCAAGCGGATCACCCTCTATGCGATCGACGCCAACCGCGTCGCCGGTGAGGCCGGTCTCGCCAACCGGGTCAACACCGTGCTCCAGACCTGTTTCTTCGCGATCTCCGGGGTGCTGCCCCAGGAGGAGGCGATCGCGGCGATCAAGAAGGCCATCGCCAAGAGCTACTCCCGGCGCGGGCGCGAGGTGGTCGCCCGCAACCACGCCGCCGTGGACGCGGCCGTGGCCTCGCTGCATCGGGTCGAGATCCCCGACCAGGTCACCGCCAGTCGCAGGGTGCGCCCCGCGGTCGCCGCGGACGCCCCGGAATTCGTCCGCTCGGTGATCGCCGCGATGATGGAGGGACACGGCGACGACCTGCCGGTGAGCGTCTTCCCCGTCGACGGCACCTACCCGAGCGGGACCGCGGCCTATGAGAAGCGCAACATCTCCGACGAGGTCGCCGCCTGGGACCCGGATCTCTGCATCCAGTGCGGCAACTGCAGCTTCGTTTGTCCGCACAGCGTCATCCGATCCAAGCTCTACGACCAGTCGCTGCTGGCCGCGGCTCCGGACGGCTTCGCCTCCATGCCGCTCACCGCGCGCGGGCTGCCCGGTTCCCGATTCTCCCTGATGGTCTACCTCGAGGACTGCACCGGATGCGGCCTCTGCGTCGAGACCTGCCCGATCTCGGCGCCCTCCGACCCCCAGCACAAGGCGATCAACCTCGCCCGGCGCGAGCCGCGGCTCGACACCGAACGCCGCAACATCGCGTTCTTCGAGACCCTGCCCACCCCCGACCGCTCCCGGGTGGACTTCGAGACGGTCCGCGGAACCCAGTTCCTGCAGCCGCTCTTCGAGTTCTCCGGTGCCTGCGCGGGCTGCGGGGAGACTCCCTACCTCAAGCTCCTCTCGCAGCTCTTCGGCGACCGGCTGATGGTCGCCAACGCCACCGGCTGCTCCTCGATCTACGGCGGCAACCTGCCGACCACCCCGTGGGCGGTCAACGCCGCGGGCCGGGGGCCGGCCTGGTCCAACTCGCTCTTCGAGGACAACGCCGAGTTCGGCCTCGGGTTCCGGCTCGCCGCCGACCAGCACGGGGCGCTGGCCCGGGAGCGCCTCGCCGGGCTGCGCGAGCAGATCGGGGCGGAGCTGGTCGACGAGATCCTCGAGGCGTCCCAGCGCCGGGAGTCGGAGTACACCGCTCAGCGGGAGCGGGTCGGCGAGCTGCGCCGCCGTCTGGACGCCCTGGAGGACCAGGATGATCCGGCCGTCGTCGACCTGCGCAGCGTGATCGACCAGCTGGTGCGGCGCAGCGTCTGGATCGTCGGCGGCGACGGCTGGGCCTACGACATCGGAGCCGGCGGCCTGGACCACGTGCTGGCGAGCGGCCGCGACGTCAACGTGCTGGTCCTCGACACCGAGGTCTACTCCAACACCGGGGGGCAGGCATCCAAGTCGACGCCGCTCGGCGCGGTGGCCAAGTTTGCCGCCGCCGGCAAGCGGGTGCCCAAGAAGGACCTCGCCCTGCAGGCCATCGCCTACGGCAATGTCTACGTGGCCCGGGTGGCGATGGGCGCCGACCCCGAGCAGACCCTGCGCGCGCTGCGCGAGGCGGAGGCCTACGAGGGACCGTCGCTGGTCATCGCCTACAGCCACTGCATCGCTCACGGCATCGACAAGGACGGGGTGCTGCTGCGCAACGGGCTCGACCAGCAGTACCGGGCCGTGGCCAGCGCCTACTGGCCGCTGGTCCGCTACGACCCGGCGCGGCGCGCCGGCGGGGGCAACCCGTTCCTGCTCGACTCGTCGCGGGCGCGGATGCCGCTGACCGAATACACCGGCCGGGAGCTGCGCTACCGGAGCCTCGCCCAGACCCACCCGGCGGTGGCGGAGCACCTCACCGAGCTGGCCCAGCAGGAGGTCGACCGGCGCTGGACCGTGTACGAAGAGATGGCCTCCCAGGGAGCCGAGAGATTCGCACCCGCCGACGGCGCCGCCGCCGTGCGCGACGCGTAGGAGCAGGCGATGGATTTGCGCACGTCCTATCTGGGCCTGGAGCTCTCCAACCCGCTGGTCGCCTCGCCCGGTCCGCTGACCCGCAGTGTGACCGGAATCAGGCGGCTGGCCGCCGCCGGGGTCGGCGCGGTGGTGCTGCCCTCGCTCTTCGAAGAGCAGATCCGGCGCGAGACCGAGAGGGACCTGGACCTCGCCGAGGCGGGTTCCGAGAGCTTCGGAGAGGCGCTCTCGTACCTGCCCGTCCCGGTCGCCGACGGCCGGCCCCGCCAGTACCTGAGCCTGATCGAGCGAGCCCGGGCGGCGGTGGCGATCCCGGTGATCGCCAGCCTGAACGGCGCCACCAGCGGGGGGTGGGCCGACTACGCCCGCTCCATGCAGGAGGCCGGCGCCTCCGCCATCGAGCTCAACGTCTACTACCTCCAGGGCGACCCGTTGACGCCGGGCCGCGACGTCGAGGCGCGCTACCTCGAGATCCTGCGCACTGTGGGCGCGGCGGTGAGGATCCCGATCGCCGTCAAGCTGGGTCCCTACCTCAGCTCGGTGGGCGAGATGGCGATCCGTCTTCACGAGGCCGGCGCCGCCGGGCTCGTGCTCTTCAACCGCTTCATGCAGAACGACATCGATCCCGACACCCTGACCGTCGGCTCGGACCTCTCCCTCTCCAGCCCGGTCGAGGCGGGACTGCCCCGCTCCTGGATCGCCCGCCTGCGCGGGAGGGTCCCGATCTCGCTGGCCGCCACCACCGGGGTGGAGAGCGCCCGGGACGTGGCCGCCTACCTGCTCGCCGGCGCCGACGTGGTGATGACCACGTCGTCCCTGCTGCGCCACGGCGCCGAGCACGCCGTGGAGCTGCTCGATGGCCTGCAGGCCTGGATGGAGCGCAAGGGCTTCGAGAGCGTCGAGCAGGTGCGCGGGAGGTTGGCGACCGCGGCCGGAGTGGATCCGTCGGAGTATGGGCGACCCAGCTACCTCACCACCATCGAGGAGGCGACTCGGACCTACTCACCCGCCTGACGGCCGTCGCGCCGGCCGCACGGGCGCCTTTCCGGCACGCTTTCCACGGGCGCCTCTCCGGTGCGGTGCCTGCGCGTGCCGCTCCGGGGACGTCCCCGTAGGCGCCTCTCCGGCGCGGTCCTCACGGGCGCCTCTCCGGCGCGGTCCTCACGGGCGCCTCTCCGGCGCGGTCCCTACGGACGCCTCTTCGACACGGTCCCCTACGGGCGCCTCTCCGACACAGTCCCCTACGATCGGCCGGTGGACGAGAGTGCGGCACCTCACGCGGATGGCACCCTGCGCGGCGAGGCCGTGGTGCTGGTCCCGGTCGGCGCCGACCACGTGGCGGCGCTCCACCGGATCCTGGCCACCGAGCCGGAGCGACGCCGCTGGGGTGAGGAGGCCTCGTCACCCCGCTGGCCCTTCGACGATCCGTCCTCCGTCCGCTTCGCGGTGCTGGCCGGCGGTGCCGTCCGCGGCATGGTCCAGTACGCCGAGGAGAACGAGCCCGCCTACCGGCACGCGTCCATCGACATCTTCCTGGACCCCCCGGTGCACAACCACGGCCTGGGCCGCGACGCGGTGCGCACCCTCGCCCGCCACCTGGTCCGAGATCGCGGGCATCACCGGATCACCAGCGACCCCGCCGTCGACAATCCGACGGCCATCCGCTGCTATGCGGCGGTCGGCTTCCGGCCGGTCGGGGTGATGCGCCGGTACGAGCGTGACCCCGACGGGCGTGGTTGGCACGACGCCCTGCTCATGGACCTGCTCGCCGAGGAGCTGGGCGCCGCCCCGGCCGAGCCGGCGTAGGCGGGGCGGATGGGCGCGATCGCCCGCGGGGCGGCCACCCAGCCGCCCGCCGAGACGGGGCGGGCGCCGGCCTCCCTGCAGGGGACCGGTGCGCTGGCCGCGCTCGTGGCCCTCGGCGGTGCCGCGCTCTGCTTCGTGACTGGCGAGAGCCTGCCGGTGGGGTTGCTGCCCCAGCTCTCCTCCGGCCTGGGGGTCTCGCTCTCCACCGCGGGCTTGCTCGTCACGATCTACGCGGTGGTGGTGATCACCGTGTCGGCGCCGCTGACCCGCCTGACCCGGGGCATCCCGCGCCGGCCCCTCCTCGCCGGTCTGCTCGGGACCTTCGCGCTGGCGACGCTGGCGGCGGCGGCCGCCCCGAGCTACGCCTGGCTGGTGGCGGCGCGCGTGGTGATCGCGCTCGCCCAGGCGATCTTTTGGTCCATCGTGGCGGTGGTGGCGGTCGGGCTGGTGCCCGCGCAGTACCGGGGGCGGGCGGTCGCGCTGGTCTTTGCCGGCAGCTCGATCGCCCTGATCCTGGGCATCCCGGCCGCAACCTGGCTCGGCCAGCAGGTGGGCTGGCGGCTCGCCTTCGTGGGCGTCGCCGGCCTCGGTCTGGTCGACCTCGCCGCCCTGGCGGTTCTCCTGCCCTCGACCGGATCGGCGCAGCCGCACGCGGCCGCGGGGACGCACCCGGATGCCCGCCGCTACCGGCTGACCGTGCTGACCACCATCCTCTGCGTGGGCGGCTCCTTCACCGCCTACACCTACGTCACCGCCTTCCTGACCCGGGTGAGCGGCCTGCCGCTCCGGGCGGTGGCCCCGGTGCTGCTGATCACCGGGCTCGCCGACGCGGCGGGGGTCGTTATCACCGGGCTCCTGCTCGACCGCCATCCGGTGATCGCGAGGGTGGGGCCGGTGGCGGTGCTGTGTGCCGCGCTCTTCGCGCTCTTTGCCCTCGGCCCGTCGGCCCTCGCCACCATCGTCCTCCAGGCCTGCGCCGGGATCGGCCTGTCCGGCGTCGCCATCTCGCTGCAGAGCCACGTGCTGGTGGTGGCCCCGGCGCGCACCGACATCGCCTCGGCGTGGTACTCGGCCTCCTTCAACGTCGGGATCGCGGGCGGCCCGCTGGTGGGGGGAGTGGTGCTCTCCACCCTCGGGGTGCGCTTCAACCCGCTGGTCGGCGGCGTGCTGGTGCTGCTGGGTCTGGTCACCGTGATCGTGGAAGCGCGGCCGGCCCGGCCCTCGCTCGCGGCGGGGTGAGGCTTCCCGGCCGCGCCCTCTCCGCTACGCCGTCTGGGCGATAACCGGCTCGACGATCTCGCTGGCCAGCCACTCGGCGGCGGGCGCCGCGGCTGCAGCGGCGGGAGCCGGGGGCCGCGCGGCCAGCACCAGGTGGGTCGCCCCAGCGGCGACGAAGCTGAGGATCAGCTCGCGCGCGCGGGCGGCGTCGTCGCGGGCGACGATGAACTGTGCCGACCGGGCGATCTCGGACGGATCGCGGCCCACCGCGGCGCAGTGCTCGTCGAGGACGGCGCTCCTCCGGGTGAAGTCCTCCGGCGCCGTCGCCGGGCAGTTCCAGATGTCGGCGTGCTCCGCGACCACCCGCAAGGACAGGCGCTCGCCGGCTGCGCCGATGAGGATCGGCGGTCCCGGCCGCTGCACCGGCTTGGGTTCGCCGATCGCGCCGTGCAGCCGATACCACCGCCCCTCGAAGTCGAAGGGCTCGGTCTCGGTCCAGAGACGGCGGGTGATGGTGAGCGCCTCACCGAGAGCGGCGATCGCCTCCGGCGTGGGCACCAATGCCACGCCGTATGCCTCGAACTCGCGGCGGACGATGGCCACCACGGCCGGGTCGAGGGAGCGGGTGAGGCTCCCGCCGACGCCGATCCCGAAGACCAGCCGCCCCCCGGAGACGATGTCCACGGTGGCGGCCATCTTGGCCAGCAGGGTGGGGAGACGGATCCGGTTGTCGGTGACCATCACCCCGAGGCGCAGCCGGTTGGTCTGAGCCGCCAGGGCGGCGAGCAGCGTCCAGGCCTCCAGGGCGGCCCCGCGCACGTCTCCGCGCAGGGGCACCATGTGGTCCCACAGCCAGGCGTGCTCGAAGAGCGGGATGCGGTCGGCGTCGCGCCAGGTGGAGAGGATCTCCTCGTAGCCGATCCCCATCTGGCTGGTCTTGATCCCGAAGCTCAGGGGACGCTGGGGCGCCGTGGCGGCGGGTGTGGTGGGCATGGGCCTCCCTCCTGCGGCGGGCGCCGCGACGGGCCGGGACGGACGGTGGGGCCCGGGCTCTCGGGGCCGCTCCGGACGAAATCGCTAGCCGGCTAATGCAATTCTGACGGGGGGTTCCGCGCTTGGCAAGCGTCCTGGGAAGAGCCAGCCGTCCGTGAACTGGTAGCGGCCCGATGACAGCTCGGCCATGGCGCGATCCGGCCCCTGCATCTCGGCGATCTTCGCGAGCACCTCGGCTTCCCCGTCCGCCCCTCCGGTGCGCCGGGGGCTGCGCGCGGCCGCCCTCAGCTCGTGGGCGCGCTCCTTCATCGGACGTTTCCTCCCCTGCCGGCAACTTGGCGAAACGACTCTCATGCCAGGGGTCCTCCGACTCCTCGCTGATGATGCGGTGGCTGCCGCGGGAGTGGGGTCGATCCTCACCGGTCCTGGAGCAGCCCGAGCACGTTGCCGTCGGGGTCGGTGAAGCTGGCCACCAGGCGGCCACCACCGACATCGCGCGGCGGCTCCTTCACGGTGGCACCCGCGGCGGTCACCTCGGCCAGCTTCGCCTCGATGTCCGAGACGTGCCAGTAGGCCACCGGCGAGGTCATGCCCTGCGGCCCACCGCCCGGCACCAGCCCGATGTGCTGCCCGACCGCATCGAAACCGACGTAATAGGGCGCGTCGGCACTTGGTGGGACGCCGAGCAGGGCGGTGTACACCGCCTTGGCCTTGGCCAGGTCGGACACGGGATGCAGCACGGTCTTGATTCCCTCTGTGGAAGAGGCGCTCATGTTCGACTCCTCAGTACGTGGCGGTGATCTCCCTGCGGTCATGCTAGTCGGGGGTCCCGACGGGCGCTTCTCGATTCCTGATCGGTCTGCTCACGTGCTTCGCCATGCACGGCGCGTTCCCCGCCCAGGCGACGGGACCTTGCCGTCAGTGCGTGGCCCTGGGCGTGGAGGCGAGGTCAGCTGGCGCGACGGGTGCGAAGGATGAGCCGCGAGGGACGCTCGCGGCTGTGCCAGAGCGTGTTGGTTGCGGGCACCCCACTGGTCTCGGTGATGACGTCGCCGCCGGTGCCGAGGTTGACCTCGTGTTTGGGGAAGGCGGCCGAGGCGATGTCGAGGCGGAGGCGCTGTCCGGGGAAGACCCTCTGGGCGGTGTCCCACATCGCCACCTCGATCTCGTAGACCTCGCCGGTGACGGCACGCAACCCGCGGGCGAAGCCCTCCCGGTAGCGCAGCCGGATCATGCCGTCGCAGAGGCGCTGGGCGCGCTCGCCCGAGCTGACCAGGCTGAGCCGGGCGATCACATCGGTGTCCGCGGCCGAGGTGCTCACATGGGCGATCAACCGCACCGGACCGATGACGTCGAGAGGTTCACTGAGAGGTGCGGTGGTGTAGACGAGCACGTCGCTCCGTCCCTGGACGCCGGCGCAGTCGTCGGGACCGCCGATCTGACGGGAGGAGGCACCGGTCGGGAAGGGCACCGGGTCGGCGGGATCGTGGACCCACTGGTCCGGCGGCTCGTCGCCGGGGGGATCGGGGCTCAGGGTGCCGTCGCCATACCGGCTGTTGGCCCGGCCACCCCCGTGGAGGTGGAGGGTGGTCTCGGTCACGTCGGGGGGAGGCCAGGCGTCCTCGTCCCGCCACTCATTGGCACCCATCAGGAAGATCCGCACCGGCCTCGATGCCGCCGGCGCTCCGCCGCGCAGATGCTCGTCGAGGAAGCGCAGCACGTGACCGTGGAGGTCGATCACCGCCTCCGGTCCGAAGTCGACGTCGTCGAGGGTCCGTGACTCGTTCACGTGGTGTCCCCACGGACCCATGAGCAGCTGCTGGCCAGGGTGGCCCGCGGCGCTCAGGGCCGCGAAGTTCGCCAGGGTGCCGATCTCCTCGTCGTCGTACCAGCCGGAGATGTGCAGCACGGGGACGTTGACCTCGCCGATGCGATCCTGGTAGCGATGGGGGGCCCAGAAGTCGTCGAGCGGTCGGTGGCGCAGTGCCTCGCGCCAGTTCTCCGAGACGAAGCCGGCAGCCTCGTCCATGGTCAGCAGCGGCCGGTGACGGTAGACGCTCAGCCAGTCCACCCCTCCCTGGTACTGGGGGACCCGGCCGTCGACGAGACGAAACCACTCGACGTGCATCGGCGAGAGCACGCCGGTCGGATCCTCGACGAAGGGGTCGCTCGGCGTCACCATCACCACCATCGCTCGCAGCGACGGCGGTCGCTCGAGGGCGGTCAGATACTGGATCTGGCCCGGGTAGCTGCCCCCGTAGCTCGCCACGGCCCCGGTGCACCACTCCTGGGCGGCGAGCCATTCGATCACGTCACGGCCATCCGGGCCGTCGTTCCGGTAGGGGACGAAGGCGCCCCCGGAGTCCCCCCGCCCGCGCACGTCGGCGGTGACGAAGACGTAGCCGCCGGCGGCAAACTCCTCGGCCCGCCGGGACGGAACCTCGCCACCCTTGCCGTACGGCGTGCGCATCACCACCGCGGGGGCGGGCAGCACCTCGGGGAAGGCGATGTCGGCGGCCAGGTCGACCCCGTCGCGCAGGGGG
Organism: uncultured Chloroflexia bacterium; assembly: GCA_963841385.1. Taxonomy (GTDB): domain Bacteria; phylum Chloroflexota; class Dormibacteria; order Aeolococcales; family Aeolococcaceae; genus Changshengia. Next base: position 96,310 of record CAWJCO010000001.1, read on the forward strand.
ATGGGGACGTTGAAGCGGCGTCGCGGCGCGGGAACGAGCGGGGGCACCGCGTCGAGTATGCCAGCACGTGACCAATTGCAAGGTCGGAGCGGCCACTTCCTCCGCGCGCCCGGCCGCCGCCGGGTGAGCCCGGCGGCGATCGGCTACGCTCGCGGGGTGGGCGAGCTCCTCACGCTCTGGACCCGGGCGTCCAAGCTGACCCGGGTCGCCACCGATCAGGCCATGGGCCGTCACGGCGTGCGCGTGGGCCAGAACCTGGTTCTCGAGGTGCTCTGGGATGACGACGGGCTCACCCCGGGCGAGCTGGCGGAGCGCCTCCACCTGGCGACCCCCACGGTGGTGAAGTCGGCCACCCGGATGGAGGCGGCCGGGCTGCTGGAGCGGCGTGCGCACGAGCGCGACGCCCGCCTGGTGCGCCTCTGGCTGACGGAGCGGGGACGGACCGTCCGCGCCGACGTCGAGAGGGCGAGGGATGAGCTGGAGCTCAGGGTCACCGCCCCGCTCACCGCCGACGAGCGGGTGCACCTCCAGAGCGCGCTGGCCAAGATCGTGGCCGAATTCGCTGACCTGGCACCCGAGGCCGATCCCGCCGCCGAGATCCGCTGAGGGACGGGCTGCCGGCCGAGCCCGGGACTCGCCGGCCGCTTGGGGCGGAGCTGCCCCCGATCACCGATCGCCGGTCGCCCGGCGATCGGGATCAGGAGGGCGAGGAGGTGACCGGCCTGGTGAGGTCGTAGAGGGTGGTCCCGCCGACCGTGGTGGTCGAGAAGTGGCTCTCGACCCACGAGGTGATCGCGGTGGACTCGGCGGACCCGCCGACGCCGGTGCCGCCGCCCGACCCGGCGGCGATGAAGTAGTGGATCCGGTGCTCGCTGACCAGCTTCTCGAAGGCGGCGAGGGTGGGCCAGGGGTCGGTGCCGTTGAAGCCGCCGATGGCCATCACCGGGTCGCCGGTGGCGAGCTGGTATCCCGCGGCATCGTTGGCGCCGACCGTGGCCGCGACCCAGCCGTAGTCGCCCGCGTCCTTCTCGAGGACGGCGGTCAGCGCCCGCGACGGAGTGCTGGAGTTGAGCAGTCCCCCGCCGCCGGTCCCCGCGCCGCCGGAGACGCCTGCCTGGCTCTGCGAGCTGCCCGTGCGACTGGGCAGGCCGCCTCCGGGCAGGGTTCCGCCGGTGCGGTTGGGGACGGTCCCCTGGGGTGGGGTGGTGCCGGTGCCGCTGGAGCCTCCCGGTGGAAGACCGCCGCCGAAGCCGGACGGTGCGCCTCCTTCCACGAAGGCGCCGCCGCCCGGGCCACTGGCCGGCGCTGTCCCGCTGCTCCCACCGGTCGGACCCCCGCTCCCACCGGTCACTCCGCCGGCGCTCCCGGGAAGGCCGGCCCCTGACCCCGCGGTGGCCCCAGCGCCGGGCGTGCCAGCAACGCCGGCCCCACCTCCCGGCCCCCCGCTCGCGTCGGCGACCGCCGGCCCCGCCGAGGGGATGGCGCCGGTGTGCGGGGTGGCCGCGGTGTCGATGGCGTAGGCGGTGGGCCCGACGAGTGCGGTCGCCAGCACGCAGCCGGCCAGCGCCGCCGTGACCAGGCGCCACCGGACCGGGGGCGCCAGCAGCGCGAGCGCGGCGGCGAGGCCGGCGACCAGGATGGCGGGCCCCAGCCAGGGCAGCCAGTCCGGGCTGCGTCCGAGCAGCGCGTCGGCCCAGAGGACGGTGCCCGCCAGGGCGACGGCCAGCACGGCGCGGACGGCGAGCCGATGCCGCTGCCGCCAGAGCTCGACCCCGCCCATCCCGACCAGCGCACCGATGGCCGGAGCCAGGGCGACCGTGTAGTAGGGGTGGATGATCCCCTGGGCGAGGCTGAAGACCAGCGCCGTGATGACCAGCCAGCTCCCCCACAGCAGCGCCGCGGCACGCCTGCCGTCGGTCCGCGGCGCCCGGCCGCGCAACCAGATGAGGCCCGCGCAGAGGATGAGCGCCGCTGGGATCAGCCAGCTTGCCTGGCCGCCGAAGGTGTCGTTGAACATCCGGAGCAGACCCGTGGGGCCCCATCCGCCACCCCCGCCCACGCTCCCCGTCTCGCTGCCGGTGAGCCTGCCGAAGCCGTTGTATCCGAAGATGAGGTTGAGCTCGCTGTTGCCCGTCGAGCCACCGATGTAGGGACGGTCGGCGGCGGGCCAGAGGGTGACCAGGGCCACCCACCAGCCGGCCGAGACCAGCACCGAGAGCCCGGCCGCGAGCAGCTGGACGATCCGCCGCCGCACGCCCACCGGAGCGGCCACCAGGTAAACGGCGGCGAAGCCCGGCAGCACCAGGAAGGCGCCCAGCATCTTGGTCAGGAAGCCGAAGCCCACCAGAGCTCCGGCGAGCAGCAGCCACCGGGTCCGCCCGCCCTCGAGAGCGCGGGTCAGCGCGTAGGCGCTGCCGACCAGCAGCAGTACCAGCAGCGAGTCGGGGTTGTCGTAGCGGAACATGAGGACCGCCACCGGGGTGAGCGCGAGCACGGCCCCGGCGATCAGCCCCGCGGCGTGGCCGAAGCGCCGGCGCACCGTCGCATAGAGGATGCCGACGGCGGCGACGCCCTCCAGGGCCTGGGGGACCAGGATGCTCCACGCGTTCACCCCGAAGAGCCGCGCGGAGAGGTCCATCACCCAGAGCGAGGCGGGCGGCTTGTCCACGGTGATGAAGTTCGAGGCGTCGAAGGAGCCGAAGAGGAACGCCTTCCAGCTCTTGGTGCCCGCCAGCACCGCCGCCGAATAGAAGCTGTTGGCCCAGCCGGAGGCGCCCAGGCCCCAGAGGTAGAGCGCGGCGGTGAGCACGAGCAGGCCCAGCAGCGAGGCCCTCGTCCAGTTGACGAGACGCAACAGGTCGAGGACGGCGGGACGGCGTCGTCCGCGGGCCGTCAGGCGGGGGCCGGCGAGGTCGGGGGCGGTCGCTGCCTGATCTGTCATGCGCTCAACAATGCCGATCGGGACAGAGAGCAGCCTGGGAGGGACCTGGGAGGTTCCTGTGACCCGCTCCTCCACACCGTGATTCCCAGACACCTCCCAGGCCCCTCGCAGGTGGGGCCGAGGTGGGGCGCGGATCGTGGTCGTCATGAAGAGCTCCGCTGCCACCCCATCCGCTCCCCCGCTGGTCGACGTCGTGCTCCCTGTCCACAACGAGGAGCGGGACCTGGAACCCAGCGTGCTCCGCCTTCGGACCCACCTCGACGAGCGGTTTCCGTTCCGAGCCGTGGTCACCATCGCCGACAACGCCAGCACCGACGCCACCCGAATCATCGGGACCCGACTCGCCGCCGCGCTGCCCGGCGTCCGCTACCTGCGGCTCGATCAGAAGGGACGCGGTCGCGCCCTCGCCGCGGCCTGGTCGCGCAGCCGCGCCGGGGTGGTTGCCTACATGGACGTCGACCTCTCCACCGGGCTCGACGCGCTGCTGCCCCTGGTGGCGCCGCTCGTCAGCGGTGACTGCGACCTGGCCATCGGCAGTCGCTTGGCGCCCGGGTCGCACGTGCGGCGTGGCATCAAGCGGGAGCTCCTCTCGCGCTCGTACAACCGCCTGCTGCGGCTGGCCCTCGGCGTCCGGTTCTCGGACGCCCAGTGCGGCTTCAAGGCGCTGCGTGGCGACGTCGCCGGGCGGCTGGTGCCGCAGGTGGAGAACCGGTCCTGGTTCTTCGACACCGAGCTGCTGGTGCTCGCCGAGCGGGCGGGGCTGCGCATCCACGAGGTGCCGGTGGAGTGGATCGACGACCCCGACTCGAAAGTCGAGATCGCGGCGACCATCCTCGAGGACCTGCGAGGCGTCTGGCGGCTGCGGCGCTCGTGGCCGTCCCGCACCCAGAGTCTCCCGGCGCACGACGGCGGCCTCCGCAACGCTCACCAGCGGGGTGGGGCCCCCCGTGCGCACCCGCAGCGCGTTAAGGACATCCGCGTCCTTAACTAAGTCCTGAGTGGGGTGGGTCCCCGGCCTCGGTCCACTACGGCCAGGCTGCGGCGATCCGGGCTCCGCGAGGGATCGTGCACACGGGTGCCTACCTCGCCCATCCCGAGCCCTTCATCCACGCGGCGCCTCAGCCGCCCCAGCTCCCCACCGCGGCCTGGATCGACAAGCCAGCCGCGTCAGCGGAGCGAAACCGGCCGTAAGGCACGGTCTTGGTGTTTCGATGGACAGGAGTGTCCACGGGTTGAAACAATGGGTAGATGGTTCACGACGTTGCACTGGTTCTCGGTGGTGGTGGGGCTGCCGGAAATGCGTGGGAGATCGGTATCATCGCAGGCTTGGCCGAAGCTGGTCTCGATATGACAGAGGCCGCCGATTTGGTGGTCGGCACCTCGGCCGGGGCCACCGCGGCAGCGCAGGTGCGCAGCGGCATACCGGCGGCCGAACTGTTGGCCTCGGTGCTGTCCCCGCCGGCTCAACCGGTGGGACAGAGCCGGGAACGGCCGCCGTCCCTGCCGATGGCCACGGTGTTCGAGCGGATGAGGGCCATCTCCGCCGCCGCCACCTCGGCAGCCGATCTACAACGTGCGATGGGCGCGTTCGGGTTGGAGAGCGACTCCACACTCGGACCCGCGGCGGGACAGCGGCGCGCAATGGTTGCCGCCAGGTTGCCTCGCCCCGAATGGCCGGACAGGCCGATGATCGTGGTGGCCGTCGACGCGCATACGGGGGAGTTGGCTGCGTTCGACCGCGATTCCGGCGTCGACCTGGCGGACGCGGTCACCGCGAGCACCGCGCTGCCCGGTATGGTGCCCACGCACAGCATCAACGGCGCTCGCTACATCGACGGTGGCGTGCGCTCCAACGAAAACGCCGACCTTGCTTCGGGCTATGCGAACGTCGTCGTGCTCTCGCCGCTGGGCGGACGGAGCGGGACACTACCGGAAGGCCAGTTCGAGGGCCTGCGCAGACCACCGGGTGCGGACCTGGGAAGCCAGGTCGAGGGCTTGCGCAAGGGGGGCAGCCGCGTCGAGGTGATCACACCGGACGCCGATTCCCGAGCCGCGATGGGCACGAACCAGATGGATCCGGCGACCCGCATCCCCGCCGCCCGTGCCGGTTTCGCCCAAGGCAAGCAGGAAGCGACCCGCTTGACGTTCCTCTGACGATCGCAAGCCGACGCCCAGCGCCGCGACGGCTGACCGCCGAACCGTCGGCCGGGGCACCGGCTCTGATCCCGGGAGTGGTCTCTCAGGCCGGTGCTCGGCGGTCACCTCGGTGGCGGCGGTGCCGGCGCCACCGAGGTTGGCGCCGCCGGGGCCGCCAGCGGCAGCTCGATCCGGAAGGTGGCGCCGCCCCCCGGCGTCTCCGACACCCGGACCCGTCCGCCGTGCGCGGCCACCACCCCGGCGACGATGCTGAGGCCGAGCCCGCTGCCTCCCTGATCCCGGCTCCGCTCCGGGTCGGCACGGTGGAAGCGCTCGAAGATCCGGCCGCGCGCGGCGGCCGGGATCCCCGGGCCGTGGTCAACGACCTCGATCACCGCGCAGCCTCCCTCCTCGCGCAGCCCCACCTCGATCGGTGTCCCGGGTCCGGTGTGGACCACGGCGTTGCGGAGCAGGTTGGCGAGCACCTGGCGCAGCCGCGCCTCGTCGCCGGGCACAACCAGTGGCGCGGTCACCCGGGCGCTGACCCGGCGCCCCGGGTCGCTGACCCGCGCGTCGTTGCAGGCATCGGTGACCAGCGCCTCGAGGTCCACCGGCGCCCGCTCCAGCGGCCGTCCCTGGTCCAGGCGGGCGAGCAGGAGGAGGTCGTCGATCAACAACCCCATCCGGCGCGCCTCGGCCTCGATCCGGCTCAGCGATGCCTCCAGCTCCTGCGGGTTCATCTCCCGGTTGCGCCGGACCAGCTCGGCGTAGCCGCGCATCGACGTCAGCGGGGTGCGCAGCTCGTGGGAGGCGTCGGCCACGAACTGGCGCAGCCGCTGCTCCACGGCGGCACGCTGGCCGAAGGCGGTCTCGAGCTGATCGAGCATGGAGTTGAGGGCCAGTCCCAGCCGGCCCACCTCGGTGGTCGAGTCGGCGGGGGAGACGCGGCGGCTCAGCCCGCCGGCGGCGATGGCTCGGGCGGTCTGGCCCATCCGGTCCAGCGGCCGCAGTCCGCGCCGGACGATCAACCAGGTCGCCAGGACCAGGAGCACCACCACCCCGGCGCCGACCAGCAGCTCGAGCAGGAGGAGGTGACCGAGGGTGGCGTCGTAGCTGTCCATCGGGACCGCCGCGACCGCGATCTCCCCGCTGCCGCCTGCCGAAGGCTGGCTGTAAACGAGGTACCGGCTGTAGCTCCCCACCCCGCTCACGGTCAGGTACTCCCCGGTCTCGGCGCTGAGCCGGGCGGGGAGCACCGGGTGGTTGGCGGTGGCGCTCAATTGATCCTGAGTGGGCACACCCAGGAACTCCGGCGCACCGACCGCCGACCCGGTCGCGGAGAGCACCTCGGCCCAGACCACCCCGGGTGGCGCCCCGGGGCCGCTCGGGCCGCCGCCACCTCCGGGGGAGCTCGGCGTGCCGGGTGGGGAGCCACCCGCCAGGCGAACCCCGCTCTGCACCTGCTGCTGCAGCTGTGCGTAGAGGAACGACTGCTGCTCGGCGTACACCGCCGCGTCCGCGGCCGCCAGGCAGAGCACGAAGAGTGGCACCAGGGCGAGCAGGAGCCGCGCCCGCAGGGTCATCTCATGCCGGTCGAGGCGGGCGGACCACGTAGCCGACCCCGCGCACGGTGTGGATCAGCGGAGGATCGGTGAAGTCCACCTTGCGGCGGAGGTAGCTGATGTAGGTCTCCAGGACCCCGGCGTCGCCACCGAAGTCGTAATCCCAGACGTGGTCGAGGATCTGGGAGCGGGAGAGCACCCGGCGGGGGTTGGCCAGCAGGTAGCGGAGCAGCCGGAACTCGGTGCGGGTCAGATCGATCAGCCTCCCCGCACGCCAGACCTCGTGGCTCTCCTCGTCGAGCTCCAGGTCGGCGACGCTCAGCCGGGTGGTGGTCGACGCCGAGCTGGCCTGGTAGCGCCGCAGCACCGCCCGGATGCGCGCCACCAGCTCCTCGATGCTGAAGGGCTTGGTCACGTAGTCGTCGCCGCCCACGGTGAGGCCGCGCACCTTCTCCTCGGTGGCGTCGCGCGCGGTCAGGAAGATCACCGGCACCCGGTGACCCTCGGCCACCAGCCGCTGGGTGAGGCTGAAGCCGTCCTCGTCGGGGAGCCCGACGTCCAGCACGATCAGGTCCGGATGGCGGTCGAGCACCGCCTCCCGTGCCTGGCGTGCGGTGGTGGCGCTCTCCACCTGGAAGCCCTCGTAGCGGAGGGCCATGGTCACCAGGTCGGTGATGTTGCTCTCGTCGTCGACCACCAGCACCCGGGTGGGATCGGCCGCGGTTTGATCCACGCTCCGATGGTGACACCCGATCCTGGGAGTCTGCTCAGAGAATCCTGGGGGCCCGCTCAACCCGGGCCGTCCCGGCCCGGTCTCAGCCCTGGAAGCGGCTCATCCGTGGGGTCGGCTTCTCCGCGCGCCCGGAGTTGCCGGGTCGGCCTCTCCGCGCGCCCTCAGTCGCGGGGATCCACCACCGCGTTGCCGGAGTCCACCGAGATCGAGATGTCATGGGTGGAGGTGGGGTCGGTGGGCACCTCGACGGAGGTGCTGCCGGAGTCCGAGTGGGCGGAGACGGCGTAGGCGGGGCCCCCGGACGGAACGGTCACGGTGACGTCGCCGGAGTCGTCCTGGATGGAGACGTCGGCGGGGGCGCGGGCGAAGTCCAGCGAGATGTCCCCGGAGTCCGCGCTGGCGTTGACGTCGGACGCATCCATCGCGACCCCGGTGATCTGGCCGGAATCGGTGCTGAGGTGGAGCAGGCCGGAGCCGCCGTTGACCTGGAGGTTGCCGGAGTCCGCGTGGAGGGTGAGAGCGTCCAGATCAGAGGCGGTGATGTCGCCGGAGCCGGCCGAGGCGGTGACCGCGAGGCCCGCGGGGACGGCGACGGTGAGGTCGATGTCGCACTCGTCCACCAGGAACCGCGCGCAGTTGGCGGTGACGGCCACGCCGGCACCGGTCATGGTGACGGCGACAGTGGGGCGGATCAGCCCGTAGTGGGCGACCCCGGTCAGCACCACCCGGTCGCCCGCGGCCGGCTCCAGGGTCAGGTTGCCGGAGTCGACCGAGACGCTCACCTGGCTGCCCGTCGCGGCAACGCTGCGGTGGATCTGGAAGCTGTCCGCGCTCAGCAGCGCGACGACGTTGAGCGCCCCCCAGGCGATCAGGGCCAGCGAGACGGGCACGCCGACGGCCAGCGCGGTGAGACGGCCCCTGGTCAGCAGCAGCGGTGTGGACACGTCGGGATCCCTCAGTTGCCGAGGTAGCGGAGCACGGCCAGCACGCGCCGATGGTCGCTGTCGGCGGGTGCGAGCTCGAGCTTGCTGAAGATGCTGTTGACGTACTTCTCGACCGCGGCCGTGCCAATGCTCAGGGCTGCCGCGATGCCCGCGTTGGAACGTCCCTCCGCCATCAGCCCGAGCACCCGCTGCTCGCGGGGGGTGAGCGCGGCCAGGGGACTGCGGCTGCGCGCCAGGAGCTGGGCGACGACCTCCGGGTCGAGCACGCTCCCGCCGGCGGCGACCCGGCGCAGGTCGTCGACAAACTCGCCGACGTCGGCCACCCGGTCCTTGAGGAGGTAACCGACCCCGCCGCGGTGCTCGGTCAGCAGCTCGGTGGCGTAACGCTCCTCGACGTACTGCGAGAGCACCAGGACGCTCACCGCCGGCCACTGGCGCCGCACCACCAGGGCGGCGCGCAGCCCCTCGTCGGTGAAGGTCGGTGGCATCCGGACGTCGACCACCACCACATCGGGGCGCTGGGCGTCCACGGCACGGAGGAAGGTCTCGGCGTCACCGGTCGCGGCCACGACGTTGCAGCCGGCCTCGACCAGCAGCCGGGAGAGGCCCTCGCGAAGTAGGACCGAGTCCTCGGCGATCACGACGCGCATGGCAGCTCCACCTGGATCACGGTCGGTCCTCCCGGGGGGCTGTCGATGCTGAGCCTCCCGTCGACGCCGGCCACCCGATTGGCGAGGCCGGTCAAGCCGCCTCCCGCGGGGTCGGCACCCCCGACGCCGTCGTCGCGCACGCTGATGCTCAGCACCCCCGCGGCGGCGCGGATGTCCACCGCGGCGTGCCGCGCCCCGGCGTGCTTGGCGACGTTGGCGAGGGACTCGGCCACCACGAAGTAGGCGATCAACTCGATGGTGAGCGACGGTCGCTGCGGGATCTCGACGTTCACCGCGACCGGGATCGGGGAGAGGGCGGCGAGCCCGGAGACGGCGGCGTCCAGGCCGCGGTCGGTGAGCACGGGGGGGTGGACGCCGCGGACCAGCTGGCGCAGCTCCACCAGCGCCTCCTTGGCCTCGGAGTGAGCGTGGTCGATGAGGTCGCGCGCGCCCTCCGGATCGGTGCCGAACTTGGCCTTGGCGCGGCCCAGTTCCATGGCCACCGAGACCAGGCGCTGCTGAGCGCCGTCGTGGAGGTCGCGCTCGATGCGGAGACGCTCGGCCTCAGCGGCGCCGACCACCCGTGCCCGGCTGTCCTCGAGCTGGGCGACCCGGGCGGCGAGCCCGCGCGACCCGGGGCCGAGCAGCAGCCGTGCCAGGGCGCTCTCCACCGTGGCCAGACCCTGGACGACGAGCGGAGCCGCCACTAGCAGGACCAGCCCGGTGAGGACCGCGCCGGTCAGAGCCAGCGGCCCCCGGATGGTCCATCCGCCGATGGAGGCGGCGCCGCGCGGCAGCGCGCCGTCGTAGGCGGGGAGGGTGATCAGGGCCACCGGGACGGCCCAGATCGCCAGGGTGACGGCGAAGTCGACGGCCCCCACCGGGAAGCGGAGCAGGCAGTATCCGACCTGGCGCCACGCCGAGGCGGTGCGGAGCGGCTGGATCATCGGGTGCCACCACCCGGGGCCGCTAACCGGGGCGAGGGGCGGAGGAACGGTCTGACCGAGCAGGAGCGCGAAGCGCGCCCGCTCGCACCCTCCGCACGCCGTCGCCACCCAGATGGTGCAGCTCAGCACCGGGATGCCGATGAGGAAGAGGGGCAGCAGCCCGACCCCGAGCGACAACCCGGTGATCACGACCGTGAAGCTGGCGATCCCGATCGGGAACCCGGCCAGCAGGTGGATGGTGGAGAGCCACGTCGGCGCCGCGACCAGCCGCGCCGGCAACCGCCGTAGGTCCCTCGCGTGGAAGCCCGCAGCGGTGGCACCGGTCCGGGATGCGACCGAGCTGGTGAACATGGCCCAAGGTTAGGGAGTGCGGGCCTCACCCGCCCAGCCGGCCGGCCCACGGGTTTTCCCGGGGGTTTGCCCTACCCGAGCCCGAGCCGGGCGGTCCGACGCTACCGTAGGCAGCGATGGGCGCGGACGGTACCGGCAGCTCGCCCGGCCGAGATCGGGGGTCGGGCCCCGGCGCGCGCGCCCGCGCCGCCTGGAGGTCCGCGGCGGTCCTGGGCCTGGCCACCGTCCTGCTCCTCGCCGTGGCGATCGGGACCCGGGGCAGCCCCGGGGGTGCGATCCCCGTTCCCGCCGCGCCGGCGGTCTGGCAGACGGCCACCTACGCCCTGGTGGGGATCATGATCGGCGTCGCGCTGGGCGGGCTGCCGATGGCGCTCGTGGTGCGCCGGCGCGCGGGATCGGAGCGTCCCCGGCTGAGCTTCTGGCAGAGGATGGCGGCGACCCTCTCCCCGATCCTGCTGCTGGCGGCGATCGCGGCCTGGTGGATCGGGCACCCGGTGACCATCGGGGCGGGGTCGCCGTCGACGGGGTCGCGCCATCATCCCGGGCCGGCGTCATCGGCGGTGCTGCAGCCGGTCACACCCCCGGCGCAGGCCGCGCCCACGACGGTGCTCCTGGTTGCGCTGGTGATCGGGGTCGCCCTGGCGCTCGTGTTCACCCTGGTGCTCGTGATCCGGTCGCGTCCCACCGGCGCCGTCCCGCCGGACGTCCCGACGGGGGGGCAGCCGGTGGCGATCGCGGCCGTGGACGCGGCCCTCGACGCCCTCGGCAGGGAGGTGGATCCCCGCCGCGCGGTCATCGCCGCCTACGCCGCCATGGAGCGGCTGCTCGGCGCCGCGGGTTCACCGCGCCGGCCCGCGGACGCGCCCACCGAGCACCTGGAGCGGAGCCTGGTCCTGCTGGGCGCCGGGCGGTCCGCCGCCCGGCGGCTGGTCGAGCTCTTCCAGCGCGCTCGCTTCAGCCTTCAGGAGATCGACGAACCGGTGCGGCAGGCCGCCTTCGACGCGCTGGCGGCGGTGCGCCGCGACCTCGGGCCGGCATGAGGAGATGGCGATGAGGCGCGCCGCCGCCCCCCTCGTCGCGGCCGGGCTGGCCACCCTCGCGGTCGCTTTCCTGGCGCCGCTGGCACCCCTCGGGAGCCGGTCCGGCCCGCTGCTCCTCCTCGGCTACGTGGCCAGCCTGGCGGCGTGCGCCGCCTGGTGGCTGCTCCATGGCCCGGCCGCCCCGGGAGCCGCGGGCCCCGACGTGATGTCCGGGCTGGGACGTCCCGCGCAGAGCCAGCCGGCCCCCGTTCCGGCGCGGCTGCGCGAGCTGGAGCGGCTGGTCGCCGCCGCTCTCGAGTCCGCCCTCGACGCCGAGGCCCGGCTCCGGCCCGAGCTGCGGGAGCTGGCCTGCGCCCTGCTCTGGGCTCGCCGCCGGGTCGAGGTGGATCCCGGCGCGGGGGAGGTCGCCGCCCTGGTCGGGATGCCGGGGGAGCCCCTGCTCGGCCCGCGGAGCCCGCGCCGTCCGGAGATCACCGCGCCGGGGGTCTCCTCGGTCGAGGTGGGCAGGGTGCTCGACCGCCTTGAGATCATCTGACCCGACCCGTGACCAGACCCTTCCAGCTCCGCTCGTCAGCCCGCCCGCCGCGACGCCGGCGATGACCACCGTCGGGGACGTCGCCGCCGCCGGAGAGGCGATCCTCCACGAGGTCGAGGAGGTCATCGTCGGCAAGCGGGATCCCCTCGACCTGCTGCTGGTCGGGGTGCTGGCCGGCGGCCACGTCCTGATCGAGGACTTCCCGGGCCTGGCCAAGACCCTGATCGCGCGCTCCCTCGCCCAGGTGATGGGCCTGGAGTTCCGCAGGGTCCAGTTCACCCCCGACCTGCTCCCCTCCGACATCACCGGCTCCTCGATCTTCGACCAGCGGAAGGCCGATTTCACGTTCCAGCCCGGGCCGGTCTTCACCAACCTCCTGCTCGGCGACGAGATCAACCGGACGCCCCCCAAGACCCAGGCCGCCCTCCTCGAGGCGATGCAGGAGCGCCAGGTCACCGTGGACGGGGTCACCCGCCCGCTGACGCCGCCCTTCATCGTGGTGGCGACCCAGAACCCCATCGAGTACGAGGGGACCTACCCCCTTCCCGAGGCCCAGCTCGATCGCTTCCTGCTCCGGATCGGGGTCGGCTATCCCAGCGCCGACCAGGAGCAGGAGATCCTGCGCCGCCGGGTGGAGCGGCGCAGCGACAGCGCCCAGCTCCGCCAGGTCGTCGACCGGACCGCCCTGCTCGCGCTCCAGGCCGCGGTCGAGGACGTCCACGTCGACCCCGCCATCACCGCGTACATCGTCGACTTGGTCGCCGCAACCCGCGCCCGCAACGACGTGCAGGTTGGCGCCAGCCCCCGGGGCAGCCTGGCGGTGCTGGCCGCGGCCAGGGCGCGGGCCGCCCTCCGCGGCCGGGACTTCGTGGTGCCCGAGGACGTCAAGGCGGTGGCGGTCGCGGCCCTCGGACACCGATTGAGCCTGCGCCCCGAGCTGTGGGTGCGGGGGGCACGGGGGGCGGACGTGATCCGCGCCTGCCTGGACTCGGTGCCCACCCCACCGACCCAGGCCGGTCCGGCGGCCGGGTGAGCTGGGCTCCCACCGGTCGCCTCCTGGCCTACCCCTGGCTGATCGCCGGGCTGCTCCTGGCCGCCCTCGCCGCCGGCCGCCCCGAGCTGGCCGCGGCGGCGGCACCGCTGGCCGCCGTCCTGCTGGCCGGCCTGCTCGGGGCGCGCCGCCCCGGGGTCCCGGAGGTGCGCCTCGCCGCATCCGAGAGCCGCGTGGTCGAGGGCGACCGCCTCGACGTCACCGTCGAGGTCGCCATCCCCCCCGAGGTCGAGAGCCTCGAGGTGGGGCTCGCGCTCCCGCCCGGGGCCGAGCTGGTCGATGCCGACAACCCGAAGGTCGTCACCCGCGCGGCCGGAGAGCGGCAGCGCCTCAGCTTCGCGGTGCGGCACCGGCGCTGGGGAGCCTACCCCCTGGGGACGGTCCACCTCCGCGCCTTCGACGGCTTCCGGATGCGCCGGTTCGAGGCGCGGCTGGGCAGCGAGACGGTGATCCGTGCCTATCCGCGGCCGGAGCAGCTCCGCACCCTGATCCGGCCGGCCCACACCCACCTCTACGCCGGCAACCGGGTGGCGGCTCGCAAGGGGGAGGGCGTCGAGTTCGCCGACATCCGCCCCCACGCCCCGGGCGATCAGCTCCGGAGCGTCAACTGGCGAGCCTCCGCCCGCCGCGGTGGCCTCTGGGTCAACGAGCGACACCCCGAGCGGAACGTCGACGTGGTGCTCCTGCTCGACACCTTCACCCAGGCCGGTCCCAACCAGGCGAGCACCCTGGAGCAGATGGTCCGGGGAGCGTCGTCGCTCGCCTCCGCCTGGCTCCGCGAGCGCGACCGCGTGGGGGTCATCGACTTCGGCGGCACGCTCCGCTGGCTCGAGGTGGGGGGCGGCCTGCGCCACGCGTACCGGTTGATCGACGCCCTCCTCGACACCGAGGTGGTCTTCAGCTACGCCTGGAAGGGCATCGAGGTGATCCCGATCCGCCTCCTGCCGCCCCACGCTCTGATCGTCGGGCTGACCCCCCTGCTCGACCGGCGCTTCCTGACCGCGCTCCTCGACCTGAGCGGCCGGGGCCTCGATGTGGCCGTGGTCGAGCTTCCGGTCGAATCCCACCTCGCCGCCCCGCGATCCCCGGCAGCGGCACTCGCCCGGAGGATGTGGCGGCTGGAACGTGAGACGGTGCGCGCGCGGCTCCTCGAGGCCGGCGTCGGGATCGCGTCCTGGGCGGAGGGGGAGCCCCTGGAACCGGTGGTGGCGGAGGTGGAAGCGTGGCGCCGTCGCGCTCGGCTGCGCGTTCGCTGATCCCCGCCCTGCTGGCGGTCGCACTCTCCGCGGTGCTGGTCATCGCGATCCTCCTGCGCGCAGTCGCCGTCGCCGCGGTCCCGGCGCTGGTCGATGCCGCCGTCGGGGTGGGCGTCGCCGGCCTGCTGGTGATCGCCGGTGCGGTGGCCACGGCGCGCACCGCAGCGATCGGGTGGGGCGTGGCCCTCCTGGCCGCCGCGTACGCGGCCTGCGTGGTCGGGCGCGGCGCCCCAGTCGACGTCCTCGCGCCGCTGGTCGGTCTGCTCCTGGTGCTCGTCGCCGAGCTGTCCCACACGGCCTGCGAATGGCGGGGGCCGCATGCCACGGACGTCGCCGTGGAGCGCCGCCGGTGGGCTCGCCTGACCCTCACCGCCGCCGCCGGGGCGGCCGCCGGCGCGGGCGCGCTGGCGCTCGCGACGGCGGTGCCCGGATCGGTGCTGGGCCTGGTCGTGGGCGCCACCGCGCTGGTGGGCCTGGTCGGTCTCGCCGCCTGGCTCCGCGGTGGGGCGGCGGGTCCGGTGCAGCCGGTCCCGTGAGAGCGAGTGTGGCCCGGGCCGCATCGGTCATCCCCGATCCCGATGCCGCGGTCCGACCCGTGCCCACCCTGCGCCCCGCAGGACCCACTCCCGGCGGCGTCTCGCCCGCGAGGACCGCGTTCTCGCCACCGGTAGTATCGGCCCCGGTCCCGGCGGCACGCATCAAACGCCTCAGATGTCAAAAGGGCGTCATCCGGCTGGCACGCGCTCGAAGGCTCCGGGACAGGAGGTGACAGCGGCGTCACATCGCGGACGGCGGCCAGCCGAGCTCCGCGTGCGCTCAGACGCCGGCGGGTCCGGCCTCCAGGTCCAGCTCGTAGGTGAGGTAGCTGTGTCCCGGCGCCCACTCCGCCGGAGGCCCGGCCCGAAAGCCCATGCGCTCGTACAGGCGGCGCGCCGCGGCCATCTCCGGTCGGGTGCCGAGGGTCAGGCGGGACTTGCCGGCGGAACGCGCCAGCGCGGCCGCGGCCTCGACCAGGGCGCGTCCCGCGCCACGCCCCTGCGCCTCCGGGGCCACGCCGAGCATCCGCAGATGGGCCTCGCCGGGCACCAGCGCGCGTTCGGGGTCGACCTTGGCGGTCAGCTCCACGGTGATCGAGCCGAGGACGCGAGCCTCGCCCGCGACCGCCACCAGCACGGTGGTGCGATCACAGCGCCCGGCCACGTCCGCGATCAGGTCGAGGTACTCCCCGTCGTCCTCGCCGGAGAGGGCGGCGAAACCGGCGCGCGTGGCCCTGCCCGCCTCCGCGCACTCCTCGGGTCGGACCGGCCGGACCACCAGCCCTCGCGGTCGACGGTCGGCCGTCTCGGGCGTGGCGTCGCCCCCAGATCCCGGTCGTCGGGCCAGGGCGTCCATCACGTCCCGGGGATCATCTCGAGCGCGGCGGAGTTGATGCAGTAGCGCTTGGCGCCGGGCCCGGGGCCGTCGTCGAAGACGTGGCCCAGGTGGCCCCCGCAGCTCCGGCAGACCACCTCGGTGCGGGTCATCCCGTGGCCCCGGTCGACGTGGAAGTCGACCGCCTCGAGGTCGGCGGGCTCGGTGAAGCTGGGCCAGCCCGAGCCGGAGTCGAACTTGGTGTCGGAGCGGAAGAGCTGGGCGCCGCAGCCCGCGCAGTGGTAGGCGCCGGTCTCGTGGTTCTGCCAGTAGGCCCCGGTGAACGCCGGCTCCGTCCCCTTCTGGCGAAGGATCGCGTAGCGCTCAGGAGAGAGGCGGGCCCTCCATTCGGCATCGCTCAGGGTCGCGGGGCTGGAGTCCTCAGTCATGTCCGTTCCTCGCATCGCGGGCTCTCACCACCAGGGTACGCGGCGAGAAGCGCGCGACGCCGCGGCCTGGCCGGCCGACGCGGGCACGCCGGTCAGCCGAGCTTGCCCTCCAGGCCGGTGATCGTGGAGCTGCCGCAGACCGAGCCCGGCCGGTTGCCGGTGAGCTCGCAGATGGCGGCGGTCAGGTAGTTGGCATCGCCGAGGATCGCCTTGGCCTGGTAGTTGGACGTGTCGCCCAGGGAGTCGGCGATCTGCTGGGCCGACAGCCCCTCGAGGAGCTCGGGGGCCACCGTGATCGACTGTCCGCTCACCGTGTAGTCGACGGGAGGATCGCCGCTGGCGAGGTAGTGGCCTCCGAGGTCGATGAAGGGCAGCGGATTGCCGGCCTGGGAAACGTAGGGGGCGGCGTCATAGCTGGTAAGCAGCTTCTCCTGCGATGCGGTCGGCGTCTGCAGCGGGTTGCCGTCGCGGTCGGCCACCTCGATCCCCTGGAAGTCGATGTAGGCGCTGGTGTAGCTGGAGCCGTAGAAGGAGAAGGTCTCGGTGCCGGGGAAGACGTCGTTGCTGGCCGAGCTGGTGACGTGCAGGTTGGTGAAGGTCCCGAACCGGCTCAGCGCCACCACGACGCCCCAGCGCTCGAATGCGCAGTACGGGCACGAGTCCTCGCCGAACATGAGCACCAGCGGCCGGCCGCCGGTCCCGGTGAGCGCCTTGGTCGGGCCGGGCAGCTTGATCAGGGGGTTGGAGAGCCCGCCCGCTCCCACGGCGGCAAGGGTGGCCGGGCTGACCCCGGTCACCGGGTCGACCACCGACGACGGGGCCAGAGCGTCGGGGCTCGCCGGCGGTCCGGAGGCCGCAACCACGATGAAGACCACGAGCACGGCGACCACCACGGCGCTGACACCGCTCCCCCACGCCCAGGGGCTCTGCCACCAGGGCCGGGCCGCGACGACCCTCCGAGCCCGGGAGCGGGCCGGCGTCGCCGGTGCTCCCGGCGCGGAACCGCCGCGCGGCGCGGAACCGTCAGGCGGCGCGGAACCGTGACGCGGCGCGGGACCGCCGCGCCGCGTGGAGCCGCCGCTCGGCTGGGAACCGCCGCGCGCCGGGGAGCCGCCGCCTCCGGTGGAGAGCTCCTGCCGGCGTTGCTTGGAAGGTCGAGCCACGATCACACCTCGAAGCGCCCGGGCGCGGGCGGCTCATTGCGGAGCACGACCATCGACGCCGTTCGCACCCATCCTCTCCCGGGTCGGGGCACACCGGCCAGGGTCGAACGTCGGCAAGCGCTCGGGTCGTCGGGCAGGGTCGCTGTGCCGGCGGAGGTCGCTGGTCCTGAGCGGGCTCGGTGCAACGGAAATGTGACAAGGCCGCACGGGCGATGTCACTCCCTGCCGACGGCGGCCCTCCCCCGAGCCGGCAGTGCCCACCATTGGCTGTCGCGCCGTAGAGTGCGGGCTGCCCGGACCCGCGCACGACGGGCGTCGCAGGAGCTTGCCGGCATCTCACGGGTGGACAGATGACCATGACCTGGAAGGCACCGTCCCGGAGCCACGGGAGCGGGTTGATCGGCAAGCTCGCCCAGGCCAACATCGACGAGGTGGCCCCGGTGGACGACGAGGTCGTCGTCGTCCGCGACGACGACCCGGCCTCGGCCCCGGTGCGGCAGCGACTCACCGCGGGCACTCTGCTCCGGGTCCGAGAGGTGACCGGGGCCCGGGAGCTGGCCGCGCTGACCGCCGGGGGGCGGACCAAGGCGGTGGTCCTCTGCCGGAGCGGGCTCTCACTGGTGACCCTTCACGACGCCGTCGCCGTGGTCCGCCAGGCGTGCCCGGACACCGCGCTCATCGTGCTCGACGACCAGGCGGGAGAGGCTCGCCACGAGGTGGCCCGCCACGCCGGCGCCGACGGCCTCATCAACCTCGCCCAGGACTGGAAGGTGGTGGGGGAGGCCGCGCTCGCCGCCGCCGACCGGCGGGCGAGGGGTCGCGCCGTCGGCGACGCGATCGCCGCCCGCTCCGACACGGACCTGCTCAGAGCGCTGGAGGGGGAGTGGCCGCTCGCCCTGCTGGTGGTCGCGGTCAACAACCTCGAGACCCTGGCCGGCCGCTACGCCCACGGCGACAGGGACGCGCTGCTCCTCTCGCTCGCGATCCGTCTGCGCCCGCTGCTCCGGCCCAGCGACAGCATGGCCCGAACCGTCGACCGCAGCCTGGTCATCGCCCGCAACGACGACGACGAGCTGGCGATCGCAGCCCTGGCCGACCGCCTGCTCCGAGCCTGTCGCGAGCCGCTGGTGGTCACCGAGGAGAGCGTGCCGGTCACCGTCGCCGTCGGCATCGCCATCGGTGTCCGACCGCCGGTCGCGGGCGGGGCCGCCGCGGCCGGCGTCCTCGAACAGGCGCGCGGGGCGCTGGGGAGGCTGCAGAACCGGGGCCGCGCCGCCTACGAGCTGGCCGACGCCGCCCTGCAGGCGCGCGTCACAGCCCAGCGCCAGACCGAGATCGCGCTTCGTCATGCCATCGACGAGCACGAGTTCCGGGTCTTCTATCAGCCCGTCGTGGAGCTGCAGAGCCGCGCACTCACCTCCTTCGAGGCCCTGATGAGGTGGCAGCGGCCCCAGTTCGGCCTCTTCGACGCCGCCACCTTCGTCGAGGCGGCCCAGCGCAGCGGTCTGATGACGCGGATCGGCCAGACCATCCTCCAAGAGGCGGCCGCCGAGGCGGTGCGCTGGGCCTCGACCGGATCGACCCCGCCCGCGCTCTCGGTCAACCTCTCCCAGCAGGAGTACCTCCTGCCCACCCTGGTGGCGAGCGTCGGCCGCATCCTCTCCGAGGTCGGGCTGCCGCCCGGCCGGCTGATTCTCGAGGTGCCACTCAAGCTGCTCGAGCGCGACCCCCTCTCCGCCCGCAGCATCCTCCGCGACCTCGCCTCCCTCGGCCTCACCCTGGTGGCCGACGATTACGACGGCGAGCTGACCAGCGACCTGCGCCAGCTGCCACTCCGGATGGTCAAGCTGCGGATGGGTCTGCTCGACGGCATCGAGAGCGACGCCGAGCGCCGGGCGCGGGTGGCCGCGATCACGGCCCAGGTGCGCGCCGCGGGCTGGCTCTGCGTCGGCAAGGGCGTCGAGACCGCGGCCCAGGCGGCCATCCTGCGCGACCTCGGCTGTCACGGTGGTCAGGGCTTCCTCTTCAGCGGGGCCCGCCCCGCCGAGGAGCTCGACATCTTCCAGGACGCCGGGGGCGTCTGGGCCTGGGCCCCGCAGGCTCGACCGGCGCCCCAGGGCTGATCAGCTCGGGGTCGGCTGGCTCCCGTAGCTCTCCTCGGGGACCAGCGCCGAGCTCATCCCCAGAGCGGAGCAGCCGCTCGAGGTGGCGACGATCACGCCGTATTTGGAGCCCGAGGGCACCGACTGCGAGTAGAGGGTGATGGTGGCCCCGTTGGCGACCACGTCCACCCCGGAGCTCTCGTCGACCGAGAGTGACCACGCCGAACCCGACCAGACCCGGAGCGCACCGTGCCACTGGCTGCCATCCCAGTAGCCGATGATCTGCAGGGTGCCCGCCCCATCGACGGGGGTGGCCTTCGGGGAGGCCGCCGTGATGGGCCGGGGGGTCGAGCCGAAGGGAAGGACCGCCGCGATGAGGCTGAAGGCCGGGGTCCCCTTCGGCACCGGCCCCGCCAACTGGACACCGATGTAGGGGTTGGAGTAGCCGGCCGCCGGGTCGACGCCGATCCCGCTGGTCGTCGCCGTCGGGGCCAGCCCGGAGGGCACCTGACCGGAGGGGATCGTCGCGCAGGCCTCGGCGGGCGCGACCACTGCCAGCTGGGACCCCGAGGGCAGGTCGGACGCGGGCAGGGTGGCCTGGGTGGGCGGCGCGCTCGCGGGCCCGGCGGTGGGGCCCTGACCGAGCAGGGCGTGGGCCCCCAGGAGGAAGACGGTGACCACGATGGCGATGATCACCAGCGCGGCCAGGCTCATCCCGATCGCGAAGCCTCGTGGGATCGGCCGAGGGTCTTCGTCGCCGCTCCGCTGACCCCTGCCCGTCCCCGAGGGACCGGCCTGACGGCCGTTCGGCTTCGCCTCGGCCGCTCCGGCGGCTGCTGCCGCCCTCTCCACGTCCCACGGGCTGGGGGCGATCCGCGCGCCGGGGGTCGGGATGGCCGGCGCCACGACCGGAGGCGGGGGTGGCGGTGGGGGTGGGGGCGCCACATCCGGTCGCCTCTGAGCGGGCGCACTCCCCACCGAGATCAGCCGGTTGAGGGGCGCGGCCGGGGCCCCGAAGCGGTCGCGGGCATCGGCGACGGCGGCGGCCACGTCGTCCGCCACCGAGCGCTCCAGGCGGCGGACGGCGCGCGGATGGTCGGCGAAGAACCGCAGGCCGTCCGCGTAGAGGCGGTGCGCCTCGACGACCTCGGCCCGGCTCGGAGGATGCGGGTCCGGCGCCGGTGCCGCCGGGAGACGCCCGTAGTCGGGGCGCCAGCGTCCGAGCGCGGCGTCGAGCTCACTCAGGCCCCGGAGGAACCGGTGCAGGTATCGGCGCGCCTCGGTCTCCTCGGACCCGGAGGCGGTATCGAAAGAATCCACGTCATCCCCTCGGTGGCATCCGCGGAAAGCGATCATGCCAGTCTTCAGGCCCGTTCGGCACGATCGAGCTGCAGCCTCCCGCCGTGCCGACACCGGCCGCCCGGTGACGATCTGGTTGAGATGTCCGGGCGGATCGGCACGCTGTATCCCGGCTGTTACGCCGCCGCAACAGAGGGTGACGGGCGGATCGCTAACGTCAGCTTCGAATGACCTACGTGCCCGGTCTTGAATTCGGCGAGGCGTCGGCCGGTGGGGGAGGGTATCGGCGCGCCGCCGCCATCGAGCGCCGCGTCGACGCGGCCATCGGCACCTGCCAGACCCTCCTCGTGGTGCGCATCCTCAGCGTGCTGCTGGGGGTCAGCCTGCTGCCCCTCCGACTCCCCACCGTCGTGCTCCGCCTCGATCCCACCCACGCGGTGGTGCTGCCCCTGAACGGCATCAATCGGGGCATGGTCCTGCTGGTCGTCGCGGCGGTCTCCGCGGTCGAGCTGTACCTCGTGTCCCGCCTCGCCGACCGGGTGCGCCGGGCGCGGTTCGGCGTGCTGCTCATCGAGTCCTGCGCGATCGTGCTGACCACCATCGCCGTGGCCTTCGGCGCCGAGTTCGCGACCCTTCCCCTGGTGACCGCGGTGGGGGCCACCAGCCTCCTCCTGCTCAACCAGGTCCGCTGGGCCTTCGTGCTCCCCTCCACGCGGCGCAACCTGACCGGGCGGCGCCAGAGTGGCGGGACCTTCGCCGGCTACGCGGCGCCGGGGCTGGAGTTCCCCAAGACCCCGCAGCGGGTCGGCTACGTGACCCGGCGGGAAGGGCAGGGAGGAGCGGACGCCGCCGCGCCCCGGGGCGAGATCGCCGCGCTGCGCTCCGACCGCGCGGCCCCGCCGCGACCGGAGAGCACCCGGCCCGGGTCGCCGCTCAGCTGGCCGACCGGATCCCACCGGCGCCATCTGTAGGCTCGCCGGCAGCGGCCGGTCGGCGGCGGTCACGTCGCCGGGGCCGGCGGCGGGCCCCGGAGCGGCGTGCTAGCGTCGCTGTGATGCCTCTCACCGCTCGCAACTCGGCCGAGTTCGACGCGCCGGCCGGGATGACCGCGGTGCCGGTGGTGCTGGCTCCCCTGGCGGGGCGTCTCCACGTCCTGCTGGTGCGCCGGGACGAGCCCCCGGACCCGGGGGCGTGGGCCCTCCCAGGTGGCTTCATGAGCCGCGACGAGCACCCGGAGGAGACCGCCCAGCGCAAGCTGACCGAGAAGACCGGGGTGGGCGCCGTCTACCTGGAGCAGCTCCAGACCTACGGGGACCCGCATCGCGATCCCCGCGGCTGGATCCCCACCGTCGCCTACCTCGCGCTCATCGACGCCGCGGTGCTGCGCGCCGACGAGGGCCAGGCGCGCTGGTGGCCGGTCGACGACCTGCCCACCCTGGCGCTGGATCACGGCGGGATCATCGCCGACGGCGTGGCCCGGCTCCGCGGGAAGCTCTGGTGGTCGAACATCAGTGTCGGTCTGCTCCCCGAGCGCTTCACCATGCCCCAGGCCCGGCGGGTCTTCGAGGCCATCAGCGGCGTGCGCTACGAGCCCAGCAACTTCCGGCGCGAGCTGGAGCGGAGCGGCCTGGTGCAGGCCACCGGGCAGCTGGCCAAGGGGGGCCCGGGACGCCCCGCCGCGCTCTACGAGTTCGTCTCGCGCCAGCCGGCCTGGTCGCTGCGGCGCTCGCGCCCGCCCGCGACCCTGGGCCCGACCCCGCACCCATCAGGAGGACGAGCATGACGCCACTCATCGACGAGCGCTGCCGCGCGTGCAATGCGTCCACACCGCGGGTCGAGGGGGAGGAGCTGGAGCGCCTCCGCGTCGAGCTGGGCCCCGACTGGCACGTCGAAGGCTCGACGCTGCTGCGCCGGCGGCTCCGCTTCCCCGACTTCGTCCACGCCTTCGCCCGCGCCACCGATGTGGCCCGGCTGGCGGAGGCCGAGGGACATCACCCTGATCTCAGGGTGGGCTGGGGTTACCTGGAGGTCGAATTGACCACCCACGCCACCGGTGGCCTCAGCCGCAACGACTTCGTGCTGGCCGCCAAGATCGACGCCCTGGATGGCTGAGGGGCGCGGGGCGGCTGAGCCCGGCATCACGGCGCTCCCCGCGGAGCAGGATCCCCAGGCCTACTTCGCCGCCCGCGGGCTGCGGAGCAGCGGCTGGGCGGTGGGCCCGCGCACATGGTTCCCGGAGCACCGCCACCGGTGGACCAAGCACCTCTTCGTGATCCGCGGAAGGATCAGCTTCAATGGGCTGTGGGTGGAGGCCGGGGAGGGGGTGCGCATCCAGGCTGGAGCCGACCACGAGGCCTTCGCCGGGGACGCGGGCGTCGAGTGCGTGGAGGCGTTCGAGACTGCGGGGTAGGCGGGCTCGCACCGTCCGCGGCGGTCCCGCACCCTGGCCCTGCTGATCGATTCGCTATCCTCTCGCCCCATCGATGCTCCCGCCGATGACGTTCGCCTGATCCGGATGCTGCGCGACCTCGTCCAGCTCCATCTCTTCACCGATCCCCTCTACGACCAGAACTGCTACGTCCTGCGCCGCCGGGACACCGACCGGTGCCTGGTCGTCGACCCCGGGCTCCAGGCCGCGGCCGTGCTCCGGCTGCTGGAGGGTGAGGGGTTCGGCTGTGATCGGATCCTGCTCACCCACGGTCACCCCGACCACCTGGCCGGGGTCCCCGCGGTCAAGCGGGCGCTCGGCTGCCCGGCCGCGATCCACCCCGACGACCGCTGGCTGCTGGAGCAGGCGACGACCTTCCCCGCCATTCCCCCGGACCTTCCCGAGGTGGTCTGCGAGGACGATCTCGCCGGGGGTCAGGTGATCGCCTGGCAGGGTCTGGAGGTGGCGGTCCTCCACACTCCCGGCCACACCCCCGGCTCGGTCTGCTTCCTGATCGGCCCCGACCTGCTGGCCGGCGACACGCTCTTCCGGCGGAGCGTGGGCCGCACCGACCTCCCCGGGGGGTCCTGGGAGAGCCTCATCTTCTCGATCCAGGACCGCCTCTACGCGCTGCCCCCGGAGACCCAGGTGCATCCCGGCCACGGGCCGGCCACGACCATCGGCGAGGAGATGCGCGGCAACCCGTTCGCGCTCCACCCGACCTTCCGCTGAGCATCCGCTCAGCCGGCGCCCAGGCGCTCCAGCAGATCGTGGACGATGGCGCCGGTCACCCCCCAGACGGTCCGGCCCTCCAGCTCGTAGAAGTGGACCGGGCGGACCGCGCTCCCCTCCCGTCCCCATTCCTCGACGCGGTGGGAGGCCGCCATCAGGCCCTCCAGCGGCAGCCAGAACCACTCGGCGACCTCGTGGCCGTCGCCGCGGATCGTGAAGGGGCGTCGCTGCAGCCCGGCGACGGGCGTCAGCCAGAGGTCGGAGCGGCTGGTGAGCCGGGGCGGCAGGGCCCCGATGATCTCGACGTCGCCAGGGTCGAGGCCGACCTCCTCACCCGCCTCGCGCAGCGCGGTGGCGACGGCGTCCCGGTCCCCCCGCTCGCGCGAGCCGCCGGGGAGCGCGATCTGCCCGGCGTGGAGCCGGAGGTGATCCGCCCTGCGGACGAAGAGGAGCGGGAGCCCCACCCGCGCCGGGTCGAAGAGCATCAGGACCGCCGCCTCGCGCTTGCCGGGGGGCGGCGGGTCTCCCGTCCCCGGTGCGTCGAGCGCCTGGCGCAGCCGCTCGGCGAGATCGCCGGTCATCGCCGCACCCCGCGGCGCGGCCTCAGCGATCCGGCACCCGCTCCCGGAGCGCGCTCTCGAGCCGCCAGAGCGCCTCGGCGTGGGCGATCGCCTCGCCGAGCAGGCCGGCCAGCTGAAGCTGCCGGAGGTAGCCCGCGATGGCCTCGTCCTCGGCGGCGTCGGCCGCCACCTGATCGGGCCTCCTCGCGGTCATCCTCGTGGTCTCCTCGTATGCTTCCAGCGGTGTGGCGGCCGGCCACAGGAGCAACGTACGCGGACCCGGGTCGGTTCAGGGTCACGCGCCGTGCGAGGCTTGGTGAGGGTTGGTGAAAGGTCGCCAAGGCGGTGCCACGGGCTGTGACGGAGCGAGACGCGGTGTGGGTCATGAGACGCCGGAAGTTTCATCCGGCACGCGGCTGCCACGAGCCGTGACGACCCGCGCACAGCCTTCGTGCCCGCTCTGCGGTGGTGAGCTCCGCTTCTCCCATCGCGAGTACCTGGGGGGCCGGCGCTCGGCGCGGGTGCTGCGCTGCCGGGCCTGCGGCGCACAGGTCCGGGGCGATGCCCAGGACGACGACACCCGGCCCCGGCCCGCGCTGCCGGCCCGCAAGCGTCCCCTCCCCGACGGCGGCCACCCCGACAACTTCGTGCTCGATCCCACCACTGCCGAGATGCTCCGTCAGGCCCTCGGGGATGAGCCGGCCGAACCGGAGGCCTGAGACACCGTCGGGGCGGAGGTCCCATCCGTCGCCGGTCCCGAGGGTCGGGGCAGCGGCGACGCCATGGTCTCCGACGGCGTCCCGCTCCGCCCGCTGCTCGAGAATCGGTCAAACCAGTCCACAACCAGGCGGTTGACGTCGTCGCGGTCGACGTCGACCGAGATCCCGTGCCCGCTGCGGGGCAGCATCCGCCGCTCCACAGCGGCGCTGCAGAGCAGCCGCCGCTCGATCTCCGCGGCGTTGGCGGGGTCGATGACCCGGTCGCGCTCGCCGTGGCAGATCAGCACCGGGGCCCGGACCGATACCAGCTCGTCGCGCACGTGGGCGAGCAGCCGGGCGAACTCGTGGATCGAGCTGGTCGAGCGCCGGCCGTAGGACCAGAGCTCCTCCATGCCCTCGAGCCGGTAGAGGTCCACGTCGCCGCTGGGCCGGTCCCAGCGCACCACATGCTTGCCGACGGGCAGCAGCCGGGGCTTCCAGCCGGAGAGCCAGACCGGGGTGGCCAGGCAGGCCACCGCGACGATCTCCGGGTGATGGGCGGCGAGGTGGAGCGCCAGGCTGCCCCCGCCGGACTGGCCGGCGACCGCCACCTCGTCGCACTCCGCGCGCAGCGCCGCGAGAGCCTCCTCCGCCGAGGCGGCCCAGTCCTGCCAGACGGTCCGGTCGAGCTCCTCCGGCGTGGTCCCATGACCGGCGAGCAGCGGTCCGTGACAGCGCCATCCGGCGGTCGCCAGCGCCTCCCCGAGGCGGCGCAGCTCGGGCGCTGTCCCAGCGAAACCATGCAGCAGCAGCACCCCCCTGCGGCCGGCCCCGATCCGCCATGGTCCGACCACCTCCGGATCGAGGGGATCGTCGGTGCGGGCGGCCATGATGCCGAGTGTAGTCGGGATGCTACCGTGCGCCTGCCATGACCGCGTCGCTGGTGAGCGCTCTGAATCGCGTCGTCGACGGGCACGATCTCGACACCGCGACGGCCCGGGCGGTGATGGACGAGATGTTCGAGGGGGTCGCGACCCCGGCCCAGATGGGAGCCCTGCTCGCCGCGCTGCGGGTCAAGGGCGAGACCGTCGAGGAGCTGACCGGCATGGTGGAGTCGATGCGGGACCATGCTGTGCTGGTTCCGCTCCACACCCCCGCTGTCGATACCTGCGGGACGGGCGGAGACCGCGCCGGCACCTTCAACATCTCGACGGCGGCGGCCCTGGTGGTGGCCGGAGCCGGCTGCCCGGTCGCCAAGCACGGCAACCGTGCCGCCTCCTCGCGCTGCGGCAGCGCCGACGTGCTGGAGGCCCTGGGGGTGAGCATCGCCCTGCCGCCCCAGGGCGTGCTCCGCTGCATCGAGGCGGCGGGCATCGGGTTCATGCTCGCCCCCGTCTATCACCCGGCCATGCGCCACGTCGGTCCGGTGCGCCAGGAGCTGGGCATCCGGACCGTGTTCAACGTCATCGGGCCGCTGGCCAACCCCGCGCGGGTGCGACACCAGCTCATCGGCACCCCGTCCGACGCGCTGGCGGCGAAGATGGCGGGGGTCCTCAGCCGCCTCGGGCACCGCCGCGCCCTGGTCTTCTCCGGGGCCGGCGGGACCGACGAGCTGGTGCTCCACGCCTCCTCGCATGCGTACCTGGTGGCCGAGGGTGCGATCGAGGAGATCGACATCGACCCCGCCCAGCTCGGTCTCGACGCGGCGCCGCTCGCCGCCCTGGCCGGCGGGGACGCCGCCGCCAACGCGCAGAGGATGCGCACGGTCCTGGCCGGCGAGCGCGGGCCGATCCGCGACTGCGTCGTGCTCAACGCCGGAGCGGCCCTCTACGCGGCCGAGCGGGCCACCAGCATCGCGGCCGGGATGGAGGCGGCGGCGAGGGCGATCGACAGCGGCGCCGCACAGGCCCGGCTGGAGGCCCTGGTCCGGGTCTCCGGCGAGGCGGCGGCATGACCACCGCGGGTGACTCCCCGCCGCGCGCCGAGTCCCGGGGGCGCCTGCTGCTCCACCTCCAGGAGCTCGACGACCGGATCGCCCAGCTCCGGACGGAGGTGTCGGACCTCGAGGCGGTCCTGGCCGGTGACCCTGAGCTCGAGGGCCTCCGCACGGCCGCGGAGGCCGCCGACCAGGAGCGCCAGGCGGCCGAGGAGAAGAGCCGCGCGGTGGAGCGGGAGCTGACCGGCGTCCGCCAGCGGGCGCGCACCCTGGACCGGCACCTCTACGACGGCTCGGTGCGCAACCCGCAGGATCTGCTCGGACTGCAGCACGACCTGGCGTCTCTGCGGCCCCATCTCGACGAGCTCGAGGGCCGCCTGCTCGAGTGGATGGAGGCGACTGAGAGCGCCGAGGGCACGCTGGCCGCCGCGCGGGCCGCGGTCACGGCCCGGGAGGAGGAGCGCAGCTCCCAGGAGGCGCCCCGCCGGGAGCGGCTGGAGCTGGCGCGGCACCAGCTCGACGAGGTCCTCGCGCTGCGCGCCACGGCCGCGACCGCAGCCGCTCCCGCCGACCTGCGCCTCTACGAGCGGGTGGCCCCCCGGCGCCGGCCGGCCGTCGTCCACCTCGAGGGGGACAGCTGCGGCGGCTGCCACCTCCCGCTCGGGATCAGGGAGGCCAACCAGGTGCGCGCCGGCGACGGGCTGGTCCAGTGCAGCAACTGCGACCGGGTGGTGGTCCGCTGACCCCGCTCCGACGGGGTGGTGGTCCGTCAGCCCCGCCGCCCTCGCACGCGGGGCGCCCCGGCGGCTCGGGGACGGTCGTCGCCTACACCGATGGAGCCTGCTCGGGCAACCCCGGTCCGGGCGCCTGGGCGTACCGGCTGGAGTGGCCAGACGGCGGGGTGGAGGAGGCCGCCGGCGCCGAGCCCGCCACCACCAACAACCGGGAGGAGCTCAAGGCGGTGCGCGAAGCGCTCCGGGCGATCCGCCGGAGGATCGGCGTCGACCCGGGCTGGCGGATCGTGGTCCGCACCGACAGCCTGGGGGTCATCAACTGGCTGACCCGGCGTTGGAAGCGGCACGCCAACCTTGACCTCTTCCCCGGGATCGACCTCCTGGTGGACGGGCGGGTCGCCTTCGAGCACGTGCGCGGGCACGCCGGCAACCCCGGCAACGAGCGGGTGGACTCGCTCGCGGTGGCTGCGATCCGGGAGTTGACCGGCCGCGCCTGATCCGGCGGCCCACTCAGCCGGTGGCGGCCAGCAGCGTGAGCACGACCGCAGCCCCGACGACGGCCCCGACGAGCTCCACCACCAGGGCCAGGCCGCCGATCGGCGAACGGCAGCTGCGGCACCGGCCCCCCTGGATCGCGTAGCTGGCCAGCGGCACCAGCTCGTACCAGCGCAGTTGCCGGCGGCAGGAGTTGCAGCGAGAGCGACCCTCCAGGGCTCCCCGCCAGCCCCGACCGAGGACCACGCCCGCGAAGGAGCCGATCACGGCCCCGGCCAGGGCCCCGAATACGACCAAGATGGTGGCGAGACCAGGAGTCACGTCAATCACGTCAAGAACGATCCCACCACCGGGCGGCAAGTCGAAGATTGATCACGGTTTGTCCACGCCGCGGCGGCGGCACCCTGTGGATAAGTGGTTGGCCGCCTATACTGCCAGTTACATGCTGGATGCGATCGACCTGCGCATCGAGCCACTGCTCGACGCGCTCTTCGACCAGGGGGCCTCGGACCTGATCCTCAGTGCCGGCGCCCCTCCCTCGCTGCGCCTCGACGGCCAGCTGGTGGCGGCAGCGTCCCGGGCGCTCACCGACGAGCAGGCTCGCAAGCTGATCGAGCAGCTCCTGGGCGCCGATCACCGGCGCGCCCTCCAGGAAGGGGGGTCGGTCGACTTCTCCTTCCAGTGGACCGACCGGGGCCGGGTCCGCGGCAACGCCTTCCACCAGCGCGGGACGGTGGCGGTGGCCCTGCGCGCCATCCCCAGCCAGATCCCCAGCTTCAGCGAGCTGCGCCTGCCGGCGATCACCGAGCGCCTGGTCGAGCTGCCCCGCGGCCTGATCCTGATGACCGGGCCCACCGGGGCGGGGAAGTCGACCACCCAGGCCTCGATGCTCGACTGGATCAACCGGTCGCGGGCCCTCCACATCATCACCATCGAGGACCCCATCGAGTACGTGCACTTCAACCGCCGCTCGGTGGTCGAGCAGCGAGAGCTGGGGTTGGACACGCCGAGCTTCGCCGAGGCGCTGCGCGGCTGCCTCCGCCAGAACCCGAACGTGCTCCTGGTCGGCGAGATGCGCGACCTGGAGTCGATCCGGATCGCCCTGGCCATCGCCGAGACCGGGCACCTGGTCTTCGCCACGCTCCACACCAACGACACCACCCAGGCGATCAACCGGATCGTCGACGTCTTCCCCGGTGAGCAGCAGCAGCAGATCCGGGTCCAGCTCGCCGCCTCCCTGCAGGCGGTGATCTACCAGCAGCTGCTGCCGATGAAGGAGGGCGGTCGGGTCGCCGCCTTCGAGGTGCTGATCGCCAACGGCGCGGTCAAGAACCTGATCCGCGAGAACCGGTCGGCCCAGCTCCGCAACATCATCGCCACCAGCCGGGACGAGGGGATGCAGACCCTCGAGTTCTCGCTCAACGAGTTGATCGACGAGGGCCTGGTGGAGTGGGAGGACGCCGCGGCGGTCTCCCTCTACCCGAAGGAGATCCGCCGCCCCGAGCCCACGGGCTTCCCGGTCGCGCCGGTTCCGACGGTTGCGGCGGGGCGGTAGCAGGGCACCAGCCCGACCTCGGGGAGAGGACCGCCTGCAGGGCGACCGATGCAGCCGGAGAGCTGACCACCCCGTCGGCGAGGTGGCCAGCTTCCGGAACGCTTGAGTTGGGGCGAGCGGTCACGTATTGGCAGTCCCCTTAACGTTGAGGCTGCCGTCGCCCGCGTTGGAGACGATGAAGTTCTGGCACGGGGTTCCCGCTCCGACGATGTCGGTGCTGGAAAGGTACGAGCTGATTGGCGACAGCTGACTCGGCAAGGTCAGCACGGTGCCTGCTGCGAATGGGTACGTATCAGCGACATCGTAGTACTCCGTCAGAGCGGTCTGAACCTCCTGGGCATCCGTGGAGCATGCCGCCGTGTTGGCGCTGCTCTTGACCCCGACGACGTTGATGATGACGATCGTAGCCAGCACCGAGAGGATGGCGATCACCACCAGCAGCTCGATGAGCGTAAAGCCACCCTCGGCGCGCCGGCGCCGGCGCACCACGTGGTTGTGCAGGTCAGTCACGGTTTCCTCCCCCTTGGTCGAGATGTCGTCGTTGTGGAAGGGCCGACCCGAGGCGACCCGTCGTTGCTATGAGGTGTAGTCGATGCTGATGATCCGTGTCCCCGCCTCCCCTGAACAGTTGCTCTCAACCACCGTCTGGCCGGAGTCATTCTCGCCTCGGGTGGTGACGGTCACGCTGTCGCTGTAGACCCAGCAGTACCCCGGATCCGGCGGAACCGCGGTCACGGTGGCCTCTCCGAGCGGGCCGATGCTCAAGCTGCCAACGATGAGGCGTCCGGACTCAGCGTCAGTCCCATTCGGGCCGACGTCGAGGGTCCCACGGATTCCCGTGCCCGAGCTTCCGAAGACGTTCACACTCGCCGCCGGCGCGTCCACGGTTCCGGAGACAGAGAGCGCGCCGCCTACGACCTTGATCACGTCCATCGGCCCGTAAGTGTCGGACGGATCCACATAGAGGGCGACATCTCCGTTGCGGAACGACCCCTGCAGCGTGAGGTTCCCGTCTGAGTTGATGACCAGGCTGCCGTCCTGGGTGAATGTGAGCACCCCGGAGCCGTCGCGGGTCGTGGTCACGGTCGTCATTGGCCCCGAGCCGGTGCCTATCGTGAACCGGCCCACCACGGTGATGGGTAGGTCGAGAGAGTACGGACACGCGCTGACCGGAAACGTTTGCGAGCAGTTGAGGGTCACCGAGGTGTAGCAGCCCGACGGTACTGTCTGGTATCCGCTGGTGTAGTCCAACGAGCTGTTGCAGTCCAGCGGAAATGTCAGCGCGCTGACCGCCGGCGAGGGGCCCGGCGTAAGCTGCCGAGCCGGCGGATCGAGGTCGCCACTGCAGCTCTCCGAGCAGGTGATGAACCCGGGCCGGAGTTTGGTTGAAGGCTGCACGTGTGACACCGTCGGACCGGTGCTGCTGATGTTTCCGTTCACCGCGATCGGCCCCAGGACGGTCAGGGATCCGTCGACGGAGAGCAGGCCAGCCGGCCCGAGCACGCAGACGGCGCACTGGTCGGCCAGGAGGTTCGCGGTGGTTCCGGGGTTGCAGCCGGTGGTCGTGAATGACGCGGTGTCGTGCGTGCCCGCCATCGTGATCGGACCGGTGATCGTGGGTGCGCTGCAGCTTCCCTGCTGAGAGGCCGCCTCTGCCGCGAAGAGCATCCCGCCCTCCGCGCCGGCGCCGGCGTTGGCCGCGGACTGCCCGTGCGACTGCTGCAACTCCACCGTGTCCGCGAGCTGGAGCACGGCGGCCGTGATCAGGCCGAAGAAGGCGATGAAGACGAGGGCCATGATCAGGACCTGGCCCTCCTGCGCGCGGCGGCGGCGCCTGCGGCTCAGCACGGGCTGGTGCTCACGCCCGGCGCCGGCGAGGGAGGGAGGGTCGGCCATGCGGAGGCCAGCGGCTGCAGGTCGAGGATGACGCTGGGCGGGTTGGCCAGTGGACTGGCCGGGGGGCTCGCCGGGAGAGGCCCGTCACTTGTCACCCGGACGTCCAGACCCGCGGGCGGCGACCCCGAGGTGCCGAGAACCTTGACCGTCACGCCCGGGAAGGAGGTGGAGGTTTCCGTTGAACCGTCCCATGCGCTGCGGGAGACCGGGGTGCTCGAGAGCGCGTAGACGGCCACATTGCACTGGTCGAAATTGACGAGATCCGGCCACTCGATGCAGAGCATCTCCGCGCTGCCGCTGCATCGGCCTTGAAAGGGCTGCTTCCCCACGTCGCAGGCCGCGGGCACCTGAAAGTCATCCGGCAGCTGGATGCATGATGCTCGCTGCGCGTCCTGGATGAGTGGCTGCTCGAACGCGATGGCATCCGAGGCGGCCACCAGCCGGTCCTGCGACGCCCCAGGAGCCAGGATGGTGCGCATCCCGAGGCTGAAGACGATGCCCAGGGCTGCCCCGATGATGCCGAGCAGGGCCATCGAGACCAGCACTTCCACGAGCGTGAAACCTCGCTCACGGGCGCGGTGGCGAGCCTGGCGGCTCACGTCTGAGCACCCTTCCAGACGGTGAGGCCGACGGAGCTCGTCCCGTCTGACACCGTGAGGGTGATCTCCTGCACCCCGTAGTCGGCCGAGCAATGCCCCAGGCTCGGGTACCCGAGTCCTGGATCGGGGACGGAGAGGTCCACGGCGAAGCTTTCAGGCCCGGTCCACTCGCCGCCGTCGACCATCACCCGCGGGTAGGTACTCGCAAACTGAGGCGGTGCGGCGACCGTATACGAGTGGGCGCAGGGGGCGTAGGGCACGTTCGCGTCCGACTGCAGGTACTCGCTGACGTACTGAGCCGCCCCGTTGAGGGTTGCCTGCACCTGGGCATCGCCGGCGCTGCTGACAACCGCCGAGAAGCCGTAGGCGATCCCCACCACCGCGATCGCGAGGATCGCGATCGTGACCACCATCTCGATCAGGGTCAACCCGGCCTGAGCGGAGTGGTCACGGCGCAAGCTGCGAATCGGGCGTTGCCGGCTGGAGGCAGACATCGCCGCATCACCCCTTGAACGCTGAGGCGAAGCCGTAGATGGCCTGAATCAGGGAGACGGCCACCAGCCCGACGACGGTGCCGACGCCGATGATCAGGATCGGCTCCACGATCGAGGTCAGCCGCTTGAGACGGTTGTCCAGCTCGCTGTCGTACATCCGGGCGGTCTCGGCCAGGTGTTGGTCAAGGGTGCCGGTCTCCTCGCCGACCTTGACCATCTGCACCACCAGGGGCGGGAAGAGCGAGGTCTGGCGCAGCGAACGCGAGAAGCTCTCGCCGATGGCGACCTGGGCTCCAACCTCGCGCAGCGCCCTGCGGTAGACGGGGTTGCGGGTGCTCTCGACCACCACCGAGAAGCTTGTCCCGACGGGGACGCCCGCAGAGAGGGTGTCGCTGAGGGCGCGGCAGAAGCGCTCGATGCTGGCCGCGCGCATCATCTCGCCGATGGCCGGCAGTCGAAGCAGGACCTGATTGGCCCGGAGCTTCCCTCCCTCGGTGCGCACGTACCAGCCGATCCCGAGGATGGCGACCAGGATCCCGACCAGGATCCAGAGGTCGTTGCCCTGGACAAAGGACGAGAAGCCGAGCAGCGCGCTGGCGATCGGGGGCAGCTTGGCCCCGTACTGCTCGAAGAGGGTGCGGAACTGGGGCAGGACGAAGATGACCAGCCCCGTGGCCACGGCCAGCGCCATGCAGAAGACGATCGCCGGGTACATCAGCGCACCCCGGATCCGCGTCCGGGTCTGCAGCTCGCGATCGAAGTGGTCGGCAGCTCGCACCAGGGTCTCGTCGATGTGGCCGGTGATCTCGGAGGCGCGGATCAGGTCGGCGAGCACCACCGGGAAGACGTTGGGGTGACGGGCGAGGGCGGCGCTGAGCAGCCCGCCCCGCTCCAGATCCCCGACCATCGAGGCGCACGCCCGTCGCATCCGCTTGTTGGCCGCGCCGTCTGCGATCGTCTCCAGGGCAGTGGTCAGAGGGATGCCCACCCGCACGAATGTGGAGAGCTGCCGGCAGAAGACGGCGACGTCCTGGAGGCGGACCTTGGTGAGCTGGTCGAAGAAGTCGCTGAGCGGCCACCTGGACCGCGCCTTGACCGCGGTCGGCCGGAGGCCGCGCACCGAGATGGCGTTCCACACCGAGTCGGGGTCGGCGGCCTCCATCATTCCTCGAACCACCTTCCCCTCGAGGTTGATGGCCGTGTAGTCGAAGACCTGGTTGCGGCCGGGCTGGGACGGAGCGCTCTGGATCATCGTCGACGCCTCAGATCGTGTACACGGTCCGCATCACCTCGGTGAGGGTGGTGCGTCCGCTCGCGGCGACGTCACATCCGGCTTGCTGGAGGGTGTGCATCCCATTGCCCACGGCGGCCTCGACCAGCTCGTTGTGATGCGATCTGGCCACGATCCGCTCCCGGATGGGGTCGTCGACCTGGAGGCATTCGAAGACGCCGACGCGGCTGTGGAATCCGGTCCCCCCGCAGCGCACGCAGCCGACCGCCTGCGGCAGGCGAGCCGGCGGCTCATGGCCCATCACATCGCGGAAGAAGGCGGCCTCCGCGGGTGTCGCGGCGGCCGTCGCCGCGCAGCGCTCGCAGACCAGCCGCACCAGCCGCTGCGCCACCACGCCGATCAGGGCGGAGGCGACCAGGTAGGGCTCGATCCCCATGTCCATGAAGCGGTGGATGGCGCCCACCGAGTCGGCGGCGTGCATCGAGCAGAGCACCAGGTGTCCGGTGAGCGCCGACTGGATGGCGATCTGGGCGGTCTCGACGTCGCGAACCTCGCCGACCAGGATGATGTCCGGGTCCTGGCGCAGGATCGCCTTGAGGCCGTTGGCGAAGGTGGTCCCGGCCAGCCGGTTGATCTGGACCTGGTTGATGTTCTCGAAGCGGTACTCGACCGGGTCCTCGATGGTGGTGATGTTGCGGGACGCGCTGTCCAGCTCACTGAGGGCGGCGTACAGGGTGGTGGTCTTGCCCGCGCCGGTGGGGCCGGCCACCACCAGCATCCCGTACGGTGAGTCGATGAGGCGGCGCATCCGCTCGCGATCCGCGTTCTGCAGCCCCAGGGCGGGCAGCGCCACCAGGGAGCGGGTGCGGTCGAGCAGGCGCAGCACCACCTTCTCGCCCCAGATCGTCTCCATGGTCGATACCCGCACGTCCACCGGGCGCGAATCGATGGTCATCTCGAGCTGGCCGTCCTGGCTGCGGTGACGGTCGACGATGTCCATCTGGGCCAGGATCTTCAGCCGCGATGCGATCGGGCCGACCAGCGAGGTGGGCAGGGAGTTGACGTCATGGAGCGCGCCGTCGATGCGGAAGCGGATGCGGAGGCGATCCGCCTGGGGCTCGATGTGGATGTCGGAGGCACGGTCGCGGAGGGCCTGGGTGAGCAGCAGGTCGACGATCTGGACCACCGGGGCGTCGGCACGGAGCGGGATGGCCAGGGCGGCGGTGGGGGCTTCCTGGCGGTCGACGACGGCGCGCTGGACCGCGTGGTCGACCCGGTGGAGCACGGTGTAGTGGCGATCCAGGGCGCGGTCCAGCGAGCGCCGGCCCGCCAGCCGGGGGAACACCGGCTGAGAGATGGCCCTCCCCACCGCCGCGACCTGGTCGGCGTCCGCGGGGTTGGCGATCGCGCAGTGGACCATCCCCAGCTCGTCGATGAGGAAGGGGAGAGCGCCCAGGCTGCGGGCCGTCTCCCCGTCCAGCAGGTAGAGGGCGTCGTCCTCGGGGACCACCTGGTCGAGATCCACCGGGTTGTAACCCAGCTGCTCCGCCAGGGCTCCGACCACATCCCCCTCGGGGACCCCGGCGTCGACCAGCAGCTCGCCGATCGGCCGTCGATCCCGGCGCTGGCGCCGCAGCGCGGAGCGGACCGCCCCTGAGGTGGTCGCCCCACGATCGATCAGCAGCTCACCGAGTGGACGTTGGGAAGTTGCCGCAGGCGCTGCGGCGTGTCCCAGCCCGCTCCAACGGCCGGTGATCACCGGCACCCCCATCCGCGGATGCTCTCCACGTGCCCTGCCTCCCACCACAGCGTGTGTGGGTTGCGCCTGCGGCCGAACGTTGTCAGCCGCAGGCTTCCCCGGTCTGTCCCCCCCGTCCTCGGGACGCCCTGACGCCGTGGTCACGTGTGGCCTCCCCGAGGCCGGTTGTACTTCCCCGTGACCAACAACTCTGGTCAGGGCACCACTCCAAACCCTCGCGGTGAGGGCCGGCGGTTCGCACCGCCTGGTTTAGGCTAGGCGGCGACAGCAGAGAGTGCCAGCCCCCACGTGGGGCGCTCGCCACGCCGAATTTGGGTGGTAGCCGCTGTCGGTGCGCAGTCCGACAATTGACGGGGAAGGATGAGGGACGAGTTTGCTCCCGAGGAGCTCGCGGCGCGGCTGGCCGAGCTCGAGCGTCAGCACGCTGACGGGTCGATCTCTGAGATCGCCTTCAACCTGCGCCGGAATCTGCTCATCACCCGATCAGACGAGCTCGCCCGACGTCGCTCGGCCGCCACCGCCAAGGCCAGGATTCCCACGGTGGCTCCGCCGGCCCGGCGGACCCGGCGAGGACTGGAGGCGGCGACTCCCGACCGGCGGTCCGAGGCTCCGCGAGCATGGTCGCCACCGCCACCGTCCGCCGCCGGACCGCCATTGCCGCCGTCAGGAGAGCCACTGTCTCCACCCTCCCAGCCGTCGCCATCGCAGCCGGCGCCGGCGGAGCAGGTCGCGCCGGGCCCGGTCGGGGCGTCTGTGTCCGCGCCCCGGGCCCGTTCAACGGCGCCGCCTGGCCGTCGGGCCGCACGGCTGGCGCGAGCTCCGGAAGCACCCGGCCCACCGGTGGAGACAAAGCCGCCCGCCGGCGCCCCGGGGCGGCGTCGGGGGCGCGCCGCGGCGCTGGGGCTGGCAGCGGTGGCCGTCGTCGCCGGCGCCCTGGTGGTGGCCCTGGTCATGGTGGGCGGGCACCACCCGTCGGGGACGGCCGACAAGGCGCCGGTGACCCCCGGTGCCACCGCCAGTCCCGGCGTCCACGCCCCGTCGCCCTCCCCCTCGGCGGGGACCCTGCTCGGCGAGACCCGGACCACCTCGGACG
This sequence comes from uncultured Chloroflexia bacterium, assembly GCA_963841385.1. GTDB lineage: Bacteria > Chloroflexota > Dormibacteria > Aeolococcales > Aeolococcaceae > Changshengia. The sequence continues at coordinate 133,029 of CAWJCO010000001.1, forward strand.
GTGCCGCCATCACCGTGGTCGAGTTCGATGGTGACCTCACCTCGATGCCGGGCGTTGATCCGCCCACGCCACCCGCCACCGGCTTTGCGGCCGTCGAGCTGCGGATCTGCGCCGGCAACTTGAATCCGACCTCGGTGACCCCGTACGACTTCGTCCTGGTCGGGCCCGGGAGCAGCCACGTCGACACCCTCAACGGGCCCGGGGTGGGCCGGGACCCGGAGCTGCCCCTGACCGAGGTCGCGCCCGGGCAGTGTGTGAGCGGCTGGCTGAGCTACCAGGTGCTGGGGCCGCCGGCCTCGCTCAGCGACACCGCCGACAGCCTGAGCTGGCCCCTCGGGTAGTCCGGCACCCCGGAGGCGGGAAGCCGGGTGAGTCACTCCGGCGCCCCGGGAGCGGGAAGCCGCTTCTGGGCGGCGGCACTTCAGTTGTAACCGGGGATCGGTGGTCGCCCCGAACGCCGCTCCTCCAGGGCCTCGACCACCAGCGCCAGCAGGTCGTGCGCCGGGATCGGCTTGAGGCCGAAACGATCGCAGCCCGCGTCCATCGCCCGTTCCGCGGTGTCGCCGATCCGGTCGGCGGAGAGCGCCACGATGGCGATCGGCCGGTCCACCGCCGACCGGAGGGCGTCGACGATCTCCAGGCCGCTGCCGTCGGGGAGCTGCACGTCAAGCACCACGATGTCGGCCGGCGACTTCGCCATCGCCGCCAGGGCGTCGGCGCGCGAGCCGACGGAGCGCATCCGGTAGCCGACCGCCGAGAGCACGTCGCCGATGGACTGACGGTTGACCGGGTCGTCCTCGACCAGGAGCACGGCCGCCGGGCGCCCGTCGGTTCCGGTCACCACGGTGGCCCCCCCGGGGGCGCGCAGCAGTCGCGGGGGAAGCGGCTCACGCGAGCGACGCAGGCTGAACCAGAAGCGGCTCCCCACCTCCAGCTCGCTGCTGACCTCGATGTGGCCGCCGTGCAGCTCCACGATGTGGCGGCAGATGGCCAGCCCCAGCCCGACGCCGGGCACCTCGGAGTCCCCGCCGCGAGCAAACGGGGTGAAGATCCTCTCCATCTCCGCCGCCGGGATCCCCCTCCCGGTGTCGCAGACGGTGAGGCGGACGGCGTCCGGAGCGGTGTCGAGCTCCAGCCACACCCGCCCCCCCGGCCGGGTGAACTTCACCGCGTTGGTGAGGAGGTTGACCAGGACCTGGCGGAGGCGGATCGGGTCGGCCAGGACCCGGGGCAGCCCTGCGGTCCCCGGCCACTCGACCGTCACCTGAGCGGGGCCGGCGAGGGGCGAGATCACCCCTGCCACGTCGTCGAGCACGGTGGGCAGGTCGACCGGCTGGAGGCGGACGTCGAGACGCCCGGCCTCCAGGCGTCCGAGATCGAGAAGGTTGTCGACCAGGGCGAGGAGGTTGCCGGCCACGCCGTGGATGCGGCCCCCCAGGGCGCGAAGCTGGTTCTCGTCCAGGTCGCCGAAGGACCGGTCGGCGAGCAGCTCGGACGAGACCATGATCCCGCTGATCGATCCCCGCAGCTCGTGCGAGAGGCTGCTCAGGAAGTGGCGGGTGGCCTCCATCTCGCGGCGGAGGGCGCTGGTGGCGGCCGTGATGCGGTCGACCAGCTCGGGGGGCGGCGCATCGGAGCTGAGCCCGGGGGAGCGTCCCACCTCCGCGGCCACCCTGGCCACGAAGCGCTCATCGAGGCTGGTGAACTCCGCCGCCCGTCTCTTGTTGGCTGCATAGACGAGCCCGACGACCTCGCGGTGGCGAAGGATCGGGGCGGAGACGAAGGACGTGTACTGGGGATGGCCCTCCGGGTAGCCGCGATGCGCCGCGTGCTGGCGCAGGTCCCCCAGCCGCAGCGGGCGGCCCGCGCGCATCGCCACGTCCAGGACCCCGGTGGCCTCGCATTGCACCCCATCGATGCCACTGCGGGCGCCCTGGGCGATGCCCGAGTAGACGAAGCTGCCCACCTTGCCGTCCGGCTCGTCGAGCAGGAAGATCGCCGCGCCCTGGGCGTCGACCACGGTGCGCACGTCGTTGACCACCCACTGCAGCACACCGGTGGGGCGGAGCTGGCGGACCAGGGCCAGGTTGGCGCGGACCAGCCGCTGGTTCTGGGAGCGGAGGACGGCCAGCTGCTGGTCGTCCGCGAGGTCGGGAGCGGCGGCTTCACCGCCCAGATGGAGCCCGGGATGCTCAGGGTCCCTCTTCGGGGGCTCCGGTCCCGCCCATCCGTGGGGGGCGGGCCTGCTCAGACCCTCCGGGCGCGGGGCGGGCGAGACGCCGCTTGGGGATGCCTCGCCTCCAGCCTCGGCGGTGGCCGATGCTCCGGCCCCGGGCGCGACCCCGGGCACCTCATCCGCCTGATCCGCTCCGTCCCCCCGCCCCTGCCTCCACGGACGCCGCATCAACCGTGGCCTTCTCGCACCAGGCCGAGACGCATGGCCTTGACCACCGCCTCGAGCTGGCTGTGGGCCTGGAGCTTGGCCAGGATGCTCTTGACGTGGCCCCTGCACGTATGGACGCTGATCCCGAGCCGGCGGGCGATCGTCTGGGGGTCGAGCCCCTGGCTGAGCCAGCGGAGCACCTCGGACTCCCGATCGGTCAGGGTGACCGTCGGCGGTGACATCGCCGGGTGGTCGGGATGCACCCGGTTCAGCAGAGCGCTGAGGACACTGCCCTCGACCGTCATTTCCCCCTCGCCGGCCCGGCGCACCGCGGTCAGGACGGAGCTGATGCTGCTCTCCTTGGGGAGGATGCCGCAGGCTCCGATCGCAGCCGCCCGGGCCATGACGTCCACGTCCGCGTAGGCGGTGAGCACCAGGATGCGCAGGTCGGGGTTGAGCTCGGTGAACCGCCGAGCGGCCTCGACACCGTCCCCGTCGGGAAGCCGGACGTCGGTCAGGAGCACGTCGGGCGCTCCGGTGAGGAAGACCGCCCGCGCCTCGGCCAGGGTGGACGCGACCCCCACGCAGCGCATGTCCGAGCGGAGGTCGATGGCCATCCCGATCGCCTCGGCGACGGCGCGGTGATCGTCGACCACCAGGACGCGGAGGCGCTCGCGGGCGAACTCAGCCAACGCAACCCGGCGTCAGGCCGCCTCCGGGGGCTGTCGGCATCGGCGTGCAGGTAGCCACGGCGGCCCCCTACGGTACCACCCACCGGAACGCGTCGTGCCATCGCGCCGACCGGGAGCCCGATTCGAGACGCTCCGGGCCCGCCGGCCGGCTCAGGCCACGTTCTCAGTTGCCTCGCGCAGCAGCGCCGCCACCTCGGGACGCGAGAACTCCACCGGCAGCGGCTCACCGCGGGCCAGCAGCTCGCGCACCCTGGTGCCGCTCAGCACCGCGTGCTCGGAGCTCGGGTGGGGGCACGTGCGGGTCGAGGCCATCCCGCCGCAGGCGCGGCAGTAGAAGGCGTGCTCGAAGCGGAGGATCTCGATCCCCAGCTCATCGGCCCCGTACTCGTCGAAGATGCGATGGGCGGCGTAGGTGTCGTAGTAGCTACCCACCCCGGCGTGGTCGCGGCCCACGATGAAGTGGGTGCAGCCGTAGTTGCGCCGGATCAGGGCGTGGAAGACCGCCTCCTTGGGGCCCGCGTACCGCATCCACGCCGGGTTGGTGGCCAGCAGGACGCGCTGCTTGGGGTAGTAACCCTCGAGCAGGGCCTCGTAGCAGGCCATCCGCACGTCGGCGGGGATGTCGTCGCTCTTGGTCTCCCCGACCAGCGGGTGGAGGAGCAGGCCGTCGATGTTCTCGAGGGCCACCTTCTGGAGGTACTCGTGGGCGCGGTGCACCGGGTTCCGGGTCTGGAAGCCCACGGTGGTGCGCCAGCCGCGCTTGGCGATGAGGCGCCGGACCTCGAGTGGGGTCAGGTCGTACTCGTCGAAGCCGGTCGAGGGTCGGGCGAGCGCGGTCACCGGGCCGCCGATCGCCCACTGGCCTCCGCTCCGGAGCAGGCGGACCCCGGGGTGGGCCACGTCGTCGGTTCCGTAGACGCTCGCCGCCTCCACGGCGGGGTCGGTGCGGAAGATCTCGGCCACCTCGAGGACGGCGATCGGCTTGCCCGCCGAGCGGAGCGCCACCTGGGAGGCTCCGCGGAGCCGCTCGACGTCGTCGTCGTGAACCCGCAGCACCACCGGGATCGTGAATGGCTGGCCTCCCTGAAGCCGGCCGCTGGCGAGCACCGCGGCGTAGTCGGCGGCACCCATGAAGGCCTGGAGCGGAGCCAGCGCACCGACCCCGAGCATGCCCGCGTCGGACACCTGACGGGGATCCAGATCGAAGCTCGGGAGGGCCCGTGCGACTTCGCGGAGCCGCTCGAGCTCCTCACCGGTGGCCAGGTGCTCCCGAACCCCCCGGCCGATGTGCCCGAGTACCTCGAGGCGGTCCAGGATGCGCTCCGTCGACTCCTCCACCGTCTCTGCCCCGCTGTCGACCACGATCTCCGGGTGGAGCGGCTCCTCGTAGGGGTCGCTGATCCCGGTGAAGTGGGGGATCTCGCCGGCCAGAGCCTTGGCGTAGAGGCCCTTGACGTCGCGCCGGGTGAGCTCCTCGATGGAGCAGCGGACGTACACCTCCACGAAGTTGGGCGTCTTCTCCCGGATCTCGTCACGGATCTCGCGGTACGGTGAGATCGCGGCCGTGATCGCCACCCCGCCGCTTCGGGCCACCAGGCCGGCCACGTAGCCGATCCTGCGGATGTTGGTGTCCCGGTCCTCCTTCGAGAAACCCAGGCCCTTGGAGAGATGGGTCCGGACCTCGTCACCGTCCAGCACCTCGACGTGCCGTCCCAACCGGTCGAGCTCCTGGACCAGGCGTGCCGCAATGGTCGACTTCCCCGCCCCGGACAGCCCGGTGAGCCAGATCACGAATCCCTTGGCCATCGTGTCCCCCTCAGCGGTCGTCCGCCGGTTCGGTTGGTGGTGCTGGTTCCGTCGTGGTTGGGGCCGCCCCGGAGGGGGCGGTCCCGATGCGGAAGGTCGTGGCTCGTCACGCCGGCCCCCGCGCCCACCTCACCGGTCCCGAGGATCGATGCAGGCATGACAGCGAGTGAATGCCACTCCGCGCATCAGGTTACCCTCTTCGAGGGTGGTGAGGCCATCCCCAGATTGGGGGATCGCATCGCCCACCTGGGGTGCGCAGCCGCATCATCCGGGACGCGCGCCCGACGCGCGGCGAAGGCGCAGGCTCCGAGCCGCGCGCGGCCAACTTCGCCCGTGAGAGAATCGTGGCTCGGTGAGCGATCATCTGCCATCCACCACGTTCATCCTCGGTGCCGCTCGCTCCGGAACCAGCCTCCTCTACAAGGCGCTATGCCTGCATCCGGAGAGCGCGTACTTCAACAACTGGATGCGCCGGATGCCAGGGCGGCCGGAGCTGAGCCTTCCCAACCGGGTGGCCCGGCACACCCCGCGCATGCGCAACCGAGTCTGGTTCGGCACCGACTCCAACGCCTACGTGTACGCGCGCTCGCGTAGTCTCCCGGAGCGGCTCTACCCCATGCCGGTGGAGGGCGAGCCCATCTTCGCCCGCTGCGGCGTCGATGAGCGCGGGGGAGCGCCGACACCGGGCCAGGTCTGCGCTCTGCGACGGGCCGTCCGCGGCGCGGTCCGCTGGGGTGGCGGCAGCCACTTCGTCAACAAGCGGGTGGCCAACAACCGGCGCGTCGCCCTGCTGGCCGAGGCCTTCCCCGGGGCGCGTTTCGTGGATCTGACCCGGGATGGGAGGGCGGTGGCCCTCTCCCTCTCGCGCGTGGACTGGTGGGAGGACAGCGTCGTCTGGTGGTACGGGGATACTCCCCAGGCCTGGCGCGACGGGGGAGGAGACCCGTGGGAGCTCTGTGCGCGCAACTGGGTGGAGGAGGTGCGGGCCATCGACGACGGCCTGGGCGCGATCGCCGGTGAGCGCGTGCTGCACCTGCGCTACGAGGAGTTCGTCGCCGAGCCGCGCGAGACGGCGCGGGAGATCGCGGCCTTCATGGGCCTGGGTGAGGATCCGAGATGGCTGGATGCCGTCGGAGCCCTGAGCCTTCCCGATCGCAACCGGACCTGGCAGAGCCGGCTGAGCTCGGGCCAGGTGGCGGTCATCGAGGGGGTGCAGGCTCAGGAGCTGGGCCGGCTCGGGTACCGGTGAACGGAGTTCCTCGGTCCTGAACGGTCATCGGAAGATGGCCTGACGAGGTTCGTCTGGTCGTAGAATCGCGCCGGTCGTTGGCCACGGCACCCGCGGCCCGTTGGCCGCGGCACCCGCCGTTACTCAGTACGAGCCGCGGGCGCTGACCAGGGCCGGGACCGTCTTGGCCAGGATGTAGAGGTCGAGGGTCAGCGACCAGTTGGTGACGTAGAAGAGGTCGTAGCGGACGTAGTCGTCGAAGCCGAGGTCGTGACGCCCGTTCACCTGCCAGAGCCCGGTCAACCCTGGCTTCACGCGCAGCCGGTCGCGCCAGCGATCGTCGTACTGAGCCGTCTCCTCGGGAAGCGCGGGACGCGGCCCCACCATGCTCATGTCGCTCTTCAGCACGTTGATCAGCTGGGGGAGCTCGTCGGCGGCGAGGTGGCGAAGCACCCGGCCGAGCGGGGTCACGCGGGGGTCGCGACGCATCTTGAAGAGGACGCCCTCCGCCTCGTTCTGGACCTGGAGCGTGCCCTGCAGGTGCTCGGCGCCGTCCACCATGGTGCGGAACTTGTAGATGATGAAGGTCTTGCCGCCTGCCCCGACCCGGCGCTGGCGGAAGAGGATCGGGCCCGGACTGGTCACGCGGATCAGCATGGCGATCACGAGCATGGCCGGCAGCGACACGACCAGCAGGCCGGAGGCCACCGTGATGTCGAGTGCTCGCTTCATGGCTCGCTGGCGGCGGGAGAAGCGTTGCCGGCGCAGCGAGAAGAGGGCCATCCCGTCGACCGGCTCCACGATGACCCGTGACGCCCCGAGGTTCGGCAGGCCGGGGGAGACCCGGACCGTGACCTCGGTGTCGGCGAGCGCGGTGTCGAGCTGCTGCAGGGAGCCCGCGCCCACCGCGCTGCCCGCCACCACGACGCTGGCGATGCCGTGCTCCCGGACGGTGGTCAGCACCTCGTCGAGACCACCCACGACCGGCAGCCCGTCGATCGAGGTCTGCCCGGTGTTGCCCACGTCGACGAAGCCGCGGATGTCGAAGCCCATCCAGGGGCGCCGGCGGAAGGTCCTCGCCAGGGTGCGCGCCTCCTCGTTGCAGCCGGCGATCAGGGTCGGCTGGGCGGTGACCCCGCGCGAGTTGAGGGTGTGCGAGACGCGCCGGACGAAGAGTCGCCCCATCGCGGTGGTCGCCAGGCCGAAGACGAGCAGCGAGACGATGAAGCTCCGCGAGACGTCGATGCGCGCCGCGAAGGCGATCAATGCCACCACCAGGACGCTGGTGACCACCGCCTGGAAGAGGCGCTGCAGCTCGGCGGTGATGTGCGTGGGCCGGCGCAGGTCGTACAGCCCGTAGACGGCGAAGATGACCGGCCAGATCAGGGCGGTCGCGAAGATGGCCGTATCCACCTGGCGCAGCAGCGCCGGTCCGATGTCGAGGTCGCCGTCGCGGAACACCTTGGCCAGGAAGTAGCCGAGGCCGATGGCGGCGATGTCGACAACCAGCGCGAGGACCGCGGTGAGCACCGCCCAGCGGCGGCGGTACCTGGCCCCCGACACGGACGGCCTCACCGGGGCGGCGAGGACTCCCGCGGCGACGAAGGCGTGGCGCTGACCGATCAGCGTCACCTCGGTGAGGTCGACCTCGGCGGCGTCGTCGCCCGACGGGCCCATCCCGGCGCGCGTCACCTGCTGCACGCTGTTCCCCCTCCATGAACCGCATCGGCGGTCCTGGGCTGCTGGATCGTCCGATCGGCGCCTTCGCGCTGAATCCACTCTAGATGGCCGGCTCGGCCACTGACAGCCCCCATATTGGTCGCAGTCGAGAGCCCGTACCCCAAAGATTGGGGGCTCCACCAACCACTGCGGGGTGATTGGAAAGCCGTCCAATCCCCAATGCGCACCGTGCAGACAATCGGGCATGGTTCTCGGGCGCTCGAAATACGGTGGATCGCGCCATCCGGCCCGTTTGACAGCCTGGTGGGGCTCGTGCATGCTTGGACACGTCACCGCCGCCCCGAGGAATGTCGAGACCATGGTGGCCGCGAAACTCCAGCCGGCGGAGACCAGTTGGTCCGCTCGAGGGGGAACAATGTTCCGTTCCGCTCCCGGCACGGCCACCCTTGCGGGGTTGTCCGCTGTCGCGATGCTGCTGCTGGCCGCTTGCGGCGGGGCCGAGAACGGCCCGGTGATCGGCACTCCGGCGCAGGCCGCGCCCTCGGCACCGGGCGCCTCGGCAAGCCTGACCCTCGCCGTGCTCCAGCAGCAGCTCTCCGGTCAGCTCAGCGCCGCCGGCCAGACCGGCAGCGACCCCGAGTTCGCACAGTTCACATCAGAGGTGGAGGCGCTCCTCAATGACCAGAGCCTGCTCTCGTCGGAGCGCATCAGCGGCCTCCAGCAGCTGGGCAGCACCGAGGCGACCAAGCTGGAGGGCCAGCTCAGCAGCCTGATCGGCCAGGTCGAGAGCGACTCCGCGCTGACCTCGGAGCAGCGATTCGACATCGAGGAGGTCATCCGCTCGGTCGAGGATGAGCTCCAGGCCCTCGGCGCCAAGATCGCCGCGGACACGCTGGTCGACGTGCTGCGCCCCGACGTGATCAACGTGGACAGCTCCACGCGGGTGGACGCCGTGGTCCAGCCGGTGGTCCACATCGCGATCGGAGCCGGCGACGTGCTCAGCGAGGCGTACCTGATCTCCAATCAGGCGCATAACCTGGGCAGCCAGATCTCCTCCACGGCGACCAACCAGGCGACGGAGAGTCAGCTCCTCAGCAGCATCCAGAGCGACGTCGCGGCCATGAACTCGACCGGGAGCACGGTGTTCACCCAGGTGCTCGAGCTCACCCCGGCGGGCTATCCCGGGAACCAGGCAACCCTCAACACGCTCAAGACAGATCTGACCAACGTCGAGAACGGGGCGGCGGCATCGGCGCACAACGACGTCTCCGCGCTCAGCACCTGCCTCGACGACGACGCGGACCAGCAGACGTGCCAACCATGATCACGCCGAAAGCGGCAGTGAACTCCGCCACCTTGAACTTCACCCACAGCGAACCCATCGCAGGAGAGGTCGAGCGACAGCCATGAAGATCACCCACCAGAAGTCAACGCTGCTGCGCGGTGCCGGGGGGCTGGCGGCCGCTATCGGCGCCACCAGCATCGCGTTCGGGGCCTTCGCCACCTCGGCGGCGGCGGGCGGCAATCCCAACTTCGAGGGGATCCTCTCGGCGGCCGCGCCCACTGGGTTCATGTCCAGCCCGCTGGCCTACGACGTCTCCGGCGGTCCGGTCACGGTCGACTTCGACGTCGTGGTCACCAACCTCACCGCGGTGACCCAGTCCATCGGGCTCAACTTCTCCGCCGACCACATCCTGACCTACAACGGCGTGGACGTCTCCGACGGCCAGCCGGGACAGCCCGGGATCACCTTCACCGGCCCTTCGGGGACGACCCAGGTGGCGATGCCGGATACCCAGTCGTTCACCACCACCTGGAGCGGCGACCAGGTCGTCAACCTGGATCTGCAGTACAGCCTGGACAGCTGCGGGTACTACCAGCTCGACATCTGGGCACCGACGAGCGGCGGCTCCGACGGCTCGGGCCAGCGCGACCGGGCGACTCTCGCCTCCGGATTCATCAGGGTGCTCGGGTGCAGCGGCGGCGGCTCGGGGAGCCCCACGCCCTCGCCGACCGAAACGCCCAGCCCGAGCGGCTCCGTCCAGCCGACGTCCACCGCCAGCCCGACGCCGTCGCCTGACGGCGGGGTGCTGGCCGCCAGCACTCCGGGCACCGGTGCCGGCGGAAGCGGCGCCGGCCTCGGCATCGGCCTGCTCCTGCTGGGGATTGGCGCGGCCCTGGTGATCGCCGGCCGCCTCCGCCGCGCGGCCGGGGCCGGGCTGCCGCCCAGCGACCTCTGAGGTTCGAGTTGAGATGGAGATCCGAGACTACCTGCGGGCGATCCGGCGCTGGCTCTGGCTGCCCATCGTGGTCCCGCTCCTGGCCGGTCTGATCACCGGGGGCCTGCTCGAGCTGCAGCCGTCCAAGTACCAGGCCAACGCCACCGTGATCGTCCCGGCGGTGACCGCCAAGGGCTTCTCCACCAGCGCGGCTGCGCAGTATGCGGTCACCTTCGAGGATGTCCTGGTCAGCAGCCCGGTGGTCGACAAGGTGGCCTCCAAGTACCACGTCCCGACCCGGGACCTGGTCGGCGGGCTGAGCGCCAGCACCGCCACCGCGTCCAGCAACATCATCCACGTCGTCTACCTCGGCTACCGGGGCCAGAACACCACCGGGATCGTCGACGACGCCACGGTGGTTGCCCTCGACGCCATCGCCGAGCCCCAGCTGGTCCAGGCGCAGAACGCGGTCAGCGCCGCCCAGGTCCAGCTCGAGCAGGCCAACGCGGCCATCAACAACTTCGACGCGACCACCGGCAACCTCCTGCCCCAGCAGCAGTTCGATAGCGAGCAGCAGGAGCTGGACACCCTGGACCTCGAGCTGCAGCAGGCGAACATCGCCGGGGACACTGCCCACGCGACCGCCCTGGAGGGCCTGATCTCGCAGCGCGAGCAGCAGCTGGCCACCCTGGCCGGGCAGCTCAGCCAGTACACGACCCTCGACGACGCGCGCCAGGCGGCGATCGCGGTCAGCGATCACGCCGCCCAATCCCTGAACGACGTGGAGTCGCTGATCGCGGCCGACCACGCCTCCGGGACGGTCACGGTGCAGAAGATCGGCCGGATCTCGAAGCTCGCCGACAGCCTGAAGTTCGCGGCGATCGCCTTCGCCGTGGCCCTGGCACTGGCCCTCGGTCTCATCCTCCTGATGGAGCTGATGCGCAAGCCCGGACAGAGCGCGGCCGTCGAGGCTCCGGCCGGCGATGGCGAGGGTGACGTCGACGGCGAGAGCGCAGCCGGTGGCGCCCTGGTCGAGGGCCGCTTCGGGCGGCAGGAGATGACCACCGCCGGACGCCCGTTCGGCAGCGGGGTCGAGCTCGACCCGGATGACGAGCGGTCCCGGATGACCGCCCGGTCCGAGGGGTGAGCCGGTGGGGTCGACGTCAGCCTGAGCTGAGGGGTGCGAGCCGGTGACGACGGTTCTGTACATCGCCGGGACGGGGCGGAGCGGAAGCACCGTGCTCGCCGCGGTCCTGGGCGAGGTCGAGGGCGTCTTTGCAGCGGGCGAGGTCCGCTACCTCTGGCAGCGCGGACTGGTGGAGGGTCGCCTCTGCGGCTGCGGGGTGCCGGTCGCCGAGTGCCCGCTCTGGAGCGCGGTTCTCGCCACCGTCGACGCGTCCGGCCCCACCCTCCCACCTGCGGCCATGGCGGAGGTTCTCCGCCGCGGCGGCCGGGTTAGACACCTACCTCGTGCCCTCGCCGGCCAGGGGCGGCATCTGGGCGGCTCCGTGGCGACCCCGGTCGAGGCCGCGCTCAGCAGGCTCTACCCGGCCATCGCCGCAGCCACCGCCAGCCGGGTCGTGGTCGACTCCTCCAAGCTGCCGTCCTACGCCCATCTCATCGCCGGGCTGCCCGGCATCGATCTCCGGGTCGTCCATCTGATCCGTGACCCGCGGGGTGCGGCCCACTCCTGGTCGAGCCGCAAGGCCCTCGCCGATGGCGCCCGGCGACCTCACATGGAGCAGATGGGCCCGCTGAAGAGCGCGGCGCTCTGGGATGTCTGGAACCTGGCCGCTGCTCGGCTGCTCGGCGGCAGGAGGCGGTACCTCCGCCTCCGCTACGAGGACTTCGTCGCCGACCCCGCGGCGGCGGTTCGACGGATCCTCTCCCTGGTCGGGATGGACGGCGCTCGGCCGCCCTTCGATGCCGGGGGGGCGGTCAACCTGAGCCCGAACCACATGGTCGCCGGCAACCCCGACCGGCTCCGGAGCGGCCCGATACAGCTCCGGGTCGACGCCCGGTGGCGGTCGGCGATGCCCGCGCGCGACCGTTGGGTGGTCAGCGCGGTCAGCGCTCCGCTGCTCGTCGCCTATGGCTACCCATTCCGGACGCGCACGGCGGGCGGCCTGGAGTCCACGGTGCTGGACCGGGTCCCGGTGAACCAGGGCGGCGCCGCTCGCTTCGCGCGCCGGGTGCGCCGGCACCTCCACTGGGCCCGGAGCGAGGGCGTGGGCCGGCTGGTCGAGGAGGACGAGCTCAACCCTGCGACCAAGCTCCGGGTCGCGCTGGAGAAGCGGCGCTGGCGCCGTGCCCACCCCCGGCCCGCGGGCACAGCCATGCCCGTGTACGTGGTCGGGCTGCAGCGCTCCGGGACCAACATGCTCACCCGCGGCCTCGACCGAGCCCCGGAGTTCGAGGTGCACAGCGAGAACGACCGCGTCGCCTTCGACCGGTTCCTGCTGCGCTCGGACCAGACCGTCGCCCGGATCATCGCCCGCAGCCGGCATCGCTTCGTCCTCTTCAAGCCGCTCTGCAACTCGCATCGCGTCGATGCTCTGCTCGATCACGTCCCCAGCCGGACGCCGGGTCGTGCCATCTGGGTCTATCGAGACGTGGACGGACGCGTCCGGTCCGCCCTCTCCAAGTTCGGACGCAACAACCTGCTGGTCCTCGCCGACATCGCGGCCGGCCGCGGCGCCGGGACGTGGCAGGCACAGCGGCTGCCGGCGGCGGCCATGAAGGAGATCTCCGGCTTCGACTACCGGACCATGACCCCCGAGACCGCGGCCGCCCTCTTCTGGTGGGTGCGCAACTCGCTCTACTTCGAGCTGGGTCTGGACCGGCGGCCGGACGTCATGCTCGCCTCCTATGACGATCTCCTGAGCGACCCGCGGGCAGGGATGCGGGCGATCTGCTCGTTCCTGGGGCTCGCCTTCCGCCCCGAGCTGGTTGCGCACATCGCCCCCCGGGCGGCGAAGCGCGCGGGTCTGGATCTCGATCCACGGGTGCGCCAGCTCTGCGATCAGCTCCAGGACCGGCTGGACACCACTCTCCGGGCCCAGCGTCAGGGGCGGGCCGCCTAGATGAGCGCACCCCCGGCCTCCAGCCGAAGCTCCGACCGGGCCGTGGTCCGCCAATCCGGGCTGACCGGGTTGGCCGCCGGGATCAGCGTGATCTTCGGGCTGTTGCTCGACATCAGCATCGCCGCGCGTTTCGGCGCCGGCCGCGCCACCAACTCCTTCTTCGTCTCGGCCCGCATCCCGCTGGCCCTCACCGCGATCGTGATGGTGGTCGCCAACCAGGCCCTGGTCCCGGCCTTCCGCACCTCGCTGACCAAGCGGGGGGCGGCCGCGACCCATCGCCTCATCTCGATGATCGTGGTCGTCGTGCTGGCCACCGGCGCGGTGATGCTGCTCGGGATCTGGCTGCTCGCCGACCCGCTGATGCGCATCACCGCACCGGGGATCTCTGCCTCCGAGGCGGCGACCGCAGCCTCGATGGCACCGGTCGTCTTCGCCATCGTGCCGCTGGTGGCGGTCTCCGAGGTGATGCGCGCCTACCTCAACTCCCGCTACCGGTTCGTCGTTCCCGCACTGATGAGCGGCATCCTGACCGCGGTGGCCGCGTCGCTGGTGCTGATCGGCCCGATCCTCGGCTGGCGGCACGACATCCACATCGTCGCCTTCGCCTACCTAGCCGGGGCGGTGCTCCAGGTCGTCGTGATGCTGGTGATCGCGACCTACCGCGGCCTCCGGCTGCGGCCCGCGCTCCAGCTGCGCGACCCGCACCTGCGCAGCATCGGGAAGCTGGTGGTGCGCCCGACCACCGGGGCGGGGCTCAATCCGGTCGCCCGGCTCGCCGAGCAGATCCTGGTCTCCTTCCTCCCGCCCGGTTCGATCACCATCCTCAACTACGGCTACCGCCTGATCTCGGCGATCGGTGGCACGGTGTTCTTCCGCTCGGTGATCGTCGCGCTCATCCCCCGGCTGACCGAGGCGCACAACCACGACGATCAGGTGACCGTCCGACGGCTGACCGGGGTGGGGATGCGCATCATGCTGGGGATCAGCCTGCCCCTCACCGCGTTCATGGCGGTGCTCTCCCAGCCCGGTGCCATCGCGGTATTCCATCGGGGCAGCCTGACCCGGGCCAGCGCGGCGCTGCTCGGAGTGGTGCTGGCCGTGTACTCGATCAGCCTGGTGGGCTCGGCGGTGCAGCGTGCCCTGCTGGCGCCCTTCATGGCCCGACTGGACACCCGCACCGTTCTGCGGAACACCATCTACGGGGTCGTCGCCAACCTGGTGCTGCTGCCGCTGCTGACCCTCCCCATCGGGTTCGGCAACCAGCACGCCATCCTGGGCGTGGCCCTCGCTTACTCCCTCGCCCAGTACGTCAACGTCGGACACGCCTGGTACCGGTTGCGGCGGACGGTCGGCTGGCGCCCGGACGGGCTGGCGATCTTCACCGTCAAGCTTGCCGTCGCCTCCCTGCTGACGGGCGCCGCCATGCTGGCCGCCACGCTGACCTTTCGCCTCGACCACATCAACGATCGCTTCACCCTGATCGCCCTCACATTGGCGGTGGGGGTGGGCGGCTGCGCCGTCCTGGCGGCCGCCCTCCACTTCCTCACCGGCGGGGATCTCACCTCCGCGTGGCGCTCGCTGCGCCGGCGTGACCGGCAGGCCCCGGGTGGCCGCGGGGCGGCGCTGGCAACCACGCAGGCGGTGGCCGGCGCGCCGGACCCCGCTGGCGAGACCGAGGAGCAGGGGGAGCCGGCGATGACCGGGGGGGCCGCCTGATGGCGACGATGGACGCCACCCTGGCTGCGGCCGGCTCCGGCGCAGATCCTTCGTCGGCGCGCCGCCGGACCTGGCTGATGCTGCTCTTCGCGGTGGTCATCCTCGCCGTCTCGGTCGACGCCGGCGTGGAGGCCGCGCTCGGCGGCAACAAGCTGCTGCTGGTCGTCCCCATCGGAGGTCTCGCCGGGATCGGGCTGGTGGCGCTGGGGCTGGTCAACTTCGAGAACTTCGTCCTCTTCACCGTCGCCCTGCGCGCCAGCCTCGACATCACCAAGCCCTCCAGCGGCAACACCGGCGCGGCCGGGGTCAGCTCGGCGAGCTCCACCTCCGGTCTGGACCCGGCGGGGGCGCTCGCCATCGTCTTCATCCTGATGGCGTTCTTCTGGTTCATGACCCGCCATTGGGCGGGGCGGAAGTCGCCACCGGCGTCCATCCACCGCATCTGCCTGATCATCTTCTGTGTCGCCGGATTCCTGAGCGTCATCGACTCGGCGGACATCACCTTCAGCATCCTGACCGCGACCAAGGTGGCGGCGGTGGTGGCGATGCTCGCCGTGCTCGAGGTGATGCTGATCAGCCGCGCCGCCATCGAGCGGATGATCGCGGCCATCTACCTCTCCGCGGTGGTCCCCGTCGGCTACACGCTGGTGCTCATCGCCACCCACCACTCGCAGTTCACCAGCGGCGGCTTTGCGCGTTTCGAGGGGACCTTCGCCCAGCCCAACCCGTTCGCGATCTACCTGACCATGCTGATCGTGATGGGGGTGGCGATCTTCCCCCACCTGCGGCGGCGCAACCAGATCCTGATGACGGCCCTGCTCTTCGGCTGCGTGATCGCGCTCTACTCGACCTTCACCCGCAGCGCCTGGCTGGCCTGCATCGTCGCGGTGGTGGTGGTCGCCGGCCTGGGCCAGCGGCGCCTCCTGCTCGGGGGCCTGGTGGCGGGCGCGATCGTGAGCCTGGTCGCGGTGCCCACCATCGCCGAGCGCTTCGCCGACCTGGGCCAGTCCTCCAGTCCCAACGGCTACGCCACCAACTCCCTGATCTGGCGGTTCAACTACTGGGACGAGGTCCTGCCGCTGGCCGCCAAGGATCCGATCACCGGGATCGGCCTGGGGATGAGCTCCTTCGAGACGGTGCAGGCCAAGGAGCCCCACAACGACCCCCTGCGCGCCTACGTGGAGACCGGGATCGTGGGGCTGCTCGCCTACTTCCTGCTCCTGATCAGCATGGGCGTGGTGGCGCGCCAGGCGATGCGCTACACCAAGCGAAGACCGTACAGCTTCGAGCGCGCCATCGCCATCGGATTCGCGTGCTCGGCCATGGCCTTCGTGGTGCTGAGCCTGGTCTCCAACGTGATCACCCAGGTGGTCGTCCTCTGGTACTACGTTGCCTTCGCGGCCGCGGCCTATGCGGTCACGCGCTACCGCGAGAACGCCCGCTTCCTCGGCCTCCCTCCGCCTCCCGACGAGGAACCTCTGGTGGTCTCGGCATGAGCTGGCCTGCTCCCGGCCCGGTTTTCGCGCGGGCGCGCTGAGAGGGCCTGCGTTGCGGATCCTGCACGTCAACAAGTTCCTCTACCGCCGTGGGGGCGCCGAGGCCTACATGGAGGATGTCGCCGAGCTTCAGGCCGCCGCCGGGCACCGGGTCGCCTTCTTCGGCATGGCCCACCCGAGCAACACCCACCTGGAGTACGCGGCCCACTTCCCGACCGAGATCGAGATGGAGCCGCCGCCCCCTGACGTCGCCGGCCGGCTGCGCGGGGTCGGCCGGATGCTGTGGTCGACATCCGCCAGCCGGGGGATGGACGCGGTCCTGGCCGACTTCCGGCCGGACGTGGTCCACCTCCACAACATCTACCACCAGCTCTCCCCCTCGGTGCTGCGGCCCATCGCGCGCCGGCGGGTGGCCGCCGTCATGACCCTCCACGACTACAAGCTCGCCTGCCCGAGCTACCAGTTCCTGGACCACGGCCGGATCTGCGAGGCCTGCCTGGGCGGCCACTTCCACCACGCGGTGGCCCGACGCTGCAAGGACGGGTCATTGGGGTCGAGCGCCGTGCTGGCCGGCGAGCTCTTCCTGCACACCGTCACCCGCGCCTACTCCCCGGTGCGGCTGCTCATCTGCCCGAGCCGGTTCATGGCCGAGAAGATGGCGGAGGCACGCGTCTTCCCGGCCCGGCTTCGCCATCTGCCGCACTTCATCGACACCCGCTGCATGGCGGTCAAGAGCTCGCCCGGCGGCCCGGTCCTGGTGGCCGGGCGGCTCTCGCCCGAGAAGGGGGTCGACGTCGCGATCCGGGCCATCGGCCGGCTGCCCGGGGGGCGCCTCGAGGTCGCCGGCACGGGCTCCGAGGAGGCCCGGCTCCGCCGCCTCGCCGACACCGTTGCGCCGGGCAGGGTGCGCTTCCTCGGGCTGGTGCCGAAGAGCGGCGTCCACGAGCTCATGCTCGGCGCCTCGGTGGTTGCCGTGCCCTCGCGCTGGTACGAGAACCAGCCCATGGTGGTGCTCGAGGCGCTGGCCCGCGGCGTCCCGGTGGTCGGCAGCGACCTGGGCGGTCTGCCCGAGCTGGTCCAGCCCGGGCTGACCGGGGAGCTGGTCCCTCCCGGAGATCCCAGCGCCCTGGCGGCGGCGCTGGAGCCGTTCCTGGCCAGGCCGGACCACGGCTGGGCGATGCGCGATCTGGCCCGGGAGCGGATCGGATCCGAGTTCTCGCCCGAGCGTCACCTGGAACGCCTCACCGACCTCTACGCGGAGGCGGGAGCGCCGCTCGCGAGGGTGGCCGCATGAAGCCGGCCAGGATCGCCTACATCGGACAGCGTGGCATCCCCGCGACCAGCGGCGGCATCGAGCACCACGTCGAGGAGATCGGCTCGCGGCTGGCCGAGCGCGGCCACCAGGTCACCGTGTACACGCGGGGCAACTACAGCCGCGAGCGCATCGCCGAGCACCGCGGCATGCGGGTCCGCTACATGCCGACCGTCCCCACCAAACGGCTTGAGGCCCTGGTCCACAGCGGGCTCTCGACCGCGCACGCCATGCTGCCCGGCGAGGAGGCCGCCGACATCCTCCACTACCACGCCATC
Source organism: uncultured Chloroflexia bacterium (assembly GCA_963841385.1). Classification (GTDB taxonomy): domain Bacteria; phylum Chloroflexota; class Dormibacteria; order Aeolococcales; family Aeolococcaceae; genus Changshengia. The sequence goes on from CAWJCO010000001.1 coordinate 150,922, forward strand.
GGACCGTCGGTGTTCACCCCGGTGCCCCGGCTGCTGACCAGCCGGCGCGTGGTCGTGACCATCCACGGGCTGGACCACGATCGGGAGAAATGGGGTTTGGGTGCCCGCACCTCCCTGCGCGCCGCCGGCTGGATCACGGCTCATGTGCCCCACGCCACCATCACCGTGTCCCGCGACCTCGCCGACTACTACCTGGAGCGGTACGGGCGGCCGGCGCACCACATCGCCAACGGTGTCGTCCCCCCCGTGACCAGGAGGCCGCGGCTGATCGCCGAGCGATGGGGGTTGGCCGGCGAGGACTACCTGCTCTTCCTGGGGCGGCTGGTGCCGGAGAAGGCGCCCGACCTGTTGGTGCGCGCCTTCCGGCACGTCGATACTCCCGTCCGCCTGGTCCTGGCGGGCGGCTCCAGCTTCACCGACGGCTACGTGCGCCACCTCCAGGCGCTGGCCTCCGCGGATCCCCGCGTGATCATGGCCGGGGAGGTGCGTGGCGAGCTGCGCGACGAGCTCTACACCAATGCCGCCGCCTTCGTCCTCCCGTCCAACCTCGAGGGCCTCCCGCTCACCCTCCTCGAGGCCGCCTCCTACCGCCTTCCCCTGATCGCCAGTGACATCCCGCCGCACCTGGAGGTGGTCGGTCGTGACGCGCCCGGCGGAAGGCTCTTCCGGCGTGGCGACGAGAGCGCGCTGGGCGCCGCCCTGGGCGCCGTCCTGGGTGCCCTTCCCGTTGAGCGCGAGGGGGCGCGGCAGCTCGCTGACCGGGTGGTCCGGGACTACGACTGGGACGCGGCCGCCGACGCCACCGAGGAGCTGTACGCGAGCCTGTTGGCGCGGCGATCGTCGGTGCTGCTCCGGGCGGTCGGGCCCCGCGCCGGGCGCTCGGCGCCTGGTGAGCTGTGACCGGCTCGGACGCCGGCGGCGGCCAGCTTCTCAGCCTTCGATGCGGGTGCGGCCCGGAGCGGCGCTGCTAGGCTCAGGGGGGTCATGAGGTTCGGGCGGTGAGAGGGAAGCGCGTGCGGGTGCCGCAACGCCGGCGCCGCTGGCCGGGGGGGCTCGCGCTGGTGATGCTGCTGACGCTCGCGGCCTGCGGTGGTCATCCGCCGACGGCCACCCCGGCGCCCACCAGGACGCCGGCGGCGGCCACCCCGACCCCGGTCTCCTCCGCAGGGCTCAAGGCGATGATCCACGGGCTGGTGGACCGGGACGGGCCACCCCCGTCCGGCTATCTCGGCGCCGTGACCAACTTCGTGGTGGACGCGCCGTGGAGCGAGCTGCAGCCGACCTCAGGCGGGCCGCTCGCTGCCGGCAACGTCATCGACCAGGCCATCGCCGTCGCCGACAGCCTCAACTCGGCCGCCGGGGGACCAAGGGTCGAGCTCAAGATCAGGTTGATGGCGGGGGTCGACGCCCCGGCCTGGGCCCAGCAGCTCGGAGGCGGCCCCGTGACCCTCGTCAACCCCGAGGATGGCACCACGGGCACTGTCGGCCGCTTCTGGACCGACGCATTCGCCCAGGCCTATGACCAGCTCTGGAGCGAGCTGGCGACGGCCTATGACAACGTGCCGGTGGTCCACGAGATCACGGTCGCCCGCTGCATGACCTTCACCGACGAGCCGTTCCTCCGGGACACCGGCGATCCGGCCAATGTGCAGAGCCTGCTGGCGGCGGGCTTCTCGCTGAGCGCCGACGAGCAGTGCCAGCAGCAGGAGATCCAGATCGGCAGCGACTGGCACCACACCCGGATCGGGGTGGCCTTCAACCCCTATCAGGCGGTCCAGGCCGACGGGTCGGCGACCACCGACGAGGCCTTCACCGCCAGCATGATGGAGTACTGCCGCTCCCAGCTCGGGCCCCAGTGCGTGCTGGAGAACAACTCGATCCGCACCCCCCCACTGAGTGGCGCCTACGCGCAGATGTACGCCAGCATGGAGCTGCTGGGGCCGCCGATCACCTTCCAGACGGCCACCGAGGAGAAAATCGGCAACCTGCAGTCGACCCTGGAGTGGGCTGCCACCATCGGAGCGGACGCGGTCGAGCTCCCCGCGCAGTATGTCGACCAGCCGGTCGCATCCTTGGAGCCCGCCGCGGGCGAGCTCCAGGACAATCCGGTCAGCTGAGGCTCGCACCCGAACGCCCGCGGCGGCAATGGCTCATTGGGCATTGGCGGTGAGCGCCTGGTCGTCCGCCTTCATCTGGGTGGCGGTCAGCAGCGTCTGGTAGCCGGTGGGCAGCTCGACGTCGTTGGCGCCCTCGCCGATGGCCCAGAGCACGGTGCTCTGCAGGTTGCCCACCAGCGACGCCTGCGCGGTCTGGAAGTAGAGGGTGGGGCCGGTGCAGTGCATGCTGCTGTACATCTGGTCGTACTGGGTGCCCAGGCTCGCGGTTCGGATCGAGTTGTTGCCCAGGGTGCACCGGCTGCCGAGGGTGCTGCGGCAGTACGACATCAGGGTCTGGGTGTAGGCCTCGTCGATGCTCACCGAGCCACTCCCGCTGATCGCCTGGTAGGGGTTGAGGGCGATGCTCGAGTGGGTGTGCACCCAGGCCCCCTGGGCCGCGATCGCGTCCTCCTGGCAGGTCTGGTCGGCCGCCTCGGTGTAGCCGGCGGCGAGCAGGTTGGCCACCGACGTCGGGTCGGTCACCTCCCGGATGAGGGGTTCGGCGAAGACGGTCATGCAGCCCGAGGTGGTGACGTCCTCGATCGTCGGGTTGGTGTCGTACTCGGCGGCGAGCAGCACCTGGAGGTGGGCGTACGCCTGCTCGACGGGGGAGGTCCAGAAGCGCGGGACCTGGCCACCCTGGCCCGCGGTGCTGTTGTAGATGTACACCGAGCCCCCGCTCATGGAGTCCACCCAGCTCGGGGAGTCGATGCCGGCGAAGATCCGGATGCGCAGGTGCATGCCGCTGTACGCCGGGGTCGAGTCGACGAGCGCGATGGCCTTGTCGATGGCGTTGTCGGAGGTGATGCTCGCCCCCGAGGTCGGCTGCAGGGAGGCCCAGGTGACGTTGACCACCCAGCCGCCCATGTACGGGGCCAACGACGCGGGGGGCGCCCCGGTACGGTCGACGAGCCCGGAGAGCTCCGGCTTGACGGTCGGCGGTACGGGCGTCGGTGTCGGCGTGGCGGTCGGAGGCGGGGTGGGCGTGAGCGTCGGAGCCGGAGTCGGAGTCGGAGTCGGCAGAGGAAGCCCGCTCCGCACCGGCGGCGGCGTCGTGCAGGCGCCATGCCCCGAGGTGCAGCTGCCGGCCGGGTTCGCCGCCGCCGTGCTGCTCGCGGAGCCTGCGAGCAATTGGAGTGCGGAAGCCAGAGCCGCCGGAACGGGTGCGGGCCCGGCGGCGGCATTCACCACCAGCCCCGCCATCAGGCAGCCCAGCAGGCAGCACAGAGCGAACGTCCTTCTGAACATCTCCGGGTCCTCACCGCTACTGCGGGCGACCCGGGGACCGCGAGCATCGCTTCCGTCAGCGTGTACCGGTCCGCCGCCCGTTCACTTGGGGGCTCCGGAGGTCACTCTAGGAGGGCGCGGGCGCACTCTCCGGCGACGCTGAGGCACCTGTGACGGCCCCGTCACGGACGCAACATCTCGCGACCTGGATACTGCCCGATGCAACCGTCCCGTTACGTCCGTCACCGACCTGCGTCACGGTGCGCGGGGGGCCATTGGTCCTGCGTCGGCTGCCCAAGCCTCGCTCTTCGCCGCGGTTGAACGCGGGTGTCCCCGTTGCGCAGCGGGTCAGGCGACCGCCGACGTGCTGGCGCGCACCGCCTCGAGGACGGCCTCGTGGATCTCGGGGCGGCAGACCACCTGATCAGGCAGCCAGGGGTCAGGCCGGTTGTAGCGGAGCGGCATGCCGTCGATGCGGGTGGCCCGGAGGCCGGCCGCGAGCGCGACCCCGACCGGCGCCGCCGAATCCCACTCGTACTGGCCGCCGAGGTGCACGTAGGCGTCCGCCTCGCCCAGCACCACGGCCATGGTCTTGGCCCCCGCCGAGCCCATCCGCACCATCACCGCACCGAGGTGGGCGGCGATCTGCGCCGCCTCCGGCGGGGTGTGCGAGCGGCTGACCACGAGGCGGAGCGGCCCGGCGGGCGGTGCCGGCCGCGGCGGCGGCGCCGCGGTGGTGACCACCAGGCCGCGCGCCGGCAGGCTGACCGCCGCCGCCACCGGGATGCCCACCTCGACCAGGGCGACGTGGACGGCCCAGTCGGTCCTGCCCTCCTCGCCGAACTCGCGGGTCCCGTCGAGGGGGTCGATCACCCAGACGCGCGGGGAGCTGAGCCGCGACCTGTCGTCGGCGCCCTCCTCGGAGAGTACGGCGTCGCCGGGCCGCAGCCGGGCCAGCGCCTCGGTGAGCAGGAGGTGGGAGAGGCGGTCCCCCTGGTCGCGCAGCTCCCCCGGGGTGAGCCCGGCGGCGCGCTCCCGCAGGGCCATCAGGGCCCGGCCGGCATGGTCGGCCAGCCAGCCCGCAAGTGCGTCGTCGGGGGTGTCCGCGCTCTCGGAGCCCCCCGGGATCGCTGTCATCCCATCCTGCCGGCGCACCCCATCGCCGCCCTCCCAGCCCGGAACGCCGACCATCTCCACCGTGTCACCCCCTCTCGGCACCGGTCGTGGCCGCCCTCCGGCCGCCGGCGGTGGCCACGCGCGTCACTGCAGAGGTTAGCCTGCATCCGCGGCCATCGGCACTCCCCAATTCGCGCCTGCACCCCCCAAAGTGAGTGTTGGCGCTGAACCCGCCGGCCTCTATCCTCGTGGTCAGGGCATGCGGCTTGTACCGCCGTGCCCAGCCGGGAGGGGAGTGCCGATGCCCAGGTTCCGACAGCGGGCGCTGGTGGCGGCTGCGGTGGTCGCGATCGCCTCCGTCGCCTTCGTCGGCTCCGGTGCCGGCCTGGTCGCCGCCAAGGCGCCGCCTCCCACCGGCTGCGCGGGCAGCTCCACAGGGTGCACGGCCACCGGCAACAACGTCGGGCTGGTCGGCCTCAACAAGAAGGGCAAGCCCAACGTCAGCGACCCCATCCCGGGCAACGCGGGGCTGTATGCCTGGGGGATGGCCACCGAGCCCGACGGCTCGATCCTGACCGGTGACTACTGGAACTACCGGATCGTCCATTACGAGGATGACGAGACCGCGACCAGCGCGCCGGCCCAGGCCGATCCCTACGTCTTCTCCCAGACCACCCTCGGCTTCGGCGCCGACACCACCCAGGCGCCCTTCGGCATCTGCGTCGACAACAGTGGCGGGCCCCTCGAGGGGTACGTCTACGAGACCGAGGGGAGCCTCTACGACGTCAACCAGTACGACCCCGCCGGCAATTGGGTCACCAGCTGGGGCACCACCGACGCCGTGAGCCCGGCACCGTTCCAGTATCCCTCCGAGTGCACGGTGGGGCCCAACGGGTACGTCTACATCTCCAACCAGTGGGGCACGCCCAACAAGGCCCTACAGGGAGTGGTCATCCTGGACCCGCTCCGCTACGCCGCGACCGGCTCCGACGGCTCCACCACCTCGGGAAGCAGCGACGTCTCGGCACCCGACCTCAACCTGTCCTCCGCCGATGTCGGTGCGTACCTCTACGGGCCGGGGATCCCGGACGGGGACACCATCGCCTCGGTGACCTCGGCGACGCAGGCGGTGCTCTCCGCGGCGGCGACCGCCACCACCTCGGGCAGCGCCCTCATCGTCGGGCTGACCATCGAGTCGCCGCCCGCACCCAACGCCTTCATCCAGCCGCGCGGGCTCGCCTTCGACAGCGCCGGCAACCTCTGGGTCGCCGACCAGGGTCACAGCCGCATCGACGTCTTCTTCGCCAACAGCCGCGGCCAGGTGAACATGGACGTCGCGCCCACCGACACCAAGAAGACCGGGGACAACGGGATGGAGATCAACCCGCCCCTCTGCAGCCCGAGCCTTCCCAACTGCACCAACAGCACCCTCACCTTCGACATGCGCGGCCTGGCCATCGACACCGGGAGCGGCCTCGCCTTCGTGGCCAATGGCCAGGGCTGCGTGGTCCAGGAGTTCAACGCCAACCCCGCCGACATCGGCTCGACCTCCGACCCGTACGGCAGCTTCGTCCTCAACTTCAACGGTGTGCCGTCGGGCGGCACCGACTGCGGCACCGGGCCCGGGCAGTTCGAGGACGGCGCCCGCGGCATCGCCGTCGACGGCCAGGGGGAGGTCTGGGTCGGTGACCTGGGCGACTTCCGGGCCCAGGTGTTCAGCGAGCAGGGGGAGCCACTCTGGGCATTGCCGACGACCCCCGAGCCGCCGCCCGACGGCGGTTTCAACGGCCCGCGCGGGGTCGCCTTCGACGCGGCGGGGAACATGTACGTCACCGACACCTACAACTACCGGATCGAGGAGTTCAGCCCCACCGGTAGCAGCGACGGCGGGGACACCTACGCCTTCGACCAGGCGTGGGGGTCGCGCGGCGACGGCCCCGGCGACTTCAACTACGCGCGTCTGATGTGCTGGGACCCGCTGACGCCACTCGAGAGTGGCGGGTCGGGCGCCCTGATAGTCGCCAACACCGATTCCGACATGGCGGTGGGCTGGAACACCGCCAGCAGCACGCCGGTGGTCGCCCAGACCGCGGCGGGCCCGTGGGAGACCGCCGGCGGGACCCCGCCGGTGGGCAGCCTGGACGACCCCTACGGGGTGGCCTGCGACCCGACCAGCGGTGACGTCTACGTCGCCAACAGCAACGGTGGCGACATCGTCGTCTTCAACGCCTCGGGCATCGAGCTGGGGACGATGGGGACGCTGCCCAAAGGCAAGCTCGGCTTCACCCAGGGGATCTGGGTCGACGGTGACGGCTCGGTGTGGGTGGACTCGGGCACCAACGACACCGTCTACCACTTCGCCTCCTGGGCGTCGGCCGACCCCGGAGAGTTCCTCGGCTCGGTCAACGTGGACGCCTCGCTCGGCGTGGCGTCCGGCGCCGCCGGGACCTACGGGATCGCCGGGGATGCCGGTTACATCTACATCGCGCTTCCCAGCATCAACGAGGTGGGCCAGTTCGTCCGGGACGGCGCTCCAACTTCCAAGGGGACCTGCGCCGCCCAGCTCTGCCTGGTGGGCACGTTCGGGAGCCGGGGCACCGGGGTGGGCAAGCTGGCGACGCCTCAGGGCCTGGCTTTCGGGCCCGACGGCGACCTCTACGTGGTCGAGGAGAACAACGACCGGATCAGCCAGTGGGCGGTCCCGTGAGCACGACCGGCGCGGGCCATCTCGACGTCGCCGGCCGTGGTGCGATTGCCAAGGATCGATGCAGTGACGGGTGAGCGGGCCGCGGTGGCGGCTCATGGGGGGACAGCAATGCGGAAGGTGTGGGGACGTCTGACCTTGGCGGCGGTGACGGCCGCCTTCATGGCACTGGGGGCCGTGCCGGCCGCCGTCGGAGCGGCGGCGCCGCCTCCGACCGGCTGCCAGCCGACCGCCTGCACCGCGGGCACGACGGTGGGCCTGACCAACGGCTCCGGCGTGCCCATCGCCGGCTCGGCCGGTCTCTACGCCTGGGGTGCCGCGGAGGAGCCGGACGGCTCGATCCTGGTCGGCGATTACTGGAATTTCCGGATCGTCCACTACAACGCCAATGGCACGGAGGCCAGCCCGTTCGTCTTCACCAAGAGCAAGCAGGGGTTCGGCAACGACACCAACCAGGAGCCGTTCGGCATCTGCGTCGACGATAGCGGCGGCCCCTTCCAGGGCTACGTCTACATGACCGAGGGGAGCCTCTACAACGTCGTCCAGTACGATCCGAGCGGCAACTGGGTGACCAGCTGGGGGACCACCAACGCGGTCCACACCGTCAAATTCGATTACCCGTCCCAGTGCGTCGTCGGCTCCAACGGGCTGGTGTACATCGCCAACCAGTACGGCGGGCCGGCGGGCCAGGGCCTGGCGGTGCTCAACCCGGAGACCAACGCGGTGACGTTCGAGTCGCCGCCCGCCCCGAACGCCTTCCTTCAGACCCGAAGCCTGGCCTTCGACAGCGCCGGCAACCTCTGGGTGGCCGACCAGGGTCACCACCGCATCGACATCTTCTACGCCAGCAAGGGCCTGAACCTCGATGCGGCGCCTCAGAAGACCATCACCCCACCCGGCGGCGTGACCACCACCTTCGACATGCGCGGTCTGGCCGTCGACCCGACGACCGAGATGGCCTTCGTCGCCAACGGCCAGAACTGCCTGGTCCAGTCCTTCAACGCCAACCCGAGCAGCTCGAGCTATGGCGCCTTCGTCACCAACTTCAACGGGGTCGGCAGCAGTGGCAGCGATTGCGGTTCGGGGCCTGGACAGTTCGGGGACGGGGCCCGCGACATCGCCGTGGACGGGAACGGCAACGTCTGGGTGGGCGACCTCGGTGACTTCCGCGCCGAGATCTTCAACCAGAGCGGCGTCTACCAGTTCTCCGTGCCCAACCCGCCCGCGCCGCCCCCCAACGGCGGCTTCGACGGCCCGCGCGGGGTGGCCTTCGACAGCGCCGGCGACATGTACGTGAGCGACACCTACAACGAGCGGATCGAGGAGTTCAGCCCGAACGGGAGCGGAGGCTACAGCTTCGACCGCGCCTGGGGGATGAGGGGCGAGACCGCGGGCACCTTCAACTACCCGCGCCTCATCTGCATCGATCCCTCCAGCGGTGACCTGGTCGTCGCCAACACGGACTCGGACATGGTCGTAGCCTGGAACGTCAGTCCCAGCACGCCGAAGGTCGACTGGTCGTCGACCGCGGGCGGGCTCGCTGATCCCTACGGCGTGGCCTGCGCGCCTGACGGAACCGTCTACGTGGCCAACAGCAATGGCAAGGACGTGGTCGCCTTCAGCAGCGCCGGCGCCGAGCTCGGGACCATGGGCAGCACCGACAACCTCGGCTTCACCCGCGGGATCTGGGTGGACAGCGACGGCTCGGTCTGGGTGGACACCGACGCGACCGGGAACGTCTACCACTTCCAGTCGTTCGCTGGCGGCGGCGCCGAGATCGGCCACTTCAACGTCAACAACTCGATTCCCAGTGCCGGGGTGTTCGGCATCGCCGGGGACTCCGGGTACCTTTACGTCGCCCTCTCCAGTGTCAACGAGGTGGCGGAGTACACCCGCGCCGGGACCCTGGTGGGAACCTTCGGGGGCGCCGGGACCAAGGTCGGCAAGATGCGGACCCCGCAGGGGCTGGCCTTCGGGCCCGCCGGCAAGCTCTACGTGGTCGAGGAGAATACCGATCGGGTCAGCCAGTGGTCGGTGCCCTGATCCCGCGGTCAGGGTCGGAGGGTCGCTGAGGGCTCGGGACGGCGGGGGGGAGCCGTCCCGGGTCCTCTGACCCTCCCGGGCGCATCGCCTGCCACGGCCTTCAGCTGATCGCGTCTCGTTACCGGGACGCGACCAAGGTCGGCGCCTCGTGACGGCGATGTCACCGGGGTGTGACAGCGCGGCACCAGAGTGCGGGGCGGAACAAACCGCCCTCGCATCGGAGCCGAAGTCATGCGTCGATCATCCCTGCCGCTCACCCTGATGTCGATCGTCGGTGCGGCCGCCGCCGTCGCGATCTCCTCGTGGGGGACGACGGTGCTCGCCGCCTGTCCGCCCACCTCCAGCCCGGGAACCGTGGGACTGTGGGCTGCCGACTGGGGTGGTGCCGCCGCCAGCCGCACCAGCGCCGAGTGGCAGGCGGCGGCCGAGAACGACAGCGTGCTGGTCGGCCAGCCCGGCGTCTACAAGAAGTGGATGACGCAGCTGCGCGCATGGAACCCCAACCTCACCATCCTCGCCTACAACCTCGGACCCTACCTGCAGAAGGGGAGCGCCAACTTCACCACCATCCTGGCTCAGGACCCGAGCTGGTTCGCCCACGACGCCAGCGGCAACCTGATCAACCTCACCGGCTTCCCCGGCAACTACCTCATGGAGATGAGCAACCCCGGCTACCGCGCATGGCACGCGCAGCAGTTGGAGGCGACCGTCGCCGAGTACGGTTTCGATGGGGCCATGGACGACTCGATGGGCCCGGCTCCGCTCGGCAAGAGCTACGCGAGCGGGATCCCGATCGACCCGGCCACCGGCCAGGCCTACACCGCCACCGAGTACCTGGCCAACTCGGTGCTGCTGCTGGACGCCGACAAGGCGGCGCTGGACGGCAAGTACCTCGCCTTCAACGGGCTGATCAACGGTCCGACCTACGCCCGTGAGACCAACGTGTTCGCGACCTCGACCGCGGACGCGGGGGTGAGCGAGCTCTTCCTCCGCTCCCCGACGTCCTCGGCGACCGCCTACCCGACGGTCACCACCGTCGAGGACTCGCTGCAGATGATGGCGTCGATGTCGGCCAGCGGCAAGGCCTTCCTGGGCTGGACCAAGATCTGGTCAAGCGGGACCCAGGCCCAGGTGTCGCAGTGGGAGCAGTTCGGGCTCGGGGTCTACCTGCTCGGCCAAGCGTCGGGCTCGTACTGGGACTTCATGGCATCCCAGAAGGCCGACAACACCGGCTGCGCGTACTCCAACCTCAAGGACCAGCTCGGGGCGCCGCTCGGGCCGTATCAGGTGTCCGGCTCCGTCTTCACCCGCGCCTTTGCGGACGGGTCGGTGACGGTCAGCCTGACCACCGACACGGCGACGGTCACCGTCGGCTGACGGCGTGATCCCCTGGATAAGAGAGACGGAGGCCGCCCCCGGGCGGCCTCCGTCTTCACGTCACCGTCTATGTGACCGTGATGGTGCCGGTGTCCGTGCTGGTGTTCAGGGACACGAAGCCGTCCTGGAATTTGCGGGTGAGCGTCGATCCGCTGGTGGTGTAGGCAGCGAGGGGACTGCCCAGCTGATCCCTCAGGTTCGAGTAGGCGATCACCGTGTTGTCAGCGCTGTGCGAGGGCATGAAGTCCCAATATGAGGCGGAGCCCCTGCCCAGCAGGTAGGCGGCGAGGCCGTATTGCTCCCACTTGTCGAGCTGGGCGCTGGTCGCGTTGACCCAGACCTTGGTCCAGCCCAGCAGCGCCTTGCCGTGGGCGCTCATGCTGCTCATCATCTCCAGGGTCGCGTCCAGAGAGCTGGTCGACGGGAAGGAGTTGATCGGGGCGGTCGGCTGGCGGAGGAAGAGCTCGCTGATCCCCGCGTTCGCGTTGGAGGTGGCCAGCGTCTCGGTGTCGCGCTCGTACTGGGTTCCGCTGATCAGACCGTTGAAGGCGAGGTACTTGCCGTTCAGCGCCGCCTTGTCGGCGTTCAGCATCAGCACCGAGTTGGCGAGGTACTCGGAGTCCGTGAAGGCCTGGCCGGTGGCCGGATCGATGGGCGTCCCGGTCGCGTAGTTGGTGCTCAGCGCGGCGGTCCCCATCGAGTTGTCCATGGCCCCGTCGAACCCGTCCGCGGCGACGGTGGCTGCCAGCTGCTGCGCGTGCCAGGCCCGGTACCCGGCGTTGCCGACGTTCATGAGGTAGTTGCCGGGGAACATGTGCAGGCTGATCAGGTTGCCGTGAGCGTCACGGGCGAACCAGCTGGGATCCTGCTGGAGCATGCTGTTGAAGTCGGAGCTACCGCTCTGCATGTAGGGCCCGAGGTTGTACACGAGGATCATCAGCTTGGGGTTCCACGAGCGCAGCTGGGGGATCCACTTGGCGTAGACACCCGCGTTGCCGATCAGGATGCTGTCGTTCTGGGCCGCCGCCTGCCAGCCGGCGGTGCTCCGCTTGCCGGCCGCCCCGCCCCAGTCGGCCGCCCAGAGCCCGATCGCGCTGGTCGTGGCGGACGGCGCGGCGGTGTTGGATACTCCGCCTGCCGTCGCCACCGTCGCGGTGTTCGACGCGACTGCGGGGCCGCTTCCGCCGGCGGGGGAGGTGCCGCTTCCGCCGGCGGGGGAGAGGAGCCCGCCCGCGCCGCCGAGCGCACCGGCCTCGAGGGCGACCCCGGCCGGGAGAGCGGGCACGCCTGCAACGTTGTGCGCGGCGGAGGGTGGGGCCGATCCCACCGAGACGGCGCCGGCGATCACGATCAGCCCGATCAGCGCGGCGATCGACGCCGCAGCCTTCATGGATCCAACTTTCATGGGCTCATCTCCCCTTCTGTGAGCGGCCGACATCATCTGGCTGGCCGGCCCATCCGGCCAGCTCCGCTGGCGGAGAACCAGGGCTCGGAAGGGGCTGCACCCCCCTCCATGTCGAGGATCTTGGTCTCACCGAACAGGTGACCCTGCGTTCTCCTCCGGCAAGGTCCGGGGCACCATACGACACGGCGGGGTCGAATGTCCAGCGGTGCTAACCGATCAATCGATGTTCAGCCAACCACGAATACTTCGTGTTCCACCAACAGTTTGCGTGCAACAAAACGGGCTGCGCCACCCGCGAGGGCGACGCAGCCCGGCGTCGAGTTGCGGTGTCAGGCGGCCGGCGTGAAGACCTCGATGCGGTCGTTGGCGTAGTCGTTGACGTAGATCCTGCCGGCGGCGTCGACGGCGATCCCCTCCGGCTGGTCGAAGTCACCCTTGGCGGTGCCCTTCGTCCCCCAGCTGCCGAGGTAGGCGCCCGTCGATGCGGTGAACTCGCTGACCCGGTTGTTCTTCACGTCAGTCACGTAGAGGATGCTGCCGTCGGGCGAGAGGGCGGTGTCGAAGGGCTCCTTGAGCGTGCCCTTGCCGATGGTGCGGAGGAGCTTGCCCGAGGAGCTGAAGACGTCGACCACCCCCTGGTTGACCGAGGCCGCGTAGACCGTGCCGCTGGCGTCCGCGGTGACTCCGGTGCAGCCGTTGAACCCCGCGGGGTTGCCGACGGTGGTCCCGCAGGCCACGGGGAACCCGGGGAGCTCGCTGCCCAACTGGGTCAGCACCTGGAGCCGCCCGTTGGCGCTGTCGGGAACGTAGACGTCGTCACCGGGACCGCCCACGAAGATGCCCTTGGCGTAGAAGAACTTCCCCGGCGAGCACGAGACGCACGATCCCACCTGGACCTGACCGCCGAACTCGGTGTAGGAGCTGACCGGGGCACCGGTCGGGGAGGCGCAGCCCAGCGGGCCGTTGCCGTTTCCGGTGGGCGTGTAGGCCTTGATGTACCCGGACCGCGTGTCGTTCACCCACAGGTTGCCGTTCGCCGGGTCGACCGCGACGCCGCGCGGATAGTCCATGGCGCAGTAGTCGGCGAGCACCGGTTCCCGGCTGCCCCACATCTGGACGAACGCACCCGGGGTGGTGCCGCTCGGCCCCTGGAACTCCTGGATCCGCTGGTTGAAGCTGTCGCTCACGAAGACGCTCTTCCCGTCCGGCGAGACCGCCACGCCCACCGCCTCGTTCAGACCGCCGGCGGGCGGCGGGATCGGCGGGTCGGGGATCTGCTGCAGGAATCCGCCGGGCTGACTCTTGTCGAAGAGCGGGTTGTATGCATCGATGGCGAAGCAGGTGTAGTCGCTGACGTAGACGGTCCCGGTCGGCCCGACGGCCTGGTCACGCGGCCCGTCGAGCTCGCCTCCTCCACCGCAGGAGTTGCCCACGCTGCCTCCCGGCGTTCCGATGGTGCCCAGGAAGGTCCCCGAGGTGCTGTAGGCGGCCACCAGTTGCTTGGCCGAGTCGGCGATGTAGACGACGTCGTTGGTGCGGTCGATGGTGAGGCCGCGGGTGTTGCTGCTGAGCTGCGCCTTGGTGCTGAAGGAGCGCTCGAAGCTGCCGCTCGCGCTGAAGACCTGGACGCAGTGGTTGCTGACGTCGTTGATGTAGACGTTCCCGGCGCTGTCCACATCGATGCCTCGGATCAGGCCGAACTCACCGCTGTTGCAGTTCGCGCCGTCCGTCCCAAAGGAGCCCAGGAAGTTGTCGTTCTTGTCGAACATCAGCACCTCGTTGGCGCCCTGGGTGTGAAGTCCGGTGGACTGGACGACGTAGACGTCCTCGTTCGTCGGGCTCAGGCCGATCCACGGAGCGTAGAAGGCGTGCTCCGGCGCGAAGCTCACGGTGTCGAGGAGAGTGCCCGTCGGGCTGTATCTGAGGTAGCTGAGCAGGGCGTCGATCACGAAGTCACCGGTCACCGGGTCGACGGCCACACCGTAGGGCTGCTGGCCGCCGAACACGGCTCTCGATCCGTAGACGCCGTCGGACGCGCCGGCGGTGGTGAAGCGCCGGACCTGGTAGTTGTTGTAGTCGCTGGTGAGGATGGTGCCGGTGGTCGGGTCGTAGGCCATCCCCCACGGGTAGACGAAGGCGGACCCCGGCTGGCCAATTGTGATGTCGTAGCTGGGCGCGGTGAAACCCGCTGCCTGGGTGTCGAGCACCCCGGCGCCTGACGCTGCCGCGACCGCGACCATCCCTATGGCGGACGCGATCACGCGGACCCCCCTCTCGCGGATCATGGCTTGAAGACCTCCACTCGGTTGTTGCCGTAGTCGACGACGTAGATGTTTCCGGCCGCGTCGGTGGCGATACCGAGCGGGCGGTTGAGGTCGCCCTTGGCGCTGCCCTTGGCCCCGAAGTCGCCCAGGTGGGTGCCCGCCCCACCGGCCCCGATGCTGAAAACGCTCACCCGGTTCTTGGTGCTGTCGGTCACGTAGAGGGTCGAGCCGTTGAGGGCGACGCCGAACGGCTCACCGAGGACCCCGGTCCCGATCGTGGTGACGAGGGTGCCCGAGGTGGTGAGCACCTCAACGTCGCCCTGGTTGTAGGACGCGGCGTAGATGTACCCGTTGGCCGGGTCGTAGGTGGCGTCGGTGCAGCCGTTGTACACGGCCGGACCGCTGCCGCTCAGAGTGCCGCAGGGGAACTGGGCCTCGACCGTTCCAGTCTGGCCGATGACGTCGAAGTATCCGAAGCCGCTGTCCGGGACGTAGAGCGTCCCATCCGGCCCCACGTCGATGCCATCGGAGTAGAAGAGGTACCAGGGCGGGTTGCTCAGGCCTCCGAAGTCCTGGTCGAAGCTGACCGTCGCGGTGGCCGCCGTGACCCCGGAGACCGTGTACTCCTTGATGTAGCCGGACCGGGTGTCGTTGATCCAGACGTTGCCGTTGTTGGGGTCGATGGCCACGCCGCGCGGGTAGTCGAGGGCGAAGGGCGCGCTCAGATCGGTGATGCGGCTGCCCCACTGCTGGACGAGGGTGCCCGCCGTGGTCCCGGAGGTCAGCGGACCGTCAAACTCCTGGACCCGCTGGTTGAAGCTGTCGTCCACGTAGACGGTGCCGTCGATCGGCGAGACCCCGACCCCCACCGGCATGTTGAACCCACCGGCGGGCGGCGGGATGGACGGATCGGGCACGGGCTGGGCGAAGCCGCCCGGCGCCGAGCTGTCGGAGAGCGGGTGATAGGCGTCGATGGTCCAGCAGGTGTAGTCGCTCACGTAGACCGTCCCGTCCGGGCCCGCGACCGCGTCACGGGGCCCGTCGAGCTCGCCACCGCCGCCGCAGGCGTTGCCCACCGTGCTGCCCGGGGTGCCGATGGTGCCGACCTCCTTACCAAAGTTGCTTCCCGCGGCGATGCTGAAGACCTCGACCCACTGCTTGGTGGAGTCGGCGACGTAGAGCAGGTCGTTGGCCCGATCGATGCCGATGCCCCGGGTGTTGGCGCTCAGCTCGGTCTTGTTGCCGAAGTAGGCCACCTGGTTCGCGCTGACGGAGCTGGTCCCGATGGTCACCGAGAACTCCTGGATGCAGTGGTTGCTCACGTCGTTGATGTAGACGTTGCCCGAGGCATCCAGATCGATGCCCCGGATCACCCCGAACTGCCCGGCCGCGCAGGCCGTGACGACGTTGGTGGTGGTGTCGTTGGTGCCGAACTGGCCGAGGAGGGTGCCGTTGGCGTCGAAGACGAACACGACGTTGGGCGCGTTCTTCTCCAGGCCGGTCGACTGGACCAGGAAGACGTCGCCCTGGGCGTTGACGGCGATGAATGGCGAGTACCAGGCCGGCTGGCCGATGTTCACGGTGCGGATCCACTGGCCGCTCTGGGTGAACTCCATGTACCCGTATCCGTCGAAGGCGAAGGCCACCACGAAGTCACCGTTGGCGGGGTCGACCGCCACGCCGGAGGGCTGCTCCGAGAACTGGCCCTGCCCCTTGCCCTTGGCGCTGTAGGTGGCCAGCCAGGTGCCGTCGGCGGCGAAGCGCTTGATGTCGTAGTTGTTGTAGTCGTTCACCAGCAGGGTGCCGTCATAGACGTTGGAACCCTGGGTGAAGGTGGTCGGATCCCAGGCCTCGCCGAACGGGTAGACGAAGGCCTTCCCCGGCCCGCCGATGGTCATGTCGTAGGTCGGCGCCTGGTACGCGGCTGATGCCGAGGTGCTGGCCGCCAGGCCGGACGCCCCGGTCAGGACGGCGATCAGTCCCAGCGCCGGCCCGAAGCCGAGTCGCGAGCGGTCGCGGACGTTGACCCTGCGGGTGCCCAGCAGTCTCATCGCGGTGCCTCCATCAGGATGTCGTGAGCACGAGCACGCGGTTGTTCCAGGTGTCGCTGAGGTAGACGGTGCTGTCGGAGCCGAAGGCGACGGCGAAGGGGTAGATGGTCTGGTTGCCCTGGGCGCCGTCGGGCACCCCGATCTGGGCCCCGGTCACGCTCCAGTTGAGGACCCCCGTGGTGGACATCGAGACCAGCCGGTTGTTGCCGGTGTCGGAGACCCAGATGCTGCCGTCGGGTGCCACCGTCACCCCCCAGGGGACGCTGAAGGCGGTCTGCTGGCCCTTGCCGGTGGTCTTGTGGATGGGCGCGTTCCAGGTTCCGCCAGTGAGCGAGAGGCTCTGGATCCGGTTGTTGAGGGTGTCGGCGACCCACAGGGTGCTGCCATCCGGCGAGACGGCGATCTCGGTGGGCTGGTTGAGCTCGCCGGCCGGGGCGCTGGAGCCGCTCCCAGCGGTGCCGAAGGAGGCCACGAAGTTGAGCGTCCCATTGGAGTTGACGGTGAACTCCTGGATGCGGTCGTTGCCGGTGTCGCTGACGTAGAGGTCACCGTTGGGGGCGAAGGCGATGCCCTGAGGGAAGCTGAAGTCGCCATCGGCCGTCCCGTTCGTCCCGTCGATCGCCAGTGTTGTCCCGGTGGGGCTGAAAACCTCCACCTGGTCGCTCTCGCGGTTGGCGACGAAGACGTTCCCCGTCCCCGGCTGGAGCGCGATGCTCCAGGCGAAGTTGATGGCTCCATCCTGGTTCGGGTCCCCCCTCACCCCGAAGGCCTGCGCGTCCTGGATCGTCCCGCCCGAGCCCAGCGTTCCGTACTCGACCCGCTGGTTCCAGTAGTCCATGACGTAGATGTCACCGTTGGCGGCCACCTGGACGCCCCGGGGCGCGTTGACCCCCGGCACCGGTGGCGCGGTCGGGACGTTGTTGTAGGTCGGGGCGTAGGTGGTCGTCCCCGGGGTGAAGCTGAACTCGTGGAGGTCGAAGCTCCACTCGTCGGCGATCATCAGGTGGTCGTCGGCGGTGGTGGTGAGGCCGCGGAGGCCGACGAAGGGCTGCCCGCCCGTCCCGCCGGGGTTGGGGATGGTGTAGGACCAGGCGGCCGAGGTGTAGTGGCCGCCGCTCTGGGTGAGGGTGAAGGCCTCGACCCGGTCACCCCCCGAGTCGGTGGCGAAGACCGTGCTGCCGTCGGCGCTGACGGCGACGCCACGCGGGTCGTTGGTGAACTGGCCGTTCCCGGACCCGGTGACCCCGAAGCCGAACTCGAGGACTCCGGAGCTGGTGTAGACGTAGTAGTAGTTGTGCTTCTGGTTGGGCGGGCGGTTGGTCACCAGGACGTCGCCGTTGGGGGCCACCTCGACCTGGCGGGGCTGGTTGAGGGTGCCGGCTCCGAATGAGCTCAGGTAGGTGTAGGTGGGGACTGCCCCGGTCCCGATCGAGAACTTCTCGATCTGCCCGGGCGTGCCGTCGGTGACGTAGACCCACCGGTGGACCGGGTCGATGGCGACCCCGTAGGCCAAATTGAACTGGCCGTTGCCGGTCCCCTTGCTGCCGAACTGGGTGAGGTAGCTGAAGCCTGAGGTGGGCGAGAAGCTGAAGACCAGCACCCGGTTGTTGGCGGAGTCGGCGACGTAGACGTCACCGGTGGCGGAGTCGTAACCGACCGCCCGGGCGTCGCTGAGCTGGACCGGCAGGCTGCCCGGCGGGCTGCCTGCGAGAGGGTCGTTCCCCTGCTGGCCGCCGATCTGCCAGTCGATGGCGTGGCTGACCCGGTTGACCGCCAGCAGCCGGTAGTTGCCGGCGTCGAGGACGAAGTAGTAGCAGCCGGAGGCGGCCGTGGTGCAGCTCTGGCCGGCGGTGGAGTTGGAGGTGACGTCCACCGGGTACATGTCCGCCTGCCCTGGGCCCACCAGCGTGCTGGCGTACACCGGCGCCGACAGCGTCCCCGTGATCGGGGTTGGGGTGGGCGTGGGCGTGGGCGTGGAGGTCGGCGTCGGCGTGGAGGTGGGCGTCGGCGTCGGTGTGGGAGTGGAGGTCGGGGTGGTCGTCGGAGTCGCCGTTGGCGTGGGCGTCGGTGTGGGCGTGGGGGAGGCCGCGGCGAGCGAGTACACCAGGATGCGGGAGTTGTAGGTGTCGGCGATGTAGAGGTCGCCGTCCGGCCCGAAGGCCACGTCCTGCGGGTCGAAGAGGGTGGTCGGGCCGCCGCCGGTCACGTCGGCGCCGGTGATGGTGTCGGCCACGCTGCCGTCGGTCTCGTTGAGCACGACCACCGACCCGGGGTCGGCGTCCTCGGTGACGGCGACGTAGGTCCCGTCCGCGGCCACGCCATAGGGGTTGCTGAGGCCGGTGAACGTGTCCACCACCCCGGTCACGGTCCCGGCGCTGACGCTCAGCTCCACCACCCGATCGTTGCCGCCGTCGGCCACGAGGAGGTCGCCGGTGGTCGGGTCGATGGCGATCGCGGTCGGGCTCGAGAACTGACCGGCGCCGCTGCCCTCGGTCCCGTAGGCGCTGGTGGCGGCGCAGGTGCCGGCATCCGCGGTGCAGGTGGCGGTGTTCCAGGACTCGATCCGGTTGTTGTCGGTGTCGGCGACCCAGGCGTAGCCACCCGCGATCGTGATCGAGTACGGGTAATCGAGGTCGCCGAGGGCGTTGCCCTCGTTGACGAACTCGGCCACTCCGGCGCAGGGCGTGCTGGAGCCGATGGGGTCGAGGATCTGCAGGTCGCTCTGCTTGGTGTCGGCGATCCAGTAGTCACCGGTGGCCGGGTCCACGGCCACCCCCCGGGGCCAGTTGAAGTCACCGGTGCTGGTGAAGCCGCGCTGGCCGCACACCCCGAGCAGGCTCCCGGAGGGGTTGAAGACCGCCACCCGCTGGTTCACCGTGTCCATGGCGACCAGGTCTCCGGCGCTGTCGAAGGAGATCTCCCGCACCTGGTTGAACACCGAGGTGCTGGTGTCCCCGGGTGGCACCACGGGGTTGGGGAGGGTCTGCACGTAGCCGTACTGCTCGACACCGCCCACGTAGCTGGGGGCGAACTCGTCGAGCCGGTAGCCCCAGAGGTCCGCTCCCCAGATGTCGCCGTCGGCGTCGACGGCCACCCGGCGGAGCTGGGTGAAGGTGCCCGGCTGACTGTCGGTCCCCGCGGATCCCACCTGGGCGACGTAGCCGCCGCTCGGGGTGAACTCCTGGATCCGGTCGTTGTTGGAGTCGGCGACGTAGATCGCCTCACCCGGGCTGCCACCGTCGATGAACGGGTCGGTGCCGATGGCGACGCCGTAGGGGTTCATGAACTGCCCGTCGCCGGACCCCTTGGTCCCCCAGGTGTTGGCGCAGGTCCAGCTCGTCCCGTTCCAGCTGAACTCGAGGATGTCGTTGGCCTCGTAGTTGGCAACGTAGACGTTGCCGGCCGCGTCGGCGGCGGCGTCCCGCATCCGGTCGAGCTGGCAGGCGCCGGTGCTGGTGATGGCGGAGATGAAGGTGCCGGAGGTGCTCCACACCGCGATCTCGTTCTGGTTCGCGGCGGAGACGTAGACGCGCTGGCCGGCGGGCAGGTTGGGCAGCGACGCGGTGGTGTCGCTGACGGTGATCCCGATCGGGGCGGCAGAGCCGGTGGGGATGGCCTTCCACTTGTTGACGTACTGGCCGGAGCTGCTCAGCTCGATGACGCGGCCATTGCCGTCGTCGGCCACGTAGACGTTGCCCGAGGAGTCGACGCCCACGTCGCGCGGCTGCTGGAACTGGACCACGCTCTTGCTGGCCGAGGAGCCCTCCGAGCCCACCCGCCAGACCTGGGTGCCACCCGGGGTGTACTCGGCGACCTGGTTGTTGCCGGTGTCGGCGACGACGATGTCGCCGGCGTTGGGCGCCCCGTTCGGCACCACCTCGACGCCACCCGGGTAGACGGCGGCCGCTCCCGGGCCCCCCAGCGTTTGCTGGTAGGTCGCGGTGGTGGCGGCCGACTCCGGCGCCGAGGTGAAGGCGAGGACCCCCGGTGCGGCGAGCACGCTCGCCGCGCAGAAGCCGCCGAGCCAGAGCCTGCGTCTCATCTGTGTCTGAGCTCCTGTGAGGCGGGTGGTCTCACTAGGAGGTGAGCACCAGGACCCGGCTGTTCCACGTGTCGCTGAGGTAGACGGCATCGCCGGAGCCGAAGGCCACGGCGAAGGGGTAGATGGTCTGGTTGCCCTGGGCGCTGTCGGGCACCCCGATCTGGGCCCCGGTCACGCTCCAGTTGAGGGCCCCCGAGGTGGACATCGAGACCAGCCGGTTGTTGCCGGTGTCGGAGACCCAGATGCTGCCGTCGGGCGCGACCGCGACCCCCCAGGGGACGCTGAAGGCGGTCTGCTTGCCCTTGCCGGTGGTCTTTTTGATCGGCGCGTTCCAGGTTCCGCCAGTGAGCGAGAGGCTCTGGATCCGGTTGTTGAGGGTGTCGGCGACCCACAGGGTGCTGCCGTCGGGTGACACCGCGATCCCGGTGGGCATGTTGAGATCACCCGCCGGAGCGCTCGAGCCGGTGCCCTTGGTCCCGTAGGAGTGGACGAAGTCGAGGGTGCCGGTGCCGACGGTGAACTCCTGGATCCGGTCGTTGCCGGAATCGTCGACGTAGAGCGTGCCGTTGGGGGCGAAGGCGATCCCCTGCGGGAAGGTGAACTGATCGTCGGCGGTGCCGCGACTGCCGTAGATCCAGAGCGAGGTTCCGCTCGAGCTGAAGACCTGGATCTGGTGGCTCTCCCGGTTGGCGACGAAGACATCTCCGGCCGTGGCGCACGAGGTGCACGGGTCGATGGCGAAGTCCCACGCGAAGTTGATGGCGCCGCTCTGGTTCGGGTCACCACGGGCCCCGAAGGCCTGCGCACCGGTGAGCTCACCGCTCGATCCGAGGCTCCCGTATTCGACCCGCTGGTTCCAGTAGTCCATGACGTAGATGTCGCCGTTGGCGGCCACGTGGACGCCCCGGGGTGCGTTGACCCCGGGCACCGGTGGCGCGGTCGGGACGTTGTTGGAGGTCGAGGCGTAGGTGGTCGTCCCCGGGGTGAAGCTGAACTCGTGGAGGTCATATCCCCACTCGTCGGTGACCATCAGGTGGTTGTCGGCGGTGGTGGTGAGGCCGCGGAGGCCGACGAAGGGCTGCCCCCCCGTCCCGCCGGGGTTGGGGATGGTGTAGGACCAGGTGGCCGAGGTGTAGTGGCCGCCGCTCTGGGTGAGGGTGAAGGCCTCGACCCGGTCACCCCCCGAGTCGGTGGCGAAGACCGTGCTGCCGTCCGCGCTCACCGCGACCCCGCGCGGGTCGTTGGTGAAGTCGCCATTGCCGGAGCCGGTGACCCCGAAGCCGAACTCGAGGACTCCGGAGCTGCTGTAGACGTAGTAGTAGTTGTGCTTCTTGTTGGGCGGGCGGTTGGTCACCAGGACGTCGCCGTTGGGGGCCACCTCCACCTGGCGCGGCTGGTTCAATGTACCGGTGCCGAACGAGGTCAGATACCGGTAGCTTGAGTTCGGGCATGCGGACCCGGAACTACCGCCGATCGAGAACTTCTCGACCCGGCCGGCGCCGTCGGTGACGTAGACCCAACGGTGGACCGGGTCGACGGCGACGCCGTAGGCGAGGCTGAACTGGCAGTCCCCGGTCCCCTTGCTGCCGAACTGGGTGAGGTAGCTGAAGCCCGAGGCGGGCGAGAAGCTGAAGACCAGCACCCGGTTGTTGGCGGAGTCGGCGACGTAGACGTCACCGGTGGCGGAGTCGTAACCGACCGCCCGGGCGTCGCTGAGCTGGACCGGCAGGCTGCCCGGCGGGCTGCCTGCGAGAGGGTCGTTCCCCTGCTGGCCGCCGATCTGCCAGTCGATGGCGTGGCTGACCCGGTTGACCGCCAGCAGCCGGTAGTTGCCGGCGTCGAGGACGAAGTAGTAGCAGCCGGAGGCGGCCGTGGTGCAGCTCTGGCCGGCGGTGGAGTTGGAGGTGACGTCCACCGGGTACATGTCCGCCTGGCCCGGGCCCACCAGCGTGCTCGAGTAGACCGGCGCTGGCAGGGTGGCGCCTGCGGCGCCCACCGGGCCGCCCACGAGCGCGCTCATGCCCAGCCCGACGGTCATCGTTGCGACCAGGACCGTTCGGCGGTTGTGCATCGCCCTCCCCCCGGTGGAGGCACCGACCTGCGCAGGCCAGACCACGCCACCCCGTTCGTGCAACGAGCATAGCCTGGATCGGCGCGATTGCAGAGCCCCGTGTCTGAGGGATATGCCCCACCAGTATTGGGGGATCGCCGCGCCTCCTGCGCTCCGGTAGTGTGGTGGCGTATTGCGGGTCGACATGCCTGGCGGCTTCGCTGAGGGGTGCCAACGGAGTCGCAGGACGGGTTCCCGTGGGCGGTCGGACCCCACGGGGCGGATGCAAGGAGGGGGTCATGTCGTTACGAGGTGCCACCACACTGGCTCGCAGGGTCCGGAACCGGCGTCTCCCATCCGCCCTGGCGCTCTCCGGCCTTCTCCTGATCCTGGCGTCGACCGCGGCCGGTGCCGCCGGCACCATCACCCCGGCCTACGTCGCCACCCTCGGTGGCCCCGGGCACGCGGCCATGTACCCCTCGGGGATGGAGATCGTGCCCACCAACTCGACCACCGAGACCGCGGGCATCGCCGGCAACGTGGTGGTCGCCGATACCGGCAACGACCGGGTGGCCGAGTACACGTCGAGCGGGACCCTCGTCTGGCAGACCAACCCGTCCGGCGTGGCTAACGAGGGGAACAGCGCCCCCTGCGGCTCCACGCCCGGCTTTCCCCAGTTCGAGCAGCCGCGCGACGTCGGCGTCGACACGTCGGGTAACGTCTACGTGGCCGACAACGGTAACAACCGGATAGTCGTGCTCAACGCCCAGAGCGGCAAGTGCCTGGTGAAGCCCTTCAAGATGTCGGGCGCCCCGATCGGGGTGACGGTCAGCACCACGCCCTCCGGGCAGATCGTCCTCGCCGCCAACGGGACCAAGAGCCAGATCCTGGTGTTCAGCACCTCGGGCACCCTGCAGAGGACCATCTCCTCCACGGGCGCGTGCACCATCAACCGCGCGCGCGACGCCGCGGCCAACTCGTCGGGCGACATCTACGTCGCCAACTACGAGAGCAACGACATCCTCGAGTTCAGCTCGTCTGGCGCCTGCATCAGGTCCTGGGGAACCCACGGCAAGCAGAAGACCGGTGCCGTCTGCAACGGCAACGGCGATGGCACCTTCGCCAATCCGTATGGTGTCGCGGTCGGGACCGATCCCTTCATCGACGCGGGCAAGCCCGGTGAGGCGATCTACGTCGCCGACTCCAACGACGACTGCCTCCAGGAGTTCACGCCCAGCGGCACCTGGGTCGCCCAGGTGGGCTCGCCCGGAGCCAACACCGTGGCCGGGACCTTCACCCAGCTGCGCCGGGTGGCGGTGGATGCCAGCGGGGACATCTGGGGCGCCGACCTCTGGGGCAACCGTGTCGAGGAGTTCACTCCCAGCGACGCGGGCGGGGTCGAGAAGTACACCTACGCGGAGACCATCCCCAACCCGGTGGTGCCGCCCGGTGACACCAGCACCTCGATCTACAACCAGGTGCGCGGCATCGCCTTCGACAGCTCCGGGGATGCCGTCACCATGGACACCGTCAACCAGCGCGTGGTGGTCTTCAACTCAGGCGACAACCTGGTCGGGACCTGCGGCCAGCGCGGCTTCACCAGCACCGGCGACTTCAACTGGCCGCGCGGGGTGGCGGTCGACCCGGTGACCGGCGACTACTGGATCGCCGACACCAAGCAGAGCGACCTGCAGATCCTCGAGCCCCTCAGCGACGGTTGCACGGGGGTCGCGGAGTTCGTCAAGGAGGGGACCGCGGTGGGCGACCTCGACTACCCCTACTCGATCGCCATCGGTGGCGGCTACGCCTGGGTCGCCGACACCAAGAACAACCGGATCGAGTCCTGGAACGTCGCCACCTGCACCGCGGACAAGGGCATCTGCAGCGCGACCAGCGCCTACAGCCTCGGCACCGGGTCGACACCGGCCGGGATCGCCGTCGACCCGACCACCGGCAACGTCTTCGTCGCCCTGAGCGGCAAGAGCTTCTCCGACGTGGTCGAGCTGAGCGTCAGCGCGGGCACCGTGCACGGCGTCGTCAAGACCTACACCGGGCTCACCGACCCCTACGGGGTGGCCGCCAACGGAACCTACGTCGCCGTCGCCGAGAGCGTCGACCCCGGCAGCGTGGTGGTGCTCAACGAAACCAGCGGCAGCACGGCTGCAACCATCACCGGGAGCGACGTCACGGGCGGGGGACCGACGTCCCTCTACGACCCCCAGAACGTCGCCTTTGGGCCCAACGGCGACCTCTACATCGCCGACACCTACAACGACAGGGTCCTGGAGTACTCGCTCACCTGACCGGTGAGCGCCGATCCGAGATGAGGAGTTCCGCGTCATGACATCGACGGGTGAGAAGGGCGCCGTCCGGCGCTGGCGGCCGCTGGTCGCGGCCATTGCGCTGGCGGCAGCCGGCACCGTCCCGGCGCTGACTGCCGCGACGAGCGTCTCGGCGAGCTGGCAGGCTCCCGGGTACGAGCGGACCATCGGCGGCACCGGCACGGCCGGGGTCTACGCCTGGGGCATCGCCTACGACGCCGCCACCAACCAGCTCGAGGTCAGCGATTACTGGAACTTCTTCGTGCGCAGCTACTCGATGACCGGGCAGCAGGTCGCCTCCTTCTATCAGTCTGCCTCGACCCGCCAGGGGCAGCCGGAGTCGATCGCCGTCGACCCCCGCAACGGCAACATCTGGGTGGCCGAGAACGGCACCCAGAAGACGGCTGGGTACATCGCGGAGTTCAGCGACACCGGCGCCTACCTGGGCGAGCTGAACACCCGCTCTGAGTACACGGCCTGGATCGCGATGGACGGCTCCGGCAACCTCTACGTCGTCAATGGGCACCTCTCCGGGAGCGCGAGGAACCCCAACAAGGTCCAGGTTTACAACACCAACGAGGCCGGCGACCCCGAGACCTGCTCATGGGGGACCTATGGGAGCGGGCCGGGCGACTTCATCCAGGCGATGGGCATCGCCGTCTCCTCGTCGGGTGACGTCTATGTCGCCGATGCCTCCAACCTGCGGGTCAGCGAGTTCGACCCCAACCTCAGCACCTGCGCCAGCACCCGCAACTACAACGGTGGCTGGGTCCAGGACTTCGGCGTCGGGCACTTCACCGGGGACCTCCGGGGGGTGGCCATCGACCCGGTCAACGACCTGCTCTACGTCGTCGACGCCCAGGCCGGGCGGGTCGAGGAGTTCAACCTCAGCGGCACCTGGATCACCCAGTTCGGCTCCCTCGGCACCGGTCCGGGCCAGTTCCAGGACGGCGGCCGCCAGGTGACGGTCGACAACGAGGGCAACGTCTGGGTCGCCGACTACAGCGACTACCGTTTCGAGGAGTTCACGTCGGCGGGCGTCTTCGAGGCCGCTTACCCCCAAGCCCCCGAGCCGCCCGCGCCGGGCTTCCTCTCCGAGGCCCGCGGGGTGGCCGTCAACCCCAACGACGGGACGGTTTGGGTGGCCGACGCCTGGAACGACCGTTTCCAGGAGTTCGATCCCGACGGGACCTTCGTGGCCACCTACGGGCACCGGGCGAGCACGCCTCCCTACGGCTTGGACTACCCACGTGGCATCGGCGTCGACCCATTGACCGGCAACGTCTGGGTCGACGACACCCGTGACTACTACATCCGCGTCTATTCGGAAGACGGCGCCTACCTCTACAGCCTGGGAAGCGGGCTCAACTCCAATGCCCCGGGGAGTTTCGAAGCGCCCGTCGACACCACCTTCTACACGACAGGGGGCACCGAGTACGCCTACGTCGCCGACTACTGGTCCTGCGACGTCACCATCTGGGACGCCTCGGTGAGCCCGCCCACTTACGCCGGCCAGATCTCGAACCTCTGCAATAACTACGGGGTTGCGGTGGACCCGGCGACCGGGGACGTCTACGTCACCCAGCAGGAGGGAGGCTTCGGCTACCCGGTGACCGTGTGGAGCCCCTTCAACCCCAGCAGCCCGACCAGCTTCTCCGAGATCGGCCACCTGAGCAGCTTCGGCTCCGGTACTGGCCAGCTCGAGAGCCCATGGGGCGTGGACGTCGTCAACGGTGACGTTTACGTCGCCGACACCAAGCTCGACGAGGTGCAGGTCTTCCAGACCAACGGGACCTACCTTGGCCACTTCGGATCCAAGGGCAACGCCGCCGGCCAGTTCAACCAGCCGTCGGAGCTCGCCAACGACCCCTCGGGAAACATTTATGTCGCCGACGCCAACGTGGGCCGGGTGCAGGAGTTCTCGTACAGCGTGGTCCCACCGGCTCCGGGTAGCGATACCACCCCGCCCACCGTCAGCCTCACCTCTCCGACCGCCAAGGAGGCCTTCCCGGCGTCCGAGGTGACCATCACCGGGAGCGCCACCGACAACGTGGGGCTGGGTGACCTGGAGGTCGCCGTCCACAACGCCACCACCAACCTCTGGTGGAACGGCAGCCTCTCCAACTGGTCGTCGACCAAGGAGTGGAACATCGCGGCCCCGGTCTGCACCGCGATGACCGCGTGCACCTTCAGCTTCGGTTTCGTGGGCGAGACCTATGGCGGGACCTACACGGCCACCGCCCGGGCCGTCGACACCAGTGGCAACTCGGCGAGCACTCCGCTGGTCAAGTTCACGGTGGCCAGCTCCTAGCGGGGGGCGGCAGTCGGCCCGGGCCCCAGGGCCCGGGCGGGCAGCCCGGGAGCGCTTGCACCAGAGGGGCGGAGACAGCCCGGGCCTCAGGGCTTGGGCGGGTACCCGTGAGCGGCGAGGCGGCTGGCCAGCAGGCTGGTCAGCCGCTCCACCTCCGCGGCGGGGAGGTCGCGGCGGAAGGCGTCGGCGCGCCCGCGCTCGAAGCTGTGGCGCCGGAAACCGCGCTCGAAGCCGTCCTCCCACTCCAGCCCGCAGAAGTCGAGCAGCGAGGAGAAGACCTGGCGTGGTTGGCCGGTCACCTCCTCGTAGCGGACCTCCAGCCACCGATCCCCGGGGAGCCGGGCTGACGCGCCGTCGAAGGCGTCCATCAGGAGTGCCCAGAGCAGGGCGGCGAGGACCGCGAAGGAGCGGCCCGAGGCCTCCCACTCCGCCGCCATCGCCGGGGGCAGGGGCCCCCACTGCCACCGCTCGGTGCCGCCATAGCCCTGCCACCAGGGCATCTGCAGCCAGGAGCTGGCCACCGCGCGCCCGTCGCGGACCACGTGGACGAAGCGCGCCTCGGGGAAGATCCGGTCGAGGAAGCCCAC
This sequence comes from uncultured Chloroflexia bacterium, assembly GCA_963841385.1. Taxonomy (GTDB): domain Bacteria; phylum Chloroflexota; class Dormibacteria; order Aeolococcales; family Aeolococcaceae; genus Changshengia. The sequence continues at coordinate 178,576 of CAWJCO010000001.1, forward strand.
CCGTGGCCACCCGGTGAACTTGTGGATGAACGTCGCCGTCCCCTGGGCCGCGGCCCGGGAGGCGAAGAAGTCGCTGAGCCGGCGCTCCAGCCAGGGGGTGACGTCGGCCGCGGTGAGGTCGCGGGCGGGGGTGCTGAGCACCGGCGAGAGCTCCCGATCCAGGGCCCGGTAGCCCTCTGAGGGCGCGTAGCGGAGGCGACCCTTCTGGGTGGCCCGCGCGGGAAGGCCGCGGTAGAGGAGACCGTTCCAGCGCGACGCCGCGGGAGGCAGCGGGTACCGATCCTCGAGGTTCGAGACGAAGCCGACCGCGGGATGGCGGCAGAGGATCTCCTCGACCAGGGTGGAGCCGCAGCGACCGGTGCCCAGCACGAAGACCATCTGTGGCCGGCCGCCGGCTGGAGACACCTGAAGCCCCTCCCGAGATCGGTCACGGGTCCGTCCGCGACCTCCGCTGAACCGCTCCCCGGATTCTCCCATGCCCACCTTTCGATTCGAATCGAGGAGGGCGGACGACCCATTCTGGGTGCAGACGCGGCCCCCGACTCCGGTTAGCCTGTTCTTCACTAGCTTCGCTTCGTGAGGGCGCATCCCGAGCGAAGGTGCTGGAGGCGGGTCGCGGGGCTCGCCGCAGGCGAGAGGGGAGCGCGGAGAGAGCCCAGATGGACGTCCCGATTGCAGTCGCCGGTCTGATCGTCGGTTTCGTGGTCGGCATGACCGGGATGGGGGGCGGGGCCCTGATGACCCCGGTCCTGATCCTGATCTTCGGCATCTCGGCGCCGGCCGCCGTCTCCAGCGACCTGGTGGCCTCGGTGATCATGCGGCCGGTGGGGGCGGCGGTCCACCTCCGCCGTGGCACCGTGCAGGGCGGACTCGTCCTCTGGCTCTCGATCGGCTCGGTGCCGATGGCCTTCGTCGGCGTCCTGCTCATCAAGGTGCTGGCCCACGGCCAGCAGATCCAGAACATCGTCCAGCTTGCCCTGGGTGCCGCGCTGCTGGTGTCCGCGGGGGCGATGGTCCTGAAGGCCCTCATCAACCTCCGCCAGCGCGCTCGCGGCGAGCACCTCCACGAGGCCGAGCCCGCTCAGGTCCCGGTCCGCAAGGTTCGCACCCTGCTGATCGGAGCCCTCGGGGGGCTGGTGGTGGGGATGACCTCGGTGGGCTCCGGGTCCCTGATCATCGCCTGCCTGCTCTTTCTCTACCCAAGGCTGAAGGCGTCCCAGCTGGTGGGCACCGACCTGGTCCAGGCCATGCCCCTGGTGGCCTCGGCGGCGCTCGGGCACCTCATCTTCGGCGACGTCCAGTTCGCTCTCACCGCCGCCCTGGTGGTCGGTAGCGTCCCCGGCGTCTTCCTGGGCGCGCTGGTCTCGTCCCTGGCGCCACCGCGGCTGGTGCGCCGCGCCCTCGCCATCGTGCTCACGGCGTCCGGGCTCAAGCTGGTCGGGGTGGGCACTCTCGAGCTCGGGATCATCCTGGTCGCGGCGGTGATCGTCGGGCCCCTGGTCTGGGCCCTGGTCCGCCGCGCCGACGGGTTTGCCCGCCGGGAACTCTCCCGCCAGCTCGATGCACACCTCGCCGGCCACAGGCTCGAGGCCGACAGCGCCGGCGCCAGCGCGCCTTCCCCGCAGGCGGTGTCGGGAGGCGGCTGACCGGGCCCGCGCCCCGCCCGTCTCCGGAGCCTCGGTGGCCGGGCAGACGGGGCGCGCGAGCCGTCCGGATCAGGCGGTCTGGCGGCCCTGGCGCCAGACGATGCTGGCCGCGATCAGCGCGACGACTGCGACGATGCCCGCCACCAGTGCGTGCTTGGGCTGGTGGCCGTAGTGGCTGGCCAGGAAGGTCGACTTGACCGTCAGCCAGTAGATGGCGAGCGCTGCGCAGGCGACGGCGACGACCAGCAGGCCGACCGCGACGGCGCGAAACACGGTGCGATTTGGGCTGGGACTGCTGACAGACACGGACACTTCCGGATTCCCCCTCTGATGCTCGGTGGTGAGTGTGCCGGCATCTGACCGGCCCCATGCCACATGGTACCTGGAAGGGTGGGCCGCAGTGCCCGGGTCAGGCGCCCTTGTGGTGCCAGGGCCTGGGCTGTCGGCGCCACGGGCCGGCGACGATCAGCCCCACCATCACCGCGATCAGCACCAGGGAGGCCGCCCACTCGAGGGCGATGGCCGCCGGGGAGCCGAGGACCGCCAGCGCGAGGGTCCAGTCGTTGACCGCGACCGCCAGGGCCCCGACCGGGGCCGCCTGTCCGTCAGTGGTCGCATTGAGGGAGGAGGCCGCGGCCCCGCTCCCCGAGGTGGGGGACTGGCCCGAGCCCGACGTCCCCGACGGGGGGGTGAGCCCGCCCGCGTTTCCCGTCGGCGTCCGGGTCGGGACCGGCGTGGGCACGGCGGTCGGCGGCGCGGTGGGAACCGACGTCGGCACCGGAGTCGGCACCGGAGTCGGCACCGGCGTCGGGACAGCGGTGGGGCGTGGGGTGGGAGTGGGAGTGGGTCTGGGGGTCGGGGTCGGGGTGGGCTTGGGGGTGGGTGTGGGGGTCGGCGTCGGGGTTGGCGTGGGTGTCGGCGTCGGCGTCGGCTTGGGGGTGGGCGTCGGTGTGGGCTTCGGCGTGGGCGTGGGCGTGTGGCTGGGGGTGGGTGTCGGCGTGGGAGTCGGGGTCGACGTGGCTGCCCGGATCGCGAGCTCCGGCGCGGCGGTCGCACCCACGCCACTCACCGCGGTCAGGGCGAGGCCGGCCGCGAGGGCGAGGAATGCGAAGGAGAGATGCCGCCGCAGTGAGCGGCGGGCGGGAAGCGGTGGCCTGGCCATGCCCACGGTCTCCTTGACGAGCCGGCCATCCTCGAGCGCAGGGTGGTCCGGCTGGCGCGTTCATGTTCGCCCTGGGCTGGTACACATGCCCGGCGTGTCCCGTGGCTTGTCACACCGCCACCACCCTTTCGCCACGGCGCGAGACGGCGCCGCAACGCCGCGGTTGCTCTCGTTCCCCAGGGGTGGCGCAGCGGGTCACGCGGCCCGGAGAGGGGCTCCGGCGGCCGGACGGGACCTGGATCGCGCAGCCCCCTCTCCCCGAGGGACACACGCCGGAGCGCCCCCGGGGAGGTGGTGAGGGCCGGCGGGTCAGCCGAAGCTGACCCCGGCGTCGGCATCCAGGAGGTGGGAGACGTTGCTGATCGCAGTGTCCGGGCCTCGACCGAGCAACTGCCTGTGACCGACTGCACCGCAACGACCGGGCAGGCACCGCTTACGTCCGCCATCTGCACGGACGCGGTCCCCGAGACCCCACGCTCAACCACTTGGTTGTCGACACGACAGTGATGCCCGTCGCAGCATGCGTCGATGCGATCATGGTCGCAGCCACCGGTCTCTGGGACGCTCTGCGATGAGCCGCGCGTCCTCTTCCGAAGAGGCCAGACAGGGGTTTCCACCTCGGCCGCAGCCCACGGCGTCGCCCTCCGCCAATCGCGGTCACCCTCCCGTTCCTGGGCGCCAGCTTGACCCCAAGCAAACCGGCCGCGACGGCGCCGCTGACCCTTTTCAACTCCGGATGGCCAGTCGGGCCGCCGGAGAGAGCAGCCCCCTGACGCCCACGCCCGAGCCAATGCATCTGAGTGGCCGCGTATCATGATCCAGCTGCGCCTCGGCTCCACTTGGATGACCTGGGGATCCCGAGGCGAAGTGCCCCTCCACCGCCTAGATGGGCCGCCAATGATGAGGTACCCACGGATCTGCACGGTTGAGCTAGGTCTGCCGCCCCATGCCATTCGCGGTGATTGCCGACAAGGGCTCGCATGACTGAGGCACCCGCCGGTGCAGCTCACCGAGAAGTGCGGCCTTCTCCGCTCGGGCCTACCCAGCCGCGGCTGCGAGCGAGCATAAGGCACATCCTCGCAGCGGCAATCGGGCTGGCAGCGATCGCCGGCCTTGTCCTATTCTTGAATCCTGCACACGTTGGGGCTGCTCTGACCCACTTTCAATTGGCACTGATAGCGCCGATCGTCTTGCTCTCGGTCTTGGTCTACGTCCTCCAGGGCGTACGCTGGCACTTCCTCCTCACGGACGTCGGCACCAGCTTTCGACTACGCGACACGGTTCTCATCAGCCTGGCCGGCCAAACGATCAGCGCCATCATGCCACTCGGCGACCTCACCCGCGCTGCGTTCGCGAGCACCGCTGGCGGCACCGACTTCGGAGTCGTCGCCGCCACGGTGACCGTTCAGGAACTGTCATACACGTTGATCCTCATCCTCGCGGGCCTTCCGGCGATCCTCGCGCTCGGCTACGGACTGACCGCGGTGATCCCAGTCGTCGTTGGCATCGTGGCCATCGTGATCGTACTCACAGTCTCACCGGTATTCTGCGTGGTGCACAACCTCGTATCCCACATCCCGCTCCTCAGGCGGTTGCTGCCCGCCATCGATGAGCTACAGGAGCAAACCGCGAAGTTGCTCCATCGCCCCGATGCGCTCATCCTATCGATTCTCGACGCTGCGCGAGTCGTCGTTGCCATCACGGCCTTCTGGCTGGTGCTACAGGCCCTCGAACCCGCTCACGCCGGCTGGTGGCAGGCAGCGTTTGTTCTCGCTCTTGGCACGATCGGTGGAGCGATAAGTCTCATTCCCGGAGGCGCTGGTGCCAATGAGGCGAGCGTCGCCGCTCTGCTCATCTTCTTGGGCTTCAGCCCCGGTGCCGCCGGCGCCGCAGCGATTATCCAGCGCGTGCTGGTAACCGGACTCTCACTCGGTCTAGGTGGCGGAGCGTACGCTGCCATCCACACCCGCCTTCACCTCGGCAGGATGTTTCAGCTGGTCTCACGGCAGACGGGCGGCGCGGTCGGCCCGGTGCGCGTGCCGGGAGGATAGCCTCACGTGAACCTCCAGAGCCTCCTGACAGTCGTCGGCCACGAGCCCGGGGTAGAGGGAGTTTGCCCAAGGGTGAGGTGATGAATTGCGGCGCTCTGCCGACTGGCGTGGGTAAGCGAGTCCTCCACCGAGTGACAACCGTGCTGCGCGGGGTCTTTGCCCACCCACTCGCCAGGCTGGCCGTCACCTTGCTGGCGCTGGGGATCTTCATTCACTCCGTGAACCTGGGAGCGGCTCTCGCCAAGTTCAGTCACCTGCAGGGGGCGTGGGCTCTGTTGGCAATGGCACTGACTGGACTGTCCGTCCTCTCCAGCATCCTCGAGTGGGGCTTTCTACTCCGTGGAGCAGGCGGGCGCGTGGGCTGGCACTACCTGGGGAACTGGTACATGAAGGGGCTATTCATCAACCAGGTGGTCCCAGCCGGGATTGGCAGCGACGCCGCCCGGGCTGTCCAGGTGGGCCGGAGAGTCGGCTACGGCGCAGTGATCGCCTCTCTGGTTGGAAGCCGGATGGCTGGCATGCTGGGAATGGCTTTCTGGGGGCTGGCTGGCGCGGTGGTGCTGAACACCGTATTTCACACCAACGACGTGGTGGGCTTTGCACTCTTCAGTGGCCTGATGCTTGCCATGTGGGGGCTGGCGCTGGTCGCGGAGCATCTATTCGCTGGAATTCGAGGGACGGAACGTCAGCCGAGGTCGTGGCGCACCAATCAGCTGACCGAGCGCTTCGCCATGTTGCTGCACTCCCTCGGTCGTTATCGTGGTGCCCCCATAGCGCTGCTGTTCACGATTCTAGCTGGCGCCATCGGCTGGGGGCTGAACCTGGTCTCATTGGAGGCGTTCAGTCGTGCCCTCGGCCACGACATCTCGTGGGGCGTGTTCGCGCTGGCGCTGCCGATTGCCCTGCTGGTCACCTTCATCCCCATCTCAGTCAACGGCATCGGGGTCCGAGAGGGGGTGCTGGTCTTCCTGCTGGCCCTCTTCCATGTGCCAGTCGCCACGGCGACGGCGATGGCGCTGTTCGTCGACTTCCAGCTGCTCCCCTTCGCGGCCTTCGGTGGAGTGGTGCACCTGAGTGAGGTTGCCGTCGGACGCGCCCACCATAGACTGGTCGAGGTTGGCAAGCTGGATGGGAGTCTGCAACTCTTATACCCTGCCCTTCGCTGGTTGGTGGCTCCCGAGGCGATCACAGATCTCGCGAGCAGCTGACGAGTCGCCCCCAATGATGGTGCCGTCGCCGAACCCCTTCGCCGTGGGCAGCAGCGAGTCGTCCTCAGCGTCCGTCGGGTTCACCCCACAGCCCGTGGCTCGTCGGAACGGTGGTTAATGGTGCCGTTGTGCGATCAGCCGGGGGCGATGCCAAGGGCGTCCGCGACGACAGCGAGAGCGGAGAGGTGACCCTCGACAGACCCCAGCCCACAGTTCATGGTGTTGATCGAGACGTGGCTGGCTCCGGTCTCGCGCCAACGCCCGATCAGGTCCACTAGCTGCGCCGCGTCGCCCTCTCGCCAGCTGACTCGGCCCTCCATCCCCAGAGAGGAGGGGTCGCGCCCGGCCTCGACGGCGCCGCGTTCCACGCTGCTCCTGGCCCGGTCCAGGTCAGGGCCAGGCGACACCTGCGGAAACCAGCCGTCGGCGAGCCGCCCCGCCCGTCGCAGCGCCACAGGCAGGCGGGCACCGAACCAGATAGGGATCGGCCGCTGGATTGGCAGCGGCGCCAGCCCGGCCCCGGTCACCCTCTCGTGTGCGCTCTCATAGCTGACGGTCTGCTCGGTCCACAGACGACGCATCAGGGTCACCTGCTCAGCCACCCGGGTCCCCCGGTTGGCGAAGTTCTGGCCCAGCGCCTCGTACTCCACGGCGTTCCAGCCCAGCCCGATACCCAGGCGGAAGTGGCCTCCGGTCAGGAGGTCGACCTCGGCCGCCTGCTTGGCCACCAGAGCGGTCTGGCGCTGGGGCAGGATGATGATGCCGGTCACCAGCTCCAGCGAGGTGGCGGCGGCCAGATACCCGAACAGCACCATGGGCTCGTGGAAGGTGCTACGGACGTCGTAGGGGCCATGCCAGCCCTGGTGCACCGCCGGGTCAGCACCCAGCACGTGGTCGTAGGCCAAGACATGGCTGAAACCCAGCTTCTCCACCCCTTCGGCGTATGCCTTGATCGACCCCACTTCGGCGCCGATCTCGGTCTGGGGAAAGACGACTCCGATCTTCACAGGAAGCTGTCCATCAGGATGGGAGGCGCCCAGCGACGTGCCGGCCAACCGCCGCCACCTCGGCCCTCCACCGCGGGGGACGTGATGACGGCGTGCTGCTGGTGAGCGCACATGGGCGATCCCAGGGGCGCCATGCCTGGCGGGATGCCTCCAGACGCGTTCGAGTTGTCGGGGGGTGATCCCGTCGCCCTGGGCGCCAGATCTAGCTGGTGGTCCCAGGTCCGGGATGTCATCGCCATCGCTGTCACGTGGACTCCACGTCGGCGGTGTCCTCGGCCGCTTCGGCAGACGCGGGCGGCTTCGCGCGCAGCAGCTGTGATAGCGAGACCGCGGCCATGCCCACCGCAGCGAGAACCGCGATCCGGGTCAACGACTTCGGCAGGCGCGGACCCAGCACCAGACGGCCCGGCCCCGAGCTCATCAACCCGATCGCCAGCGCAAGATTGGTGAGGGGCAACTCGAAGCCTTTCTTCTGCGACATCGGTCCCTGCTTGCGGTGCACCGCGGTGGCCACGCTCATGGCGCCCGCGATGGCCAGCGGGCCCAGCGGGTACGCCAGCCCCGTCGCGGTCAGCACTCCACCACCGAGCTCGGTGGCGCTGGCGAGTGTCGCCATGGCTCTCGCGGGCCGCATGCCCATCGCCTCGAACCCCGCCGCAGTGGCGTCAAGGCCAGGGCCGCCAAAGGAACCGAACAGCTTCTGGGCCCCGTGGACGGCGAGATACCCGCCGAGAACGGCTCGGGTGGCGAGCAGACCGACGTTGCGCATCGGAGACCTCCGTGTGAAGCGTACCTGGTGTCCAGGGATGCGGTATCTGAGGAGTTTGAAGGCCCCCGCGCAGGGAGCGCTCTAGCCACCATGACGCCGTGGCCCTATCATCGCGCCCCACTCCTCCTGCCCAGCCTGCCGACCGAACGTTGCACAAGCGTCGGAATGATCGCTCGCAGGGTTCGCGGAGCTGGTGGGGGCCATCATCGCAATCAGGCGATGGCCAGCCCATCATCGGCGGGGACGGAGCGCATGTAGGGGGTGCACTCTAGCCCCACGCCGCCACCTTCGCCAACGGCCCGGGCGGCTTCGCTCCTGCCAGCACGTCAATTGCACCGGTTACGTGGATCCGCCGTCGGCGAGCTTCCGTGGAAGGTGTCCAAGGCCGAGGCCTATCGTGCGTAGCCACGGTATTGCGATCACCTAAAGTCGAGCGCCGCCAAGGCTCCTGCAACTGTGGCGGCGCCCGCCCGAGTGAGGGCGGCCGAGGCATCGTGCTGGCGGTTGCCGAGCTGGGCGAGTACCCTGGCCTGTGGAGGATCGGCAGCGCGAATCGACGGGTTCTTCTCCGTCCAGATCGACTGCCAGACCTATGACCACCACGTGATTAGCTGGGCCGAGTGCCGGACCCCCCGGCCCAGTTTTGAACCTCTCCACTTTGCATGCTGCGATCGCGGCGTGAAGGAGCGAACACCATGGCCGGACAATACGACGAGGGGTATCCTCTGAGCAGCGAGGCCGATCTCGATCCTGGTCCAGACTTGGGTGAATCGCTCGACGAAGCCGACCGCGAGGCCGGCAACGAGCAGCGCTACGTGCCAGAGGGTTCCCGGCCTGATGAGTCCATCGAGGACGAGGATCGATTCGAGGGCTACGGCGACGCCGATGAGGCGGCCGCAGCCGAGCCCCCCCCGAGCGCATCTCGCGAGGCGGCCCCACAACCCTGATAGAGCGAAACCGTCGGGAACCATCGTCCTTGGGCTGAGCGCCTGCGGATATCCGCTCACGCAGGCGGTGATTCGACGGTGCGGCGCTCAGGGGCAGGTCCTGGATGAGGCCGGGCTGAGCACCGTGAGCAAGATCACGGTCAGCCGCATCCGCACGGGGCATGGCGCCGGCCGCGGCCGGACCGGTCAGTTCCCGGAGTACGCGGCGATGACCGAGCGCATGGAGACGACCAGGGCGGCTCCCTCGGCGACGCAAGTGAGCGGCCGGGCGGCATGGTGGACCGAGAAGCCGAACTCTTCCTCCAGTCGCTGCTCGAACCCCGCCAGCAGCGACCCACCGCCGAAGGCGATCACCCCCTCGTGCATGATGTCGCCGACCGCCTGAGGCGGGAGGTCCTCGAGACACCCGGTGAGGGCGTCGACGATGCCGTCGACGGTGGGGCGGAGAGCCGCGGTGACCTCGCGGGGATCGAGCGTCATCAGGCGGGGGCGGGAGGTCAGCACGTCCTGTCCCTCGATCACCAGTGGCTGGCCTTCGGCGGCGGCGTCGCGGAGGCGGATCTTGATGTCCTCGGCGGTCAGCTCCCCGACCATGAGCTGGTGCTCCTGGCGGAGGTACTGGAGCAGGGCGAGGGTCATCTCGTCGCCCGCGACGCGGCAGGAGCGGTTGGCCAGGATGCCGCCGAAGCAGAAGGCGGAAACCTCGGCGGTACCGCCGCCGACGTCCACCACCATGTGGGCTCGGGGCAAGAGCGGGTCGATGCCGCAGCCGATGGCGCCCGCCACCGGCTCCGGGATTAGATCGACCCGGCTCACGCCGGCCTCCTCGACGGCCTCGATCAGCCCCCGCCGCTCCAGCGCCGTGGCCCCGGCGGGCACCCCGACCGCGGCGTGGAGGCGGATCCGCTCCCACGGATAGCGCATCGCCATCCGCAGGATGGCCACGATGAAGGCCCGGGCGGACTGGAGATCGGTGATGACGCCGTCGCGGATGGGCCGGACCGTGGCCAGCCCAACCGGGGTCCGTCCCATGAGCTCCCGCGCCTCGTGGCCAACGCGCACCGGGACGGAACCGTGGCCGTCGGCCCGCACCGTCATCACCGAGGGCTCGTTGAGGATGATCCGCGGTCCGGGCCGGCACACTACGGTGTTGGCCGTCCCCAGGTCGATCCCGACGCGCCTCGAGAACAACGTCAGCACACGCATCTCCGCCTAGCTTCCCTGCTCGCCGCCCCCAGCCGGCGAAGCGGCGCCGGTTACCATCATCCCCCATCGGCGGCGGCTTACCCTCCTGTTGCTTCGGGGGACCGTCGTGGTTCGGCCGTTCAATCACAGGAGCATACGCGAAGGTCGCCCTGAGCACACCGCTCGGAGATCAGGCGCCCCCTGCCGGGGAGGGCGAAAGCCCAGGTGGTTGTCTCAGCGCTCAGCCATCCAGGGGACTTCGGATTAGAGGTCGAGCATGGCAGGAGCGAAGATCTCGTCGAAGCCGACGAGGCGGGTTGTCAGGCCCTGCTCGAGCGAGTACTGCCGGAGGGCCTCCAGGACGTGCCCATTTGCCTTGAACCCGTAAGGCATCGGGTCGCTCGCCGAGACGGTCATGGCGCCCGCTGCGACGTAGTCGAATGCGTCGGCCCGTAGCTGTGCCTCGCCGGCACGCTTGGACCCGACGAAGGCATCGTAGAGATTCTGTGGCAACCACGGGTAGCGCTCCACGAGGCTACGACGTACTACCAGGGTGTGGTTGATCGGGTAGATGCCGGTCTTCGCTATGTAGCGGATCCCTTCGGCCACCGGGTCCGGGAAGAGCTCGCGCACACGGGGGTCGTGCTCCAGGTCCGCGCTCGAGCGGTCCACGAGGGTACCGCGGACGTACATCCCGAGAGCATCCAGGTCCCCGCGCAGGATCATTGAGCCCAAATCGTCGCCGGCGGGCACATGGTGCACCGTGACGCCCGCCGGGAACCCGGAGCCTGTCGCAGCAGCGTGGCTGAAGTCCCTGGATCTGCCCATCCACCACTCCATTTGCCCGGGGCTGACGCCGAACTCGTGCTCGAGGGCGGCCCGCACCCACAAGGCACCGGTCTGCTGGTACTCGGGGATGCCGATGCGCTTGCCCGCAAGGTCCCCCGGACCGTCGATACCGGCGTCGTCGCGGACGAGGATGTCGGTGTGGAAAAGCCGGCGCGAGGTGAAGACCGGCACGCCTGTGTACTCAACCTCCCCATGGTCGAGAGCAATCAGGTAGGACGAGAGCGACAGCTCGGAGATGTCGAACTCCGCATGCTTGAGCTGGCGCCAGAACGTCTCTGCCGGGTGCAGGAGCGAGGGGACGAGCTCGACACCCTCGACGGGGACAGCCCCGTCCAGCACGGAGCGGCTGCGCAGGTTGGGCTGAAAAGCGATGCTCAATTGCAGCTTGCCCAACTGCGAGCCTCCTTGGGGCGGTGACAAAGCGCCGTGTGGGGCGGCGCGCTGGCCCAACGTCAGGCCCTCCACCGGGTCGCGCCAGGGCGGCCCCGGCTCGGTGCCGGACGGACCGCATTCTAGTATCGACGGGCACCGGCCCGGCTCATCCAGTGGGCATCGTCATGGGGGAGGCGGGGCTGTCGGAGCTGAGTCGCCGGCGGCGTGCTGGTGACGCTGCGAGGCCAGAGCTTCCGCGTACGCTTGTTCCATGGCGACGACGGCGCGTGCGGTCGGGATCACGAGACCCGGCGGCACCGAGGTGCTGGAGGTCATCGAACGCCTGGTGCGGGAGCCGGGGCCAGGGGAGGTGCGGCTTGCCGTCCATGCTGCCGCGGTCAACCCGACCGACATCGGTCTGCGCGAGAGCGGGGTCGAGGATCTTCCCGCGCCCTGGGTGCCGGGAATGGACGCGGCCGGGACGGTCGAGTTGGTCGGCGAAAGCGTCGACCGCCTCACGCCGGGTGATCGGGTCATGGTGGCGGTATCGCCGCGCCGGCCTGAGGGCGGTGCGCAGGCGGAGTTGCTGGTCGCCCCGGCCGCCTCGGTCGTGCCGGTTCCCAATGGCGCGACGCTCGAACAGGCCGCGACCCTACCGATGAACGGGCTAACCGCGCTGCTCGCGCTCGAGTTGCTTGACCTGCACCCGGGGCAGACGCTCGCCGTGAGCGGCGGCGCGGGCCTGCTCGCCTCGTACGCAATCCCACTCGCGAAGGAGCGCGGCCTGCGCGTTCTCGCGGACGCGAAGCCGGAGGACCAGCCGCTTGTCCGCAGCTTCGGCGCCGACGCCGTCCTGGTTCGAGGTGCCGGCTTTCCGGCCGCGGTCCGCGCCGAGACGCTGGGCGGCGTCGATGGCTTCCTTGACACGGCGCTGCTCGGCCGCGCCGCCTTCCCCGCGCTCCACGACGCGGGTGTAATGGCCGTCGTCCGGGGCTGGTCGGACGGTGAGCCCGAGCGGGGGATCGAGATCCGGCGGGTCTGGGTGCGTACCGTGCTGGCGCGGACCGCGTGGCTCGACGAGCTGGGCCAGCTCGCCTCGCGCGGGCGGCTGCAGCTGCGGGTGGCTGGCACCTATCCGCCGGAGCGCGCGGCCGACGCGCACCGAGTGATGGAGGCAGGCGGCCTGCGCGGCCGCGCGGTGATCGTCTTCTGACGTCGACACGGGTTTCCAGAGACCCTGATGCCGCTCTGAGGCCCGGTGGTGACACGAAGCCAACGACCACCGGCCAAGCCCGGGAAGGGGGGAAGCGCTGGGTCGCGGCTTCGTGGCCGCCGTGATGGAGGTCTCTACGGTGTCCGCCGCCGCGACCGGGTGGCGGCAGCGACGCCGTAGGCGCCCGCGAGCAGCAGCACCATCCCCAGGGCGATCAGTACCAGGCTGCTGGTGGGGATGGGGCCCGCCCCGGTGGACGGTGTGGACGCCGCGGACACCCCGCCCGCCGGGGTGGGGCCGGTGCTGGCAGCCGCAACGCCGCCCGTCGGGGTGGGGCCGGGGCTGGGCGAGGGAGCGGGGACCCCGTTGTAGTACACGGTCACGCTGACGGTCGCGCTGGCCCCCTCGTAGGGGTTGCCGGCCGCGAGGGGCAGGGACCAGGAGATGGTGAAGGTGTCGCTCCACGAGCTGACACCGACCGCGTCCGGAACCGCCTGGCCGTCGTCCGTGCTGGAGCAGCGCGTGGCGTTGGGATAGGTGCCCGTGCATGACGGGGTTCCGGTCCCGAAGGTGTTACCCGCGGAGTCCGAGACGGTGACCTGGAGGCCGGTCGTGCGCCCGTCGAGCAGGGCTTCGGTGGCCGTGCCACTCCCGCTCGCGCCGCCTCCCGACGCCGAGGTGCTGTTGACGCCCATCGTCACCGTGAACGGCTGATTCTGGGCCTGCGTCGCGGGCATGGTGTCGGTGAAGGTGCATCTGCCCGCGGCCCCGGGGACCAGCGGGGTGGAGGCGAGCGTCGCGCTGCAGGTCATGGTGGCGGCCTCGACCGGGGCGGCGGTCAGAGCGAGCACAAGGCCGACGCCCGACAGGAGGACGCCGAGGGTCATGATCGTGGCCGAGACGCGGGACCGTCCGGCCCTGAACAGGCGGCGCGGCCGCACTCGCCATTGGATGCTCATTCTGAACGCTCCGCCTCAGGAGCCCTGGAATCGGCCCCGCCTGCGGCGACCGGGGGGGGGCCAGGCCGTCCATCGCTCGACCTGACATCGCGTCTCACCCGCTCGCTCCGTAGGGAGTCCTCATCGACTGCAGGGCGGCTCGGCTGCGGAGCGGGCCATGGCGCATGGAGGTCGGGCTGCGGTCGGCGGCCCGTGGCGCGGCGTTCCCGGGTCAGCACGGTGCCCACGACGACGAGCAGGATGATCACGCCCCCGACCATCAGGTCCACCCCGTGATTGGTGTCGACGGCGGGATAACCCAGGAGCGGCAGCGTGAACTGCACGAGGTAGACGTCCTTGCCACGCAGGGTGGCTGTCCATGGGTCGGCGACGGGGTTGGCGTCCCCCTTGGTCTTGACGACGGCTTGCCCCGCGCTGTTGAAGTTGAGCTGAATGATGCGGTGCACCATCGTCACATCAGGCTTCAGGGGGTTCTGGAAGATGATCACGTCACGCACAGCAAGGCTGCTGACGGGGACCCGCTCAGAGACGGCCACGCCGCCAACGGGAAGGCCGGGCCGCATGCTGCCGGACAGGATGGGGGTCACCGTCCAGGCCCCGCTGACCACCGAGAACACCGCGAACCCCACCGCGGCCAGGACCACCACGACCAGCACGGACCAGATGCCCGTCCGTACGCGGCCTGCGACGGTGGCGGGACGCCGGCGTCGTAGGCCGCGGCGCTTTCGGACGGGCCGCTCACCCTCGGGGATAGTCGTCATGGTTCTGCTGTGTGCCTCTTCGTAACGCCGCTGATCGGTGGCCAGGAAGGGCCAATCGTCCCACCTTCAGCAAGGCTCGGTCAACTCGCCGGACCTCGCCCGTCATGAGTGGGAAAGTCAGCTGAGGCAACGGCCCTCACCGGCAGCGGGCAGAAGCCAAGCTCCTTCTCCCGTCGTGTTGAGAGCAGGCAATCATGCCAGTCTGGTCGTGAGGCGGCATGAGTGGCGGCGGACCCGGGAGAGCCCGCCGCCGCTCTCATGCTGAACTGGTGGTTTAGCCGCTGTAGCCGACGGTGACGGAGATGTTGATGACCCCGCCCTCAGCTGGGTTGGTGAGGCTGTCTGCGCTGGGGTTCGCGGTTGGGCTGGACGGAAGTGGACCGTTGACGAGGTACGCCTGCGTTGCGCCGCACAGTTGCGGCTGCGTCGGCCCCGCGTAGAACTCGGTGGTGTAGGTGTCGAAGTCGCCAGTCGACCCGGCCGCGGGGATCGAGCCTGCTATCTCCTGCGGCGAGTTCAATTCGACGTAGCTTAGGGGCTCATTGACGACGACGAGCCCGCTCGGCGTCGCCACTGGGCTCGGCCCGCTGGTCATGCATACCCACAGCTCACTTGTCAGGGTGCTGTTGTTGCTGCTGTCGGAGAATGACAGCGTAATTTCGTTTGCTGGAATGTTGCCGACGTTGGTGATCGTGATGCCGTCGGGACCGCTATCAAAGGACGATCCGACGGGCCCGTATGCGGGCAGCGCGAGTGTGGTGCAACTGCCATCCGGACCTGTTGTCGTGCACGTAGACCCAGAGGGTCCCGAAAGACTAAGCGCCAATGTACCAGCAGTGATCTGCTGGGTGCTGGTCGTTGAGGTGGTGAACAGTGCCGATCCGCCGGCCCCGATCAGGGCGATGGCCGCAACGCCGAGCCCACCAAGGACTGCCATAGTCCTGAGTTTCATGATGTCCTGTCTCCTCCTGTCCCTGTGTCTGCCCGGCGTCTGGTCGGGCAGAATGTTTCGTGGTCTGACCTAACGCGCGTCTGTGGTCGTTGCTTCCTCCCTATTCCTCCTCCTTTGTCTTCGACTCTCTTGTGCCCGGAGAAACCATCCCGGCGGTGCGAGACAAGCGCCCGAGCGTCTCGGATGAAATTCGCCGCAAAGACCTGCATCGATCCATTCGGCTGTGCCCCGTGCTGCGCTCGCCAGACACGGAGTCGGGGCATTTCATCGCAAGCAGGTCGAGAGCGTTTCTGTGAAATGTTGGGTGTGCCGGCGAGACGAGCACTCGAACCGAGGACGCGTCCCCGTTCGCCACACCTTCCCCGCCTGCCAATGGTCGCGAGCGCCGCGACCGGTGCCACCCCCGGGGTGGGAACGTCGAGGCAGTCTGACCACTCCCGTGGTGGGGTCGAAAGGGCGAATGGCCCATCGGATTCATGGGACTTTCGGCCCTATGCACGACAGAGAGGTGGCTTCGCAACAACAGGGCCTGATGCGCGGTCGGCATCGCAACAACAAAGCAGCGCTTATGGCGAACCGGTGCGCGTGCTGACCGTCCTCCGCCGCGGCGGCCGGGAGGTGGGTCGCCGCGAGCGGCTCTACGCGATGGGGGCGACCGGCTCTGCCTGGATGGTTACCTGGTGGTGCTGTCGTGCAAGCGGCGGCGCTGGCCGGTTCCCTGGGCTCGCGCCAGGCCATCGACGACGGCGGCCTCCCGGTCAGCTACGTCGAGCTCCATCGGGGCGTGGTGGAGCAGGCCCTGGGCGTCAATGCGCGAATGTCGTCTTTGGCCGGTCTGCCCCACGCCGGAGCGGGCGACGCGACGAGGGCACGTCGGAAGGGGGGCGCCGGGCGCCGGCCAGACAGCAGCAGCACCGGGGCGGCTGCTGGCCGCCGGCATGCGCGTGGCGAGCGCGGGACAGATCGCGGCGAAGCCCCGCGGGGAGCAGCGGGGCCGTCCCGACTGGAGCTCGTTCCCGCGCCGGGAGACCTCGGGAGGAGAGGGGCGAGTGGGGATCGGAGTCCGCCCCGAGCCGACGGCGCCTCAAGGGCCAGCTGCGGAGCATCCCGTCGATCCCAGGCCTGCGGGTCGCCTTTGCCCGCCGGCTCGGCCACCCGGCGGGCGAGGCGCGCTCGTACCTGCGGGTGCGCCGTCCCCTGGGCTGGTTCGTGCACCGCAAGGGCGACGCGGAGCACCGCGGCGGGCCGTAGGCGGCTGCACCCGATTGAGGTGGCGGGGGCGATCAGCCAGGCGAGGGCGCCCCCCGATCCAGGTGCAGGAGGTTCGCCGCCGCGCCCCCGCGCACTCCTTGGAGTGCCGCCGGCTCGAGGCCGCAGTCGTCGAGGTACGTGAGGTGATGCTCGAACTCCGCCTCGTCACAGTACGGGTAGTCGGTGCCGAAGAGGAGGCGATCGGCACCGAAGGCGTGGCACGAGCAGACTACGGCATCCGTGGAACCGGACACGGTGTCGTAGTACAGCCTCGCCAGACCGCTCCTCACCCGGTCATCGCTCTTGCGGGTCACGCGGGCCAGCAGGAACGGGATCGTCCCTCCCAGGTGAGGCACGATGAAGCGGATGCCGGGATGGCGGTCGATCACTCCGCCGAGGACCAGGCGCAGCGCGGCGGCCGTGTCCTCGAAGGGAGCGCCGACGAGCCAGGGCAGATTGCTCCCCGCAAGCCAGCTCGTCTCCTCCTGGCCCACCGGGTGGAGGAAGACGGGTGTCTGACGCCGGTCCAGCTCCTGGAACACCGGCTCGAAGATCGGGTCGTCGAGCTGCCGCTCGCTGACGCTGCAGCCGATCGTGACCCCAACCATCCAACGGGTGTCGAGTGTCCGAGCGATCTCCTCCAATGACTCGTCGACATGGGGGAGGGGCAGCGCGGCGAACGCGTAGAAGCGCCCCGGATGATCGCGGCAGACATCCGCGTAGAGGTCGTTGATCAACCGGGCGGCGTCCGCGGCGTCGGCCGCCGCAGGCAGGTAGGGTTGCGCCTGAGAGACGGAGAGGACCTGGGTGTCGATGCCCACTCGGTCCAGAAGCTCTAGGCGCTGGCCGATGTCCTGGTACGCAAGTGCAGCCGCGGCCGCCGGGGGGAGGCCTGGCCTTCCGATCCGCTCCAGGTACTGCTTCGGGTAGTGGTGGGCGTGGACGTCGATGACCATCGGAACCTCCTCCGTCATCAGGCCCGCGTGGTGGTGCCCGCTGAAGAGGCTTCGTTAACGCGGTTGACGGGATCGGTCACAGGGTGAGCCCAGTCTGCCCCAGGAATCCGATGACGAGAAGTTGTCGCCTCAGGCTCGACCTCGCTGAGCAGGATCCCGGCTGGCCGCTCTCCCCGAGGGTGGCCACCGGGGGGCGAGGATGACCACTCCCGGGGTCTGGCCATCGTCCCGTCAGGGTGGTCGTCTTCGACGGTCGATGGCACCCGAGGAAGGGCCGCCACCGCGTGAGCCATCTCTTCTCGTGGCAGGCCGCGACGTCGCAAGTCGTTGATGAAGTCGACGGCACCTCCCTTCTCCGGCGCATCGGGCCAGGTCACCAGGTCGATCCGAGGACAGGCGAGGGCGGTCAGACGAGCGGCGATCTGGTGCATGTGCGCCTGTCGCGGGCCGTTCGCATCGGCCCACAGCTGTGGACGCAGCCGGACCAGGGGTCGCAGGGAGACATCTGTGGGGGCCACCGAGGCCCCGGTGACCGTGGCCACCGCGGCTACGCCCGCCCCGATCAGCGCATCGGCGGCCCGCTCGCCCTCGACCAGGTACACGAGCTCACCGTCGGGGAGGTCGCGGAGGCTCTCAGCGCGGTAGAGCGGCAGATCGCTCTCCAGGTGGCCGCCGAGGTCGACGCTGCCGTCAGGCTGTTCCCGGGTGAAGTGCTCGGCCTCCTGCTCGCCGAGGGGAACCCGCCTCCGGCGGATCTCCTCCTCGGCCAGGAAGACGACCGGGACCATGACGAGCACCACCAAAGTGAGCGGTTGGTGCAGCGCGG
>CAWJCO010000002.1:0-444158 GCA_963841385.1 uncultured Chloroflexia bacterium
CGTACCGGTGGCGCTGTAAAAGTGGAGCGGCGTAGTCTCGCGCGGTAGGTCTGGAAACCACCGAGGAGAACTACGCCGTGGAGAAGAGAGTAGCGCCCAGCACCCTGCTGGAGGAAGCCATCGGCGCCCTGCTGGAGAGCGGGACCCCGGCTGGCGAGAAGCTCGCCGAGGTCGGACGGCTGGGGGCCCGCCTGGTGCTCCAGCGGGCCATCGACGAGGAGGTGACCGCCTTCCTCCAGCGGGCCCGCTACGAGCGCACCCCGCAGGCCCGAGGGTCGCGCAACGGGGTGCGGCCCCGCCGCATCCAGACCGCCGAGGGCGAGGTGGAGCTGGCCATCCCCCAGCTCCGCAATTGCGCCGAGCGCTTCGTCCCCAAGATCATCCCCGACACCAGGGTGGCGATCCGGACCCGGCCGCTCGAGGCGCTGATCATCGGGGCCTACGTGCGCGGCCTCTCCGACCGCGACGTCGAGAGCCTGATCGCCGAGGCCGGGCTGGGCACGATCAGCAAGAGCACGGTGAGCCGCATCTGCAAGGAGCTCCGGGACCGCTACAAGGCCTTTCGGGCCCGGTCGCTGGCGGAGGTCGACCTGCTCGTCCTGTTCATGGACGCGATCTACCTCCCCACTCGCCCCAGCGGGGCCAAGGAGGGGGTTCTGGTGGCCTGGGGCTACACCCGCGACGGCGGGCGGGTGCTGCTCGACGTCTGCCTCGGCCAGCGGGAGCGCCACGAGGACTGGCTGGAGCTGGGGCGACATCTGACCAAGCGCGGGCTGGGAGCGCCGGCGCTGGTGGTCAGCGACGGCGCGCCGGGGCTGATCCGGGCGATCGAGGAGCTCTGGCCAGACGCCGATCGTCAGCGCTGCGCTGTGCACCGCCTTCGCAACATACTCGCCAAACTTCCCAAGGACCCCGCCCTCCACGAGCGGGTCCGCGCCGCCTACTGGGCGGTGCTCAACGAGGCCAACTCCCGCCAAGCCGCCGAGGACGGCCTCCGGATGGTGGTCGCCGACCTGGAGCCCAAGTACCCGAGCGCCGCGGCCTGCCTGGCCGACGACCTGCCGGCGCTGACGGTCCACCTCGACTATCCCCTCCACCTCCGAGCCAGGTTGCGGAGCACCAACCTGCTGGAGAGATCCCTGGAGGAGGTTCGGCGGCGGGCCAAGGTCATCGGCCGCTTCCCGGGGGAGACGAGCTGCCTCAGCCTCTGCTGGGCGGTCCTCGATCTCGTCATCAGCGGCGCCCGCGGCCTTGGCCTGACCGACCTCGACCGACAGCTGCTCGTCCGCCGATCCGCAGCCAAGGAGGACTTGACCACCCAGGAGCTTATCGCCTAAACTGACCAAAACAAGCGCGTGGCTAGCCGCTCGCTTTTACAGCAGCGCCGGGACGCGATCGATCGGAGTCGTTCTCGACGACTAGGGCCGTGTGCCAGCACATACGGAAGTCTGCGTCGAACACACCATCACCAATGTCCCGCTGGGCTAAGAAGTTGAACTGGCCCCCGTTGCCCCCGCGGATGATCAAGCGTCCAGCGGGCGGCACGGGAGCCTCAGAGGGGTTTTCGGCGTCACCAGTGAGCCGCAGCGGACGGCTGGCATGATGCCGCTCCAACAGGAAGACAAGCAAGATGACCAGAAAGCACACAAGGATTCCGATCGCCACAGCGAGGATCGCGTTCTGCCCGGTGGCGAGCACGATCAACGTCCCCACCAGGCCGAGACCCAAGGAGGACGCGCCCTCGACCAGCCTGCGCGGCAAGGGGCGCATCCCGCCAGAGAACTGCTCAGACACCCTGCCCCTCCAAGCTTGGGCCCAACCGGCCGGGTTGGCGACGTGCTCCCACGGCGGGAGACTCTATCACCGACCCCGCGTGAAGTACACAATCCCGTCTCAAGACATGATGGACACCTGTCTCAGGACATCGTGGACTCTAGGCCGGCCGACGAGGACCCGCGAGGCTGGTAGTCGCGGGAGGGGTCGAGGGTCAGCGGGCGGATCAGGGAGCCGTCGTCGGCGAGGATGCGGACGTCCTTGTTGGCGACCAGGAGGTGGATGGCTTCGCCGCTGTGGGCCCGGCCGACGCCGATGTGGTGGAGGCGGCTGAGGTAGCGGAGGGTGACCTTGCCGGCCTGGTCGACGCGGTCGTGGCGAACCCGGACGTGGGCCTCGGGGGTGGCCCCGAGGGGGTGGGCCTTGAGGCGGGCGTTGAAGGCGACCAGGGGGGGCCTGCCGTCGAGGGCCCGGTGGGGTCGGCGGTGGTTGTAGAAGGCGCGGAAGGTGTCGAGCTGGAGCTGGAGCTCAGCGATCGAGTGGGGCGGTGGCTGGCGGGCCAGGAAGCGCTTGAGGGTCTGGTGGAAGCGTTCGACCTTGCCGCAGGTCTGGGGGTGGTAGGGGGTGGAGTGCTTGACGAGGATGCCTAGCCGCTCCAGCTCGGACTCGCGGAGCACCTTGCCGCGTCGGGAGGCGCCGCTGAAGACAGCGCCGTTGTCAGTCAGCAGGGCGGCGGGGAAGCCGTGGAGTTCGGCGGCGGCGTAGAAGCTCTGGACGACGTCGAGGGCCTTGAAGGTGCGGCAGGCGTCGGAGCCGACCAGGAGGCGGGAGTGGTCGTCGAGGAGGTTGAGGATCTCAACGTCGTGGCCGCCGGCGAGGTGCCAGTGGGTGGTGTCCGCCTGCCACAGCTGGTTGGGCAGGTCGGCCTCGAAGCGGACGAAGGAGGAGCGGGGGCGCTTCTGGGGCTGGGGAGTGACCAGGCCGTGGCGGGAGAGGATGCGCCAGATGGTGCCGGCACCTGGAACCTGGGGAAATCGCTGCAGGAGGTGGTGGCGGATGCTCGCCGGGCCGGCGTCGTAGCCGGCGGCGTCGAGTTCCTGACCGAGGGCAAGGATCGCCGCCTGGAGCTCGGGCCCGACCTGGTGGGAGCAGCCGTGGGGGCGGCGGGAGCGCGGGGTGAGAGCGTCGTACCCGCCGGCGCGGAAGCGGGAGACCAGCTGGTAGATCCAGCTCTTGGAGATGCCGTGGAGGCGGGCGACCTCCCGGGGGCTCCGACCCTCCAGAACCACCGCATCGACGACGTAGCGCTCGAGACCCATGGGGCACGCCTCCGTAAGGGTGTCCACTATGTCCCGAGACATGCGTCCACTATGTGGCTTGGATTCAGCCGGTGAGCGCAACAAGCTCGGCGAGCCGCTGCGATGGTGTCATCCAGCCGAGGGTTTGTCGAGGGCGTTCGTTGAGCTCCTGAGCCACCGCGTCCAGCTGCCCCTCCGTGAAGGCCGAGAGGTCGGTCCCCTTGGGGAAGTACTGGCGCAGGAGCCCGTTGGTGTTCTCGTTGGTACCTCGCTGCCAAGGGCTGTTGGGGTCGCAGAAGTAGACCTGAACGCCGGTGTCGACGGTGAACCGGACATGCTGGGACATCTCCTTGCCGCGGTCCCAGGTGACGCTGCGGCGCAGTTCGGCAGGAAGGGTAAGGATCTTCGTGCTCATCGCCGAACGCACGGCGGCAGCTGTGTTGTCGGGAAGCTTGAGCAGCAGGACGTAGCGGGTCTGGCGCTCCACCAGAGTGCCGATGCAGGTCTTGCGCCGGCCCATGATCAGGTCCCCTTCCCAATGGCCTGGGACAGCTCGGTCCTCGACGTCGGAAGGCCGTTCGCTGATCAGGACCATGTTCGGGATCATGCCCGAGCCGTTCGGCAGCGATTGCTTCGAGCGACGCAGAGCTCGCCCGGTTCGCAAGGCACGGTGCAACTCGTGACGCAAGGCGCCCCGGCCTTGGACGTAGAGCGACATGTAGATCGTCTCGTGGGACACCTGCATCTCCGGATCACCTGGGAAGGCGCTTTGCAGCCACCTTGAGATCTGCTGAGGAGACCATCGCAGGCTGAGCTTCGCTTCGACCAACTCCTGGAGGCGGCGGCATCTCGATAACTTTGGGACCTTTGGCCGTCGGGCCCGATGGTGAGCTCGGCGGTCAGCCGCGCAGGCCCGGTATCGCGTCAAGCCGTCGTTGCGGCCAACCTCCCGGCACACCGTCGAGGGTGCCCGGCCGAGGCCCGCCGCAATGGCGCGCAGGGACATGCCGGCGGACAGTCCACGGGAGATCTCCTCCCGCTCGACCAGGTCCAGCGCCCCCGCCCGACGCCGCCGCGGAGCTGGCCTCGCCCCACCGCTCGCCAGCTGCAGGGCCCGGACGGCGCTGGGGAAGCGGCCGAACGCCGCCGCCACCGAGGCTGCCGTTTCGCCAGCTCCGAGCCGGTCCCAGATCTCAGCCCGTTCTGCTTCGGTGAACCGTCGTCGTCTTCTCATGACACCTCCCGCGGTCAGCGATCATCGCTACTCGCACGAGGTGTTGCATCCACCGATGGACTCCAAGCCCGGAGGCTCACAGCTAGCGCCGCTGACGCCGTCGCCAGCGGCATCGCCTGAGCCCCGACGAACGCTATCTGGTACGCGGTTCGGAACGGCTGTTCGCCCTCACGGACCTTGCCGACCTTGGCCACCTGCACCGGAGGATGGGCTTGTCCCCGCCGACGGTGACGTTGAGGAGAAGCCCGCAGTTGCCCGTTTCTGCCTGTTGACATGCCCGAAGTCGCCCGCTAAACTACCGAACTGCACGGCTAACCGGGGTACGAGGAGGATGTGAAGTGGCGACACAGGCGGCCAAGGCTGAAGTAGGCGCTCCACCCCCGGGCGTCTTCGTACGGACGGCCACCGGGCTTCGGAAGGAGGCCGGGACTTTCGACATTTTCGTCTACAACACCAACAACCAGAACATCGGTTTGGGGGTGGCCTTCCTCTTCCTTGCGGTCGGGGCCTACGCCGGGGGCATCCTTCCCCTGTCGGCGGTCATCGCCGTGCTCCTGGTCATCCCGCTCTACATGGTCTACTCGAAGTTCTCCGCCGACATGCCACGGTCCGGTGGCGACTACGTCTGGACCAGCCGCATCTTCGGCATCCGGTACGGCCCAGTGATCGGCGTGATGCTCGCCTGGACCTGGATCATCCTGGCCGTCACCGCCATCGGTGCCCCGGCCGCCTTCTTCGCGCAACTCGGCGTGGCCGGCTGGATGCGATCTCTAGGGGTCGCAACCGGAGCGGCCGCCTTCACCAATATCGGCGATTGGGTGAGTGGCGAGTTTGGCACCATAGTGGTTGGAACGGTCCTGCTTCTCTTGTTCACGTTCCTGCTCATCCGGGGTGTCAAAGCCTATATGCGGGTCCAGAACATCACATTCATCCTGGCCATTCTAGGTGTGGTGCTCGAGGTGATCGCCGCCTTGGTCACGTCGCACTCGGGATACGCGACGTCCTTCAACTCCTACGTCGTCGCCGCCGGAGGCAAGGCCAACGCGGCCCAGATCGTGATGGCCAACGCCCCTCACAACCCCGGCTTCTCGCTCAGCGCGACGTTCTTCGCGATGCTCTGGACCCTGTACATGGTGCTGTTCGGGGCGACCTCCTGCTACATCGGTGGCGAGGTGCGGCGGGCGCGTAGCACACAGCGGCGCGGCATGATCGGCTCGCTCATCCTGACCGGCGTGTCGATCGCGGTTCTGGTGGCGCTGGTGGAGAACACAATCGGCACCGGCTTCCTGCAGGGACTGTCGAGCACGTCGCCCTCCGCCCTGGGGCTCTCGTTCACGCCCAACTACAACGAGCTGCTGACCATCGGGCTCTCGCCCAATCTCTTCTGGGTGATCGCGCTCGGGCTGACCTTCCTGTTCTGGACCTACGTGTGGATGCCGATCAACTACTTCACCGCGACCCGATTGATGCTGGCGCTCTCCATGGACCGCTACCTCCCCGCCTCCCTGTCTAAGGTTCATGACCGTTACAGCACGCCGCACATCGCCATCGTCACTGCGTTCGTGCTGGGCGAGGTCGGGATGATCCTCTATGTCGTCGGGATCCTGTCGGTGATCACCCTGCTGTGGGCGGGCGTCCTGATGTTCTCGGTGACCGGCCTGGCCGCCATCCTCTACCCCTCCCGCCTCCCAGCGGTCTGGCAGGCGCACGGGGGACGCAGGCTCCTGGGCATGCCGACCATTCGCATCTGGGGGATCCTGCTGATCCCGGCGATGCTCATCACCCTCTGGATCCTGTGGGCCGACCCCTCCGTCGGCATCGGCCACAGCTGGCTCCAGATCGGTCTCAACACGGGGCTTCCGGTGAGTGGTGTCATCCTCTTTGTCCTGATCTGGGCGATTCGCCGCAGATCCGGGATCGACGTGCGCCTCTCGGCGGCTGAGATCCCTCCGGAGTAACGGTGGTTCGCGAACTGCGTCTCAAACGCCTCCATGAGGCCATCGTCCAGCGAGGGTCGATCACCGTCGAAGACGGTGCCCAGACGCTCAACGTATCGGTGGAGACACTCCGACGCGACCTGCAGCAGCTGGCCAACATGGGACTTGTCATCCGCACCCGGGGCGGCGCCGCCGCCCCGGGGGTGGCTCTGACTGAGGTCGACCTCAGCCTCCGCGCCTCCGAGCACCACGCCGAGAAGGTCGCCATGGCCCGGCTGGTCGTGGACCGGCTCGTCGAGGAGGGCAGCTGCATCGCCCTCGACGCCGGGACCACGACCCTTGAGATCGCACGGGCGATGCGCGGCAAGGATCTGCTGGTCGTTACCAACAGCATGGCCGTTGCCAACGAGCTATCCCAGGCCCAATGCCGGGTGATCGTCCTGGGCGGCGCGCTACGGGGCCGCTCTCTTAGCACTGTCGGGCCGCTGGCCGAGAGCGCGGCCCGCGAGTTCCATTACGATCTGGCTCTGGTCTCAGCGCCGGCCATCTCCGCGGAGTTTGGGCTCATGGACACGGACCTGGAGGCCGTGGCCATCAAGCGCAGCCTGCTGCGCAACGCGGTGCGCAAGTACGCAGTGCTCGACTGCAGCAAGTTTGAGCGCACCGCCTTCACGAGCGTCTGCGGTCTCGACGCGCTGACCGGCCTGGTCACCGATGCCGGCACCGGGCCAGAGGTACTGGCGCCGTACGAGGCTGCCGGATTGGATGTTCTCGTCGCCCCGGGACGGGGCGACGAGAAGGGGGATTCTGCGGAGATGGAGCAATGATCATCCAGTCGGGAGTAGCCACCTTCTTCGGCCGCCCCCAGCGTCCGTTGGGCGAGTTGGGCGACGCGAAATGCGCGCTCGTTGGCATTCCCTGGGACGAGGGCAACGCCGGGCGTAACGGCGCCAACTACGGTCCGCGCGCGATGCGCGACGTCTCCAGCTGGTTCTTCTCGTACGACGCCCAGCGTGACTTCGATCTCTGGGATCGGCTGCCGGCCGCCGACGTCGGCGACATCGACGTGGTTCCGCCCAACGCCGAGGCGACCGTCAACGTCATAACCGACAGCATCGCCAGCATCGTCGGACAGGGCGGCCTGCCGGTGTCCATGGGCGGCAATCACGCCGTCGCCATCGGATGCTCGCGTGGGGTGGCGCCCTCGCTCGGCTCCATGGGGTATCTGAGCATCGACGCCCACCTGGACACCGCCCCTGACTGGGCGGGCGAGAAGTTCTCGAGCGGCTGTCCGACCTACCGCGCTACCGAGATCCCCAATGTGGACCCCCGAAACGTCTGCGTCTTTGGGGTTCACGGCTGGCTCAACCCCCGCTCCCAGGTCGACGCGGCGAGGGATCTGGGGGTCAGCTGGTACGGGATGGACCGCATCGAGGAGATGGGGGTCGACCGCGCAATCGCCGAGGCCATCGATAGATGCACGGACGGGGTGTCGGGGCTGTACGTGACCTTCGACATGGATTCGATCGACGCCTGCTCCTTCCCCGGCACGGGGACGCCGGAGCCGGGCGGGCTCACATCGAGAGAGGCCATTCGGGTCGCCCGGGCGCTGGGCCGGGCCCGGCCGGCCGGCTTCGACGCGGTCGAGATCGCGCCGATCTACGATCTCTCCGGAATCAGTGCCCGGCTGGCCTGCGCGGTCGTTATGGCGTTTCTTTCGGGATGGTGCGAGGGGCAACGATGACAACTCCCCTGCGCGGAGCGCTGAACGACGTTGAGCGCCTCTTCGGGAGGCGCGATGCCCTGGTGGGCATGATCCATCTGCATCCCCTACCCGGCTCACCCCGCTATGACCCGGCCCAGGGGATGCCCTTCACCCTGAAGGTGGCACTGGAGGAGTCGGAGCTCCTCGCCCGGGCTGGATTCGACGGGCTCATCGTCGAGAACGCCTGGGACATCCCGTTCCTGCCGCCCGACTCGGTCGGGGCCGAGACCGCGGCGGCCATGGCGGTGGCGGTCAAGGCGATCAAGGACGCGGTGGCCATCCCGGTGGGCGTTAACTGCCTCGGCAACGCAGTCGAGACCTCGGTGGCGATCGCGGCAGCGGCCGGAGCGGAGTTCGTCCGGGCCAACCAGTGGGTCAACGCCTACGTCGCCAACGAGGGGCTGATCAACGGCCGGGCGGGGGCTTGTACCCGCTACCGGCATGCGATCGGGGCCGACCACGTCACCGTCTGGGCCGACGTCCAGGTCAAGCTCGGCAGCCACGCCATCACCGCTGACCGACCCCTCTCTGAGCAGGCGCGCGACGCCGCTTTCTTTGACGCGGACGCCCTCATCGTTACCGGCCTGCGGCTCGCCGATCCACCCCGTTCGCAGGATGTCGAGGAGGTCAAGCAGGCTGGCGGCCTGGCCACGGTGGTGGGTTCCGGGGTCACTCCCGACAATCTCGCCGGCTTCTTCGCCTGCGCCGACGCGGTGATCGTGGGAAGCTCTCTCAAAGAGGGCGGGCAGTGGTTCGGAGAGATCTCCCCGACGGCGGTCGCGGCCCTGGCCCGGGCTCGCGACGAGCACGTCAACTCGGATGGGCACGGGGCCATCCCCCGCGGGCTTCGGACGGGGCAGCTGACATGAAACGGTCCCTGAAGCTCTTCTACGCGGCGGACGTCCACGGCTCCGAGCAGGTCTTCCGGAAGTTCCTCAACGCCGCAGCCTTCTACGGCGCGAACGCGGCCATCTTCGGAGGCGACCTCACCGGCAAGGCCCTGGTGCCGCTGGTCGAAGTCCGGCCCGGGGTCTTCGAGGGCCTGATCCGCGAGGAGACCCAGGAGGTGACTGCCGGCAGCGAGCTGGAGGCCGTTGAGGCCGAGATCCGGTCCAGCGGCTCCTACCCGTACCGGACCACGCCCGACGAGGTCCGGCAGATGTCCAGCGACCCCGCGACCCTGCAGGCGATATTCAGCGACGTCATGCGGAGCGCGGCGGAGGCGTGGGTGAGCATGGCCGACGAGCGGCTGCGCGCCGCCGGCATCCCCGCGCTGATGATGCCCGGCAACGATGACGAGCCGGCGGTGAAGGCAATCCTCGCCCAGGGCGACTGGATCATCGACGCCGAGGGCGAGGCCGAGGATCTGCTTGGATACCGCGTCCTCAGCTTCGGCTACTCGACCACCACCCCCTGGCACAGTCCGCGCGAGGTGACCGAGGAGGAGATGGACAAGGCGCTCCGCGAACTCGTCCTCAAGGGCGATCCGTCTACGCCCACCATCTTCAATATTCACGAACCTCCGGCCAAGTCCGGACTCGACATGGCCTATGCCATGACCAAGGACATGCGGGTGCGGATGGCGGGAGGGCAGGCGATGCTCACACCGGTCGGGAGCACGGCGGTGCGGGCCCTGATCGAAGAGCATCAGCCCCTGCTCTCGCTGCACGGACACATCCACGAGTCCCGGGCTACTGTCAAGATTGGGCGCACTCTTTCCATCAATCCGGGGAGCGCCTACACCGAGGGTGTCCTCCAAGGCGTGCTGGTGTCCCTCTCCGGCGACCGCGTCAAAGGTTTCCAAATGGTCACGGGGTAGCCGGAGGCCCAACGATGGCCATACCACAGCCCGGCCCCCATCACGGTCGGATCATCGTGGCCGGCGACCTCGGAATCGACATTCATCTAGACCTCTCCGGGGTCCCCCGCCTCGATGAGAAGAGGACCGCGGCTTCCGGCCAGCGCAGTCTCGGTGGCACCGCAGCCAATGCAGCGGCGGCGATCCTGCGCCTCGGGGGCCGCCCGCTCCTCTACGGCGCTGTGGGCGACGACCCCCTCGGAGTGTGGACGCTCACGCTCCTACGCGACGCTGGGCTGGACCCGTCGCACGTGCGCGTCCTGCGCGGACGGACCATGGCCGCCGTGGTCCTGAGCGGGGACGGGGAGCGCCAGATCATCGTCGACCGGGGCGTCGCCGACCAGGTGGCGGCAGAGGCACTCACAGCGGACCTATCGGCCGACGATGTCGTCTACATGAGCGCGACCCCGCTCACTTTGGTGCAGGCGGTATTGGATGCGGGCACAGGGGCCCGCGTCATCGTCGGCTTGGAGGCTCGGCAGGTCACCCGCGATAGCGCTGCGGCGTGGCGGCACGGGTGGGCTGGATCCGGCCTAATCGTCACCAACAGCGCGGGGGAACGAGCCCTCATGGACGCCGGCGCGCGCTGGCCGGGTGAGAGCCGGCCGCCCGGCGAGCTGATCGTCACCCAGGGGTCGGCCGGTGCCTCCTACACCGAGGCGTCGGGCCGGAGGCTGCTGGTTCCGGCAGTGACCGTCGAGGCCGTCGACGCCACCGGTGCAGGCGACTGCTTCGCAGGGGCCCTGTGCTTCTTCCTCACCCAAGGAGAGACCATGTTGGACAGCCTTCGGCTGGCGGTGGCAGCTGCCAGCCTCTCCACTCGCGTGCTGGGAAGCCAGGGTGGACTCCCTGACCAGTCCGAGGTTCGTGCCGTTGTCGACCGGGTCCAGCCGGTCGACATGGGTGGCCGCGAATGAGCGACCAGCCGACGCCGCTAGCGGTACCAGTTGAGGAGGCCATGCGTCTGGCACGCGCCATTCAGGAGGCAGGCGTGGACGCCCAACTCTTGGGTGGTGTTGGGGTCGTGCTTCACGCCCATGGGCCCATCCCCCACGAGCTTGCTCGCACTCACCACGACGTCGACTACATCGTGCGGCAGGCCGACAGCCGAGCTTGGAGGCAGCTGCTCGTCGCCCAGGGGTACGAAGAAGACGCCCAGTTCAACATGATCCATGGGCACCAGCGCCTCCTCCACTGGGACCGTCTGCACGAACGCCAGCTGGACACGTTTGTCGACGACTTTGAGATGTGCCACCGACTTGCTCTGCACGAGCACTGGGGTGGCCCGCCCGGCCTGCTCACTCCGGCCGACCTCCTCCTCACCAAGCTCCAGGTGGTTGAGATCAATGACAAGGACCTGACCGACGCGCTCCTCCTGCTGGCGTTTCATCCGGTGGGAGGGAGCGGGCCGGAGGAGATCAGTGCCGAGAGGATTGGACACGTCGTGGGCAGCGACTGGGGCTGGTACGCGACCGTGCAGACCAACCTCGAGAAGCTGGCGTCTCGCGCCCAATCGATCACAGGCGATGACGATCTGCGGGCATTGCTCGGCAAGAGAATCACCAGCCTCCAAGCCATGATCGAGGAAGCGCCGCGCAGTCTGCGATGGCGACTGCGCGCAATGGTGGGGCGTCGGATGGCCTGGTACGAGCTGCCCGAGGAGCCGGACTAGGTGGCGCCCCCATTCGGAGGAGAGGGCGCGTCTCTGTTCACACGAAGCAGACGGTCGCCGTCGGAACCAAGGCCGGCTAGCCACCACCGCGAAGGACGGCCCCACCGGAGTCGGAGTACCCCTCGATCGGGTCGGATCCATGACTCCTGACGAGTTTCTCCCTGACGCCTCTGCGGCGGATGCGACCCCGCATGGCTCGAATCGAGAATCGGCAGCCCACGAACGCTGGTTCCGAACACTCGTGGCCAACTCAAGCGACCTCATCGCCGTCCTCGACGACCACGCGCGGGTGCTCTACGCCAATCCCTCCGCCGAACGCATGCTCGGTTTCATACCAGCTGAGCGCGTCGGACGTGGCACATTCAAGCTGATCCATCCCGACGATCGTGACGCGATCACAACAGCCTTCCGGGAAGGTACCCATCAGCCCGGGATCCACCGCTCGGTCGTGTTCCGATTCAAGACGGCATCGGGCGATTGGCGCTCTCTTGAGGCAGTTGGCACCAACTGCCTTGGAGACCCAGCCATCGCTGGGATCGTGGTGAATGCCCGCGACATCACCGAGCAGACCCACCTGTCCCGGGCGCTGCGTACCCTGACTCAGGGCAATCAGGTGGTGGTGCGTGCCACCGACGAGGCCTCGCTGCTGGCTGACGCGTGCGAGACCATCGTCGCCGCCGGGTACCTGCTGGCGTGGGTCGGATACGCCGAGCACGACAGCGCGCACACTGTGCGCCCGGTCGCGTCGGCGGGGCGGACCGAGTATCTGAAGCGCATCCGCGTCAGCTGGGGCGACGATGAGCTTGGGTCTGGCCTAACAGGCCCGGCGATCCGAACCCGCTCAGTTCAGCTCGTGAAGGATATGCGCCGCTTGTCGAGGCTCGCTCCGTGGCGGGCTGCAATCGATAAGTATGGCTTTCGCACCTCGTGCGCCTTCCCACTCATCGTGAGTGACGAGGCGATCGGAGCCCTCATGATCTACGGCGGTGAGGTCGGGGCCTTTGATCCCGCCTCAGTCGCGGCCCTGAGCGAGTTCGCCGCTGACCTCGCATACGGGATTGGGCGGCTCCGCGACGCTGCGCTGCTCCGCAAGGCACAGGCCATCACGCATGTGGGCCACTGGCAGTGGAATCTCACCAGCGGCCGCATCAACTGGCTGGCTGATGAGATGTTTGCCATCCATGGAATCGCACCCGAGCAGTGGCGGGGCACACGCGAGGCATTGCTGGACCTGGTCCATCCGGACGACCGAGCCTCAGTGATGGAGGGCTTTGATCGGATGCTCTCGGGCGACGCCACCGACCTTGAGCACCGCATCGTGCGCCCGAACGGAGACATCCGATACGTCTGCGAACGGGTAGAGGCCTCGCGCGGTGCCCAGGCCGGTCATATCTTGGGTGTCTGCCAGGATGTGACCGAGGCGAAGGTCGCCGCGATCGCACTCGAGCACGCCAATGAGGAACTCCGCTTCAAGACCGACCAGGCTCGCTCTTCGCTTGAGAAGCTGCGGACTGCCGACCAGCAGCGTCGGCGCCTTCTCGGCGCGATTGTCAGCGCTCAAGAAGCGGAGCGTCGCCGCGTGGCCGCTGACGTTCACGACGACTCCATCCAGATGCTTGCCGCCGCGGTCATACGCTTGGGCTCGATACGCAACAAGATTACGGACCCAGTACTCAGCGCAAAGCTCGGCGAGTTCTCATCGGTGCTTAGCCGCTCCATCGACAGCCTAAGGCATCTGGTATTCGAGCTGCGGCCACCGTCCCTCGACCGCCACGGTCTTGACGTCGCGTTCCGAGAGTCCCTCTTGGAGTGGGCCGCTGAGGAGAGCGTCAGCTTCACCGTGACGAGCAACCTCGCCGCTCAACCCAGCACCGAGGAGCGCGTTGTTCTCTTTCGAATCGGACAGGAGGCGCTGAACAACGTGCGCAAGCACGCGCGTGCGCGTTCAGTCTCAGTATCGCTGGAGGAGGTCGCTGGGGGCATCCAGCTGCGCGTCGTCGATGACGGCGTGGGCTTTCCCTCCGGTCCTTCGGCGGCCAACGGTGCCCGCCACTTCGGAGTCGCCAACATGAGAGAGCGCGCCGAGCAGGCTGGCGGCTGGCTGCGGATCGTCCACCCGCCTAGCGGAACGGTGGTTGAGGCCTGGATACCGATCAACAGGGTGCCAGAACTCACACCCTAGGGCGGGAGTAGCAGAGGTGCGGGCATCGACGGGCCGGGGTGCTGCTGCGCCGGGAGGCTGGCTGGTGAACCGCAAGCGGGTGCAGCCGATCTGACCGGAGGAAGACCTTCAGGTGCTCCACGCCGACTCCACCCATGCCTACAACCACCACCGACGCCACAGCGCCCTGGGCCACCTGACGCCTGCAGCGTTTGCCGCGGCCTGGAAATCACGAATGACAATCGCATCAAACAAGGCGTCCTACCACGGCCTACAACGACCAGAACGGGACCGGCCTGACATCCAACACCTGGTCGCCGCCGGCTGCGACCAACTACCATCAGCAGCCGCGGCCATCCCCGCGGATGGACCCGTCACCCGCCAGGATCCCTCGTGGACGGTGGACCAGTGGATGGGGACCGGTCACGGCGATGCTGGTCCGATGCCAGAATCGGCGCGGTGAGACAACCGCCTGGCCGGCGAGGATCACCCAAGGGAGGCGCACGGCCAAGGTGGGGTGGTCACGATGTGGACTCTTCGTGGCCTGACCTCCACAAGCTGAGCGGGAGGATGACGCAGCTGGAACTCAGGAGCCGACCGACGTGGGTGCTTCGGTTATGAGGCTACTCGCTCGGTCCACGACGACGCGGGACGGCACCGGGACCTTCCGGAGGAACGAGACCAGCACGTGATCCAGGGGCAACGAGAGAGCCGCGGCGGGTGGGACTTTACGCAGGCCGACGCCGTGCCACGTCCGGATATTCCGGTGCCCGACCCGCTCGAGGCGCAGACCTGGCACGCGGTGAAGCTCCCGCCCGAGCCAGGCCGGGTTGGCCGCCGGCCGGCGGTGGCTGTGGCACCACGTCCGGTAGGCCGAGTACAGCGCCGCGGACGTCACCGACCGGCCCGGGCCGAGATCGCAGCACTCGGCGAGGAAGTACTTGACCCCCACTCCTTCAGCCCTCAGTCCCATGTCGCCCACCGTGCGGCGCCGGCCGACGACCAGAGCACGATCGAGATGAGCGCGCACGGTACGTGAGCGTTCTTCGAAGCGTGCGTCATACGCGCGCACGCGCGCGAGAAACCTGAGGGAAGATACCGGTAGCATCCGGAAATGCCGGTCGCACCCGAAAGTGTCGGTAGCACAGCTGAAATGCCGGTCGCACCGGAGAGGCCGCCCCGGATCCGACGATCCGCGAGCTCGGGAGTCGCCATCGCCATCAGCATGCGCACCGCTGCCACGGCATCCCCCTGCCCGGCGCGAGCTGCCTCTCCACCCACAACGAGGGGTAGTCGAGCCGGGTGCCAGCTGGCTGAGGCCAGCACGGGAAAGCCATGCCCACCGCGCTCTCGAAGGCCATCGGGAGCGACAGGAAGACGTCTCCATGGTGAGCGTCGGGGTGAAGATCACTGGTGCCAACCACATCACCAGTTAGGCCCCGGAGGCCGTCGGCAATCAGGTCGGGCGAGGGCCACGGTATGGGCCCGTGCCCGCTCGCGGGATGCGGTCTCACGAGGCTGCCGTCCGGCGACCACTGCCTCATCGCTTGGTCCTGGCCCGGCTGTCCTCGATGAGTTCACCCGCGCCGGCCAGCCATGCCGCCAGTGCCTGCCGGGGCACGACCAAGCGCCTCCCGATGCGCCGCGCTGGGAGGATTCCACTCCGCGCAGCCTCGTACGCCGAGCCTCGTGAGATGCCGAGGAGGACAGCCGCCTCCGGAACGGTGAGGGTGAGTCGGTACTCACCGGGGTTGTTGCTTGCCATTACCTACCAGGGTGGACTATGGTGATCCGCGTGTCTAGTAGCTGCCTAAGCGGATCATCGTATTTAGCTCATGCGTGAAAATGCGTATTAGCCCGCCTTCCAAGGGCCGGCGAAGCGGGAAACGGGTCACCGAAAGTCAAGTCCAAGATTGGCTCGCCCGGGTGCGCGCCGGGGCTACCCCTCGCGAGATCTCGGCCCAGGACAACGTCCAGGCTCGGACGGTGCAGGAGCATTTGTCGCGTTTGGCGGCCCTCGAGGACCGAGCTGCCATGCGACGGGATCTGCTGCGGGCGGCGATGAACGCCCACCAGGAGGAGGATCTGCTGGGCACGGCGAAGACACTGCTTGCTCAACTGACGTCCCCGGATGAGCGCCTGGGCGACCCTCGGCCCCTGGCGGTCGGAGCCAAGCGGCTGGAAGCGCTCCGAAAGCACACCCTGGGCTCCGGGCTGTCACCCCTTCTCGGTCAATGGAAGGTCATTGCGGGTGGCTGGTTCGATGTCATTCAGAACCTAGACAAGCAGCTCTCCCGAGAGGTGGAGGAGCGTGGTCTCAGCGTCGACGGGGCCGTGCCCGCCCTCCGGGAAGATGCTGCCCTGCCCTACGCTCGAAGTGGCCAGAAAGGGAGGCCGGGCCTGGGGTGGGCCTCGCACAACCCCGGTCCTGGTATCTGGTGGGGAGCCTACCGCGTCATCGACGGAGCTGGCCTCTCCGATTCGGAGATCGCAACTCGGAAGCGACAATTCGAAGCTCTTCACGCCCAATTGTCCGAGTGGCCGTTGGCTACTGAACTTCACCGGCTTCACGTCCGCGCCGTCGCGACAAGACGCACGCTGTCCGACCGACTGGAGGACCTTGTGATGCGCCGCTACTTCGACGGGGAGTGTCGGTGGTGTCCGGGCAGTTCTGGCCAGAGACGGCGCACCCCTCGCCCCAGCCCCCCACGGTCCTGAGCTGCGTCGCTGTAGAGTGAGAGTCGAATGCCTGAGGCAAGTCGTGACGTCGCCGTCTACAAGCTCAACGCTCTGAGCTCTCTTCCAAGCCGGCTCCCAGGCTCCGCGACCTTTGTCTGATTAGGACTGGGATGCGCCGGGATCGCTCGAAAGAAGAATCACGTACGCGAACGCGTTGACAAACACAGCGTTCGCTCGCGCGAGGAGCCCTCGCATTCCACGGTCTCCCATCTTGCCACTGTGTTGAATCACACCCGACGAGACCTCCGCGCGAAGGCGCAAGGGGACTGCCTGATGGGCCGTTCCGGAGTAGGCGGACTAGAGTGCCGGGAGCCACCACAGCCAGTACCGGCGTGCCAGCAGCCTGAGCATGGGACGAACGTCAGCGTACCCGCGCCCATCCCGCCCGGGACAGCCGATACACGAGTGTAGCCGCGCTAGCTCGCGCCATCGTTCGCGGGCTTGCCTGACCGCCAGTGGATGTTTGGCCGATCGGTGGGCGCGCTTGATATTGTGATGGTAAAGTTGAGCGTCGGCCATTAACCAGCACAGTGCGCGCGTCTGCGGTTTCGACCACCGTCTTCAGTTAGCACTGAAGCAGTGCTTGGTCCGAGCCTTCTTCGGTCGGTTTCCCTTGGGCTCCCCGTGGGCGATCCAGGCAAGATGAGCGAGAGCCTCAGTGGTTCCACGAACTAGAGCTTCCGCCGCGGGAGCCTCTATGGGGTTGCCAATGACGGTTAGTGCCGCGTGGTGGTGCACCGGCAGGCCAATCCTGAGCTCGTAAGCAGCTCGCCGCACATGGTCATCGCAGGCTGGAGGCCTTGGAGCAGTAGCCCCTCACAAGTCGTCGGCCCGAATCGCCAGCTCGCGCAAGCGCTCAATGTAGGGACGCCAATCGATACTGGTCATGGCTCTGCCCGCACCTTCTCGGTTGGCGTTGCCGGAGTCAGATGAGCTGTCTTCGGCCCAGCGCCCACGATCAGCCGATCGAGGTTCACCGCGGCGTCGGCGCGGAGCTGGTCGACGACCGCGGTGTAGACGTCGGCGGTTAGGCGGATCGAGGAGTGACCGAGGATCGCGCTGACGACCTTGAGATCAGCGCCGGATGCCAGGAGAAGGGCGCCGCAGCCGTGACGCAGATCGTGAAATCGCCTCCGGGGCTGCCCGGCCGCCTCCAGGCGGGCGTGGAAGGCGTGGTTGAGCCAGGTTGGATCGACCGGGTCGCCGGCGCGGTTGGTGAACACCAGGGCGTCGCCGGTAGCCGGAGGGAGCTCGAGCTGCTCGCGCTTCCCCACCTCCAAGGCCTGGTGCCGGCTAAGGACGACGCTCAGGCGGCGGGTCAGGGGCACCATGCGGCGCGAGGCTGAGGACTTGGGTGGGCCCAGGCTGGTCACCCCAGCGACACGCTGGAGGGCCTGCCTGACCCGCAGGGTGGAGGCCTCGAGGTCGACGTCGCGCCAGGCCAAGCCGAGCACCTCGCCCATGCGTAGCCCAGCCAGGAGGGCGATTGCCACCGCGGCCTCGATGTCGGAGCCGGCCACTGCCTCGAGGACCCCGTTGGCCTCTTGGGCGGTCAGCGCCGCCTCGGTCCGCTTCTCGACCCGGGGGGGAGGGGCCAGGGCCGCGGCGTTGCGGTCCACCAGTCCCCGGCGCCGGGCGTCGTTCAGGGCGGCGCGCAGGATCGCCCGGAGGTGAACCACCGTTTGCGGCGCGAGCCCGGCCCTCAGCTTGCCCTCCATCCACCCGTCGACGTGCCGGGGGCCGAGCTCGGCTAGGCGCACGCGCCCGAGGTCGGGAATGATGACCCCGTCCACGTAGCCGCGGTACGTGGCCCAGGTCGAGGGCCGCAGTGCCTTCTCCTTCATGGACATCCACTCCGCCAGGTACTCGCCGACGGTCTGGCGCAGGTGACCAGGCGCGTAGCCCTGGCTGACGCGGATCAGCTCGCGGCGGAGCAGGGCGGCCGCTTCCGCCTGAGTCGGGGCGTACAGGGAGCGCTGACGTCGCTGGCTACCCTCCCAGTAGCTAAAGCGTGCCTCCCACGATGCTGGCCGCCCAGCTCCTGAAAGCCCGCAGCCGGGACAGGCCCTCACCTTGGCAGTCGTCGTCCAGGTCCGCCCACAGGCGCAGCGAACCCTTCGCCTGATTGTGCCCTCGCCCCTCCCTCTCCGCGTCACGCGCGGATTCTAGCTCTTGTGAGGGTATCCGAGGGTTTCGGCCGGACGCACCAGGGCGGTGAAAGACTTCATCTGAATTCAAACTCTGGAGCCGACGGGGAGATTCGAACTCCCGGCCAGCGGTTTACGAAACCGCTGCTCTACCACTGAGCTACGTCGGCGCGAAGGGGGCGGGGACGCGGCGGGCCCGCCCGAGTGGGCCATTATCCCTTTTGCGTGAAGACCCGAGGCCCCCGGCGCTCCGCCGCCTCGCCGCCATGACCGAGGAAGCCCTGGCCCGCTTCGCCGGGGAGCACCCCCTCTCGGTCGCCCTGGACGACGAGGGTGACCCTCCGAGCGACCCGCTGCTCCGCCTCTACGGAGGCCCGCTCCGGGTGAGGCGGGACACCCCGCGCCTGGTGGCCAACTTCGTGGCCACCGCGGACGGGGTCACCGCCTTCGGGGAGGGGAGTGGGGAGGGCGCGATCGCCGTGAGCCTCCACGACGTCACCGACCGCCTGGTGATGGCCCTGCTCCGCTGCGCCGCCGACTGCGTCCTGATCGGGGCCGGCACGCTGCGCGACGACCCCCACCACCAGTGGACCCAGAGCACCCCGCTCCCGGAGCTGGCCGGAGAGCTCACCGCCCACCGCGTCCGCGTGGCCGGCACCGCGGAGCCACCGCCGCTCGCCGTGGTGAGCGCCAGCGGCGCTCTCCCCGCCTCCCACCCCGCCCTCAGCCATCCGGAGGCCGACGTCCTGATCATCACCACCCCGGAGGGGGCCGCTCACCTCCCCGCCCTGCACCCTCGCGTCCGGGTCGCTGTCGCTGGCGAGGCCGGCGAGATCCGGCCGGCCGCCATCGTCGCCGCGGCGAGCACCCAACTCGGCGCCGTGACCATCCTCTGTGAGGGCGGCCCCCGGCTCTTCGGTCAGCTCCTGGCCGCCGGCCTGGTCGATGAGCTCTTCCTGACCGTCTCGCCCCAGCTCGCCGGCCGCTCCGGGCCGGACGGACGGCCGGGCGTGGTCGCCGGTACGACCTTCGCCGCGGACCTCGCGCCGCGCCTCCATCTGCGCTCACTCCGCTGGTCGGGCAATCACCTCTTCCTGCGGTACGGGGTGATGGGCAGGATCTGACATCACCCATTGGCGGTTCCTGCGGTACGGGGTGATGTGCAGGACCGGACGATCAGCGCTGGGTGGTCACTCACCCGCGCAGCGCGAGTTACGGACATCGATGTCCATAACCCTTCTGGGGGAGTGGGGGACCTCCCACCGCCGGCTCCCGAGGCCGGGGCCGCGACGCGCCAGACTAGCCTGAGCCTGGGCCGCCGTGCCCGGCCATCCGGGTCAGCGCTGCCTCTGACCAGATCGGCACCGGGGCCGGGCGGGCCCGCGGTCGCGGCGCCGGAAGGGGCGCCGGGGCCGGGCTCGGCCGCGGGGTGGCGGGGGTCGGAGCGGGTCGCGGCACGACCGATTCCGTCACCACGTCGCCGAGCAGGAGGCCACGGCGGCGGCGGATGTGACGGCGGACCCAGTACCAGGCTGCGAAGCCGGCCAGGGTGATCACCCCCTTGTCGGCGGCGCGCTGGAGCAGGGCCGCGGCCACCGCCGCCGGCCCGAGCACGCCCTGGGTGTGGAGCAGGGCGATGGCCGTGCTCTCGAAGCCGCCCACCCCGCCGCCGGGGCTGGTGGCCGCGCCGGTGAGGTAGGCGGCGCCGTAGATGAAGGTCGTGGTCACCCACGGCACCGGCTGGCCGCTGGTGCCCCTCACCATCAGCCAGAAGAGGGTCAGCTCGAAGAGCGCGCCGAGCACGCTCAGGGTCAGCCAGAGCCAGGTCTCTGGGCGGCGCATCAACCGCACCACCTGCTCATGGAGCACCTCGAGCTGGCGGGTGGCCCGGCGCGCTCCGGGGATGCGACCGACCAGGGCGAGCACGGCTCGGAAGACCGGGTTGATGGTGAGGATG
Source organism: uncultured Chloroflexia bacterium (assembly GCA_963841385.1). Taxonomy (GTDB): domain Bacteria; phylum Chloroflexota; class Dormibacteria; order Aeolococcales; family Aeolococcaceae; genus Changshengia. The sequence goes on from CAWJCO010000002.1 coordinate 20,542, forward strand.
CCGATGATGGCGAGGATCCCGGCCAGGGACACCGCGATCCCCGAGATCCCGGCCGCGTAGGCGAGGGCACCGGGGATGGCGACGGCCACGATCACGGCGGTGTAGAGCAGCTCCTGAACCGTGACCCCGGCGACCGTGGTGCCGAGTGGGGCGCCGGTCGCCTCACTGGCCAGCTCGGCGCGGGCCAGCTCCCCGAAGGGCAGCAGACCGAACGCCTCGCCCCCCACGGTGAACAGCACCGAGGCCCGGGGGGTGACCGGGACCCCCTCGCTGCGCAGCAGCTGGTGGTACCGCAGCCCCTTGGTGAGGTAGAAGCAGGCGGTCAGCCCGAGTGCCGCCGGCACCATGATGATCGGGAAGCGCGCGATGTCCTGACCCAGCTGACCGGGATTGAGGATCAGGATGAGGGCGACCAGGATCCCGATGGTCACCCCCGCCTGAAGGATCAGGCGCACGCGGCGGGCGCGGCTCATCGCGACATCGTCGGTCGGGGTGCCGTCCCTCGAGCCGGGCGCATTCGGTTCGTCACTGATCCGGTTCTACGCGCTGCAGGCCGTTGCTGTCATCCACGATCTCGTCCGGCCGGAGAGGGAGGGCGGCGTACCCGATCGCCCCCGGGCCGGTGTGGGTCCCGATGACGGGGTCAAGGGCGATGGTCTCGCAGCGGGCGACATCGCAGGTCTCGCGGAGCCGCGCCTCGAGCCCGGCGGCGAGCTCGGCGGCGTCGGCGTGGAAGACCAGCACCCACAGCCGCCCGGACAGGTCGCGGGCGGTCTTCTCCAGCGCGGAGAGGACGCCGGAAGGGGTGCGGGTCAGGGCGACTCGCCCGGTCTGGCCGTTGCTCAGCCGGAACACCGGGCGGACGTGGAGGCTGTCCGAGATGCCCGCCAGCAGGCTGTTGATGCGGCCGCTGCGGGCGACGAACTCGAGCGCCTCCAGAGCGCCGAACATGCGGACCTCGTCGACGGCGCGCTCGGTGCGCTCGACCACCTCCGCCAGCTCAGCGCCTGCGGAGCAGAGGCGGGCCGCGGCCCGGGTGATCAGCCCCAGTCCCGCGGCGGCGGTGCCGGTGTCGATCACGGTGACCCGCTCCCGTCCCTCCTCCTCGGCCAGCATCCGGGCGGCGAGCCGGGCACTGTCGTCCATTCCGCTGAAGCGGGCCGGGATGGTGAGGCAGAGGACCTGCTCGGCCTGGCAGCGACGGAAGGCTTCCAGGAACTCCCCGGGCGGCGTGGCCGAGGTCTCCGGGGTCTCCCCGGCCCGCAGCCGGGCATAGAAGTGGTGCAGCTCCTCGTCGCTGAGCCCGTCGATCTCCTGGTCGCCGATCCGGACCGGGAGGTCGACGATGCCGACGGTGGTCGCCAGCTCCGGGGGTACCAGGGCGCCGCTGCCGGTCACCAGCGCGCAGCGCAGGCCGGCGCCGACCAGGGGAGGGCGCGCCCGCTGCGCCGGCGCGGGGGGGAGAGCTCCACGGCTACTGGCGACCCACCGACGCGCTAGACGGGCTGGCTGAGCACGAGATGGCCGACGTCCTTGCTTGCAACGTTCGAGGACGCGACCACGGCCGCCGCACCCGGCGCCGGTCGGAGGTCGAGCCCCACGGGGAGGCCGCTGCCTAAGATGATAGTCATGGGCTCTGGGTGCAACTCGCCCTCCGGCGGATCGGTGGGGGGATCATGGACGCGCGCTGGACCCTGGTCACCTTCTGCGCGGCCGGCTATCTGATCGGAAGCCTCCCGGTAGGGTACTGGGCAACCCGCTGGCGGCGGCTGGGACTGGACATCCGCGGCTACGGCTCGGGCAACATCGGGACGGCCAACGTCTACCGCCACGCCGGCTTCGGCCTCGCCGCGGTGGTCGGGCCCATCCAGTTCGCCCAGGGGCTCCTCCCGCTCCTGCTCGCCCGCTTCATCGGCGATCTCGGCACCACCGGCCTGGTGCTGGTCGCGGTCGCCGCCGTGGTCGGCAACGGCTGGTCGGTGTTCCTCGCCTTCGACGGCGGTCGCGGGGTGGCGGTGTCGACCGGCGTGGTGGCCGGGCTCAACCTGATCGCCCTCGCCGTGCTCCTCGTCTGCTTTGCCGTGGGGGCTCTCCGCGGCCGGATCGCGGAGGGGGTGCTGGTCGGCTTCATCGTGCTGCCCATTGCCGGCGTGGTGCTCGCGCTCACCCCGCTCCAGACCGGGTATGCGCTGCCGTTGGGCTTCGTCGTGCTCCTGGTGCTGATCCTGGCCCGGCGCCTCGACGGCGTGGTGGGGGACGTCAACCACTACGGGGGTGCGCGCCACGTCATCCTGGACCGGGTCCTTCACGACCGCCGGCCCGGGCGTCCGCTGATCGGGCACCGCACCGATCCCTGAGCGGGCCAGCGCCACCCCGGTGCGGCGTCATGCCGTGATCGGAGGCCGGCCCTCGTCCGTCCACACCTGGTTGAACGGATACCACTGATCGGGGGCGAGGCCGATCAGGGCGTCGAGGCGCTCGGCGAGCGCCTGGGTCATCTCCGCCACCGTGCCGGTCGGGATGGGGGCGTCGATGAGGATCCGGTAGTGGCGCCCGTCGCGGTAGCAGGCGGCGGGGAGGAGAGGACAGCCGCTGTGCAGGGCCATCGCCGCCGGGCCGGTGCTGAAGAGGACGGGGCCGCCCCGGAACCGGACCTCGACGGTCGAGCCGCCTTCCGGGATGTCGACGAGGAGAGCCAGGAAGCGGCCCCGGCGCAGAGCGTGGAGGAGGCCGCGCGCCGCGCGCCCGGGGGTGAAGACCTCCAGCCCCCGGCGCTCCCGCGCCCAGACGATCACCCGGTTGAAGGCGATCGGGCGGAACTCCCGCATCACCGTGGTGAGGGCCAGCCCATGGGAGAGCGCCATGGTCGCCGCCATGTCCCAGTTACCGAAGTGGGCCAGGCAGAAGATGCCGGCGCCGTGCTCCGCCGCCGCCTGGTCGATGTTGTCGTAGCCGTCGATCGGATGCAGGCGGTGGACCGCGTCCATCTCCAGGCCGTGAGCCCAGACCATGTCCAAGCAGGTGCGGTAGTACTCGCGGTAGGACGCGCGGGCGCGAACGCGGGCGGCGCTCGCGCTGAGTGTGGGATCGGCGCGCCGGTGCCGGGTCGCGCAGGCGGCAACCCTTCCTGGGCGGGTCGTGCACGAGATCCAGGCGATCGCGTCCGAGGCGAGGAATCGCCGCCACCCGAGTGCCTGGGTGATCCTGGCCATCCCGCCCCAGAGCAGGCGCAGGGCGGTGGCGGGAGGCTCCTGGCTCGGGATCGGGGCGGCCATCGAGACGGCGACCGGAGAGATCAACCGGTGGCCTGACAGCCCTCCGTCGCCGCGGTCGCTCACCCGGGCCGGCTGGCCCGATCTGGTCTCGATGGCATCTCCGCCCGTCACCTGGCTCGGCGGACTGGATCATACCGAGGGAGGGCGCGGGCCCAAGGTATGACGGCCGGCGTAGGCTAGCCGCCGGGATCGCCCCGGTGGGTCGGGGCCCGCTCGCCGGTGGCGGAGGGTTGGCGGTGGCGCTGCGCGTGGCGTGGTTCGGGCATGCCGGAGGCCGGCGGGCCGACGGCCTGACCGCCTATAGCGACCAGACCGTGGCCGGCCTGGTTGCGGCCGGCTGCGAGGTGCGCTTCTTCCACCACGACCAGGATGGCGATCGCACCCCGGTCGCCGACGCCGTGGCTCTGGAGGGGGTCCGGTTCAAGACCGTCACCCTCCCCGCGCCGCGCACCCTGGCGCGGATCGAGCGGGATCTCGAGGAGTTCCGTCCCGACGTCGTCCACTGTTCAGTGAGCGTCTCACTCCTCGACGGCGCCATCGCCCGGGTGGCGCGTGGCCTCGGTGCCGCCTCGGTGGCGACCTGCCATCTCCCCTACGCCCCCGCCCAGAGCGCGCGGGGTCGGGTGATGCGCGGCCTCTACCGGTATCACAGCGTCCGCCTCCAGGAGTTCGACCGCTGCATCGCCCTCTCCGGCGATCAGCGCGACCTGCTGGTCCGGGCGGGGCTCCGGCCCGACCGGATCATTGTCCTGCCCAACGCCGTCGACACCCGTCGCATCTCTCCCGGCCCATCCGCGCTGCGCCCGGCGCTGGGGGCGGCTCTGGTGGTGTCGTTCCTGGGCCGGCTCGACCCCGAGAAGCGGGTGGAGGAGTTGATCCACTCCTTCGTCGCCCGTCGCTGGCCCGCCGACCACCTGCTGCTCATCGCCGGCAGCGGCAGCCAGGACCGGCGGCTCCGTGCCCTGGCCGGCCCCGACGCACCGGTCCGGTTCCTGGGCATGGTGACCCGCTTCGAGGACCGATTGGAGCTGCTCCGGGCATCCGACATCTTCGTGCTCCCCTCGACCGCCGAGGGCCTCTCGCTGGCGCTGCTGGAGGCGATGGCGGCGGGCTGCGCGATCATCTCCACCGACGCCGGCGAGCACGGGGCGGTGCTGGACGGCGCCGGCGTGGTCATCCCCGTCCATCCTCTCGAGCCGGCTCTCGGCGAGGCCATGGAGCGGCTGCGCGCCGACCCGGATGCCCGGCGGCGCCTCGGCAAGGCCGCTCGCCGGCGCGCCGTCGAGAACCACAGCCTGGACCGCTACGTCGACGATCTCCTCCGTCTTTACGCGAGCGCGATCGAGGCCGGCCAGGGGGTCGCCGCCGAGAGCGGGTAGGCAGCGCCCCGGGGCGGCGTCCCCCCTGCCCGTCAGGGGGTGGGCGACCCGGGGGCGGCGCTCCCCTGGGCGTTCCCCTCGGCGTTCGCCTGGGGGTGGACGCTGCCCTCGGCGATGGGGAGCCTGGCATGCAGCGCGGTGCCCTGGTGGGGTGCCGACTCGATGCGCAACCCGCCCCCCGACTCGCGCGCCAGGTCGTGGATCAGGCGGAGGCCGAGGTGCCCCTCTTCTGCCCGGTGCCGGCGCTGCTCCTCGGAGAAGCCGGTTCCGTCGTCGACGATCTCGAGCTCCAGGTGGCCGCCGTCGCACCGGACGGTGACCCTGACGTGGTGAGCGGCGGCGTGCTCGGCGACGTTGCGGAGCGCCTCCTGGGCGATCCGATAGGTGGCGGTGAGCGCCGCGCCCCGGACCCCCGCGGCCTCGGGCGCGACCTCGATCCGCACCTCGACCCCCTGGTCGCGCAGGGGCTCGGCGAGCTCGTCCAGGGCGTCGGCGAAGCCGACCTCCTGGAGGTCCGGGGGCGCGATCTCGTGCAGCAGGGTGCGCAACTCCTCGATCGCCTCGGCGGTGGCATCGGCCGCGTGCAGCATGCTGACCCGGTCGCCCTCCCCGTCCCGATCGGCGCGGCTGCGCAGTCCGAGGGCGATCGCGGCCAGGTCCTGGACCACGCCGTCGTGAAGGTTGCGGGCGATCCGGTGGCGTTCCGCGTCGGATGCGTCCAGCGCCTGCTGGAGCAGCTGCTCGCGCTCTCGGATGTGGGCCTCGCGCTGGAGCTGGGCGGCATGGGTCCGGGCGGAGAGCACCAGCAGGGACATCTGGAGCAGCAGCACCGGGACCAGCAGCAGGAGGAATCCATCCGCCCCCTCCCGATCGACCAGGACCACGCCGCCGAAGGCGGTGAGCCCGGCCCCGAGGTGGTAGGGGAGGACGTTGGCGGCGTTGTGGCCCACGTACTCCATCACCCGCAGGTCCTGCTGGGTGAGCCGCTGCACCACGGCCAGCAGCCAGATGTTGACGAGCCAGCAGAGGAAGCCGGCCACCAGGCCTCCCACCAGGCCGCGGCCGAGAGGGGTGCCGCCACCGGTGATGCCGTGGAACACCGCCCACGCCACCAGGTTGCTGAGGAACTGGTTGGAGGCGTTGAAGACCGCCTTGAAGGAGTGCAGGCCCATCCGCACCCCGCTTCCGGCGACCTCGCAGACGGTGGCGACCAGTGCCCCGATCGGTCCGGCCACGAAGGTCAGCCCCATGTGGGCGAAGATCGAGGCCGACCAGAAGCTGCCCACCCCCGAGAGCGCGCGGACCGCGGTCGCGGCCAGCAGGAAGGTGGCGCATCCCCCCAACGCCAGCAGCGCCGGGTCGGCCGGCGGCCGGACGGTGGCCGCCGCCGCCGCCACCGCCCCCGCCGTGAGCAGGCCGACGTAGATGACCAGCGCCGGTGTGTAGTGGAGTGGGACCCCGGCCAACTCCTGGGGAAGCCGGGGGATCCGGGCGGCCAGCCGGCGCAGCCAGCCGGAAGCCGCGATCCCGTGGTTCACGTCGGCTGTCGGCGTCACCGTCGGCCGCGCCCAGGCCAGTCCCGCGTCAGGCCGGCGGTCTGGGGACCGCCACGATCCTCGGCTCCGGGGAGCCGTCCTCGCGCTCGATCTGCACCAGCCCGAGGCGCAGGGCCTTGGTTACCGCCTCCAGCTTGGAGTGGGTGGCCAGCTTGGAGTTGATCCGGGAGAGCTTGTTGCGCAGGGTCGCGTGGCTCATGAAGAGCTGCTGCTCGATGGCGGGGTTGTCCCAGCCCTGGGCGAGGAGCTGGAGGACCTCGAGCTCCCGGGGAGAGAGGTCGTCCCCGTAGCCCTGACGCACCGCCGACGCGGGACCGATCAGCTTGGTGACCATCCCCGGGGAGATGGCGATGTTGCCGACCATCGCTCCGCGGATGGCGCTGGGGAGGTGGTCGAGGCCCTCCGCCTTGCTGATGAAGCCGCTGCAGCCGGCGGTGAGTGCCTCGTCGAGCACCTGACGCTCCTCCACGGCGCTCACCACCAGGACCCGCGTTCGGGGGTGCTCCTCGCGGATGTAGCGGGCGGCCACGATGCCGTCGCCGTCGGGGAGGTGGTAGTCCATCAGCACGACATCGACGTGGTTGCGCCGGAGGAACTCGCGGGCGTCATCGAGGCGCTGGGAGATCCCGTCGACCCGGATGTCGGCCTCGTCGCGGAGCGCGCGCGCCAGCGCCTCGGCGAACATCTGGTGATCCTCGACGATCAGCACCCGGATCAGCGGGTTCGGCGAGAGCGCGACGTGAGGGTCAATCTCGAGGTCCGGCATCGGGGCAAGCAGAGGATATGCCTCGGCGGACCGGAAGAGGCGGGCCGCGGCCCACATGGTGCGCCGTGCCGACGCCTCACCGTCCGCGCGTGACCTCAGGCCGCCGAGGCGTTCCACGGCTCTTCAGCCACGCTGCGTTCGGTCGTGCTCGGCTCGGTCGCGCTCGCGGGCGTCTCCGGGCTGGGCGCGCCGGCGGCGACCTGCTGCGTCTCCGCGGCGCCGCGGCGCCGCCGGGCCCAGCCACCCACCAGCGCCGCCGTCCCGCAGGTCCAGGCCACCAGCAGGGTCACCGCCCACCCGAGGCGCGGGGCGACCAGGGTGGCGAGCAGCCCCCCACCCAGCATCCCGGCATAGCCGAACAGCCAGACTGCGGCACTCGCCTGGCCCAGACGCTCCGAGGCGACGGTGCGGGCCAGCTCGGTCGCCGCCAGGATCTCGTACGGTGCCGACGCGAGGCCGCTCAGCACCGCCAGGCCGGCGTCGACCCACGCCGAGCCGACCAGGGCGAAGGCCCCGAGCGGGAGCAGCTCACCGAGGGTGAGCAGCGCCATGGTGCGCGAGCCCAGCCCCCGGCGGCGGGTGCGGAGCAGGGCGAGAGCGCCCAGCACATTGCCGGCGCCCACCGCCGCGTACACCCAGCCGGCGGCGGACGCGCTGCCGAAGCGCTGTTCGGCGGCGGCGGGGAGCACCGCCTGGAGGCAGGTGATGGTCCCGAAGATCCCGAGCTGGGCGAGGGCGAGCTGGCGGAGGAAGGGACGGCGGAGCACCAGCCCGATCCCGGCCCACGGCCGCTCGCGTCCTGCCCCACCACCCGCCTGGCTTCCCGCCCCGCCCAGCAGGCTGGCGACGAGGGCGGCCAGGGCCAGGAAGCTGAGCGCGTCGGCACCCACCAGCCAGCTCGCGGAGCCGCTGCCGAGCAGCCCCAGCAGGCCGGCGGCGAGGCCGGGGCCGATCACCAGCGCCCCGGCGTCCACGGCACCCACCATCGCGTTGAGACGCGCGACGCCGAACTCGGGGACGAGGCGGGGAATCGCCGCCTGGCCGGCGGGCTGGGCGGCGCCCCCGGCGGCCTGGCTCAGGGCGAGCAGCACCAGCACCGCCGGGACCGTCCCGGCGAGAAGGCTGAGCGCGAGCGCTCCGGTCACGACGGCACGGGACGCGTTGAGGGCCACCAGGGCGGGCAGCGGCCCGAAGCGGCTCGCCAGGTGCCCGCCCAGCAGCGATCCCACCGGGCGTGGCGCCACCCGCAGCAGGATCGCGAGGGCCGGAGCGCCCAGGCTGTGGGTCAGCGCCCAGAGGCCGACCGCCACCGCCACCGTCGTCAGCCAGTCGCCGCAATTGGAGACGGCGCGACCGCTGACGAAGCGGTTGACTGGACCTGCGATGCGGAGCGCGCGGGCCGGACCAGCCGGCCGGATGACTTTCGCTATCGACATGCTCACGTTGTCCGTCTCGGCTCCGAGCGCCCGTGACGTCACGGCTCGGACGGCCGATGTCCTGCCCCCGCCTCCGGTGAGGTGGGGGTGGGCGGGCGCCGGGTTTAGGTCGCCCTGCGGCGCCCGCCCGAAGGGGATGAGGAGTTTCTGTGGATCAGCCCCAGCCGTTGGTCACGTCCCATCCTCCGGTGTGCTGGGACACGCCGGCCGGGTCACTGTCGTGGAGCCCTTGTCCGCGTGTCCGGCCTCTCGGTCGGCCACCTCATCGTCGGTTCTGGGCGCCGATCGGCATAGACGCCGATGTCCCTGATTGGGCCTCCGAATGCTCTCGATTTCGCTGGCGTTTGCGGAGCCTGTGACCGGCGGCAGCGCCGGGGAGATGCATCTGCGTCCGGAGGCAGGGGCATCTGCACTAGCACGCAGGTGTGATGGCTCTGCCGCGGTCGGGATGCCCGGTCGTTCCTGGGTCAGACGGCCCAGGCCGGATGTCCTCTCGGGCGGCACGAGGGGGCGGGCCGGCGAGGGGTGACCCCGGCGGGTCGACTCTCGCGGCCCGGCCCCGACGTCTCGCGGCCCGCCTCCGAGGTGGGATCAGGCCCGGCGGGCGACGACCTCGGTGATGGCCGCAGCCACCGCGTCTACCAGGAACTCCGCCTCGGCGTCGCTCATGGAGAGCGGCGGGTTGAGGACCACGACCTCGCCGAGCGGGCGCACCACCACCCCATGGCGGCGGGCGGCGAGGGTCACGGCGCGCCCGACCCGGAGCGCCGGGTCGAAAGCAGCCGCGCCGTCGCGCAGCTCGATGCCGGTCAAGACCCCTCGGCGGCGGATCTCGAAGACGCCGGGGAGCGCCGCCACGCGCTCCTCGAGCAGCCGCTCGAGGGTCGCCGCCAGCCGTCGCGCCGACCCCAGCGTGCCCTCCTCCTCGAAGAGGCGGAGCGAGGCACGGGCGATCGCGCAGGCCACCGGGTTGCCCGTGTACGTGTGCCCGTAGTAGAGGGTGCGCTGCGCGGAGAAGGGCGCCGTGAAGCGGCTGAAGATCTCCTCGGTGGTGAGCACCGCCGAGAGCGGGAGGTAGCCCCCGCTCAGCCCCTTGCCGAGGCAGAGGATGTCCGGCGAGATGCCGGCGCCCGCGGAGGCGAAGAGGTCCCCGGTCCGGCCGAAGCCGGTGGCCACCTCGTCGGCGATGAGCAGGGCCCCGTGGCGCTGGGCCAGGCCCGCCGCCTGGCGCAGCCACCGGTCGGAGTGGGTGAGCATCCCGGCTGCCGCCTGGACGCGGGGCTCGACGATGAGCGCCGCCACCTCGGAACCGCGGCGGTCCAGCAGGTCGGTGAGCGCGCGGAGGGAGCCCTCTTCGCCGAGGTGAGGGCTGGGGACGGTCAGGGCGGGGAAGAGGATGGGGTCGAGGCCGGTGTGGAAGGGCTCGCTGCGGCCCACGCTCACCGCCCCGGCGGTGTCGCCGTGGTACGCGTCCCCCAAGGCGACGAAACGGGAGCGCTCCGGGTGGCCGGCGTGGCGCTGGGCGAGCAGAGCGATCCGCAGCGCCGCCTCGACCGCCGCCGCCCCCGCCTCACCGTAGAAGACGCGGGTCAGCCCGGCCGGGGCGACCCGGGCGAGCTCCTCGGCGAGCAGGGCGCCGGGGGCGTGGGTCTGGCCCAGGAAGGTGCTGTGAGCGATCCGGCCCAGCTGCTCGCGGGCGGCGCGGTCGAGCGCGGGATGGGCGTGGCCGTGGACGGTGCACCAGAGGCTGCTGATCCCGTCGAGGTAGCGCCGCCCGCCCTCGTCGGTCAGCCAGCAGCCGTCCCCGGAGCGGATCACCAGGGGAGCCTCCTCCCGCCATTCGCTCATCTGGGTGAAGGGGTGCCAGAGATGGCGGTGGTCGGCGTCGACCACCTCGCCGGTGACCTCCGGGCGCGGGGAGGCGAGCGGGGCGAGGTCGAGCGCCTCCGCGGCCCCGACCAGGGCGTCGACGTCGGTGGTGTCGCCGAGGTGGGGCAGCACGCCCAGCACCGGCACCCCGCACTGGTCGCCGATCTGGGCGGCGTTCTCGGCGACGAAGGCCGGATCGTCCTCCCCGGCGACGTCGACCAGCACCACCCCGAGCAGGCGAAGCCCGGCGTCTCGCGCCGCCTCGACGGTGAGCGCGGTGTGGCCGATGGTGCCCAGGCCGGGCAGGGCCGCGATCACCACCTCGGCGTCGAGGCGGCGCAGCAGGTCGCGAACCGTCTGCCGCCGGGTGAGCGGGACCAGCAGCCCACCCACGCCCTCGACGAGGAGGAGATCGCAACCCGCCGCGGCGGCCTCGGTCGACCGGGCCAGGGCCTCGACGTCCAGCGCCCTTCCCTCCGCGGCTGCCGCCGCGAGCGGCGACCGTGGCAGCTCGAAGGTTGCGAGCGCAGCCGGACCGCTCGCCCCCGAGACCCGCCGGAGCAGCTCGGCGTCCTCGCCCACCCCGCCCGCCGGGACGCCGGTCGCCACCGGCTTGAGCGCGAGGCAGTCGACCCCGCGCCGGCGCAGCGCGGCGCAGAGGGCCGCGGTGAGCACCGTCTTGCCCACCCCGGTCCCGGTCCCGGTCACCGCGACGATCCGTCCCATCAGACCTCCAGCAGGGACCGGATCGCGGCGGCCACCCCCTCGATCTCCGCCTCGGAGTGGGCGGCGCTGGCCACCAGCCGCAGCCGGCTGGTGCCCGGCTCCACGGTGGGCGGGCGCACGCCCTGGACCAGGTAGCCGCGTTCCCAGAGCGCGGCGTCCGCCGCCATGGTCCTGCGTGGGTCGCCGATCATCACGGCGACGATCGGGGAGGCGGGGTTCGCCCCCTCGAGCGCGGCTGGACCGAGGTGCAGCCGGAGCGATCGGGCCCGCTCGTGGAGTCGGGAGACCAGCTCGGGCTCGGCGATCAGCACCCCGAGTGCCGCGCGGACCGCGGCCACGGTGGGGTGGGGGGGCGCGGTCGAGAAGATCAGCGCGCGCCCGCGCTGGAGCAGGAGCCGGCGGACCGTCTCCGACCCGCAGACGGCGGCGCCCGCCGCGCCCAGGGCCTTGGAGAAGGTGACCACCCGGACCACGTGGTCGCCCCCGATCCCCGTCTCGGCGCAGAGCCCGCGTCCTCCCGGCCCGGTGGTGCCCAGGGCGTGGGCCTCGTCGACCACCAGCCAGGCGCCCTGCCGCGCCGCCAGCCGGTCGAGGGCGGCCAGGTCGGCGGTCTCGCCGTCCATCGAGAAGACCGAGTCGGTGACGATGATCGGACGCCCGGCAGCCACCGCCAGCCGGGCCTCGAGGTCGGCGACGTCGCGATGGCGATAGACGGCCACCCGGGAGCGCGACGCGCGACAGCCGTCGATGAGCGAGGCGTGGTTGCCCGCGTCGCTCAGGATGGTGGCGTCGGGTCCCCCCAGCGCCTCCAGGATGGCGACGTTGGCGGCATAGCCGCTCGGGGCGACGGTGGCCGTGGCGGTGCCCAGGAAACCGCCCAGTGCCTTTTCCAGGTCGTCGATGGCGGCGTGGCAGCCGGAGAGGTGACGGGAGCCGCTGGCCCCCACCCCGAGCTCGAGAGCGGCCCGCGACGCCGCCTCGCCCACCGCCGGATGGGTGGCGAGGCCGAGGTAGTCGTTGGAGCTGAAGACGACCACCGATCTGCCGTCGACGCTGCAGCGGGGGTGGCTGCCGCCCTCACGCCGGCGCGGCTGGCGGATCAGGCCGGCGCGCTCGTCGGCGAGCAGGGTCTCATCCGCCCAGTCGAGCGGCGACGGCGCGGACCTCGGCATGCGGCTCCCGAGTCTGACAGCAGCCCGCGAAGGTCCGGCGTGGGCCCGCCATGCCGGCATGGCTCGCCGATCCCGGCGCACGGGGTAGGGCCCCGCTCGCCACCCGGCCTCCTCCAACCCCGCCCGGGGTCGGGACCGCCCGCTACGCGGCGTTCTCCACCCAGGTCCCCCAGCTGGAGGTGGGGATCCCGAGGCCCACGCGCACGCGGGGGAGCTGCCAGAGCGAGGTGCTGTAGTCTTCGGCGGAGTCGTCCTGGAGGTCCTGGAGGCCGCCCACGTAGCCGTAGCCATGGAGGGTCGCGAAGAGCGGTGCCTCCCGGCTGCTGTCCGAGAACTGGGTCGGTCCCGGCCAGACCCCGCTGTAGGCGATGAACTGGATCGGCTCCCCGCCGACCAGGCTCTCCAGGGTGCTCTTGCTCTGGTCGGTGACGACCTCCAGCTGCTGGGTGGTGGCCTCGCCGGCCCAGAGCGCGACGTTGTCCTTCAGGGTGTGGTCACCGAACGAGAACCCGGTGGCGGCGAGCTCGCGGAGCTGGGCCCCGGTCATGTACTGCTGGGGCCCGTAGACGCCGCCGATCAGCGCCGTGCAGGGGAAGAAGACGGCGGTGAAGCCGTACTCGCGGAGGATCGGCGCCGCGTTGGTCCACTGGCTCAGCCGGCCGTCGTCGAAGGTGACCACGAACGAATGCGGTGGCAGCGGCAGGCCGTACAGCAGGGCGTCGGCCAGGTGCTGCAGGGAGATGCTGGTGGCCCCGATCGAGTGCGCGTAGGCCATCTCCGACTGGAACTGGCTGGTGAGCGTGGTCAGCCCGACGTCCAGCTCCCAGCCGTAGGTGTTGCCGCCGTACGCGCTCCTTGGCGGCACCTGGTTCTCGACCAGGTGGTACATGAAGATGGGGACGTCGACCTGGCGGGAGGTCACCTGGGCGGGCACGATGACCGGGGCGTCGATCGAAGCCGGACCCTCGCCGACCACCGACGCCGCCTCCGAGGCGGCGTCGTATTCGACCGAGATCTGGGTCATCGAGAAGAGCGCGGCGACCCCCGGGGGTTCGAGCGCATCCGGGTTCGCGAAGGTCACCTGCACCGGGAACCTCCAGGTGTCGGGGACCGAGACCGCCGGGCTCTCCGGGTCGTACCAGGTGACGCCGGCGGTGGGAGGGCCGAGGCCGACCGAGCTGATCGTCGCCCCCTGGAATTTCGCCTCGAGCATGGCGGTCCGGGCGCTCTGGCTCGGCCACAGCGCCTGGGCCGGAGCGGCCAGCTCGTCCCACTGCGCGTCCCAGGCGCCGCTCGCGGTCTGCTCGGCGAACTGCCCCGCCAGGGCCGTGACCGCGGAGAGGGCGGCGGGGGAGGCGGCCGGAGACGTGCCGGTGGGCGGGGCGGCGCTCGCCGAGGGGGTGGGTCCCGGCCGGTGGGTCGCCGGCGTCGCAGCCGGAGCGGTGGAGCAGCCGGCGAGGAGCAGCGCCATCGCCACGACGGGACCCGCGAGACGGGTCACGGGCCTACGCTACCAGGACCGCGAACGGACCGGCGCCATGACGCGCCGCCCGCGCGCGGGCCCGCCGCTGAGCCGGTGAGCGGGTCCGTCGTGGATGCCGCCACGCGCTAGCAGGGTGCGGAAGAACCCCCAACGGTCCTGACGCCCCCATCCTCGGCGATGCGGGTGTCGCCTCCTGCGAGGGCTCGGTCGAATACCTGCAGGTAGGCTCTCTCGCCTTCTCGTCGGCTCCTTCGCCTCGCCGGCCTGGGAACACCAAACCTCGCCGGGGGTTCTTCCGCACCCTGCTAACCTGTGCCCCCGATGGCGCAGCTTGACCGTCTCGACCTGCCCGCCCTCGACGCCAAATGGCAGCGGCGATGGGCGGAGCGTGGCACCTACCGCACCGACATGGAGGGGCCGCGTCCCTTCTACTGCCTGATGATGTTCCCCTATCCGTCGGCGGAGAAGCTGCACATCGGCAACGCCTACGCCTTCACGGGCGCCGACATCTACGGCCGCTACCGCCGCCAGAGGGGGGATGACGTCTTCGAGCCGCTGGGCTTCGACGCCTTCGGCATCCACTCCGAGAACTACGCGCTCAAGGTGGGTGAGCATCCCGCCACCCTGACCGCCCGCAATGTCGAGTACTTCCGCGAGCAGCAGCTCAAGAGGCTCGGACTGGGCGTGGACTGGTCCCATGAGATCGACACCACCAGCCCGACTTACTACCGCTGGACCCAGTGGGTCTTCCTCCAGCTCTTCAAAGCCGGGCTCGCCGAGCACCGCGAGGGCCCGGTCAACTGGTGCCCCTCCTGCCTCACCGTGCTTGCCGACGAGCAGGTGCTGAGCGGGCACTGCGAACGCTGTGGCACCGTGGTCGAGACCCGCTACCTCAAGCAGTGGTTCATCAAGACCACCCACTACGCCCAGGAGATGCTCGACGCCCTGGACACCCTGGACTGGAGCGAGCGGACCAAGCTGGCGCAGCGCAATTGGATCGGGCGCAGTGAGGGGGCGCTCATCGATTTCAGGCTCAATGGCTGTGCCCGCGACCAGGTGACGGTCTTCACCACGCGCCCCGACACCCTCTACGGCGCCACCTTCCTGGTCGTCGGCGCCGACCATCCGCAGCTCGGCGACTTCGTCGGCGAGGATCGCCGAGCCGCCGTCGAGGCGTGGCGGGCTTCGCTGCCTCCGGCCGACGCCGAGCCCGACTTCTCGGTCGGGATCGACCTCGGCACCCGCGCCGTGCACCCGCTGACCGGCGCGGAGATGCCGGTCTGGGCGGCTCCCTACGTGCTCGGCGGCTACGGGACCGGGGCGATCATGGCCGTGCCCGGGCACGACGAGCGGGACTGGCAGTTTGCCCACGCCCATGGCCTGCGCGTCGTCGCGGTGATCGGTGGCGGTGACGTCGACACCGCGGCGTGGACCGGCGAGGGACCGATGCTCAACTCCGGCGCGCTCGACGGCACCCCGTCGGCCGAGGGCAGGCGGAAGGTGGTCGAGATGCTCGAGGCCCGCGGCGCGGGCCGTGCCCATGTGCAGTTCCGGCTGCGCGACTGGATCATCTCCCGGCAGCGCTACTGGGGGCCGCCACTGCCCATCATCCACTGCCCGGTGCACGGTCCGGTCGGCGTCCCCGAGTCCGAGCTGCCGGTGCTGCTCCCCGAGGTGCGGGACTTCCGCCCCCTGGGCACCGGGGTCTCCCCGCTCGCCCAGGTCGAGGAGTGGGTCAACGTGCCCTGTCCCATCTGCGGCGAGCCCTCCAAGCGCGAGACCGACGTCAACGACAACTTCCTGGACTCCGGCTGGTACTTCATGCGCTATCCGTCGACGGGCTTCGCCGATCGGGCTCTCGACCATGAGCTGACCTGGCGCTGGCTGCCCGTCGACATCTACATCGGCGGCAACGAGCACGCCGTGCTCCACATGATGTACGCGCGCTTCCTGATGCGCGCGCTGCACGAGATGGGCCACGTGCCGGTCCCCGAGCCGTTCGTCCGCTTCCGGGCCAACGGCATGCTCACCTTCGGCGGCAAGGGCAAGATGTCCAAGAGCAAGGGCAACGTGGTCAACCCCGACGCCTACATGGCGCGGTACGGGGCTGACACCCTGCGTCTCCACATCATGTTCCTGGGCCCGTTCCTCGAGGGCGGAGAGTGGAACGAGCGGGGCATGCTCGGCCAGGCACGGTTCCTAGAGCGCGTCTGGCGGTGTGCCCAGGCGGCCACCTCCGACGACGTCACCGACCCCACCCGTGAGCGGCGCCGCCACCGGACCATCGCCGCGGTCGAGGCGGCGATCGAGTCGCTCCACTACAACACCGCCATCGCCGCCCTCCACGAGCTGGCCCGGGCGATCGACGAGGAGGCCCGGGAGGGGACGGCCCGCCGAGTGGACGCGCGCACCCTGGTGGAGCTCGTGGCCCCCTTCGCGCCCCACATCGCCGACGAGCTCTGGGAGCGGCTGGGCGAGAGCGGCACGGTGCACCGGGGGTCGTGGCCGGAGCACGACCCGGCGCTCGCCGCGTCGCCGCGGGTCACCATCGCGGTGCAGGTCAACGGCAAGCTGCGGGCCACCTTCGAGTGCGACGCGGGCACCCCCGCGAGCGAGCTGGAGCGCCTGGCCCTGGATCAGCCCCGGGTCGTCGAGCTGCTCGACGGACGGCCGCCGCGGAAGGTCATCGCGGTGCCCGACCGGATCGTCAACCTGGTGGTGTGAGGGGTCGAACCTCATCCACCCGGGACGATCAGCAGCCTCCGGCGATCGCCGAGCAGGCGGCGTTGGAGGCCGTGATGGCCAGCGGCAGGAAGGCGATCGCCATCACCAGGGCGATCGTGCCGAGCACCAGCCCCACCCGCGCCAGGCCCCTGCCGACCCCCTTCGGGCTCTCCCGAACCAGGCTGACCGCGCCGAACACGAGCGCCAGGGTCGCGACCACGAAGTCCAGGCCCAGCAGCGCGTTGACCCCGGAGACGCCGTTGTAGGTCTGGGCGTTGATGGCGGTGAGCTCGTAGAGGAACCAGTAGAGGGCCGGGATGACCGCCATCGCCAGCCCGACGATGCCCAGCACGCCAGCCGCCGTCGCCAGCGCGCCGGTCGGCTGGGAGGGCGCGACGGCCACCGGCGGTGGCCAGTAGGGCTGCGCGTAGGGAGGCGGGTAGGGTGACGGGTACACGTACGGCGGGGGTCCCGGCTGGTGGGGTGGCGGCATCGGTCCGGGAGGCGGAGCCGGTCCCGCCGGCGCGGCCGGTCCGGGCTGCGCGGGACCGGTGAGGTCGTCCCCCCCGGTCATCGGCTGGAGCCGGCTAGCATCCGTAAACGCCGCAGGTGCTCGTGATCACACCGTAGACGACGATCCAGAAGATGATCCCCAGCACGATGGTGAGCGCCCCGAGTACCAGTCCGGCGATGGCCATCCCCCGGCCCGCCCCGCCCCGCTTGCCGGCGGTGGAGAGGCCGACCGCGCCGAAGATGATGGCGAGCACGGCGAGGATGAAGTCGACGACCAGGAGCCAGGAGAGGATCAGGCTGAGGATGCCCAGCACCAGGGCGGCGACCGCCATGCCGTTGCCCTGCTGCGGCGCCGCGTAGGCGTACCCCGTGGGGTACGGCTGGGGCGCGGCGTACGGCTGGGCCGGGTACGCGCCGGGCGCCTGTGCGGGATAGGGGAAGGGCGGCGGCTGAGCCGGCGGGGGAGAGTAGCCGGGGCCCGGCGGCGGTGCCGGCGGGTACTGACCGCTGCTCGGATCGGGGTTCGGCGGGTAATCGGAACCGGACATCTTCTCTCCCGGGCAGAGTGCTATTGCCCGGAGTTGGCCCCCGGGTTTGCGGGGGATTATGCGCCGTCAGGCGGGTGACTTCCAGAGCCGCTGAACGCGCTGCTCCCGGCTCCGGGTCTGGTATCCTGCCCCAGCGCACGGACCGCCGTGCTCATTGGCCTGTCCGCCGATGGGTCACTTCCGCGCCGAGGGCGCGGCGGATCAGCCTCCCCGTCAGCTGTTGCCACGAGCGATGAAAACCCCACTCCCATCGGACGCCTCCCGGACCGAGGCGGCACCTCGCGAGGTCTATGCGGTCGTCCGCCACGGCGGTCACCAGTACCGGGTCACGCCGGGCGACCGGCTGCTGGTCGATCGGCTGCCCGCCGAGGTCGGCGCCGTGGTCGGGCTGGAGCCGGTGATCCTGCTCGCCGACGCCGATGGCGTGGCGGTCGACACGGCGAGCCTCGAGGGGATCCGGATCGCCGCCACCGTGGCCGGGCACCGGCGCGGAAAGAAGATCCGGGTCTTCACCTTCAAGCCGAAGAAGCGGCATCGCCGGACCCTCGGGTTCCGGGCCGACCTGACCGAGCTGGTCGTCGATCGGTTCCTCGCCAGGGGTGAGCCCCTGCCCGAGCCGGTCGAGGTCGAGGAGCCGGAGGTCGAGGAGCCGGAGATCGAGAAGCCGGACATCGAGGAGGCTCAGCCCGCGGAGATCGCCGCCGAGGAGGTGGTAGAGCCCGCGACGGGACGACCGGCGCCTGCCCGGCGCCGCACCTCACGGGCACGGGCCGCGGAGCCCGAGGCTGCCGACGAGGCCGGAGCGGCTGCGGTCAAGGCTGGCACCGAGCCCGAGGCCGAGCCTGTCACCGAGTCCGAGGCCGAGCCGCCGGCCCGCCGCCGGCGCGGTGCCGGGGCGGCGACGGCCGCCGCGACCGCCGTGGAGCCCGAGACCCCCGCCCCCCCTGCCCCCGCGCGGCGCGCCCGGAAGCCGGCCGCCGCCGCCCTGCCCGAGTCCGCCGGTGCGGAGCCGGCAGCCGCCGCGACCGAGACCGGCGCGGGCGCCGAATCCGAGCCCGCGCCCTCCTCCGGCAGCGCCACGGGCAAGCGCCGGCGGGAGCGCAAGCCCTCTCCAGCGGAGGAAGGTGAGTAGCGATGGCTCACAAGAAAGGCGGGGGGAGCTCCCGCAACGGACGCGATTCGAACGCCAAGCGGCTCGGGGTCAAGCGGGGCGACGGCTCGCTGGTGCTGGCCGGGACCATCCTGGTCCGCCAGCGCGGAACCAAGATCGTCCCCGGCGGCAACGTCGGTGTCGGCCGTGACCACACCCTCTATGCCCTGGCCAGCGGCCTGGTGACCTACGACCGGCAGGGGGGAGATCGGACCCGAGCCAGCGTGCTCGCCCTCCCGGTGCTGCACCTGACCTCCGTCGACGAGGGGGCCGCCGAGGACGTGGAAGAGCTGGTGCCCTCCGCAGCGGGGCCCGGCGACGGCAGTCGGCACGTGACCGGGGCCGTCGAGGCGGCTCGCTGACCCACTGGCGGCGCGCGTTCGGCGCGTCCCAGGGCTGAGCCGAGCCCTCACCCGTGTTCCTCGACGAGGTCAGCCTCGACGTCAGCGCCGGCTCCGGTGGCCGCGGCGCGGTCAGCTTCCGGCACGAGAAGTACGTCCCCATGGGCGGCCCGGACGGCGGCGACGGTGGCCGGGGCGGGAGCGTCGTCCTGGCTGTCGCCGACAACGAGAGCAGCCTCGGCCGCTATCGCGAGCGGCGCCACTTCCACGCTCCCGACGGGCGGGCGGGTGGTGGAGCCCAGCGGAGCGGCGCCGACGGCGCCGACCTGGTGCTGCCCGTCCCCCCGGGGACGGTGGTCACCGACGCCGAGAGCGGCGAGCTGATCGGGGACCTCGCCGGCCCCGGACAGCGCCTGGTGGTGGCCGCGGGTGGCCGGGGCGGCCGGGGCAACGCCCGCTTCGCCGGACCCGTCCGCCAGGCCCCGCGGCTCAGCCAGCTGGGCGAGCCGGGTGAGCAGCGGCGGATCCGCCTGGAGCTGAAGCTCATCGCCGACGTCGGCCTGGTCGGTCTCCCCAACGCGGGCAAGTCCACGCTGCTGGCGGCGTTGACCGGTGCCCGGCCGAAGGTCGCCGCCTACCCCTTCACCACCCTCCACCCCAACCTCGGAGTCGCCGAGCTCGAAGGCGGACGCTCCCTGGTCCTCGCCGACGTCCCCGGGTTGATCGAGGGCGCCCATCAGGGAGCCGGTCTCGGCACCGAGTTCCTGCGCCACCTGGAGCGGACCAGGGTGCTCATCCACGTCGTCGACTGCAGCGGCGGTGCGGAGGCCGCCCGGCACTCGATGGCCCAGGTGCTGGCGGAGCTCGAAGCCTTCAGCCCCGCGCTGGCGGCCAAGCCGGCGATCACGGCGCTCAACAAGATCGACCTCCCCGAGGCCGGCGAGGCGGCCCGGGAGCTGGCCCCGGGACTGGCCCGTGCGCACCTCATCAGCGCCGCCGCCAGGATGGGCACGGACGCCCTCCTGGAGGAGGCGTCGCGGCTGGTGGCGGACGTCCGCGCCGCCGAGGCCGGGGTGGCGATGACGGGCACCGCCGCCGGGTCGGAGCCGGCCGGCCCCGCCGGCACCGCGATCGGTGGCCACCGCGTCTACCGGCACATCCCCCGCGCGCCCGAGGCCCCTCGGGTGGAGCGCGAGCCGGACGGCGCCTACCGGGTCCACGCCCAGGCCGTCGAGCGCCTGGTCGAGCGCACCGACCTCGACGAGGAGGAGGCCGTCTCCGCCCTCCAGCGGCGGCTGGCGGCGGCGGGAGTGGACGCCGCCCTGGCCGAGGCCGGCTGCCGGGACGGCGACACCGTGCGGATCGCCGGGATCGAGTTCACGTACCTCGCCGAGCTGGCCGGGCCGCCGAGCCGGTCGCGGCGGCGGGCGCGCTGATGGCCGCGGCGCGGGTCGCCGTCTTCGGCGGCACCTTCGACCCCTTCCACCTCGGCCACCTAGCGGTCGCCGAGCAGGCGCGGGACGGCATCCTGGCGGACGAGACCTGGGTGGTCCCCGCCGGTGTCCCGCCCCTGCACGGACCGGCGCTGGCCGGCGCCGCCGACCGGCTGGAGATCTGCCGGGCCGCGATCGCCGGCCGTCCGCGAATCTCGGTCCTGGACCTGGAGCTGCGCCGCCCGGGGCCCTCCTACACCGTCGACACGATGCGCGACCTCGCGGCGGCGCACCCCGACGTCCAGCTCTGGGTCGTCCTGGGCGCCGACGCGGCCCGGCAGATGACCGCCTGGCACGGGGCCGCGGAGCTGCTGGCGGGCTACCACTTCGTGCTGGTGAATCGCGCCGGCGAGGCCCTTATCCACCACGCGGAGGCGATCGGCCTCGGCTACCGGCCGGAGCGGACCCGGGTGGTGGGGATCGAAGTCCCCCGACATCTCGGCCACCGAGATCCGCCGCCGGATCGCGGCCGGAGAGCCGCTGGACGGGCTGGTCAGCCCGGCGGTCGCGGCGATGATCGCGGCGCGCGGGCTCTACCGGTGAAACCGGGTGGTGATGCCCCCGCCCGTCGGCCGGCGCCAGGCCTCGTCCTGCCGGCCGCTGCCGGCAGCAATGGCATAATCGATTGCCCATGACCTCCGAGCAGCTGGTCGAGATGATCAGCGCCGCTGCCGCCGACAAGAAGGCGCGCGACATCGTGACCATCGATCTGCGGGGCAAGACCACCATCGCCGATTTCTTCGTGGTCTGCGAGGGGGACACCGACCGCCAGGTTAGAGCCATTGTTGACAATATCGAGGAGGCCTGCCGGGCAAGGGGTCTGCGTCCCCTGCACGTGGCCGGTCTGCGCGATGCCTCCTGGGCGTGCGTGGACTTCGACGCGGTGATCGCCCACGTGTTCCTCCCTGGGGAGCGCGTCTTCTACGACCTGGAGGGGTTGTGGAGCTCGACCCGGGCTCAGGCCAGCTGACCCGCTGGCGCCATCTCCACCCAGCGCCGGGTCAGGTCCGCTGCTCGGGTGGTCACGCACCGCCGTCGAGCGCGTCCACGTGATGAGTGCGCTTCCTCTCTGCTGAGCTCCTCAACTCCGTCCCTCCCGGATCGGGCCCGGCTCCGCTCTGTGAGCGACGGCCGGCGCGGCTCAGCGGCTGGAGAGGGGCGGGCCCGGGTTGGCGAGGAACTGGCCGAAGTTGACCACCGCGAAGAGCATCGCCACCGCGCCGACCGCGATGATCGCGATCAGCGCCGTCTTCTGCCAGACCTGGAGGTCTTTGCCGCCGATGGCCCGCACCGGGGGGATGACCAGCCCGATCAGGGCCCCGGCCGCGAAACCGCCCAGGTGGGCGTAGTTGTTGATGTAGCCGGAGAAGGTGAACCCGATGATCACCGTCATCACCAGGCAGATGAGCACCCACTGGCGCAGTGTGTGGGTCAGGCCCACCGGGACGTTCTTGCCCTGCACCCGGCCCAGCACCAGGATCAGACCGAGGAGGCCCATCAGGCCGCCCGAGGCCCCGAGGAAGAGGGCGCTGGAGCCGGGGAGGTTGAGCCCGTAGGCGAGCGCGCTCACCGCGCTGGCGGCGAAGGCCGTCCCGATGAACGTGGCCAGCATGGTGATCCGCCCGTACATCGGCTCGACGATGCGCCCCAGGATGACCGTGGAGTAGCAGTTGACGAGGAGGTGGAGGGAGAGATACGAGGTGACGCCGGGGCCGCTGGAGAAGAAGCCGGGGACGTGGAGGATGGCGGTGCTCAGGTACCGCCACCACTGGTCGCCGCCGGCGTAGCCGAGGGCGATGCCGCCCACGCCGAGATACCCATTGGCCCACTGGTTCAGCACCGTGTTCTCGATCAGGAAGACGACCACGAAGGTCGCCACCATCGCGTAGGTCAGTCGCGGGGTGGCGACCAGCGCCCGCCGGACCGGGGCCACGTAGCCTCCGTGAACGGCCTCGCGCTCGGCCAGGTCGACGGCGGCGAGCGTCGGCGCGACCGTCCCTCCACGCAGCGACCGGGCCGCCGCCCGGACCTCGCCCACCCCGGGTAGCCCGGGTGGTGGTGGGAGCAGGGCGCCCGCCTCGCCGGTGTCGGGGTCGGCCCAGATCAGGCCGACCTGCACCGCGGGGTGAGCCGGGGGCGGGAGCTGGACACTGAGCGGCGAGAGGGCCACCAGCAGGATGTCGCAGCGGCCGGCCGGCTGGATGCGCAGGCGCGCGTCCCCCCAGCGCAGCGCCGCCCCGATCCGGCGGTGGAGATCCTCCACCTGGGACGCCGGGTCCGCGGGCGGAGAGAAGAAGCCCACCAGGGCGGCGCGCGGGCCGGTCCAGGCGACCGCCAGCAGGTCGTAGTCGGGGCCGAGGTCTCCGAGGCGGCTGTCCCGGGGATCGGCGAGCCGGAGCCGGTACCGGGTGACCAGCCCCATCGCGACCGCTCGTGCCAGCGCCGGTGGCTGTCCCGGGATGGTCTCCCCCGGCGACGTGGTCTCGGTCATCCGGCCCAGTCTAGACAGGTGGAGGGTACCGCCCTGCCCGCCACGCGCTATCGTCCACCCGCGATGAGCCGCTCCTCCGCCCGCCGGCCGCCCCGCCATGACCGCTGAGCCGCGGCTCACCCTCGGCGCCCTCTATCGCGAGATGCGGGCGGGGCACGGCGACGCCGGCCGCGTCAGGGTGACCCTGGAGTTCCAGCAACGGACCATCGCGGTGGCCGGGGATGGCGCGACCGAGCCCGCCTACCTCATGCTGGAGACCCTCCTCGAATACGAGGATCGGGTGCTCGACCGGGCCCAGGTGGGCCTGCTCGGGTCCGGGCCGCCGAAGCGGTTTATGGTCGCGCGGCACGGCGACGGCTACGCCTACACGCTGGACGGCGGCGCCCACTGGGGGAGGCTCGACACCCACCCCCGGATCTTCAGCCTGGAGGACTTCGAGGCGGAGCTCGGTGAGATCGCGGTGGAGGACGCGACCTTCGATGTCCTCACCGGGGTGCGGATCGGCGAGGGGCCGCCGGGAGCGGAGCCGCTCCCCGACGGTGAGCTGGCGGGCGTGCCCGAGCGCTTCGTCGACGCGCTGGACGTCAGCCTCGACCGGAAGGCCTTCCTGCGCCTGCTCCGGGTCTTCTCGGCCGATGCCGACGACGATCTCGACGACGCGCCGCTCCTCGACGCCTTCTCGGTGAGCCTGGAGGCCGCCGAGGACGTCTCGCTGCAGTACTGGTGGTCGCTCAGCGACACCGGTTTCGCGGCCGCCGGCATCCCGGTCAGGGTCCGCTGTAGCGTGTCGATCCGGGTCGCCGCCCTGGGCGCGGCCGAATCGGCGGCGGTCAGCCTCGACCAGGATCTGCCCGACGTCGCCGATCTCGACGGGGTCTGGGCGATCCTTCGCCGCGGCCCCGCGGGCGCCGAGCCCGAGGCGGGCCCTCCCGGAGAAGGCTGATCAGGTCCCCGGTGTCGGCGTCGGTGTCGGGGTCGGCCCGGGCGTGGGGGTGGGCAGCAGCGGCTGGGTGAAGGAGACGTCCGGCGTCGTCGGCTGCCCGATGCAGTTGGGGTTGCAGATCGGACCCCCGCTGCCCATGGGGCTGTCCGGTCCGGTGCCGGGGAGGTACCAGGCGCCGCCCGCCTCATAGACGTCGGATGGCTGCTGGTACCAGACCACCGGCGTGTTCGCGGTTGCGGCCTCCATGAACGTCTGCCAGATCGGGGCCGCCCCGGTCACACCGCTGGTGACACCGCGGCTGAGCCCGTACTTGGCGCTCTCGCCCTGGGGATCGCCGACCCACACCGCGGTGAGGACGGTCGGGGTCCACCCCACGGTCCAGTTGTCGAAGTTGTTGTAGCCCGCGCCGCTGGTCCCGGTCTTGGCGCTGGCCGGACGGCCCGGCAGGGACAGCTTCTGGTAGTTGCCGAAGGCGGGCTGGCGGTACTTGGCCACGCTGAGGGTCTGGTCCATGATGTAGGCGACGTTCTCCGGCACCACCCGCTGCGCGCTGGCCGCGGCGTTGTAGACGTAGACCGCGGCCCCGGTGGCAGCGTCGGTGATCTTGGTGACCGGAGCCGGGGCGTGGTGGACGCCCAGGTCGGCGATGGTCGCCGCCCCGTCGGCCAGGTCGAGGGGGCTGATCGGCTTCGTCCCCAGGGTGAAGGAGTAGGTGGTCGAGTCGGGGAAGTTGCTCCCCGAGAGCAGGCTGACCCCCGCGTCCACGGCCAGGTTGGCGATGGGGAGCACGCCCAACGCGTATTCCGTCCTCACCGCCGGCAGGTTGAGCGAGTTGCCCAGGCAGTACTCCATCTCGCAGAAGCCCTCTCCGGCGCTCGCGCCCTCGTAGTCCTTGGGCGTCCAGCCGTCCAGGGTCATCGGCTCGTCCGAGATCTGGGTCGTCATCGTGTACTGGCGCGAGGCGATCGCGTCGGTGTAGGTGAACAGCTTCATGGTGGAGCCGGGCTGGCGCTCATCGATCGCCAGGTTGTCCTGGCCGTACACGGAACTGCTGTAGTTGGCGCTGCCGGTCATGGCCAGGATCGCCCCGGTTTGGGGGTCCAGGCTCACCAGGGCACCGTCACCCCCGGCCGCTCCCTGCACGAACCATCCCGGATTGCCGGTGATCACGCTGTGCACGGTCGCGTCGGCGGTCGCCTGGTCGCTCAGGTTGAGCGTGGTGTAGATGTCGTACCCGCCCGGGTCCGAGAACGTGTCCCCGTGGAACAGCTCGGGGAGGTAGTAGGTGGTGAGGAAGTCGAGGAAGCTCGACGTGTTGGCTCCGTCGATGACGGTCGGCGGCAGGTACTGCTCCCAGGTGTAGTAGGTGAGCTTCTCGGCCGCCGCGGCGTTGGCCTGGGCCTGGGTGATGCTGCCCACGTTGACCATCGCCTGCAGGACGGCCTCCTGCCGCTGCTTGGCCGCTGCGGGGTAGAGGTCGGGGTCGTACGCCGAGGGAGCCTGAGGGAGGCCCGCGAGCATCGCCGATTGGGCGAGGTCGAGCTGGCTGGCGGGCACGTGGAAGTACAGCTCCGCGGCGGTCTGGATCCCGATCGCCTGGTTCCCGTAGGGGATTCGGTTCAGGTACATCTCGAGGATCTGGCCCTTGGAGAAGTCGTCGACCAGCTCGCTGCCGAGGATGATCTCCTTGATCTTGTAGGAGATGCTGCCGTTGTCCTGCAGGAAGCTGATCTTGGCGAGCTGCTCCGGGATGGTCGAGGCGCCTCCCGCGTTGGCGTGACGCACATAGCCCCAGCCAGCCTCCGCGATCCGGGCGAGGTCCAGCGAGCTCTCGGAGTAGAAATGGCGGTCCTCGATGTCGACGGTGGCCTCCTGCAGGTAGGCGGAGATCCGGTCGAGGTTGGCGTGGAGGTGGAAGGATCCCGATGGGTGGAGGATGTCGATGAGGGTGCCGTTGGCGGCGTAAACGTTGGTGTCGACCGCGGGCTCCATCGAGGCGACGGTGGTCGCGTCGGGGATCTGGCCGAGGAAGACGTTGTAGCCGGTGTACACGGTGGCGGCGGCCGCGGCTCCGATGGTCGAGAAGAGGGCCACAAACAGCAGCGCCGTGCGCAGCAGCGGACGCCGCCGGGGAGGGGTCTGACGCCTCCGTCCGACCAGCAGGTCGCGCCGGAGCCGGCGGTGGGAGCCGGCCGGGGTCGGGCCCTCGCCGGCGGCCCTCCCGCCGTTGCCGTTCCCGTTCCCGTTCGAGGCGCCCCGCGCCCGCACGTGGCCGGCCCGTACCCGGCGCGGGCGGGGGTTCTCGGGTGGGGTGGTTGGCACGACCTGAAGTGTCTCCGATGAGGTGGCGCGGCCGGCGGGTTGCGGGACGTCCCCAGGGGGAACGGCCCGCGGCCGCGCTGGTTACGCGGTGTTGAGCACCACGGCGAGGACGTAGAGCCCGAGCACCAGGGCGATGACGGCGCCGCCGAACCAGACGAGACCGTCGCCATCC
Organism: uncultured Chloroflexia bacterium; assembly: GCA_963841385.1. Taxonomy (GTDB): domain Bacteria; phylum Chloroflexota; class Dormibacteria; order Aeolococcales; family Aeolococcaceae; genus Changshengia. The sequence continues at coordinate 46,901 of CAWJCO010000002.1, forward strand.
TCGATCCAGAAGGGGCCAGCGCGCCGACCGTCTCGAACGCTCCCCCGCAGGGGGATGGTGGGCATGGCCGCACGGTACCACGACGCTCCCGTCACGGTCCCGTCATAACTCGCCGGCCCCCATCGCTCCGGAGGGCGTGTAGGGGCGGTGCGGCGAGATCTCGGACGCGGGAGTGTGTCAGGTCGATGACAAGTCCCCGGCCCCTCCTGGGCCGCCGAACCTGGCGATGACACAATCGGCCGAGACATGGCAGCCCAAGCGCTCCCCGTTGCCCCGGCGCCGATTGCGCTGCCGCCGATGCCGCGGAGCGCCGAGGCCACCGGGCTCCCGTTCTCCTTCGTTTGCGACCTGGTCCTCAAGGTCCTCTACTTCAACGGCAGCATGCTGGGCGGTGACGTCGCCCGCCACGTCTGCATCCCCTTCCCGTTCGTCGAGACCACCCTCAAGTTCCTGGCCGACGAGGGGTACTGCGCGTCGGCGGGGGTCAGGGCGACCGTCCTCGATGAGAACGAATCAATCAACGCGGGCATGCAGTTCACCATCACCACCACCGGCCGCCAGCGGGCCCGCGAGCTGCTCGACATCAATCAATACGCGGGCCCCGCGCCGGTGCCGATCGGCGACTACAACGCCATGGCGGCGCGCCAGGCGGACGTGGGGATCGCGGTCAACCGGGAGCGGCTGCGCGCCGTCTTCTCGAGCCTGGTGCTGAGCCAGCGGGTGCTCGATCACCTCGGCCCGGCGCTCTCGGCCCGCCACGCCTGCTTCCTCTACGGCCCGTCGGGGAACGGCAAGACCAGCATTGCCGACGCCAGCGCCCGGGTGATGGGCCCGCCGGTCTTCATCCCCCGCGCCCTCTACGTCCATGGCGAGGTCATCCGCTTCTACGACCCCATCTACCACACCCCGATCGACCGCCCCCTGCCCCCCCACGACACCCGCTGGCAGCTCGCCGAGAGGCCGGCGGTCAAGGCGGGCGGCGAGCTCACCCCGCGCATGCTGGAGCTGGGATTTGACTCCGCGCTCGGCTTCTACGAGGCGTCGCTCCAGCTCAAGGCCAACGGCGGCCTGCTGCTCATCGACGACTTCGGCCGGCAGCAGAAGATGTCGCCCCGCGACCTGCTCAACCGCCTGATCGTCCCCCTGGAGAACGGCGTCGACTACGTGAACATCGCCCGCGCCGGGACCAGCGTGGCGGTGCCCTTCACCTGCCTGCTGATGCTCAGCACCAATCTCGAACCCCACAACCTCATGGACGAGGCCTTCCTGCGCCGGGTCCGCTACAAGGTGCACGTCCCCGATCCCACCCGTGACGAGTTCGCCGAGATCTGGCGGCGGGTCTGCGCATCCCAGGAGATCCCCTACCGCGAGGAGGTCATCTCCGACCTGATCAGCCGGCACTACGTCGCCAAGGGGCGGGCCTTCCACGGATCGCACCCCCGCGACCTCCTCAACCACGTGATCCACCTCTGCCGCTACCTGGGGCGCGACCCCGAGCTCACCAACAAGCTCCTCGACGAGGCCTGCGAGACCTACTTCGTCGACGACTCGACGGACATCTGACCGGCGCCCCGCGACGCCGGGGGACTGCGGAGGGCAGGAACTCCCGACCCGCCCGTGAAGAGGGACCTCCGCCACGCGCCGGTGGGCCGCTGAGCGCCTTCCCCCCTGAGCGCGCACCGAAGCCAGGGTGCGGCCCCCGGGTAGACTGGGACCCCTCCGGGGCCGGTAGCTCAGCTGGGAGAGCGCTGCCCTCGCACGGCAGAGGTCCGGGGTTCGAATCCCCGCCGGTCCAGAGGGCCCCACGCGGCAGGCCGCATGGGGGCCCCTCGCTGTTCTGACAGGGGCTCGTCGCCCCTCGCCGGCCCGGCAAAGCCGGACTCGGCTCACCCCGCCTCGCGGGCGCTCTACTGGGAATCCCCGCCGAGTCCCGGTTGCGGGCGGAGGGTCGACACCGCCGGTCCACCAACGGGTGACAGCAGCCGGGCGCGGTCTAGCACCATCCTCCTGCGCTGTAACCCCATCCGGGCCCCACTCGACCAAGGAACGAGATCCGCCGCTGGCGGGCGCAGACGCGGCTGAGCCTGCGCGAGTACGCCCGCGCCGCGGGGACCTCGGCCTCGCGGCTCTCGGCTATGAGCACGGCACGGTCGCGCCCACCACCGATGTCCTCGGCCGCCTCCGCCACGTCGCCGACACGGTGAGCGACAGCTGATCCGCGGCTCCCGAGGCGCGCGACCAGTCCGGTCTTGGCCAGCACCCCGAAGGTCCTTCCCCGCCTGGTGGACCGCATCCTCTCCGGCGGTCCTGGAACGAGGAAGGGCGCCCCGAGGGGCGCCCTTCTCCCGACGGCGCGGTGGCCGCGCCTAGGTGGCCCGCCGCTGCCAGCGGGTCTTTTTGAGCATCTTCTTGTGCTTGTGCTTGCGCATCTTCTTGCGCCGCTTCTTGATGACCGAGCCCACGCGAGCCTCTCCGTGCCAGGTGGCGGACGCGCCGCCTCCGGCCAGTGATTGATCCTATGTCGCGGGGGCCGACTATACGCGCTCCGCGGGATCGGCCGCTCCTGAGCCCCCCGCGCCGGTGCTCTCCCCGGGGTCGCCATCCTCCCTGCCGAGCGCCTCGCGAAGCCGGGCGGCGGTCACCTCCAGGTGCTCGGGCAGGACCTTGACGTCGGCCAGCACGGGCATGAAGTTGGTATCGCTGTCCCAGCGGGGGACGACGTGGAGGTGGAGGTGGTCGACGCTGGCGCCGGCGGCCCTGCCGAGGTTGAATCCGACGTTGAACCCCCCGGGGGCCATCTCCCGGGTGATCGCGTCGAGGGCCCTCCGGGTTGCTGCCAGCACCGCCAGGCCCTCCTCGGGGGAGAGCTCGCCGAGACCGGCGGCATGGCGCCGGGGCGCCACCATGAGGTGTCCGCTGCTGTACGGGAAGCGGTTGAGCAGGGTGACCGTCAGCTCCGCGCGCTCGACCACCAGGCCGTCCGCGGCGCCCGGCACCACCGCGGCACAGATGAAGCACCCCTCCGGCACCCCGGACTCGCCGGTCACGTACGCCATGCGCCACGGCGCCCAGAGCTGCCGCATCCAGCGGACGTTACCGGATGGTCGCGGGGTGGTGTGCCGGGGGGTGGCTCACGAGGGTGTGACGCGGAGGGCAGAACTGTGCTAACAGATCAGACGAGCTGTTCGCGTTCACAGTCCCACACGAGCCTCGTTACGAGCCTGTGGCGGGATGCACCAGCGCCGCGTGGCATCGATCCCCGAACGTACCAGATGCCGCTAGTGCATTTGAACTACCTGGTGGGCTCGGGTCCCAGCGGCGGAGGAACCTCAGGATCATGGACAGGAGCCGGAAGGCAACGCGCTCGCTGAGAGTCGCCCTGGTGCTCGCCGCGGTGGTGGCCAGCACCGCCGTGGTCGGGTGGGGCGGGTTGGCGGCCTGGAGCGCCTACACCGAGAACGCCGGCAACAGCGTGGGCGCGGGCACCCTCAACCACGCCAACGGCACGAGCTGCGTCTCCCTCCTGGGGACGATCCCGACCACCACCGGCACCGGCTGGTGCGCGGCCGCGGTGACCATCTCCGGGGTCGACCCGGCCAACTGGACGGGCACCTCGGGGACCATCAAGATCGCCAACACCGGTTCGCTCAAGAGCACCTTCACCCTGACGATGGGCACCGGGGGCCAGGCACCCACCGGCGGCCTCTGCGCCGACGTCACCCTCAAGGTGACCGACCTCAACACGATCGTGCCGGACACCGGCACGGTCTGGGCGACCACCGCCCTCACCGGCACGTTCACCAGCGCCAACCTCTACAGCAACGCGGCGACCCCGAGCCTCTCGTGGGCCGGGGGCGGGACCGCGGGGGTGGGCACCGGGGCGACCGCCAACACCTTCACGGTGGCGGTGGCGCCCGGGACGAACTTCGCCAACGACTCCACCGACGCAGGCCTGACCTGCACCTTCGGCCTGCTCTTCAGCCAGACGGCGGCCTGATCCGGGGCGCCCCGGACGGTCCACCCTCTGCTGACGCCGGGTAACCTCCGGCCGCGCCGGCGCGTTGACCAGGCGACACAGCCGTCGCCACCGAGGTGAACCATGTTGGTCACGTCTCCAGCCAACCGGAGCCATCACCCGGGTCGGGAACGCGCGCGCTGCCTGGCCATGGTTGGCGTCGTGGCCGCCCTTCTGGTCACCGGTTGCGGCACGTCGGCAATCCGGCCGGCCGTGTCACCCGGCTCGACAAGCCGCGCGACAAGCCAGCCCAGTGCCTCGCCGACACCGCCGAGTGCCTCCCCGACTCCGCAGAGCTCGGACCTGCTGGCGGGCATCACCGCCAGCGCAGCCGACGTCCAGGCCTCCGCCGACGCCGGCAACGCGCTCACGGTGGATCTCCTGCGGCAGCTGGCGGCGAGCCAGCCTGACGCCAACGTCGTCGATTCCGCCTACAGCCTGGCGACCGCCCTGGCCATGCTGGAGCTCGGCGCAGAGGGCGACACCCAGACCCAGATCGGCACGGTGCTCCACAGCGCCGGGATCAGCCCGGAGCAGCAGGCGGCTGCCTGGAAGCAGCTGGACGCCTCGCTGCTCGCGACCGCGCAGACCGACGGCATCTCACTCGATGACGCCAACGCCATCTGGTTGCAGCAGGGCCTGCCCTTCAATGCGACCTTCCTCAACACCCTGGTCCAGAACTTCTCGGCGCCCTCGAGCCAAGTCGACTTCAGCGGCGACCCGCAGGACGCCGCGAACCTCATCAATCAATGGGTCAGCGATGCCACCCACGGGATGATCCCCTCGGTGGTCTCCGCTCAGGACGTGCAGTCGTTGAAGCTGGTGCTGGCCGACGCCATCTACTTCGATGCGGATTGGCAGCATCAATTCATTGCCGACTACACGTCTGCCAAGCCTTTCTTCCGGCCCGACGGCAGTCAGGTCTCGGCCCAGATGATGTACGGCGAGCTGTGGACGTTGCCCGCCTACATCGGGGACGGGGTGACCGCGGTCGAGATGCCCTACGTCGGCGGCCATTTCGTCGCCGACGTGATCATGCCGACCTCCGAGGCGCTCGCAGATTTCGTTGCCGGGATGACCCCGGCCACGCTGACCGGGATCGAGCAGAACCTGACCTCGACCGACGACGTGGACATCTCCCTGCCGAAGTTCGACATCGCATCGCAGGAGTCGCTGATATCCATCCTCCAGACCCTGGGCATGCAGGATGCATTCGATGGCGCGGCGGACTTCAGCGGCATCGATGGCGGGCGGGATATCCAGGTCGGCCTCCTGGAGCAGCGGGCGGTCATGAACGTGGACGAGGTCGGCACCACCGCGGCGGCCGCGACCATCGTCGGTGGACTCGGTGGCGGTGGACCACTGCCCCCGATCACCTACGTGACCCTCGATCATCCCTTCCTGTTCGTGATCCGGGACACCATCACCGGGGCCATCGTCTTCACCGCGCAGGTGGTCGATCCCACGGCGTCCTGACGCCGGCGCCTGGCCCACCGATTCCCCAGCCGGCCCAGGAAGCCGTCGTGGTCCGGCATCGATGCTGAGCTCAGACATCGCCCGGTCCGACTCTTACCGCTGCCATCCGGGGGCTCGCCGGCCAGGCCTTCGGCGGGGGCGGCTCTCAGCTCGGTAGGCCGCGGGCCTCCCCCTGGTGGAGACGGGGAGGATCGAACTCCCGACCTCTTGCATGCCATCTATGTCTCCTGATTATTCAGCGGTGGCACAGGCATTACTGATCTCAAATACAGCGCTTACTTCTAGCTTGGTACCCAGCGTCGCGCTTGACTCCCGCGTTCCGAAACGGCGCCGAAGTCGTCGTTGTGGCCACCCGCCCCACGGACTCGCGACCGTCTCCGGCCATGCCAGCCCTCCCGCGCGTTACCGGCCGCGATGTCGTTCGGGCCCTCGGCCGGCTGGGCTGGGTGGTCGTGGCCCAGAGGGGGTCGCATGCCCAGCTCCGGCATCCGACCCGGGGCGGCCGCGTCACCGTGCCCCTCCACGCCGGCGAGACACTCGGCCCCCGGCTGGTCGCCTCGATCCTGGCCCAGGCTGGCCTGACCACCGATGAGCTCCGCGAGGTCCTGTGAGACGATGAGAGCGATGCGCACCTACACCATCGTGGTCGAGCCCGAGGAGACCGGCGGCTTCATGGTCTCCGTGCCTGCCCTCCCCGGCTGCTTCACCCAGGGCCGCTCCCTCGAGGAGTGCCGGGAGCGCGCCGCGGAGGCGATGGCCGTGCACATCGCCGGACTCGAGGCGGACGGGGAGGCGGTCCCCGACGAGGTGGGCACGCCCCAGCTCCTGAGGGTCACCGTGGCGGCCTGAGCGGCTGCCGGGGGAGCCGGCGCGGCTCGGGACGGACGCCGTCCCGCCGTCCCCGCGGGCCCCTCAGCCCGCCGGGACGGTGGGATGGTTGCCTGCCCCTGTGGTACGGTCAACTCACCATCGGCCTCGTCGATAAGGACCAGGCCGGTGGGGCGCGGGACGGGTAACACCGCGCCCTCTTGATACATGGCTGAACTCGGGCTTCATCTTGCGAGGCCCCGAGTGCGCCGGTATCGAGAGGCAACCTAGGAAGTCTCTCGAGACGGGGCTGCATACTGCCACCATGCCGCAGGAGACGGTCGTCGCCGTGGATCCACGTGGTGACGAGCGCCCGTGTCTGCTCGATTGGGAGAGGCTGGCCCCCATCGCCTCTACCGCATGACGGCGCACTTGGAAGGATTGGACGACGTGATGGTAGAGAGCAGCGACTGCTTCGAGGCCATGCGGCAGGTGAGGTCGCGTTTGGAGGAGGCGGGTTTCAAGCTTTGCTGCAATGGCGCTCGAACCGACGCGTGGGCATCGGGGATGCAACGGGACATGGGGGAGGGGCTCGTCTGCTATCTCCTACCCTTACCGCGGCAGGCGAGGCGACCACAACAGGTGAGCATCTTTGGCGTCGCGCTCGTCGAGCACGTCGGGACTTTGGCAGAGCAAGAGGACCACTACCAGCGCTGGCTGGTTTCCGCCGGCAACTACTAAGTGCCGACTGGCGGAGCTGTGTGCTAGATCTCACAACGAAGTTTGACGCTGATCAGTACCGGGGGGCGTTGGAGTCATGGCGATTCCTTGATTTCTCAGGCAAGACCCCGATCTTCACCTCTCTGTTCGGCGACGTCTTCTTTCAGAGCGCGGACGGTATCTAGTTCCTGGATACCTTGGAGGGGAAACTAACCCGTCCGTGGGCCAGTCTGGATGAATGTCGCGCTGCCCTCGAAACCCCTGAAGCTCAAGATCGGTACTTATTGGGCGCGCTCACAGATGCCGCCAAGCGCCGCGGTTGCTTACGTGGTCCAAACCAAGTGTATGACTTCACGATCGCTCCGGTTCTCGGCGGCGCCATCGCTCCTGAGAACATTGGGGTCGGTGACTTTGTCGTGTCGGTGAACATCCTCGGTCAGATTCATGGTCAGGTGCGGAATATGCCTTCTGGCACGCGAATCTCTGGTGGCAGAGTCGACGGAACGACGTAGGCGCCACAGAGCCGCTGCGATGCCGGCCTGGCGACCAGCATCAGCCAGCTTGACTCGCCCGGGATTAGAACGTCCGCCAACGCAGGCCGGCCGTGTAGCTCGCTTCCGGAGACAGGTGTGATCGCCGCGGCGTTACGTGGCTGTGAGGTTAGGCCAAGGCTCGTGGCGAACATTGGCCTCCATCCGCAATTGGTTTGCGCGACGCAGTGAGGGAACCAGCGAGAAGTCTCCCGACAGGAGTGGGGACGCCGCGCCTGCGAGGACGGGGGCAGCTCGAATGAGCGCAGCCTCAGCGCAGTCCTCGTCCGTCTGCCCCACATCGTAGGTCAGCTTGTCGAGGCTCCGTGCCTCAGCCTCCGATCCGCCAGTCGCCCACAGCACCAGCCAGAGAGGGAACTCCTCGCCGGGCGCATCAAGCGTGGCGATGGTGACGCTGAGTATCGAATCGTGCAGGTCCACCTCAACCTTAACTCGCACCACCTGGTTCTCCCACATCACCGTGTCGAAAAGGTTCGCCCGGTGCTCCCAGGCGACCTGTCGGAGGTTGTTGCTGGAAAGCGTGGGCCCCAGGATGCGTGTGACAAGAGTGGGAAACTCGTGGATACGTTCAGTCATGGCTGGCACGGTGGGGCACTTAGCGTCGATCCTCCGCGATAAACGCCCGCATCAGCGCGTCGTGGGTGTCCGAGACCGTCAGGTGCTCGTAGACCTCGTGGATCATCCGCAGGCCGCTGTGTCCGACGATCTTGGCGACGTCGGTCTCTCGCATCCCCCGCAGGGCGCACCAGGTAATGAACGAGTGCCGGAAGAGGTGCGGGTACACCCGCCGGTTGAGGACGTCCAGCCCCAGGTCGCGGATCAGCTGCTCCGCCCCGCTCTTGGTGAGCGGCTCGTACTCCATGGTCCCCCGCCCCCGGCGGTTGCTCAGGAAGAGGTTGGGGTAGGCGCTTGGCCGCCGCGTCCGCTTGACGTAGCGGTCCAGGCGGCCGGCCAGCCCGGGGCCGATCGGCACCAGTCGCTCCTTCTCGCCCTTGTCTCGGACCTTCAGGTACCACCTCTGGCCCGGCTCCTGGCGGATGTCGTCGGGCACCAGCCCGAGCAGCTCGCTGAGACGCAGGCCGGTGTCGGCGAGGACCCGGATGATCAGCTTGTCCCGCTCGTTCTGCGCCGCGTCCTCCAGCCGGGTGGTCTCCTCCCGGTTGAGCACCTCGAGGACGCGGTGAGGCAGGCGCGGCCGCTGGGCCCGGGCGCTGGGCGCCTCGCCCCGCTTGCCCAGCCAGCCCAGGAAGCCGTTGATGGTCCGGGCGTAGGTGTCGACGCTCTGCTTGGCCAGTGGCCGGCCCGAGCGCGACCCTGTGCCGTCCAGGAGGCCGCTGACTAGGGCGTTGAGGTGGGCGGCGTTGAGCTCGGTGGGCCCGGAGACGCTGTGGGCGTCGCAGTAGGGAAGGAGGACGTCCTGAAGCGCGTAGCCGTAGATGCCGATGGTGTGGCGGCTGACCCCGCCGGCGCGCTTCTCGTCGAGGTACTCACCCACCCACGTCTGCCACGGCGAGGGGGAGGGGACCACGGTCAGGGGCTTGGCCATCGCGGACCTCTGCATTCCCAGTTGGGCTCCGGGGAGGGATCTTACTCGATTCAGCGCCAAAGTTCATGGCTGCTCTCCACTAAAGAGCTTACATGTTGCGAAGAAGAGCCGAAAACAGCCTCGGTCCGAAACGGCTCAGAACCGGAAAACCCTTTGTTCTCAACGGTTTTGAGCCCCCTGGTGGAGACGGGGAGGATCGAACTCCCGACCTCTTGCATGCCATGCAAGCGCTCTCCCAGCTGAGCTACGTCCCCGGGGGAAGGACATGGTACCGCTCCGACTCCCCTGAATGGACCGGTGTCCAGCACCGACCGGAGCCGCGATGGCGCGAACCAACTCGCGCGCGGCGGTGTCCCGCCGGGATTGCAGTCCTCCCCCGAGCGCGCCGAGGACTATCATCGACGTGAACGCGACAGCCGGGTCGGACTTACCTAGCTGAGGACACGGCTGTGGGCGTCGTGTGGGATGAGGTGTGTGCAATGGCGAGTTCCTCGGACGAGGAGGAGAGCCAGATGTTGGCTCGCGAGCCCGTGGAGGTGGCCCCCCGGGGCCGCCGGGGAGGTTCCGCGCCTCCGGTCGAGGGCGAGTCACCCGTGGTGCGCGCTGGCGAGCGGCTGGTTCACCGGATCGAGGCCCTGGTCCTGGAGATCGCCCGCCTGCGCGCGGACAATGACGATCTTCGCCGCCAGGTGCGCGAGGCGGTCGCGATGTTCGAGCGGGCCTCGTCCGCGGTGGGAGAGCCGCAGACGCGGCGGCGCCGGCGTTCCGCTGCCGAGGCGGTCTCGGCCGCGACCGCGCGCCGCCGCAAGCCACGTGGCCGGCTGTCGAAGGGGAGGGCGACGCCACCGGAGGTGACCACCGAGGTGGTCCGGGCGGTGATTGCCAAGCTCGGCCAGGGCACCGCCGCCGAGATCGCCTCGGAGATCACCCGGGCCGGCGTCAAGGTCTCCGGACGTGCCGTGCGCTTCCTCGCCGAGAGGGCGGGCGCCGACACCTTCCGGGGTGACGACGGGCAGCGCCGCTACCGCCTCCACACCGGCTGAGCCCGGTCGGAGCATGACCCCCGGCGCGACGCGGCAGGACGGCCCGCGTCCTGGCTCCGCCGCCGCCGAGCTGCTCCTGGTCCACGGTGACGACCGGCACCGGGTCGATGACGAGGTCCGCGCCTGGAGGCAGCAGGCCGCCGGGGCCGAGCTCGGCGTGGAGCTCATCGACGCGCCGGCACCCCTCGAGCGCATCCGGACCTCACTGGCCGAGGTCCCCCTCATCGACCCGCGCCGCTATCTGCTCATCCGCGATCCGCCGCAGCTCACCGGGGGCCGGCGATCCGGGGAGGCGGGGCGGGCCCTCGCCGAGGCTATCGCCCTGCGGGCGCCGAGCACCTCGGTCTGCCTGGTCAGCCACCAGCCGGTGCCGTCGACCCACCCGGTGGCGGTGGCCGTGGTCCGGCTCGGAGGGGCGATTCGCGCCTTCAACCTGCTGCGCAGCCGTGAGGCGCGGGAGTGGGCGGAGCGGGCCGCGGCGGCCCGGGGGCTCCGCCTCCGGCCCGGCGGGCTCGACCACCTCCTCCGGGTGGCCGGGTCGGACCTGGGCCTGGTCGCCACCGAGCTGGACAAGCTGAGCGCCTACGCGGGCGGCGAGCCCGTGGAGCCGGAGACCGTGCGTCAGGTGGTGGGCGGCGCCGAGGCGCTGGAGGTCTGGAACGTCCTCGAGCGCTTGCTGGGGCCCCAGCCGGGCCGGGGCGCTGCCGCCGCCGCCGACCTGGTGGAGGAGGGGCGTTCCACCCAGCACATCATCGCCACCCTGGCCGGGCAGCTCGGCGAGCTGCGCAGGGCCCAGTTCCTGCTTGGCGCGGGGGGATCGGCCGCCCGCCTGGCCACTCAACTCCGCATCCCCGAGTGGCGCGCCGAGCGGCTGGTGCGGCAGGCGCGCACCGTCCCGCCCGCGGTCGTCGAGCGCTGGATGGGTCAGCTCCAGGCGATCGACGTGGCCATCAAGGCGGGGGAGACCGACGATCGCCAGGCGATCGGCCGGTTCACCCTGGGTGCAGCTCGGACGGTGGCCCGGAGCCGCTCCCGCGCGGGGGAGCCGGCATCGCGACTCCGTTAGGAGTCGGACTTGCTCCGGCGCGTCCCGGGCTTGGCGGCGGTCCCGGGCTTGGCCGCGCTCCCCGGCTTGGCCGCGGCGGCGGCCTTGGTCGCGTTCGCGGGGTTGGTGGGGGCGGCCTTCGCGTCGCCGCCCTTGCCGGCGGCCTTGGCGGCGGTGGCCACTCTGGCGCTCCTCCCCTTGGCCCCGCCGGCTGCGGCGGCGCGGGTGACCGCCTTCTCCGCCTCGCTGCCGCCCATGGCGCTCAGGCGGGCCGCCATCGCCATGATCCGGGACTTGCGGCGGGCCGCGTTGTTGCGGTGCAGGATCCCTTTCTCAGCGGCCTTGTCCAGCGCCTTGACGGCGGCGCGCAGCTCCTCCTCGATCCCCTCGACCTGTCCGCTCACCAGGGAGCGGCGAACGTGGCCGATCCGGGTCCGGACGGCCGAGCGGACGATGCGGTTGCGGATGCGCTTGCGCTCACTGGAGCGGATGCGCTTCCGGGCGGAGCGGGAGTTGGCCAAGATGACACCTGTTGACTAATGTCGGAAAAACTGGGCGCGTCCCCCCGACGAACGCCCGGGAGCCTGGAGTATAGCAATCGCCCACCGGCGCGGCCGGTCCACGCCACCAAGCCTGACCGGCGGGCCGGGCATCCTGGGAGGCTCATGCAGACAGCGACCCGCGCCGTGCATCTCGCCCACCCACCGACCCAGTTCCTGCGGGAGGCCGGTCGATGATCTTCGTGCCGGCGTACGCCAAGCTCAACCTCGCCCTCAGCGTGATCGGACGCCGCCCCGACGGCCGCCACGACCTCCGCTCGGTGGTGGTGCGGCTCGACTGGCACGACCTGGTCGGGGCGGGGCCGGCGGAGATGGGGGGGTTCGAGGGGGATGGGCCATCGGACGTCCGGCTCGAGATCTCGGGCCCGTCGTCGGCCGAGGTGCCGGTTGCCGACAATCTCCTGACCCGCGCCGCTCGCGCCATGCTCGCCCGTCAACCCGGGGGCGCGGTGGAGCTCCGCCTCGAGAAGCGGCTGCCGGCTGCCGCCGGCCTCGGAGGTGGTTCGGCGGATGCCGCGGCGGTGCTCCGGCTGATGGCGGGACTCGGCGTCGGGAGCCTGCCGGCCGCCCTTTTCGAGACCGCCGACGCGTTGGGCAGCGACGTCCCGGCGTGCCTGGCGGGGGGCGGCCTGCTGGTCGGCGGGGCCGGTGAGCGCCTCGAGCCGCTTGCGCACCCTCCCCTCGACCTCGCCGTCGCGATCGCCGGGCGCAGTGGCACGGCGGCCACCTTCGCGGCGCTGACCCCCGACGAGTGGCGGGGTGCGAGCCGCCCCGAGGCGCTGGCGCAGCTGCTCGCCGAGGGCCGTCCAGCAGAGCCGGAGCTCTGCGGCTCCGATCTCGAGGCCGCCGCTTGCCGCGCCCACCCCCGGCTGGCCGCGGCCATCGCGCGTCTGCGCACCGGGACCCCGGGGAGGCGCTGGCATCTCACGGGCAGTGGCGGATCACTCTTCGCGCTGGCCGCCAGCCGCGGCGAGGCGGAGGCCATCGCCCGCGAAGCCAGGGACCTGGGTTTCCCAGCCCGGGCCTGCCGCACCGTGTGCGCCGGGGGCCTCCCGGTCCCCGGGCACGCGCCGGTCTCCGGCACCTCTCACTAACCAGTCTTGAGCCCTCCGGCCCGGAAGCATCTTCCTGTTGCAGCCGGACCGGGGGCCCACCTCCGGGTCAATGCACTACAGGTTGGCCGGCTCCCCCGCGACGGGATCGGCCACCGGCTCGTCTCCCTCCGGATCGACGGTCTCCGCGTCGTCGAGGTCGCCGAGACCCTCCATCGCGACCGCAGCGGGCAGGCGGCTCCGGACCGACCTCTGAATCATGAGGGCCGCCGCGATCCCCGCGCCGCAGATGGCCAGTGTGGCGAGCGCGTTGGCGAGACGCTCGACCTCCGAGGCCCACAGCTCGGCACCCGGCACCGAGGGGTTGTTGTAGTAGATGAAGTTGCCGATCGCGGAGCCGACCGCGGCGGCGGCCACGATCAGCAGCAGGGCGGCCCCGGTCAGGGCGAGGGCCCTGGCTCGAAGCAGCCGGATGATCTCCGCGTACGCGGGCGGGGTGGGGCTTGGCGCGGGGGCGCCCGCCGCGCTGCGGGACCTGCCGAGCCCCCGCAGCTGCCACCAGGCGATCGCGATCGCGACCAGCGGGATGACGGCGAAGTAGGGCGCCGACCAGTCCGTCGCCAGCAGGAGGGTGTAGGCCTTGACGCTGGTCGAAGGCACCTGCCCGCCGACCTCCTCGACGATCGCCGCGGCCACATACCCGGCGGCCACCAGTGTCGTGGCCGCCAGACAGCTCACCCCCACAGCATTCCAGATGCCCGAGCCTCGGCCCGCCTCGGTGGCGATGACCTCTGTGTCGGTCGAATCGTTCTCCACGGCAGGTGCTCCTCTGGCGGCCCCGGCGATCAGTCGGCGTATGTTCACAGAAACAGCGGCCCTCGGGTCGGATGGCTTCCCCTGCCCCTCCCGTACAATCCCGCCTTGTGGCCGCGGCCGACACTGTTCTCCGCGTCGACCCGGCGCCGTTCCCACCGTTCGCTCCCGACGAGGCGGCAACGCCCAAGGCCCCAGGTGTGATCAGCTCATGACGCTTCGCCGCCCCGCCGACCAGGACATCGTCGTGATCGGGGCGACCGGTGACCTCGCGGCCCGGAAGCTCCTGCCCGCCCTCTACAACCTCCAGATCGAGGGACTCCTCCCCGAGCGCGGCGACATCATCGGAGTGGCCCCGCTGGACTGGGACGACGCGCGCTTCCGCGCCCACGCGGAGGAGGCGGTCCGGAGCTTCTCGCGCAGCCGGCTCGAGCCCCGGCGCTTCGCCGAGTTCGCGGCCCGCCTTCACTTCGTCGCCATCGGCCCGGATGGGGACCTGGGGCCGCTCCGGGCGGCGGCCCAGCGGCCCGAGCGCCTTCTCTACCTGGCCGTGCCGGCCTCCGCGTTCACCTCCCTGGCCGGGGGGCTGGGCGCGGCGGGACTGGCGGCCGGCACCAAGCTGGTGATCGAGAAGCCCTTCGGTCACGACGTCGAGTCGGCGAGCCGGCTCAACGCCGCCCTCCACGAGATCCTCCCCGAGGAGCGGATCTACCGGATTGACCACTACCTGGGGAAGGAGACGGTCCAGAACCTGCTGGTCTTCCGCTTCGGCAACTCGGTCTTCGAGCGGGTGTGGAATCGCGACGCGGTCTCGCGGGTCGAGATCACGGTCGCCGAGTCCCTCGGCGTCGAGCACCGCGGCGCCTTCTACGAGGAGACCGGCGCCATCCGCGACATCGTCCAGAACCACATGTTCCAGCTCCTGGCGGTGACCGCCATGGAGCCGCCGATCTCCTTTGAGGCCGAGGCCATCCGCAACGAGAAGGTCAAGGTCCTGGAGGCCCTCCATCCGGTGAACCCCGACGACGTGGTCCGGGGTCAGTACGCCGCGGGGACGGTCGACGGTGAGCCGGTGCCCGGCTACCGCGAGGAGGAGGGGGTGGACGCGGCCTCGGAGGTCGAGACCTACGCGGCCCTGCGCCTCCAGATCAACTCCTGGCGCTGGGCCGGCGTGCCCTTCGTGCTCCGCACCGGCAAGCGTCTCGCGGTCCGGGACAGCCGGGTGGTGCTCAGCTTCCGGGACGCCCCTCTGCATCTCTTCCGCGCGGTCGGCCTCCACGCCCTGGACGGCAACCGGCTGGTGGTCCGGGTGCAGCCCGATGAGGGGATCTCGGTGACCTTCGTCGCCAAGCGTCCCGGTCCGGAGGTGACCACCCAGCCGGTCGAGATGGACTTCAGCTACGAGGGCTCGTTCAAGGCGAGCACGCCGGAGGCGTACGAGCGGCTGCTCCACGACGCGCTGAGCGGCGACCACACCCTCTTCATCCGCGAGGACGAGGTGGATCGCGGCTGGAGGGTGGTCCAACCGGTCCTCGACCGTCCCCCCCCCCGTCAAGATGTACCCGGCTGGAAGCTGGGGACCGGCGGCGGCCAATCGGATCGCCCGGCCCGGCCACTGGCACGACGGCTCCTCCGGCGAGCCCCGGGCAGCCGTCGGAAGCCGGTCGCGATGACTGCAGGAGAACGCGCGATGCCCCGACTCGTCGGGATCGACCTGGGTGGCACCAGCATCCGGGCCGCCGTGGCCACCGGCCCCACCACCTACGCCGACCGGGTCGTGCGCCGCCTCACCCCGGCCGCGGCCGGGCCGGCGGCGGTGATCTCGGCCTGTGCCGACGCGGCGCGAGACGCGGCCGGCGGCACCCCGGACGGGATCGCCATCGGCATCCCGGGCCCGCTGGACCCCGAGCGCGGGGTGGTCTTCGCCGCTCCCCACCTGCCCGGGTTCGAGAGCCTGCCGGCGCGGGAGATGCTCTCCGAGGCGGCCGGGTGCCCGGTCGCGATCCACAACGACTCGAACCTCGCCGGGTACGCCGAGTGGGCGGCGGGCATGGGACGCGGATCGCGGACGTTCGTCTTCGTGATCATCGGCACCGGGATCGGCGGGGCGGTGATCATCGACGGCAGCCTCCTGGTCGGCACCGCCGGCACCGCCGCCGAGGTGGGACACGTGCCGGCGAGCCCGGACGGTCCGACGTGCGGCCAGGGCCACCCCGGCTGCCTCGAGGGGATCGCGTCCGGCACCGGGATCGCCCGGTGCGCCGCGGCCGCCCTGGCCAGGGGCGAGAGGTCGCGGCTGCGGGGTGTCGCCCCCCTCACCGCCTCGATCATCGCGGAAGCCGCTCGGGCCGGCGACCCGCTCGCCCAGCGCGTCTACGCCGACGCCGCGAGGGCCCTCGGACGCTCCTTCGGCGCCCTCGTCAACATCCTCGGGCCGGACGCCATCGCCTTGGGCGGGGGCGTCGGCAGCAACGTCGACCTGTTCGAGGCGCCGATCCGCGCCGCGATGGCCGAGATCGCCTTTGAGACCCCGCTGCGACGATGCCGCCTGGGCCAGGCCGAGCTCGGCAGCGACGCGGGCCTGGTGGGCGCGGTCGCGTGGGCAGTGCGCTCCTTCGCCCACGACGCGAGCGCGGAGGCCGCTCGGGCGGTTTAGTCCAGCGTTGCGGGGGCGGCCTGGCGCTTCACCTCCGGCGCGCCGCACGGGCGGGGTCCCCGACCCGGGCCTCGCGACCGCAGTCGCGGCCGGCGCTCGGGCAAGGCCGCCGCGACGCATCACCAACTCGTCACACGGGCATGCGATCGAAGCTCAGATCCTGTCCGCCAGACTGAACTCTTCGCGTCAAACGGTGTGAACAGGAGGTTAACCCGAGCCGATCCAGAAGGAGGTGATGCCCTGTGAGCGAATCACTCCCCACTCCCTCTCGCCGTCATTCACGTCGAGATGAGGAAGGGCAGGGAATGGCGGAGTACGCACTCATCCTCGTCCTCATCGCCGTCGTCGCGGCCGTCATGCTGATGCGGCTCGGCGGCTCGACCAACACCCTTTTCTCCAACGTCAGCAACGCCCTCGGAACCTGAAATTCACGCCGAACGCATCGAAGGGGTCGCGGCCGTGCCGCGACCCCTTCGATCGCTCAGGGAACGCCGATCGGCGCCGCCGGTTCAGGCGGCGGGGGGAAGGTGGCGCCGGTCGATCTGCTTGCTGGCGGCCTGGGGGTTGCCCCAGGTGACGCTGCCGTTCGGCCAGACCATCGCGGTCGTCCGCGGGGGCCGCTCGGCGTGGATCTCTCCGCCGGCGATGTACACCGGCCGGTGCAGGCGGTACGCCTCCGCCCTGGCGCGCTGGAACAGCTCGAAGTCGGTGCGTGCCGACGACTGCTTCACCGCTGTGGTCACGTGGGGCTCTCCGTGCGGGTGGGCACCCTTGGCCCGGTTGCTACGTCAACTATATCACGATGTGCGGGCGATTTCAGTTCACCCGCGCCGGTCGCGCCCACTGCCCGGGGGCGCTGCCCGGGCGCTGCCGCCTCGAGAGAGGACGGTGGCGAGCTCCCGAGCCAGGGGAAGCGCCTCGAGACGCTCCCGGGAGACGGGGAGGGCCAGGCACCAGTTGGTGCTCGCCGCCCCCCCGCCCGGCTGATTCGGCCGCTCTCGCACCGCCGCGACGTCCTCCAGGGTGGCGGTCAGCAGGGCGCAGGGGGAGGCGGCGAGGCGCCGGTGGGCGTGGACCAGGATCGCCTCGGCGGGGGCACCCGGAGCCGGCCCCCCGCCGCGGCGGAGGCGCAGCACCAGCTCGCCGGTCGCGGCGGCATCGGTGGGCAGTCCCAGCCGGCTCCGCTCCTCGAGGTCGCTGCCGTCCCAGAGCCCGGTGGTGGTGGGGAGGTCGTGGGTGGTCACCGCGCCCAGCGCCTGGACGGGCCAGAGCGCCGGTCGCCGGTCCTCGAAGAGGAGCACCACGTAGCTGAGCAACCCCCGCCGCCGCAGCCGGGAGCGAAGGTCGGCGGGAACCGTCCCGAGGTCCTCCCCGATGATGGTCGCCCGGTGCCGGACCGACTCCAGGGCGACGATCCCGAGCAGGTCGTCCACCGGGTACCTGACGTAGCCGCCGCCGGCCGGCCCGCTCCCGGCCGGGATCCACCAGAGCCGCTCGAGGCCCATCACGTGGTCGATGCGCAGGCCGCCACCGCTCCGGAGATTGGCTCGCAGGGTCTCGATGAAGGGGGCATAGCCGCCCGCCCGCAGCCTCCAGGGGTCGAAGGCGGGAAGGCCCCAATCCTGTCCGGCGCTGTTGAACGTGTCCGGAGGGGCCCCGACCGTCACCCCCGGCGCGATCAGCTCCTGCCAGAGCCAGGCGTCGGCCCCTCCCGGGTGGAAGCCGACGGCGAGATCGCGGACCAGCGGGAGGGCGGCGCTGGCCTCGTCGAGCTGACGGTCCAATTGCAGCTGCACCCAGGCGTGGAACCGCACCCGCTCCGCCAGCTCGGCCGCCGCGGCGCGGATCGCCGCCCGGTCGCGCCGCGCCAGCGGGCGCGGCCAATCCCGCCAGTCCTTCCCGTGCCGTTCCGCCAGCGCGCAGAAGAGGCCGAAATCGCGGAGCCGGGGTCGCGCGCTGAGGGCGGCGTCCACCTCCCCCGCCACCGCCGACTCCTGGAAGCACCTCTCCAGGGCCGCCGCCTTGAGGGAGGTCACCCGGTCCCGATCGATGAGGCGATCCCCGTTCAGCCCGTGAGCGGCCACGGCCAGGTCCGCGGTCGCCCCGCCCCCCGGCAGGAGCTCCGGACGCACGTAGAGCGGGTCGAGGAAGAGCCGGCTGGTGGGGAAGTACGGGCTGGGCTCGATCGGCGGGATGGGCAGCGACGCGTGGAGCGGGTTGACCAGCAGCATCGAGGCCCCCAGGTCGGCCGCCCATCGTCCCAGCTCGGTGAGGTCGGCGAGGTCGCCGATGCCCCAGCTCGCCGCGGAGCGGACGCCGTAGAGCTGAACCGCGAAGCTGAAGCCCGGTGCGGACGGGAGATGGCAGCGGGGCGGGGTCACCACCAGCAGGCGGTCGTGAACTCCGCCGTGGAGGCGGTGGTAGCCGAGCGGCAGGTCAGGGGGCAGGCGATCACCGCAAGCCCGGCCGCCGCCGTCCTCCAGCTCGATCTCGAGCGCCACCGGTACCCCCGCGCCGGGGCGGCCGGGGATCGCCCGGTCGAGGCTCCCGCCGGCCCCCGGGCCCCCGTCGTCAGCGAGCGCCGGGGACTCCCCCTGGACGGCCACCAGGGGCCAGCCATCGCCCGGCCCGGGCCGGCGGCGGTCGGCGCCGAGCGCGCCGAGCAGGGCCTCGACGGTCTCTGCGGAGAGCGCGTGGCGCTCACCGCGGCCATCGACGTGGCTGCGGAGCAGGCCCCATGCGGTCGGACTCGGCGTGGACACGGGTTCGTATCATGGTCGCGAATCGGTGCGGCGAGACGGTATGGTTGGCCGCCAGAGGGCGCCGCGATCCGGCGCCACACCATGGGAGTCCGCTCCCTGCTGGAGTCGTCTGACGTGGCAGCGCGTCCCGGGCCGTCGTCACCCGCCGCCGAGCCGGAGGGCGTCCCCGCACCCGTGGCGCCCTCGCCGCATCCGTCAGCGGCCCGCCATCCCTGGCCCGGCGAGCACTTCCCGCTCGGCGCCCACTGGGACGGCAAGGGCACCAACTTCGCCCTCTTCAGTGCCAACGCCGAGCGTGTCGAGCTGGTTCTGGCCAACCCTGACGGAAGCCCGCGGGCCGTCTACGAGCTCACCGACCAGACCGACCTCACCTGGCACGGGTACCTCCCCGGGGTCGGGCCCGGGACCCTCTACGGCTACCGGGTCGACGGTCCCTACGAGCCGGCCGCCGGCCGCCGGTTCAATCCCAGCAAGCTGCTGATCGACCCCTACGCCCGGGCCCTGACCGGTTCGGTCGCCTGGGGCCCCGAGGTCTTCGGCTACGAGTGGAACCGGCGGATGACCGACGATGCCCGGAGCGAGCTCGACTCCGCCGGCCACGTCCCCCTCTCGGTGGTGGTCGACGACCGCTTCGACTGGCGGGGGATACGGCCCCCGCGCATCCCGTGGTCCGACACCCTGGTCTACGAGGCTCACGTCAAGGGCTTCACGATGCGCCACCCCGGCGTGCCGCGGCGGTTGCGGGGCACCTACGCCGGCCTCGCCCATCCCGCCGCCATCGATCACCTCAGGTCGCTGGGGGTCACCGCCGTCGAGCTGATGCCGGTGCACGCGTTCGTGGACTCGGCTCGGCTGCACCAGCTCGGGCTGCGCAACTACTGGGGCTACGACACCATCGGCTACTTCGCGCCGGAGGGGCGCTACTCGTCCGCCGGGGATCGCGGCGCGCAGGTCGTCGAGTTCAAGCAGATGGTGCGCGCCCTCCACGACGCCGGGCTCGAGGTCTTCCTCGACGTCGTCTACAACCACACCGGGGAGGCCAACCACCTGGGCCCGACGCTCTCCTTCCGGGGCATCGACAACGAGGCGTACTACTACCTGGCCCCCCATGACCGGCGTCACTACTGGGACGTGACCGGTACCGGCAACACCCTCAACGCCGGCGCTCCCCAGACGCTCAGGCTGATCATGGACTCGCTGCGCTACTGGGTCACCGAGATGCACGTTGACGGCTTCCGCTTCGACCTGGCCTCGGTGCTGGCCCGCCAGTTCTACGAGGTCAACCGGCTGGCCGCCTTCTTCGACATCATCCACCAGGACCCGGTGCTGGCCGAGGTGAAGCTGATCGCCGAGCCCTGGGACATCGGGCCCGGCGGCTACCAGGTCGGCAACTTCCCGGTGGGCTGGGCGGAGTGGAACGGCAAGTACCGCGACACGCTGCGCGACTACTGGAGGGGGGCGCCTTTGGGAGTGGCCGGCCTCGCCTACCGGCTGACCGGCAGCAGCGACCTCTACGCCGACGACGGTCGCAGCCCGAGCGCCAGTGTCAACTTCGTGACCGCGCACGATGGCTTCACCCTCGCCGACCTGGTCTCATACCAGCAGAAGCGCAACCAGGCCAACGGCGAGGACAACCGGGACGGCAGCGACGACAACCGCTCCTGGAACTGCGGTGTCGAGGGCGAGTCGGCGGACCCCGCCGTGGTCCGGCTTCGCCGCCGGCAACAGCGCAACTTCCTGGCCTCCCTGCTCATCTCCCAGGGCTGTCCGATGATCCTCTCCGGGGACGAGCTGGGCCGGAGCCAGCGGGGCAACAACAACGCCTACTGCCAGGACAACGAGACCTCCTGGCTCGACTGGGCCGGCGCCGACCCCGAGATGCTCGCCTTCACGCGGCGGCTGATCGAGCTCCGCGCCCGCCATCCGGGGCTCCACCGGCGTCACTTCTTCACAGGGAGGGTGGTGGGGTCGAGGGGACGCAAGGACGTGCGCTGGCTCCGCAGCGACGGCGAGGAGATGAGCGACCCCGACTGGGGGAACCACGGGCGCCAGTCGCTGGCGATGATCCTGGACGGCGGTCTGATCCCCGATCGCACCGGCACCGGCGAGCGGATCGTCGACGACACTCTCGCGGTGCTGCTCCACTCCTCCGGCGACGCCTGTGAATGGGAGCTGCCTCCCGGCACCTGGGAGGTGATCGTCGACACGGCGCTGCCCGCCGAGAGCTCGGGGGCGCGCAGCGTCCGACCTCCCGAGCGCCTCCACGTCGAGGGCCGCTCCCTGGTCGTCCTCCGGCTCGCCGAGGCCCCGCCCCCGAGCGACCCGGAACCCGGCCCCGGGCACTGACCCGGCCCCCGGACCCGAACCCCAGCCCGGACCCCGCCCGGGGCACTGACCCAGCCCCCCGGCCCCGGCCCCGGGGCACTGAACCGGAACCGGAACCGGACCCGCACCCTGACCCCGGCCCCGGGCACCGACCCGGTCCGGCCGATGGTCACGCCGCGCACCCGGCGCGGCTGACCGAAGCATCATTGTCCGGCTGTGCTCCTGGCCTCGCTGACCAGCTTCGCTTCCGGCTTCGTCCAGCACTGGGGATACCTCGCCGTCTTCCTGCTGGCCGGCCTGGAGAGCCTCTGCCTCCCCTTCCTTCCGGGTGAGACGGCGCTGCTCACGGCGGCGGCGCTGGCGGCCCGCCTCCACCTGGTGATCGGCGGGGTGATCGCCGCCGCAGCCGCGGGTCCCATCGTGGGGGGCAGCATCGCCTTCGCGATCGGCTGGTGGGGCGGTTACCGGCTCCTGGTGCACCACGGAGCGCGCGTCGGCCTCGGGCAGCCCCAGGTCAAGGTCACCCGCTACCTCTTCCAGCATCAGGGCCCGGAGGTCGTCTTCGCGGCCCGCTTCGTCCTCGTCCTGCGCAGCTTCTCCGGACTGCTGGCGGGCGCCGGCCGGATGTCACCGATCAGGTTCCTGGCCTTCAACGCCGCGGGCAGCGTGGTCTGGGCGGCGGCGTACGGGCTCGCCGCCTACGCGGCCGATGTGACCCTGAACGGCCTGAGCGGCTGGCTCGCCGCCGGCTTCGGGGCGGCGGCGGTGGCGGTCCTGATCGTGGTCGTGCTGGTCACGCGTCGCCACGCCAGGCGGCTGGAGTCCCGCGCCGAGGCCGCCTTCCCCGGGCCGCTGCCCGGCTACCCGGGGGGGCCGGAGCTCTAGGCTCACCGCCACGCGGTGCCCTCCATTGACAAGGGGGCGCGCCCGCACCTAGCGTCTACTCGCTGAACCGGTGCGAAGCCGGCGGTCGCGAGGAGGCGAGTTCCATGCCTGGGGTCGTGCCCTTCACCAGCAACATCGAGGATCTCTCCACCCAGGAGGGATACCAGTTCGAGTTCCGCTGCATGCGGTGCAACAACGGCTACCGCTCCTCCTTCCACCGCTCCCTCTTCGGGTTCGGTGGCCGGGTCGCCGCCATCGGCGGCGGTCTGCTGGGCGGCAACATCGGGGGTGACGTCGAGAGCGCCGGCTGGAACTCCAGCATGCTGATGTCCGGGACGGGCAGCCCGGCCAAGGACAAGGAGCTTGCCAAGGCGGCACAGGAGGTCCACGACCGCTTCTACCAATGCAACCGCTGTGGCAAGTGGGTCTGCCGGGACGTCTGCTGGAACAACGACCGGGGTCTCTGCGTCGAGTGCGCGCCCAAGGTGGGCGAGGAGGTGGCGTACATGCAGGCGCAGGCCCAGCGGGGTCAGCTCGAGGAGAAGATCCAGGCCCAGGACCTCACCCAGGGGGTCAACTACACGGATCAGGCCACCGGGCTCTGTCCCTCGTGTCATCAGGAGTCGGGGGGTGGCAAATTCTGCCAGCACTGCGGCGCGGCGCTGGCCGCGGCACCCGCAGCGACCAAGCGCTTCTGCAAGAACTGCGGGACCGAGCTCGGCGAGGGGATCAAGTTCTGCGGCGAGTGCGGCACGCCGGCAGCGTGACCGCCGCCCGCCGCCCTGAACTGCCCCTCCCGCGAGCCGCCGGGACTGAGCGCTGAGCCGCCGTGCATTACCGCCTGAGCGCCGCCAGCGGCCAGGTCGTGGACGAGGGAGACGGCACCGCGGTGGTGGACGGCGGCGCGGTCACCGTCTCTCCCCAGCTCGGCCAGCCGCTGCGGATCACCCCGGAGCAGATCGTCGAGGTGGGCGAGCCGGTCCCCTTCACGGTGCGCATCGGCCTCAGCGACGGCTCCGCGGTGGAGCTGTCGCAGCTCGGTGCTGTCCGCACTCAGCTCCTCGCCCAGATCGGCGACATCCGGGTCACCGACGCTCGCGCCGGCCTGGTGACCATCGGCTTCGGGGAGAGACAGCGCTTCCACGGAGCGGTGGACGGCGTCGACGCCGACATCAGCCTCTACGACGACGGGCTCGTCGCGCTCCCGGTCAGCGGGCCGCCCGTCCAGGTGCCCTACTCGCTCATCGAGGACGTCACCACTGATCCCTCCGGTTACCGGATCAGCGTCTCCATGGGCGACGCGGGGACGGTGGTCGTCCAGCGCCTCGCCCAGACGACCTCCCAGCTCCTCACCCTCCTCCGTCAGCGGGCGACGGCGGCGAGGGGGCGCACCGGCGCCTTCCTGCAGGCACTCCTCCCCGGGCTCGGGCCGCTCGTCCAGCGCCAGCTCGCGGGGGATCTCCGCGACGGTGTGGCGGTCCCCCGGCCGACCCTGGATGCGATCGATCCCGGAATCTGGCCGGCCCTCATCGGCGCGGCGGCGCTGCCGGAGCGGGCCGGCTGCGCCGCATTGATCCAGTCGCTCGGCGAGCCGGCGCTCGGGTTCCACCAGATCACGTCTGTGGAGGTGGCGGCGCAGGGGACGCAGCACTTCGCGGAGGCGGGGGAGGTCCAGAGCAGCGGGCCGGGTCGGGGCCAGGGCATGGATTACGGCCAGATCGAGCAGGGGATGGGGGCGATGATGGCGGAGCGCTTCATGGGGGTCCCGGGGCCGGGGTCTGCCGGAGCCGGCGGCCCCCTCCTCGGCGGCCCCGCCGGCAGCCCTCTGGTCGGCGGCCCGGTCGGTGGCGCGCCCTCCATGGGTGCGGGGATGGGTGCGGGGATGGGCATGGGTATGGGGATGGGCCCTGGCATGGGGTTCGGCGCCCCCTACGGTGCCCTCGGCGGCATGCTCGCCATGCGGATGCTGCGTGGCGGTGGCGCCTGGTCACGGGGAGGCCAGGCCCAGGCGCGCTCGATGTTCCGCGTTCCCGAGGCGCCCCGCGACCCGCAGGGCCAGACCGCGGCGCACGCCGACCTCGACAGCCTCACCATCGGCGGCGACCACCCCACGATCGTCGCCTTCCTGGTTGCCCGCACCGCCTCCGGCACGCTCGTCTACGAGTCCCTCAACGTCGAGGACCACGCCACCTACGTCTTCCACGACCCGGCGATGTCGGTGGCCCAGCTCGACCTCGCCCTGATGCTCGCCGGGTTCCACATCGAGGTGCTCGCCGGCGACGTCACCGGCATCGGCTCCCGCTACGCCGAGGCCGTGCGCCGGCTCCCCCACCTGGCCCGCCTGACCGGCGCCTTCCGGGGGCGGGCCATCCATGACGGAGGATGGCGGGCTCAGCTCGAGCAGAGGATCTCCTCGGCGCAGTGACGTCCGCTTCGCCGCGGTGCGGCCGGGCGGGATTGCGGTCCGCCGGAGCCTATGATGGGCCGCGTGGTTGGTGCGCTGCCGGAGGCCAGAGCTTGAAGATCGTCGACGCCAAGGTCATCGTCACGTCCCCCGGGCGCAACTTCGTGACCCTCAAGCTCACCACCGACGACGGCCTCACCGGCGTCGGCGACGCGACCCTCAATGGTCGCGAGCTCGCGGTCGCCAGCTACCTGACCGACCACGTCTGCCCGCTGCTGCTGGGCCGGGATGCCGCCCGCATCGAGGACACCTGGCAGTACCTCTACAAGGGAGGGTACTGGCGGCGCGGACCGGTCACCATGACCGCGATCGCGGCTGTCGACACCGCACTCTGGGACATCAAGGGAAAGGCCGCGGGCATGCCCGTCTATCAACTGCTGGGCGGAAGAAGCCGCGACGGGGTCACCGTCTACGGGCACGCCAACGGTGAGACCGTGGCCGACGTTCTCGAGGAGGTCGCCCGCTTCCTCAACCTCGGCTACCGCGCCGTCCGGGTGCAGGTGGGGATCCAGGGGATCAGCTCCATCTACGGGGTGAGCGCGGACACGGAGCATCACGAGACCGGGTACGTGCCCGCCGGCGCCACCACGATCGAGACCGCTGACTGGTCGACGGCCCGCTACCTCGATCAGGTTCCGGCGCTCTTCGAAGCCGTCCGGGAGCGATTCGGTTTCGACTTCGCCCTGCTCCACGACGCCCACCACCGGCTCACCCCGATCGAGGCCGCACGGCTCGCCCACCGGGTCGAGGAGTACCACCTCTTCTGGCTCGAGGACCTGGTGCCGGCCGAGCTCCAGGAGGGCTTCCGGATCATCCGCCAGCACTCGACGACGCCGCTCGCCGTGGGCGAGGTCTTCAACTCCATCTGGGACTGCCAGCAGCTGATCACCGAGCAGCTCATCGACTACATCCGCGCCGACGTGGTTCATGCCGGCGGGATCACCCACCTCCGTCGCATCTTCCAGCTCGCCGAGCTGTACCACGTGCGGAGCGGATCGCACGGCGCCAACGACCTCTCCCCGGTCTGCCTGGCGGCCGCCCTGCACCTGGACATCTCGATTCCCAACTTCGGCATCCAGGAGTACATGCGCCACAGCCCTGAGACCGACCGGGTCTTCCCCCACTCCTACCGCTTCGCGGACGGCTACCTCCATCCCGGCGAGGAGCCGGGGCTGGGAGTGGACATCGACGAGGACCTGGCGGCCCAGTACCCGTACCGGCGTGCCTACCTTCCGATCAACCGTCTGGTGGACGGGACGGTGCACAGCTGGTGAGCGTCGAGCTCAGGATCCCGCAGGGAGGGGCGCTGGACCTCGTCTCGCTGGGGGCGCTGGTGATCCGGCTCGATCCCGGGGACGTCCCCTTTCAGAAGGCCGCACAGTGCCGCATCCACGTGAGTGGTGCGGAGTACAACGTGGCCGCCAACCTCGCCGACTGCTTCGGTCTCCGGACCGCGATCGCCTCCGCCTGCGTGGACTACCCGATCGGGCACCTGGTCGCCGAGCGCGTCCGGGCCATGGGGGTCAGGGGGATCTACCGGTGGTCGGAGCACGACGGCGTGCGCGGCCCCAACATCGCGACCGTCTACAGCGATCGCGGCTTCGGGGTGCGCCCGCCGGTCGTCTTCTACAACCGCGCGGAGGAGGCTGCGGCCCGGCTCGGGCCCGGCGACTTCGACTGGGCGGAGATCTTCGGCGCCGGCGTCCGCTGGTTCCACTCCGGCGGCCTCTTCGCCGCGCTGTCGGACCAGACCAGTGAGCTGATCGTGGAGGGGATGCGCGCCGCCAGGGCGGCGGGCGCGGTGGTGTCCTTCGACCTCAACTACCGCGACAAGCTGTGGCGCACCCACGGCGGCCAGGAGCGGGCGCGCGCGGTGATCGGCCGGATCGTCGAGAACGTCGACGTCCTGCTCGGCAACGAGGAGGACGTCCAGCAGGCGCTGGGCATCTCCGGTCCGGACCTGCGCGCCGAGGGGAGTCTGGACGCCGCCGGCTTCGTCGCCCTGATGGGGCGCGTGCGCGAGCGCTATCCGCAGCTGGCCGTGATGGCGACCACGCTCCGCGACGTGCGGTCGGCCAACCGCCACCTCTGGAGCGCGCTGGCTTCGGTCGGCGGGGAGGTCATGGTGGCCCCCACCTGCGAGCTCGACGTCTACGACCGGGTGGGGGGGGGCGACGGCTTTGCCGCGGGATTCATTTACGGCCTGCTCGCCGGGGAGACGCCCGAGCAGGCACTGCGGCTGGGGTGGGCGCACGGTGCCCTGGTCACCGGCTACCCGGGCGACACCACCATGGCGACGCTCGCCCAGGTGCGCGCCGTCGCCGCCGGGGGGGCGGCGCGGATCCAGCGGTAGGGGAGGACCCGCGACTCACGACGGAGGAGCTTCCTGTGACCACGATCGACCTGGACCCCGACCGGCTGCTCCCGGCCGAACCATCCCAGCGCGACGTGGCCCGCCAGCTCTACCAGGGGGTGCGCGGGCTGCCGATCGTCTCGCCCCACGGGCACGTCGACCCGCTCCTCCTCCTCGAGAACGCGCCCTTCGACAACCCCGCATCGCTGTTCGTGACCCCCGATCACTACGTGACCCGGATGCTCCACGCCCAGGGGGTCCCCCTCGACGCGCTGGGCATCCCGAGGCGCGGCGGAGACGGCGGCGTGGCCGGACCGCGGGCGGTGTGGCGGATGCTCTGCGAGCACTGGGATGCCTTCCGTGGGACCCCCTCCCGCTACTGGATCGAGGCCGAGCTGGCCGAGGTCTTCGAGGTCCCGATCCGGCCCTCGGCGGCCGATGCCGACCTGCTCTACGATCGGCTGGTCGAGCGCTTCGCGCTTCCCGAGTTCCGCCCCCGGGCTCTCTTCCAGCGCTTCGGGGTCGAGGTCCTGGCCACCACCGACGACCCCTGCAGCGACCTCGCCGCCCACCGCAGCCTCGCCGAGGACCCCTCCTGGAGCGGAAGGTTGGTGCCCACCTTCCGGCCCGACGGCCTCCTCGATCCGTCGCTCCCGGGTTGGTCCGGCCGCCTGGACGAGCTCGGACGTGCCGCCGGCGTCGACACCCGGCGCTACCCCGGCTACCTCGAGGCGCTGGAGGACCGGCGCCGCTACTTCAGGGAGCACGGTGCGACCGCCACCGACCACGGGCCGCCCGACCCCGTCACCGTGATGCTCAGTCACGAGCACGCCGAGCGCCTCTTCGCCCAGGCCCTGCTGGGCAGGGCGACCCCCGACGAGCTGCAGGCGTTCCGGGGCCACATGCTCTGCGAGATGGCCCGGATGTCGTGCGACGACGGCCTGGTGATGCAGCTCCACCCCGGGGTGCTGCGCAACCACCACCCTCCCACCCTGCGCGACTTCGGAACCGACCGGGGAGCCGACATCCCCGTCGCGGTCGAATTCACCCGCTCCCTGCGTCCCCTGCTCGAGCGCTATGGGGACCACCCCAACTTCCGGATCGTCCTCTTCACCCTGGATGAGACCACCTGGTCCCGCGAGCTGGCGCCGCTGGCCGGCTTCTACCCGTCCGTCTACCTCGGTGCGCCGTGGTGGTTCCTGGACACCCCCGACGCCATGCTCCGTTTCCGCGCGGCGGTCACCGACACCGCCGGCTTCGCCAAGACCAGTGGCTTCGTCGACGACACCCGCGCCTTCTGCTCGATCCCGGCGCGCCACGACACGGCCCGAAGGGTCGACTGCGCCTTCCTGAGCCGGCTGGTGGTCGAGCACCGCCTGGACGAGGAGGAGGCCGCCGAGACCGCCGGCGACCTCGCCCACCGGCTGCCCCGCCGGGTCTTCCGGTTTTGACCCGCCTCTGCCGCGAGAGCTGGCCGGCGGCCGGGCCGCCACGTCCGATCCGCGCCGTCCACCTCGGCCTGGGCGCCTTCCACCGCTCGCACCAGGCCTGGTATACCGAGCACGCCTCCGACCGCGACGCGTGGGGGATCGCCGGGTTCACCGGGCGCAGCCCCGGGACCGCCTCTCTGCTCCAGGAGCAGGGGGGCCTCTACACGCTGGTAGAGCGGGGCCCGGCGGGTGACCGCCCCGAGGTGGTCGGCAGCATCAGCGCCGCCCACGACGGTGACGATGCCGCCGCCTGGGCCGGCTGGATGTCTGATCCCAGCGTGGCCGTGGTGACACTGACGGTCACCGAGGCCGGCTACCACCTGGACGGTGCGGGGCACCTGGACCTGGGCCACCCCGAGGTCGCCGCCGACCTCGTGCGCCTGCGGCCGGGTCCCGGCGCCGTGGCGCGCCCGGCGCGGACGATGCCGGGGCGGGTCGCGGCCGGCCTCGCCGCCCGCCGGCGCTCCGGCGCCGGTCCGATCTCCGTCGTCCCCTGCGACAACCTCATGGGCAACGGCGCGGTCACCAGGGACGTCGTTTTCGAGATCTGCGAGGCGGTCGATCCGAGCCTCGCGGGATGGGTGGCGGCCGACGTCTCCTTCGTCTCCACCGTGGTCGACCGGATCACCCCGTCCACGCTGATCGAGGACCTGGCCCTGGTGGAGCGCGCCATCGGGCGCGAGGATAGGGCGGCGGTGGTCGCCGAGCCGTTCAGCGAGTGGGTGCTCGCCGGCGAGTTCCCCGCCGGGCGACCCGACTGGGTGAGCGCCGGCGCCCGCCTGGTGACCGACGTGGCCCCGTTCGCGGAGCGGAAGCTGGGCCTGCTCAACGGGGGCCACTCCCTGCTGGCGTACGCCGGGTCGTCGCTGGGCCACTCCACGGTCGCCGGAGCGGTCGCCGATCCCCGCTGCCGGGCCTGGCTGGAGGAGTGGTGGGACGCGGTCGCCGGCGTCCTGCCGCTCCCCGCCGACGAGGTCGCCCGCTACCGGTTGGCGCTGCTCGATCGCTGGACCAACCCGCGGATCAGTCATGCCCTGAGCGCCGTCGCCCGGGACGGATCGCTCAAGCTGGTCCAGCGTGTCCTCCCCGTGATTCACCGCTACCGCGCGATCGGCGAGCCGCCGCCACCCGGCGCGGCACGCATCCTCGGCGCCTGGCTGGCTCACCTCCGGGGCTCCGGCGCGGCGATCAGCGATCCGCGCGCCACCGAGCTGGTCCGGCTAGCCGCCGGGGAACGGTCGGCCGCGGCCCGCGCCCTTCTCGACGCACTCGAGCCCGGACTGGGGGCGGACCGTGGCCTGGCGCGCGAGGTCGCCGTGACCTGCCAGGAGCTCGAGGGCCGGCCTGGATGATGACGCACCACACCGTGTTCAGGCCATGAATGTCATCTTGTCAAATACCAAGCCGCACAAGCAGGATCGACGGTGGCGACCGGTCCTCGACCGGCGGACGAGCGATGATTGCGCCACCCTGGGACCGGCCTGCACCCGGCGCTCGGACGGCTCACGCATGCTGGAGGCACGACAGTGATGGATCGCGACAACCGGGTGATCGGCATCGACATCGGGGGCACCTTCGGGCGAGGCATGAGGGGAGCGGTGGTCGACGGCGGCGCCGGCCTGGGCGAGCGGAAGGAGTTCGTCACGCCCCGCACCAGTCAGGAGCAGCTGGTCGAGTCGCTGGTCACCATGGCGAGCCGCCTCGCCGAGGGCGCCCGCCGGGATGGAGCACCGGCCACGGCCCTGGGGGTGGCGGTTCCAGGCCTGGTCGACGAGGCGTCGGGGGTGGTCCATCGCAGCCCGAACCTGAAGCTGGAGGAGGTGGGGCTGGGCCAGATCCTCCAGGACCGGCTGAGGCTGCCCGTCTTCCTGGTTCACGATGCCAGCGCCGGCGCGCTCGCCGAATACGCCGTCGGCGCGGGTCGGGCTGTGTCCGACCTGCTGCTCGTGGTCATGGGTGTCGGTGTGGGCAGTGCCGTCATCAGCGGCGGCCGGGTGCTGCGCGGGGCCCACGGAACCGCGGGAGAGATCGGTCACATCTCCGTCGACCCCGCCGGGATGGTCTGCGGTTGCGGGGGCCGCGGCTGTGTCGAGACCTTCGCCTCCGAGACCGCCATCGCCCGCCGCTATGCGATGGCGGCCAAGCAGGCGATCCTCGCCGAGGAGGTGATCGCCAGGGCGACCGCCGGAGAGCCTGCGGCGGCCCGCATCTGGGGCGACGCCCTGGGCGCCCTCGCGACGGTGATCGCCACCGCGGTGGCGCTGGTCGACTGCGAGCTCGTGGTCCTGGCCGGGACCATGGGCCTCCCGTCGGTGGCCCTCGCCCCCCTGGGCGACCTGCTGGCCCAGCGGATCAATCTGGTCCAGCTGCCGCGCGTGATGGTCGGAGCTCTGGGTGCCGACGCCGCACTCCTCGGCGCGGCGGCCGTCGCCTTCGAGCGCAGCAACGTGGGCCATCCGGTATCCGAATGGCGGAGCTCGAGGCGGTCCGCCGCCGACTCCGCCTGACCGGCGGCGGCGTCTGCGACTGGCGGCGCCGTGGGCCGGCGCGCGCAGCGACCGACTGTCGCTGCCTGCAAAGTGTGAGCCGGAACCGGAGCCCCGCCGCCTCTCGACGTCCGCCACTGTGGGCCCCGAAACGGCTCCGTGCGCGGTCCCATGAGCAGCGAATAAACCCTGGCGCACCAAGGCAAGATCCTTCGTTTCGAGCGCAGCGAAGCGTATAATTCTGATCTGCATTCCGCGAGCTGATTGAGCCGCCGTCAGTGTCGGTATCTTGAACGTTTCGACGCTTGCCGAGGGGCCTTCGAGGAGAGAGATCATGCTGCAACCGAGCCCCGAAGATCGTTTCTCGTTCGGGCTCTGGACAGTCGGCTGGCAGGGCGTCGACGTGTTTGGCGGCGCGGTGCGCGAGCCCCTGGATTGAGTGGTGGCGGTGAACCGGCTGGCCGAGCTGGGCGCGTACGGGATCAGCTTCCACGACAACGACGTCTTCCCGTTCTCGGCCACTCCGGCTGAGAGGAGCCGCGCGATTGCGCGTTTGCGTGAGGCGGTCGAGGGCGCGGGACTGGTGATCCCCATGGTGACCACCAATCTCTTCTCGCATCCGGTCTTCCGCGACGGTGCCTTCACGGCCAACGACCGCGAGGTGCGCCGCTTCGCCCTCCGCAAGGTTCTGGACAACCTCGATCTCGCCGCCGAGCTGGGTGCCGGGATCGTGGTGTTCTGGGGAGGGCGAGAGGGCGTCGAGTCGGGCGCATCGAAGGATGTCCGAGCCGCGCTCGACCGCTACAAGGAGGCCATTCTCTGCCACCTCGGGGAGCCGTCCGCTGGCGCGATTCGGACCTTTGCAGCGATCACTCGGGCCGGTGACCGCCGGACCTGGCCGGCACTCCATCGAGGTTGAGGGTGTCCGGGCCCGTGCGCCGCCCCGCTCCGGGCGGTAGGGGGTACCGGGGCCCCCATCGGGGCTGGCGCCCCGGCGCCGGGGGCCGGAGTGGCCATCACCCTCGAGGCGAGACGGCCATCGTCGGACGGCGATCAAGGGTGGAGGCGGCAGCACCCGGCGGTGCGGGCCGCCCGCACGGCTCGCCAGGACCCACGGAGCGGCGCCGGCTCAGTGCCGGTCGCGCTCCTGCAGCGGCAGCCAGTAGGCGAGCAGGGAGACGCCGGACACCGGCTCCCAATCCGCGTCGGGATCGCGGCGGAACCCGAGCTGTTCATAGAGGGCGCGGGCCGCGGTCATGGCCGGTGCGGTGGAGAGGATCAGCCGGCGGAGGCCCATCTGCTGGGCGCGATGGATGCACTCGAGGGTGAGCGCCCGGGCGACGCCGCGGCGGCGCGCCTGAGGAGATACGGCGAGCATCCGAAGGACGGCGTCGTCCGAGGACGCCCACTCGGCCCATCTCGGTCCGGCGGTCGCCGTGAACAGCGACGCCGTGCCGAGCAGGTCGCCGGTCGCGGCGTCGACGGCCACGATGAGGGCACCCGCGGCCGCCCTCGCCGCTGTGTCTCGGAGGGTCGCCAGATACTCCGGGTGGACCCGCCCGTCCGCGACATAAGCGGAGGTGCCCAGCTCACCCACCGCCGCGTACTCCTCAGGCCGGGCGGGCCGGATCTCGATCTGGTTGGTCATCAGGCCAAGAACGCTACTCGCAGCACGGGTGGCCTTGTGGAGTTGTCCCGGCAGCCGCCGCGAGAGGGATCCCGGCCTCTCTCGGCAGCGGGCCCGGAGACGTGCGACGCGGAGTAGTCGACGATGGAGCCAAGCCACGAACGGCGGTCCGGCGCGCTCGCGGGGGTGCGGCCAGAGAACAAGGGATGGTAGGAACAATCCGCCTGCCGCCTGCTCGACGCGTAGGCGAGATGGACACGGCGATGCGGAGGGCGCGGCACGCCGCGCCCTGGCTTCTCGTGGTGCTCGCGCTCTCGGCGTGCAGCAGTACGACGCCGCCGGCCTCGCTGAGCAGCGCACCGTCCCAATCGGTCGGGCGCACACCGGCCAGCCTGCCTTCGCTTCCCGCCCCCAGCCAGGCACCCATCACGGTGGTCACGCTGATGCCCACCTTCGACGGTTCTGGCCCGGCCACGTTGCCGACGGTGGTCCCTCAGGGGACCCTCTACGTTGAGGTGGCCTGCTCCGGGGGAGCGGCGCTCGAGGCCAGTTCCGGCGACGCGCGTCTGGACATCGTCATTCAGCCGTGCGTAGGTGAGATAACCACGGTGACAGTACCGACCGAGCAGAGTGACTTGGCGGAGTTCGTGGGCAAACCGCTCAAGCTCCAGGTGTCGGCACAGGTGGGCTGGCCATGGCGCGTCTACATCGCCGACGATCCGTCGGGTGCGTAGAGGTCGGCCTCCGTGCACCGTCGCGTGAACTTCCGGATGAGGCCGTCTCGCTCACTCGACCCTGGCCAGGCCACTCGCGCCCGATGGTCGGGCTCTGGTCGCCGCGCAAGGACCAGGATCGGGTGCGATTCTGCGCCTTGCCCGCGTCGTGTCAGCCGGCACTCGGGTGGCGGAGGGGGGCGGGACTCGACCGCCGTGATCGGCAGCCGAGCCTTCGAGTGACCGCCACCGCGTCGGTGAGGCTGGGGTGGGGCTGGGGTGTGGCTGGGGAGGAAGGATTCGAACCTTCGAATGGCGGATCCAAAGTCCGCTGCCTTACCACTTGGCTACTCCCCAGCGGCAGGGTGATCGTAGCCAGACATCGCCGGATGTGGTCGGGCGGCGCGTCGGGGTCCGGCGCGGGGCGATCCCGGCTCGCCCGGGCCGGGTCCCCGGCGGAGCGGCGGCTCCG
Organism: uncultured Chloroflexia bacterium; assembly: GCA_963841385.1. Classification (GTDB taxonomy): domain Bacteria; phylum Chloroflexota; class Dormibacteria; order Aeolococcales; family Aeolococcaceae; genus Changshengia. Next base: position 80,762 of record CAWJCO010000002.1, read on the forward strand.
GGCCGGCCCAGGGCTCAGACCTGGATGTGGACCCGCGGTATGCGCAGGCGCATGCATCCCGGCCTGCCCGCGGCGGGGCGGCGGCAGCCGCAGCTCCGGTGGACCGCGGTGAGCCGCCCCAGGCGGGCCAGCCGGCTCGGCCGGGGCCGGTGGTCGGGAACTGGCTCGGAGGGGCTCTGATCGGCCACGGGCCGGATCATACAGAGGCAGCGGCCCGCTGTCCGCTCGGGGCCGGGGCCGCCGGGGTGAGCCCTGACCTCCCCCCGCCCGAAGCTGGTGGGAGCACCCCGTATACTCCGGCGCAGATGGGAGATGCACCGCGCGCGGTGATCCTCGCCGCAGGGCAGGGCACCAGGATGAGGAGCGCCCGTCCCAAGGTGCTCCATCCGCTGGCCGGCCGGCCGATGCTGCTCCACATCGTCGACGTGGCGCGGGAGGCGACGGGAGTGCGTCCCATCGTGGTGCTGAGCCCGGGTCAGCCGGCGGTCCGCGAAGCGATCGACGCGATCGCCGAGGTCGTGACCCAGCCCGAGCCGCGGGGGACCGGTGACGCTCTGCGCAGCCTGCCCGCGGAGAGGCGGGAGGAGGGCCCGGTGGTGGTCCTCTACGGCGACCTCCCCCTGCTGCGCGCGGAGACCATCCGCGGCCTGCTCCGGACCCAGGCGGCGAGCGGCGCCGCCTGCGTCCTGCTCACCGTGATCCCCGAGCGTCCGGCCGGGCTGGGTCGGGTGGTGCGCGGCCGCTTGGGCCGGGTGGAGCGCGTCGTCGAGGAGCGCGACCTGCCGGCTGGCGAGCCCGTCCCCGCCGAGTGCAACGCGGGCGTCTACGTCTTCTCCGGGACCCGGCTCTGGCCGGCGCTGGAGGCGCTCTCCGCCGACAACGCCCAGGGCGAGCACTACCTCACCGACCTGATCGGGATGCTCGTCCCCGACGTGGAGGCCGTGCTCGCCACCGACCCCGACGAGGCGATGGGGGTGAACGACCGCAGCCAGCTGGCCGCTGCCGAGGCGGTGATGCGGCGCCGCCTGCTGGAGGCGCTGATGCTGGCCGGGGTCACCGTCGAGGACCCGGCGACCACCTACGTGGACGCCGCGGTGAGGGTGGGCGCCGACACCGTGCTGCGGCCGATGACCGTGCTCCGGGGCGAGACCGTGATCGGGCGGGAGTGCGAGATCGGGCCGATGGCCCAGATCCGCGACAGCCGCATCGGTGACCGGGTCCGGGTCGGCGCCTCGGTCATCGACGAGGCCGAGATCGCCGACGGTGTCGAGATCGGCCACTTCAATCGGGTCCGGCCCGGCAGCGTGCTCGAATCGGGGGTATCTTTGGGAACGCATGCCGAGGTCAAGAACAGTCGGGTCGGGGCGGGCAGCCACATCAACCACGTCTCCTGCGTGCTCGACAGCGACGTGGGCCGCGACGTCAACGTCGGTGCCGGCACCATCACCTGCAACTACGACGGCCGGGCCAAGCACCGGACCGTCATCGGGGACGAGGTCTTCGTCGGCAGCAACAGCAGCCTGGTGGCCCCGGTCCGGATCGGACGCGGCGCCTACGTCGCCGCCGCCAGCATCGTCACCCGGGACGTCCCCGAGGGAGCCCTGGCGGTCGGCCGGGCCCGTCAGCGCAACGTCGAGGGCTGGCATCCGCGGGAGCGGCCGGAGGACCCGCGGCCGTGAGTGACTCGAACCCCTACGGGGAGTTGATGCTGCTCTCCGGGACCGGCAACCCGGAGCTGAGCCAGAGGATCTCTCGCGAGATCGACCTCCCGCTCGCCCCCATGGACATCACCCGCTTCGCGGACGGCGAGTTCGACGTGAAGATCCACGAGTCGGTGCGCGGCCACGACGTCTTCCTGATCCAGCCCACCTGCCAGCCGGTGAGTGACAACCTGATCCAGCTCTTCGTCACCCTGGACGCCCTCCGGCGCGCCTCGGCGGCCCGGATCACCGCGGTGATCCCCTACTACGGGTACCAGCGGAAGGAGAAGAAGACCGCTCCGCGGGACCCCATCTCGGCCAAGCTGATGGCCAACATCATCGAGCTGGCGGGGGCCAGCCGGGTGGTTGCGGTGGACCTTCACGCCGAGGCCATCCAGGGGTTCTTCGACATCCCCGTGGATGCGCTCACCGCCACCAAGATCCTGGCCCGGCGAGTCCGAGAACGTCATGGCAACAACGTGGTGGTGGTCTCGCCTGACACCGGGGGCGCGCTCCGCGCCCGGCGCCTGGGCAGGCTCCTCGACGCCCCGATCGCGATCATCGACAAGCGGCGGCCTCGCGACGACGCCGTCGAGGTGGTCCATGTGGTCGGTGACGTGGCCGGCATGCACGCCGTGATCGTCGACGACCTGATCTCGACCGGGGGGACCCTGATCAGCGCCAGCGAGGCTCTGAAGGGGAAGGGTGCCACCGGCGTCGACGTGGTCGCCACTCACGGCCTGCTCACCGAGGGCGCCCTCGAGCGCCTCCGCGAGGCTCCCATCGATGAGATCTGTGTCACCGACACCATCCCCGTCAGTGACCCCGCGCGCGTCCTCGACAACCACCCCAGGCTCCGGGTGCTCTCGGTGGCGCCGCTGATCGCCGAGGCGATCGTGCGCGTCCATGAGGGGAGGAGCGTCAGCGAGCTGTTCCGATGAGTAGCTCAGACCCTCCGCCGCAGCCATGACCTGGCTCGTCATCCTGCTCGTCGCGGGGCTGGTGCTGGCCGCCTTCGCGGCTGCCGCCGAGACCGCGCTGACCTCGGTGTCGCGGTTGCGGATGCGCACCCTCGCCGAGGATGGAGAGCGTCGGGCCAGCCGGGTGGTGCATCTCCACAACAACCCCAACGGCTACCTCTCGACCATCCTCTCGGTCAACACCGTCGCCGTCATCGTCGCCTCGACGGCGACCGCGCTGATCGCCTCCGGTCACACCCACGGCCTGTACCAGGCGTTGATCACCGTGGCGCTCTCGGTGTTCGTCCTGGTCTTCTGCGAGATCGCTCCCAAGTCGCTCGCGCTCCGCTTCAACGAGCGGCTGGCGCTGCGCCTGGCCGCGCCCGTGCAGGTCCTCACCCGGGTGCTGAGCCCGCTGATCGCGGCCCTCACCCTGGTGGCCCGCCTGCTCCTCCGGCTGCTGACCCGGGGGCGCCCCGCTCCGGGCCCGTTCGTGACCGAGGACGAGCTCAAGCTGATCGTGGCGATGGGCGAGCGCGAGGGGGTGGTCGAGCAGGAGGAGCGGCAGATGATCGACGGCATCCTGGAGATGACCGACAAGCCGGTCCACGAGGTGATGGTGCCCCGGGTCGACGTGGTCGGCATCGAGGCCGGCCGCAGCCTCACCGACCTGATCGCCCTGATCGTCGACCATGGTCACTCCCGGATCCCCGTCTACGAGACGACCATCGACAACGTCGTGGGGGTCGTGTACGCGAAGGACCTGCTCCGCCACGGCGTCCGCAGCGGCGATCCCCGTCAGCTCGCAGCGCTCGCCCGCGAGCCCTACTTCACCCCCGAGAGCAAGCACGTCGGCGAGCTGCTGAGAGAGATGCAGGAGCGCAAGGTGCACATGGCCGTCGTGGTCGACGAACACGGCGGCACCGCCGGGATCGTCACCTTCGAGGACCTCATCGAGGAGATCGTGGGCCCGATCCGCGACGAGTACGACGTCGCCGAGCAGGAGGAGATCCAGTTCGTCAGCGATCACGAGGTGGTGGTCAGCGCCCGGTTCCCGGTCCATGACGTGGCCGAGCTGCTCCATCTCGACCTCGGCGAGACCGACGCCAACTCGATCGGCGGCCTGGTCTACGAGCGGCTGGGGGAGATCCCCAAGGCGGGCGCCGCCCTGCAGCTCGGGACAGCGACCCTCACCGTCGAGTCGGTGCGCCGGCAGAGTATCCAGACGGTGCGGATCGTGAGCCCCGAGCCCCTGGCCGTCGACCGTGACGGCGCCAAGCATGCCCCGGCTGCCGAGGGCCCTCGGGTTGGCGCCGAGCACCCGCTCTGACCCGGGCCGGGTGGGCTGAGGTGGCGGGGAGCTTCACCGACGAGGGGATCGTGCTCCGCCGCGTCAACTACGCGGAGGCCGACCGCGTCCTCACCGTGCTCACCCGCGAGCACGGCAAGGTGGGCGTGATCGTTCGGGGCGTGCGCCGGGCCGGAAGCCGCATGGCCGCGCAGACCGACCTCTTCGAGCGCAGCCGGATGCAGCTCGCCGAGGGCCGGGGGGAGCTGCTGGTGCTGGCCCAGGCGCAGCGAGCCTCGGGACCGCCCCCGGGGCTGACCGGCGATCCCCGGCGGTCCGCCTGCGCCGCGGTGATCGCCGAGCTCACCGACCGGGTGCTCGAGGGTCACCATCCGGACCCCGAGGTCTACGCCCTGGTGGCCGGGTCCCTGGACGAGCTGGGCGATCCCGGACGCGATCCGCGCCGGGCCCTGGTCTGGTTCGGTCGCCAGATGATCGACCGCCTGGGCTACGCCCCCCAGCTCGAGCGGTGCGCCTCCTGCTCCCGGCCCCTGGCCGAGGCGGCGGCCGTCTTCAGCGCCCCCGGCGGAGGGCTGCTCTGCCCCGACTGCCGGCCCGGTGACCCGAGTGCCATCGCCTGCTCGGTGCGGGCCATCAAGGTGCTGCGTGTGGCCGCAGCCGGCGACGCCGCCACCTGGGACCGGCTCCGCCTGGACCCCGAGACCCTGTCGACCCTCGAGGCGATCATCGAGCGCGAGCTGGAGCACCACCTGGACCGCCGGCTCCGCTCCTGGGAGGTGCTCCGAGCCCTCGAAAGGTGAGGGCGGATACACTTCCCGGCCGTGGCCGTCCCATCCGACGAAGCTCCCGGCGCGCCCCCGGCGACCCCGCCGCCGCCCGATCTCCTGGAGCGGCTGGTCTCGCTCGGCAAGCAGCGCGGTTTCTTCTTCCCGTCGAGCGAGATCTACGGTGGCATCAACGCGCTCTACGACTACGGCCCGCTGGGAACCCGGCTCCGGCGCAACATCCGCAACCGCTGGTGGCGCTCGATGGTCGAGCTGCGCGACGACATCGAGGGAATCGAGAGCTCGGTGATCATGAACCCCCAGGTCTGGGTCGCGAGCGGTCACGTCGCCGGTTTCTCGGACCCGCTGGTCGACTGCACCGGGGGCTGCCGGCGGCGCTGGCGCGCCGACCACCTGGGTGCTGAGCGGGTGGCCCGCGGCAAGCCGGCCGACGCGCCCGGCTGCCCCGAGTGCGGAGGACCGCTTACCCCGCCACGCCAATTCAACCTCATGTTCCGCACCTTCCTCGGTCCGGTGGAGGACAGCTCCGCCCAGGTCTACCTGCGCCCCGAGACGGCCCAGGGGATGTTCGTCGACTTCAAGTCGGTGCTCAACAGCAGCCGTCAGCGGATCCCCTTCGGCATCGCCCAGAACGGCAAGTCGTTCCGCAACGAGATCTCTCCCGGCAACTCGATCTTCCGCACCCGCGAGTTCGAGCAGATGGAGATGGAGTTCTTCTGCGAGCCGGGCACCGACGACCAGTGGTTCGAGCACTGGCGCGGCGAGCGTTTCCGCTGGTACGTCGAGGAGCTGGGAGTGCGCCGCTCACGCCTGCGCCTGCGCGACCACGAGCAGGACGAGCTGGCTCACTACGCCAAGGCCGCCACCGATGTCGAGTACCTCTATCCGTTCGGGTGGGGCGAGCTAGAAGGGATCGCCAACCGCACCGACTTCGACCTCTCCGCGCACCAGAAGGCCAGTGGGGTGGACCTCAGCTACCTGGATCCGGTGACCGGCAACCGCTTCGTCCCCTACGTCATCGAGCCGGCCGCGGGCGTGGACCGCATCATGCTCACCATCCTCATGGACGCCTATGACGAGGAGATGGTGCGCGGTGAGACCCGCACGGTGCTGCGGATGCATCCCGACATCGCGCCGGTCCAGGTGGCGGTCCTGCCCCTCTCCAAGAAGGCTGAATTGACCGTGCCGGCGCGCGCGCTCGAGCACCGGCTCCGGCCCCATTTCGCCACCGACTACGACGAGACCCAGGCCATCGGCCGCCGCTACCGGCGCCAGGACGAGATCGGGACACCGCTGGCGGTGACCTTCGACTTCGACAGCCTCCAGGACGACGCCGTCACCATCCGCGAGCGGGACGGGATGACCCAGGTGCGGGTGCCGATCGCCGGTCTGGAGGACGCCGTGCGCGACCAGCTGGTCGCCTTCCGGCGGCGGACCGCCGAGCGCGCCGGCGCCGGGGGCTGACGGCGTGCCCGACCCCGACGACACCCTGGACGTGCGCTCGGCCTTCCTCGCGGTCGCCGGGACGGCCCGCGAGACCGTCGCCCTCACCGCCGTCGCGCTCCACTGGGAGGAGCCCAGCGCCCTCCCCGAGATGACCGTGGGAGCCCTCGTCGCCCACCTGGCGCGCGCGGTCACCAATGTCGAGCGTTCCCTGGAGGTGGCTGAGCCCGCCGGGGAGGAGCCGATCTCCGGAGCCACCTACTTAGCCCCGGTGAGCCCCGACCTCGCATCGGGGATCAATGTGCGGGTGCGCGCGACCTCCGCCGAGGAGGCGCTGGTCGGCCACCGTGCGGTGCTGGGCCAGATGGACCGCGCCCTCGAACGGCTCCGGGCCCGGCTGGCGGGGGAGCCGGAGGGTCGTCTGGTGAAGGCCAGGGACGAGGTGCTCCGCCTCGACGACTACCTGAGGACCCGGATCATCGAGCTCGCCATCCACACCGACGACCTCTGCGTCAGCATCGGCCGGGCGACGCCCGCGCTCCCCGGCGTCGGGGTGGCCATCGAGGCCCTCGTGGAGGTCGCGGTCCTGCGCCATGGCGAGCTGGCCGTGCTGCGGGCCCTGGCCCGCCGGGAGCGCGACCCGGATCAGGTCCTCCGCGTCCTCTGAGCCGGGCCAGCGGCCGGGGTGAGCCGGACGACCGGTCGAGTGAGCCGGATCAGCTCGCCGAGGCCGACGGCGAGGCGCTGGGCGTGGCGCCGGCCCCGTGGCCCCACGGGCCGGCGAAGGAGCCTCCTCCGATGAAGCTGCCGCCGAGCGTCCCGAAGGGGCCGAAGGGCCAGCCGGGGTAGGTCCCGTTCACCCACGCGGTGACCCGGGACTGCACCTCCGAGGTGAGCGTGCTCGCCTCCGTCGAGGTGAGCTTGCCGCTGCTCTCGAGGCTGCTGATCTGGCTGTCGATGGAGGTGGTCACGGCGCTGGTGACGCTCGCGACGCTGACGCTGTGGGCCTGGGCAACGCTGGCGATGGTCTGACCGGCGGCGAGGTCGGACTGGAGGGTGGAGGCGGTGACGCCGATGGTGGTCGCCGCCGCCTGGAGAGCCGCCTGCTCTCCGGAGCCGCCACCGATCCCGGGCACCGTGGTGGGTCGGGCCTGGTTGACGAAGTCGGTGACCATCTGGGTGAGGTTGGTCGTGATCTTGCTCGCCTGGCTGGAGGTGAGCTTGCCGCTCGACACCAGGTTGTCGATGGCGGTGGTCTCGTCGCCGACCAGGGCGGTGATGACGTCCTGGGCGGTCTTGCCGTTCGCCGTCGCCACCTGGGCGACCGTCTTACCGGATTGAAGATCGCTCTGCAGGGTCTGCTCGCTCACGCCGATGGCGGTGGCGGCGTCCTGGATCAGGTTGACGGCGCCGAAGAAGACGCTCGGTCCCCCGAGACCGCCCCGGGAGTGGAGCCCGGGGGAGGGGCTCGCCGTCGGGTTCGAGCCGCTGGCGGTGGTGGCGGCCGCCACCGGGGTGGTCGTCGCCGCACGTGAGATCAGGAACCCGCCCACCGCGCTGCCCAGGACCAGCCCGCCGACGGCGGCGACGATCGCCACGCCGCGACGGAGGCCGATCACGCGGCCGCGGGGCGCCACCTCCTCCGGGTGGTCGGGGGCTTCCGCCCACGAGCCCTCGGAAACGTCGGGCCAGGCGTCGTCGTCCCAGGCGGGCGGCGTCCCCAGGTCGTCGGGGGTGGGAACTTCCTCGCTCATAACGATCTCCCGGTGGTGGCGCGACTCAGCGGTCGGAGGGCGGCTGCCTGCTCGTGCCCCGGCACGAGCCATGCACCCAGTCAGGTAGTTTGAGGCTCGGTGCCTTTCGACTCGATGACGGAATTGAGACGTCCGGAGGGCCCGCTCCCCCGGAGTGGTCGCCCTACCTCATCCAGCTCCCTGCCATCGGGAGGTGGCAGGCGCCTCCGCCCTGCTTCTCGAAGTACTGCTGGTGGTACTCCTCGGCCTCCCAGAAGCGGGGGGCGTCGGTCACCTCGGTGACGATCGGGTGGCGGGAGCGGCTCTCCGCCCGCAGCCTGGAGAGCACGCGCTCGGCGGTCTCCCGCTGGGCCGCGTCCCGCACGAGGATCGCCGAGCGGTACTGGTCGCCGATGTCGGGTCCCTGGCGGTTGAGCTGGGTCGGGTCGTGGATGTCGACCAGGAAGGCGGTGACCAGCTCCTCGTAGCTGGTGCGCACGGGGTCGAACACCACCTCGACCGCCTCGGCGTGCCCGGTGGTGTGGGAGCAGACCTCGCGGTACGTGGGATGGTCGGTGTGACCGCCCGCGTAGCCGACCCGGGTGGTGACCACCCCGGGGAGACGCCGGAAGGCGTCCTCGACGCCCCAGAAGCAGCCGCCCGCGAAGGTGGCCGTCTGCAGGGTGGCCGGTCCCGTGGCCGCGTCGGGCTCCGGGACCAAGGGGGTCAGGGGATCAGGGCTTGGGGACTTGATGCTCATGGCCCCATTGTGCCCCCTTCCGCGCTACGCCACACCCCGGAACAGCCGCGTCGAACGCCGCACCCCGGTTCGCAAGCGGCCGCGCCCCGCCCCGGTGATACCCTCGCCTCGCCCTAGCCCTAACGGACGATCAGAGGACCCCTCATGCCCGCGACCACCAAGTCCCGATCCGCCAAGAGAAGCCGGACCACCGCGACCCCCGCGGTCTCCGGCCGCACCGTCCCCGCTCGCGCCGCCCGGCCGGCCGCCAACGGGGCGCCCGCGCGTCGCCGGGCCATCAAGTGGGTGTACCTCTTCGAGGACGGCAACGCTCAGATGCGCGACCTGCTCGGCGGCAAGGGGGCCGGCGTCGCCGAGATGACCCGCGCCGGGCTGCCCGTGCCCCCCGGCTTCACCATCACCACCGAGGCCTGCAACGCCTTCTACGCGCAGGGTCAGAAATTCCCCGAGGGAATGTGGGGGCAGGTGCTGACCGCGCTCAAGACCCTCGAGCGCAAGACCGGCAAGGGATTCGGTGACACGCGGAACCCGCTCCTCGTCTCGGTGCGCAGCGGCGCCAAGTTCTCGATGCCGGGGATGATGGACACCGTCCTCAACCTGGGGCTGAACGAGACCACCCTTCAGGGCCTGGCCAGGCTGACCGGCGACGAGCGCTTCGCCCTCGACTCCTACCGCCGCTTCATCCAGCTCTTCAGCAAGATCGTGCTCGACGTTCCGGGCGAGCTGTTCGAGCACGCTCTCGACGCCGCCAAGCGGAAGCACGGTGCGGCCAGCGACGCCGAGCTGAGCCCGGACGCGCTGCGCGAGCTGATCGAGACCTTCCGCGGCATCGTCAGCGAGCAGCACCGCGGTGAGGGGTTCCCGGAGGAGCCGCTGGAGCAGCTTCGCGCCGCCATCGGCGCGGTGTTCGACTCCTGGAACGGCAAGCGCGCGGTCGACTACCGCAACTACAACAAGATCCCGCATGACCTGGGCACCGCGGTCAACGTCCAGTCGATGGTGTTCGGCAACATGGGCGACAACTCCGGCACCGGGGTCGCCTTCACCCGCGACCCGGCCACCGGCGAGAAGGCGCTCTACGGCGAGTACCTCACCAACGCCCAGGGCGAGGACGTGGTCGCCGGCATCCGCACCCCCAAGCCGATCGCGGCCATGGCCGACGAGCTGCCCAAGGTGTACCGGCAGTTCGAGCAGATCGCCAAGAAGCTGGAGCGCCACTACCGCGACGTCCAGGACATGGAGTTCACCATCGAGCGCGGCAAGCTCTACATGCTCCAGACCCGGACCGGCAAGCGCACCGCCGAGGCGGCGGTCAGGATCGCGGTGGAGATGGTCAAGGAGCGGCTGATCACCCGGGAGGAGGCGGTCCTCCGGATCGAGCCGGTGCAGGTCGACCAGCTCCTCCACACCCGGATCGACCCCAGCGCCAAGGTCGAGGTGCTGGCCACCGGCCTGGCGGCCTCCCCGGGCGCGGCCTATGGCAAGGCGGTCTTCGACGCCGACCGCGCCGAGGCCATGGCCAAGGCCGGTGAGAAGGTGATCATGGTCCGGATCGAGACCAACCCGGACGACGTCCACGGGATGATCGCCGCCGAGGGCGTGCTCACCTCGCGGGGCGGCCGCACCTCGCATGCGGCGGTGGTCGCGCGCGGCATGGGCAAGCCCTGTGTCGCAGGTGCCGAGTCCGTCCTCGTGGACCTGCAGGGCCGCCGCTTCACCGCCGGTGGAAAGACCGTGTACGAGGGCGACGAGTTCACCATCGACGGCTCCACGGGGCGGGTCATCGCCGGCAAGGTGCCGACGATCCCACCCGAGCTGAGTGGGGACCTGGAGCAGGTGCTCCGCTGGGCCGACGGGATCCGCCGGCTCCAGGTGTGGGCCAACGGCGACTACCCGCGCGACGCCGAGCTGGCCCGCCGCTTCGGCGCCCAGGGCATCGGCCTCTGCCGCACCGAGCACATGTTCATGGAGCAGGCGCGGCTGCCGATCGTCCAGGCGATGATCCTGGCCAGCTCGACCGAGGAGCGCCGCAAGCAGCTGGACCTGCTGCTGCCCTTCCAGCGCGGTGACTTCTACGGCATCCTCAAGGCGATGGCCGGGCTGCCGGTGGTCATCCGGCTCATCGATCCGCCGCTCCACGAGTTCCTGCCCTCGTTCGAGGACCTCCTGGTCGAGGTGACTCGAGCCGAGGCCAAGGGCGAGCCGGAGGAGAGTTACAAGGACAAGCGGACCATGCTTGCCGCGGTGCGCTCACTCCGGGAGCAGAACCCGATGCTCGGCCTGCGCGGCTGCCGGTTGGGGCTCCTCTTCCCCGAGATCATCGAGATGCAGGTGCGGGCGATCATGGAGGCCGCGGTGCAGCTGACCCGGGAGGGCGTCGACGTCCACCCGGAGATCATGATCCCGCTGATCAGCACCGTCGAGGAGCTGCGCCGCACCAAGGGCTACCTCCAGACCACCGTCGACGAGGTGCTTGCCGAGGCGGGCATCAAGATCCACTACAAGTTCGGCACCATGATCGAGCTGCCCCGCGCGGCCCTCATCGCCGGAGAGATCGCGACCGAGGCCGAGTTCTTCTCCTTCGGTACCAACGACCTCACCCAGACCACCTTCGGCTTCTCCCGCGACGACGCCGAGGGCAAGATCATCATCCCCTACGTCGACCAGAAGATCCTCCCCAGCAACCCCTTCGAGACCCTGGATCGCGCGGGCGTCGGCCGGCTGATGAACATCGCGGTCATCGAGGGTCGCCAGGCCCGCCCGGACCTCATCGTGGGCATCTGTGGCGAGCACGGCGGCGACCCGGGATCGATCGCCATCTGCGAGAAGCTGGGCCTCAACTACGTCTCCTGCTCGCCGTACCGGGTGCCGGTGGCACGGCTCGCCGCCGCCCACGCCCGGCTCGCGACCCGGGACGCCGATCGCTGACACTGACCGGGGGGAACACCCGGTGATGCCGGCTTGGGGGCGCGTGGCGCCCCCGAGCCGCTCACGGGGCGCCTGCCTCGGCTCCGGCGGCCTGGCCTGCGGCCCAGAACGTCACCTCCGGGCCGGTGCACTAGGGGCCCTGCCCTGCCGCGCTATCCTCGGTCCGGCATGAGCGAGCGGGTGAGGATTCGCAAGGTCGGCACCCGTGACGGGCGCCCCACCAACCTCGACGACGGCCACGTGGTCGAGGGGGACGAGCTCGCCGCGCCAACTCCCGGACAGCCGTACGCGGTGCGCCGGACCGTCATCGAGCATCACGACGCGCCCGACGTCTTCGCAACCTCGCCGGTGCGGGCGGTGATCACCGAGAAGGACGGTTCGATCGTGGTGCTCACCGACAACTCGCGCTACCGGGTCGAGGTCATCGGCCGCTGAGCCGTGACCACGGACGCCCGCGCCGAGATCAAGGCCCGGCTGGACATCCTCGACGTGATCGGGGGGCACGTCTCGCTGCACCGTTCGGGCACTCAGCACGTCGGCCTCTGCCCCTTCCACGCGGAGAAGACCCCGAGCTTCTCGGTCAGCCAGCAGCGCCAGGCGTGGTACTGCCACGGTTGCCACGAGGGCGGAGACATCTTCACCTTCGTCGAGAAGATCGAGGGGGTGGACTTCCCCCGCGCCCTGGAGCTGCTCGCGGAGCGCGCGGGCGTGGAGCTGGAGAAGGACCGGCGCGGCGGTGCGCGCGGCGCCGGGAGGCGCCGCTCGATCGAGCTGAACGAGCGGGCGGCCAAGTTCTACGAGTACGTGCTCTGGAACCTCGCCGCCGGCGGGGCCGGACGCCGTCTGCTGGCGGAACGCGGCGTCGACGAGGCGCTGGCCCGGCGCTTCCGGGTGGGTTTCGCCCCCCAGGGCGGCCAGGCGGGCGATGCCCTGTCGCGTTACCTGGTCGGACGTGGGGGGGCGGCCCTCTCCGAGGTCGCCGCCGCCGGACTGGCCGGCCGGGGCGGGCGCGACCTCTTCCGTCACCGTCTCGTCTTCCCCATCTCCGACGAGCGCGGGCAGGTGCTCGGGTTCGGAGGCCGGGCCCTGGGCGACGCCACCCCCAAGTACCTCAACACCCCGGAGACCGGCGCCTACCACAAGTCGATGGCCCTCTTCGGGCTGGACCAGGCCCGGCAGGCGCTGCGGGAGCGGCGGGTGGCCGTGGTGGTCGAGGGCTACTTCGACGTGCTCGCCGCCCATGCCGCGGGGGTCGCCAACGTGGTCGCCTCGAGCGGCACGGCGCTGACCCGGGAGCAGGTGCGCATCGTCGCCCGGCACGCGGACCTGCTGGTGCTCTGCTTCGACGGCGATGCGGCGGGCAGGCGGGCTGCCGACAGCGCCGTCGACCTCTGTGCCGCCGAGCGGCTGGCCGCGCGGATCGCGGTGATGCCCCCGGAGTTCAAGGACCCCGACGAGATGGTCAGGGCGGATCCGGCGGCCTTTGCCGCGACCATCAGCGGAGCCGAGCCCGAATGGCACGTGCTGCTGCTGTGGGCGACCGCCGGCACCGGCGGGGGGGTTGACGAGCGGCGAAGAGCGGGCGAGAGGGTGGCGGCGCTCCTGCGCCGCATCCCCGACGAGAACACCCGCGAGCTCTATGCCCGGGAGGGTGCCCAGAGGCTGGAGGTCTCGGCGTCGTCGCTGGTGGCTTCGGCGCTCACCGAGGTGCGGGCGGCCAATCTGACCCGGGGGCGATCCACCGGTGAGCGGGTGACCGCTCCGCTCGGCGTCGGCTCCCCGTCCCCCGCGGTCGAGGCGGACTCGGGGGATCCGGGTTTGGCCGACGACGATCCCGGGAATCCTCCGCCGTCGTGGGAGGAGTTCCTGGCAGCCTATGCCGCTCAGCGACCCGCCCTGGCGCGGCTGGTGGTCGACGAGATGGGTCTGGACCTCGATGACCTGGCCAGTCCGGCCGTTCGCCGCATCCTCGAGCTGGCCAGGTCGGCGCCGCCCGGCTCCGGCCTCCCCCTGCACGCCCTGGGTGCCGCCGACCGGCGGCTGGCGGCGCGCCTCTCGGTCCGCGACCTCCCCGAGCTGGCCACCGACGCCGATCCGGTCGCCCTGGAGCGGGCGATGGCCGACTGCGTTCGCCAGGTCCGGCGAGCCGCCAGCCGGGGTCGGGCCCGGCGTGAGATCGGCGAGCTGCTGGCCGCCTCGGGCGGGCTGGACCCGGAGCGCGACGAGAACGTCGCCGCTCGGCTCCGCCGGCTGCTGGAGGAGGAGCGGGAGTCGCCGGAGTGATCGGCGCCCGACAGGTCGGCCGGCGACCGCTCGCAGCTCGGGAGGGCGGGTGACCGTTGGTACTCTGAGCGGAACGGCGGACCCCCGCCGGCGGCGGGGCGATGGTCCCGCGGTAGCCTGGGGTGCCTGGAAGACCTGATGGCGACGAACAGAGGATCGGCCAAGAAGACGGCCAAGCCGGCGGCGCCCGCGGCGCGCCCCGGTTCGCGCGGCCCCGCCCCGCCCCCCAAGCCCGCCGAGGCGAAGGGTACGGGGCGGACCGCTGCACGCGGCCCCGGGCAGATCACGGCCCGGTCGGCCCAGCCGGGCGCGCAGCCAGCGCGAGCCTCCGGGCCGCGTCCGGCCGGCGCGCCTTCCGCTCGAGGCGGAGGACGCTCCCAACCCGGGGTCGCCGGGGCGTCGCCGGGCAAGACGCCGTCCGGGGGAGCACGATCCCCCGCCGGACGCGGGGCCACCCGGCCCTCGACGTCGCGCCCGGCGACGGCAAAGGCGGCAAAGCGCGGGAAGGCGGCGGCCGCCGCGTCCAGGCCGGCCTCCACCCGCCCCGCCTCGCGAGCGATCGCCACCCGCCCTCCGAGCGTTCAAAGCCCGGCATCCAGGACATCCGCATCGAAACCGGCCGCGCCTCAAGCGGGCTCCCGGATCCCGACCCGCCCATCCACCTCCACGACCTCCGCCTCTCGCGGGCGCACCCCGGCTCGGGCCGGCGGTCCGTCCACCACCCGGCCCACCGCCTCCCGCTCGAGCGGCCGGGGCCCGGCCCCCCGGCTCGATGGCTCCCGTCCCTCCCCAGCCAGACCCTCCGTCCCCCGCCCGGTCTCGCCGGCCGCGGCTCCCAAGCGGTCCGGCTCCGCGCCGCCGTCCCCCTCGCACACGACCTCTCACGCGCCGGCGTCGAAACCGGCAGCTCCACGGGCGGGCGCTCGGTCGGCGTCCCGGAGGACGTCCCCCAACCCCACGTCCACGACCACCCGGCCTGGCGCAACACGTCCGGCCGGCAAGCCGGCCTCCGCCTCTGCCGGGCCCGGGCCCGCCTCGCTCACCGGCGTCGCGCGGGCGGCGGTTGCCACCCTCGCACGCAGCGCCGGCGGGCATCGGGCCAGACCGGATGCCCTCACCGAGTCTGGAATGGCCGCGAAAAGGGCACAATCTGGGGAGCCGCCCCGCACCCGGGGTCGCGCGGCGTCCGCCGCGGGAGAGCAACCGGGGGTGAGACCGGGTGTCCGGGGCGAGGCCCCCGCCGCCGGAGGGGGCGACGAGCATCCTCCTCCAACCTCCAGTGCCGCGGCACCGAGCGATCGGGCCGGAACCGCGGCGAGCCTCGCGCCGACGGCTCTCGCCGGCCCCGGGGCGACACCGACCGATCGCCCATCCTCCGATACCCCACTGGTGAAGAAGATCGCAGCTGTGACAACCTCCGTGAAGCACTCCGACGACCCGATTGACCCGACCCCGACGGGAACGGCTTCGCTTCCCCCGGCGGCAGCGCCCCGAGCCGCCGCGTCGGCGTCGGCCGGCGTCCTCGCCCCCGATCCGCTGGTGGTGTCCGCGGAGCAGCTGATCGTCCGCGGCAAGGAGGCCGGCTACCTCACTCCGGACGACGTCCTCGCCGCCTTCCCCGAGATCGACGTGGAGCCGGACCACCTGGAGCGGATCTTCCACGCCTTCCGGGAGATGGGGATCGAGGTCACCGACGGTGACAAGGACTTCGAGGTCGTGGAGGACGACGAGGAGCTGGTGGCCACCGCCGAGGCGATCGAACTCGGTGTCGCTCGACGACCCGGTGCGGATGTACCTCAAGGAGATCGGCCGGGTCGCGCTGCTGCGGGCGGAGCAGGAGGTGGAGTACGCCAAGCTCATCGAGCAGGGCGACGAGGACGCCAAGAACGCCCTCACCGAGGCCAACCTCCGACTTGTGGTCAGCATTGCCAAGAAGTACATCGGTCGGGGCATGTCATTCCTGGATTTGATCCAGGAGGGCAACATGGGCCTGATCCGCGCCGTCGAGAAGTTCGACTACCACAAAGGGTTCAAGTTCTCGACCTACGCGACGTGGTGGATCCGGCAGGCGATCACCCGGGCCATCGCCGACCAGGCGCGCACCATCCGGATCCCGGTGCACATGGTCGAGACCATCAACAAGCTGGTCCGGGTCTCCCGCCGCCTGCTCCAGGAGCTGGGTCGCGAGCCCGCCGACGAGGAGATCGCCGAGGAGATGGGGATCACGCCGGAGAAAGTCCGCGAGATCACCAAGGTCTCGCAGGACCCGGTCTCGCTCGAGACCCCCATCGGCGAGGAGGAGGACTCCCATCTCGGCGACTTCGTGGAGGACAAGGAGGCCACCGCCCCCAGCGATGCGGCATCCCTCACCATGCTGCGTACCGAGGTCGAGGACATCCTCGACACCCTGACGCCCCGAGAGCGTCGCGTCCTCCAACTGCGCTTCGGTCTGATCGATGGACATCAGCGGACCCTCGAGGAGGTCGGCAAGCGATTCGGCGTCACCCGCGAGCGCATCCGTCAGATCGAGGCCAAGGCGTTGCGCAAGCTCCGCCATCCGTCGCGGAGCAAGAAGCTCAAGGATTACCTGGAGTAGTTTGCGGGTCACCTCATCGCTGACCGCGCCCGCTGCGACGCGAGCCCGCCATGGCCCGGTCGCAGCCGGTTGCGTGAGCCATCGGAGCATTTCCGACCCTATAATCCCGATTCGATCCGTTCCGGGTTAGCTCAGCGGTAGAGCAGGCGGCTGTTAACCGCAAGGTCACTGGTTCGAATCCAGTACCCGGAGCCACCGCGACCCACATCCCACCAGGATCGAGGAGAACGCCCATGGCTGAGGCCAATCAGGTGGAGGCCGCGCTGGTCGGCCCCACCCCTCCCGACGACCCGGTGGAGCCGGCGAGCGTGGCGACCCTGCGCTCTCCGTCCACCTCAGAGCTGACGCCGGCGGCAGCGCCGGAGGCGGCCGCCGGAACCGGCGACGCGTCCGCCGGAGCCGATTCCGAGCCCTCGGCATCGGTTCGCGGCGTCCCCACCTGGACCTTCGCAGTCCCACCGTCCGGCCCCCCGCAGGCGCCCCCGACGACCGCGCCCCCGGCCAGCGCCTCCGCCGCAGCCGCGCCCGGCTTCCCGCCTCCACCGCCCGCCCCCCCGACGCCCGGCACGGCGCGGAAGGGAGCCACCCCAGCGGTGCAGCTGCTGACCGTCCCCTCGCTGGGACCCGCCGGCGAGCCGCGCCACCCGGCCGCCGTCACCGCGCTCTCGGTGGTCACCCTCGGCGCCTACGCGGTCGCCTGGCACGCGCGGGTCAACCGGGAGATGTCCGACTTCGACGCCCGCCTCGAGGTGCGCCCCGCCGCCTCGACCCTCCCGGTGGGCCTGGCCTGGATGATCGGTCTGCTCTCGACCCTGGCCGGGGCGGCCGCGCTGATCGCCCACCTTCTGCGGGTCGGGCCGCACCTCTTCACGTTCGCGTCCGGCCCCACGCTCCTCGGGGTGACCATACCCTGGGCCTATCCGATGCTCTGCGGCCTGATCGCCGTTCCCTACCTGGTGCTGCTGCTGCCGACCTCCTCGGTCGCGCTGGTCATGACCCTGGAGCGGGCCCGGCTGGTCCAGGAGCGGGTCGGCATCCGGCCCGATCGCCAGCTCCACCCGGTGCGCCGCGCCGCACTCCTGCTCCTCCCGGTGGTCGGTGGCCTCTGGCACGTGGCCTCCGTCCAGGCATGCCTCAATGCCGCCTGGCGGGCGGCGCCTCCTCCTCTTCCACGCCGGCAGTGAGCGGTCCCCCGTGGCCATCTCCATCGCGTGCGTCTCGGGCAAGGGAGGGGTCGGAAAGACGACCACCTGCGCCGCCCTGGCGGGCGCCTTCGGGGAGATGGGCCAGCGGGTCCTCGCCATCGACGTCGACCCTCAGTCGAACCTGACCTCGGGGCTCGGTTTCAACCCGTATCAGCTCGAGAGGACGATCGTCGACATCCTGGTCGATCCCGGCCTCACCCCCGAGGCCGTGACCATCGCCACCGAATGGGAGGGGATCTCGCTGATCCCGGCCTGCCCCGACCTGAGCGCGGTGGAGGGGGAGATGGCCACCACCGTCGGTCGCGAGCTGCGGCTCCGCGACGCCCTCCGCCGTGGATCGGGCCTGCGCGGCTACGACATCGTGCTGCTCGACACCCCGCCCAACTTCGGGTTCCACACGGTGAGCGCCCTCGCCGCGGCCTCCTGGCTCCTGGTGCCCCTGCAGATGTCGGGGTACGCCATGAAGGGCCTGAAGGAGGTGCTCCGCACCTACCATGCGGCGAGGGAGCAGCTCAACCCGGAGCTCCGGATCCTCGGCCTGCTGCCCACCTTCGTCAATCTGCGCACCCGCTTCAGCCAGCAGATGCTCGAGGGCCTCCGGGAGATCCCGAGCCTGCACGTCTTCGATACCGTGATCAAGGTGACCGTGAAGCTTCAGGAGACGGCCATGGCCGGGGCACCGATCACCGCCTACGCGCGGGGGTCCGACGTCGCCCAGGCCTACCGCGGCCTGGCGCAGGAGATCCTCGTGCGCACCGTTCCCCCGCCTCCACCACCCAGTCAGATCTGAGGGATCGCGTGTCGATGGAGCTAGGCCTGGCCGGCACCGATGTGCCCGAGCGGGAGGTGGCTGGCGCCGGCGGAGTGCACCCCGCGGAGGAGGCCGCGGCCGGCGAGGCTGCGGTCACCACGGAGGTGGAGGAGCCGCCCGCCGCGGCCGTCGAGGAACTCGCGGTGGAGGAGGAGGTCGGGGGGTCGCCCGCCGAGGTCGACGAGGAGCCCGGCGCGGCTGCGGATTCGGCGCCCGCCGAGGTCGACGAGGAGCCCGGCGCGGCTGCGGATTCGGCGCCCGCCGAGGTCGACGAGGAGCCCGGCGCGGCTGCGGATTCGGCGCCCGCCGAGGTCGACGAGGAGCCCGCCGCGGCTGCGGAGTCGGCGCCCGCTGAGGTCGAGGAGGGGCCCGCCGCCGACGCTGCGGATTCGGCGCCCGCCGAGGTCGACGAGGAGCTCGCCGCGGTTGCGGAGTCGGCGCCCGCCGAGGTCGACGAGGGGCCCGCCGCCGAGGCTGCGCAGGTGGCCCCCGCCGGGGCAAAGGATGAGGCCGCCGAATCGGCTGCGGGGGAGCCCCTCGCCCAGGTCGAGGAGGGGCCCGCCACCGCGGCTGCGGAGGTGGTGCCCGCCGGGGCCGGGTCGGCGCCGGCCGGCCCGGTGCGCGCCTCGTCGATGGACTCCACCACCCTCCCCGACCGCTCGCGGCACGATGCGGCGAGCCGGCGGCAGCGGCATCGCCGCAGCGCCGCCCGGCTCCCGGCCGTGGTCACCCCGGTGGACATCCCCGAGGACGCCGAGGGGCGGATCGACATCGTCGTCATCCGCGCCGCCCCCGACCGCGACGAGCCCGGGCTCGGCCTGCCGGGGGCATCGGCGCCCGGCGGAGAACGGGTCCGCTACCTCCTGACCCTGGGCTCGGGATGGGTGGCGGTGGGCGGCCTCGCCGCTCTGCTGATCGTCGTCTTCGTCGTGCTCGAACTCATCTATCGATGAGGCGCCGGCCATGCGCCGGGGCGGCGCTGACCGTTGCCGCGGCCGGCTGGGTGGGGGCATCCGGGTTCGTCTACTGGCGGACGTTCGGGCGGTTCCCCCGGCTGGCCCGCGACTCCCGCCGTCTGATCCCGGCCGACTTCGAGATGGCTTACGAGGAGCTCGCGGTGCGGACCGCCGACGGGTTCCGCCTGCTCACCTGGCTCCTGCCCGGCCCGCGCAACGCGGTGGTGGTGATCAGCGGCGGCCACCGCGGCCACATCAGCGATGTGCTCGGGATCGCGGCCGCCCTGCGCCGAGCGGGTTTCTCGGTGGTCGTCTACGGATGGCGCGGCACCCCGGGGAGCGATCCCGCGGCGCACACCCTCGGGGCCCACGAGCGTCGCGACCTGATCGCCGTCCTGGACGCCGTGGGGGGCCGGCTCGGGGAGATCCCCATCGGCCTGCTCGGCTACTCCATGGGGGGCGCCGTCTCCCTCTGCGTCGCCGCCGACGAGCCGCGGGTCGCGGCGGTCTGCGCGGACAGCGCCTTCGCCGACCCTGTCGAACTGCTGTTGGAGCGGACCGGCCGCCGCTTGCTGATGCCACCTGCGCTGGTGGTCACCCCAGCCCTGGCCCTCCTCAAGGGCCGGACCGGCGCCCGGCTGGGCGACCTCCGGCCGGTCTCCGCCGTGCCTCGAATCGCCCCCCGCTCCCTCCTCATCATCCACGGCGACGCCGACGCCTCGGTGCCCGTCGAGCACGCCCGGAGGCTCTTCGCGGCAGCGGGCGAGCCCAGGTCTCTCTGGACCCTCCCCGGGGTCGGTCACGTCGGTGCCTACTTCGCGGACCGCTCCGCGTACATCGAGCGAGTGTCCGGGTTCTTCGAGCGAGCCCTCCTGAACTAGTTGTACGCAAATACACCGGAGAGTTACACTCGAGCGGCGTGCCCTGGGCGCCAGCGGGCTGGTCCGTGACCACCGGGTGCCGCCGCGCCAGGCGATCCGGCTGGCCGCCCTCTGGGAGCTGGCCGAGCGGTGGTACCCCGATGAGCGCCCCGCGGTCTCCACGCCCGGGGCGGCACTCCACCTGCTCCAGGGGCTGCGGACGCTGAGCCGCGAGGAGGTCTGGGCGCTCTTCCTCGACGCCCGTCATCGCCTGATCAGCGTCGAGCCGGTGGTCGCCGGCACGCTCAACAGCGCCCGCCTCCTGCCCCGAGACGTGCTGGCCCCGGCGCTCCGGTCCGGCGCCGCCGCCCAGATCGTCGCCCACAACCACCCGAGCGGTGAGGTCTCTCCGAGCCGGGCCGACCGGCTCGTGACCGCCTCTCTGCGCGATGCCGCGCGGCTGTTGGGCCTGCCCCTTCTCGACCACCTCATCCTCACCGCCCGCTCTCACTTCTCGTTCCGGGAGGTCGAGGGCTGGGAGACGGATGGGGCGACGGTGGCGGCGTGAGCGCCGGCGCCCTGCTGGCGGGCCCGGTGCGCCGCCGTCCGTCCGCCGGCCTCGGGTGGCCGGGCCGCCCACCCGGCTATGCTGCGGCGTGCAATTCTGAGCGCGGAGGGTGAGGTGAGGCTCATGGGAGCGACGCCGGCGTCGGCGGCGCGCCGGGGCAGGGCGGCGGAGGTCCAGCCTCTGCCGGCACCGCTCGGGGGTGGCGTCCGGTGAGCTTGGATCCGGAGGATCTCCGGGTTGGAGCTTCCTACGAAACCGCCAGGGGCGATGCGCGGGCCGCGGCCATCGAGCTGCGGCGGCGCCGGCGCATCGATCTGGGCGACCTGATCAGCGTGATCTTCGAGAGCCGGGAGACCCTCGCCGCCGCCGCCGAGGAGGCGCTGCGGGCCGAGAGGATCGAGGACCGGGAAGAGGTCCGCGGTGAGGCCGGGAAGTTCTCGCTGCTGCTGCCTCCCGAGGGCGGGCTGGCCGCCAGCCTCTTCGTGGAGGTCGCCGACGCGGCTGAGATGGCCTCCGTGCTCGCTGAGCTGGACGGCATCGCTGGCAGCATCCATCTGGAGATCGACGGCAGCCGCTGCCAGGCTGCGGCCATCTCGCCCGGGCCGGTCGCGGAGGGGGCGGCGCCGGTCGCCTACCTGCGCTTCGAGCTCACCCCGAGCCAGCGTGAGGCGTGGACCGAGGGGGCAAGGGTCCTCCTCCGGGCCACGCACCCGCGCTACTCGGTCGGCACCGAGCTGAGCGACGAGCAGCGGGCCGCCATCGCCGCCGACCTCATGCCCGCGTCGTCCGGACAAGGACGGTGAGTCGCCTCCGGCGGCGGTCCCGACCGTCGCCGCGGTCTCCGCGGGGGCTTCCGCCCGCCTCCGGTCCACTGCTCGCCGCCGCGATCTCCGTGGGCGTGCTCGCCGGCTGTGGCAGCTCCGGGCCCCCGCCTCCATGGCGCTCGGGCCATCCCGACCCGGCCAGCCTCAGCCTGCTCGACCCGGCGCAGGCGGGGAGCTGCGCGGCGGCGGCGCCCTACCCCGACCAGGCGCCCGCGGCGATCAGCTTCGACGGCCACGAATACGTGCAGTCGAGCCGGCAACCCTACCAGGCGTCGCCCGGCGGCTCCTTCGAGATCGACCACAGCGGCAACTGGAGCTTCTTCGTCGTGAACGGCACCACCCTGATCCTGGTCACGCCCCAGGCCGACTTCGCGTACCAGGCACGGAGCTGCTGACCTGGATCCGCGGTGGCGCGAAGAGACCGCGGGCGATGGGAGGCGATGGGATGGGAGCGGTCCGGTTCTGAGAGCGGACCCCTCCGTCCTTGCGACAATCGGGCGGATGGCAGGTCCTGAGGTCCTCCCCTTCACGGCCCTGGTGGGCCAGGAACCCATGAAGACGGCGCTCGTCCTCAATGCGGTCAACCCCGGCATCGGCGGAGTGCTGATCCGGGGAGAGCGGGGCACGGCCAAGTCGACCGCGGTGCGCGCCCTGGCGGGGCTGCTCCCCGAGATCGAGGCGGTCGCCGGTTGCCGTTTCTCCTGCAGCCCGGGGAGCGGCGACCTGCTCTGCGACGAGTGCCGCGCCCGGCAGCTGGCCGGAGAGCACCTGCTCCGGCTCAGCCGCCCGATGCGGGTCATCGAGCTTCCGATCAACGCCACCGAGGACCGGGTGGTCGGGACCATCGACATCGAGCGAGCCATCAAGCAAGGGGAGCTCAGCTTCGAACCGGGCATCCTGGGGGAGGCGAACCGCAACCTCCTCTACGTCGACGAGGTCAACCTGCTGGACGACCACCTGGTCGACGTGCTCCTCGACGCGGCCGCGATGGGCGTCAACATCGTGGAGCGCGAGGGCATCTCGGTGATGCACCCGTCCCGCTTCATCCTGGTCGGGACCATGAACCCGGAGGAGGGGGATCTGCGACCCCAGCTCCTCGATCGATTCGGTCTCTGCGTGGACGTGGTCGGGCTGCGCTCGGTCGACGAGCGGGTCGCCGTGATGGAGCGGGACATCGCCCAGCAGGCGGACCCGCTGAGCCAGCGCGGATCGAGCCAGGAGGGGGAGGACCGGTTGCGGGCGATCATCGTGAAGGCCCAGGAGCTGCTCCCGCTGGTCGAGGTCTCCGCTGAGATGCGCTGGCTGATCGCTCTGGCGTGCATCAACTCCGGGGCGCTCGGGCACCGTGCCGACCTCGTGGTCAGCCGGGCTGCCCAGACCCTCTGCGCCCTGCGCGAGGCGGAGGCGGTGGTCGAGCTCGGCACCAGCGCCGAGGGGGAGGCGGTCTCCCCGACCCGGTCCCTCTCGGTGACCCTCGAGGACATCACGGTCGCGGCGGAGCTGGCCCTCCGGCACCGCCGGCGCGAGCGCCCCGCGGAGGGCGGCGGCAATCCGTCGGTCGCCGCCGAGCAGCGTCGGGACCGGATGGAGGAGCTGGCCGAGCAGGCCCGGGAGGCGGCAACCTCGGCTGAGGGACAGCCCGAGGATGCCGACCCGTCGGGCCTCGCTGAGGACCAGGACGGCGGGGAGAGCGTGGCGGACCAGGGCGGGACGGAGGCCGCCGGTCAGGAGAGCACCCGGCTCGGGGTCGCCCAGCTCTTCGAGGGCGAGCTCTTCCCGGTGCGATCGATCAAGCTTCCGCGCGATCGCAAGTCGAGGGCCGCCAGCGGCAAGCGCTCGAGCTCTGAGTCGCGGGACAAGCGTGGCCGCTACGTGCGGGCCGTGCTGACCGAGCGCACCACCGACGTGGCCTTCGACGCCACCCTGCGGGCGGCCGCGCCCCATCAGCCCAGCCGCCGCGCCGAGGTCCCCGCCGGCGGGCCGGCGCTGCGTCTCGAACGCCAGGATCTCCGCCAGAAGGTGCGCCGCCGGCGCACCGGCACCCTCATCGTCTTCGTGGTCGACGCCAGCGCCTCGATGGACGCCGAGCAGCGGATGCAGGCAACCAAGGGGGCGGTGCTCTCGTTGCTGCGGGACGCCTACGTCCGTCGTGACAAGGTGGCGCTGGTGGTCTTCTCCGGTCGCATCGCCAGGGTCGCGCTCTCTCCGACCAGCAGCGTGGACCTCGCCGAGGCACGGCTGCAGCGGCTCACGGTGGGGGGCACCACCCCGCTCACCCACGGTCTGGTCGCGGGCCTCAAGCTGGTCCGCACCGAGCGGCTCCGGGATTCCAACGTCTACCCGTTGATCGTCCTGATATCGGACGGCCGCGGCAACATCTCCCTCTTCGGCGAGGAGCCGCTGGTGGAGGCGCAGCGGATCGCCGAGCAGATCGGCCATGAGCACATCCGCACCCTCGTCATCAACTCGTCGAGGGACACCGCCGGTGGGCAGCTTCCCGGCGCCGGCGTGCTGGCGACCCAGGCCATGTTCGGAGGCTTCGGCTTCAACGCCTGCCTGGACCTCGCGGAGCGCAGCGGGGGCGAGTACCTCGGCCTCTACGACCTCTCCCAGGGCGCCATCGTCGCCGGGGTGGAGAAGACCCTGCGTGGCCGCTGAGAACGACGACGTGCCCACCCGCGCCCAGGTCGCAGGAGAGGAGGCTGCGATGAGCAGCGCATCGGTGGCCGGCGCCGCCGCCAGCTCCCCGCACCAACCCGCCGCCCATGACGAGGACCTCCAGGAGGCCCTCCTCGCCCGCTGCGCGGGCCTCACCGGGGTGACGCTTCCGCGTCGAGGGATGGGCACGGGCGGCTCACTGCGGTGATCCGGCACCAGCCCCCAGCAGTTCGCGGGCGAGCCGCACCTCACCCTCGGGATCGGCCATCACGGTGTCGAGGAGGTGCGCCCGCATCCCCAGCTCGGTGATGGCGCCGCGCAGTCCCGCGTCGGCGCGGTCGAGGACGAATCCCGCCGCGACGCCGGCGTAGTGGCGCGCCACCCCCAGGGCTGTGGGCTCCTCGCCGAGCTGGGCCATCAACTCCACCGTCGGGCCCTTGAGCGCACGGCCGCCGACGATCGGCGAGACGGCGATCACCCGCTCTCGCTGCAGGTGCGGGCGGAGCAGGGCACAGATGGGGTCGATGCTGAGCCGCGGATTGGAGGGACCGATCACCACCAGGTCCGCCTCCGTCACCGCCTCCACCGCGGCCGGCGACGGCGCAGCGGCCTCCAGCCCCTCGAAGCGCAGGCTCTGGACCGGAGGCTCGCAGCGGCGGCCCACGAACCATTCCTGGAAGCTCAGCTCCCCGTCCGCGGTGGCCACCCGGGTGCGCACCCGGTCGTCGCTCATGGGGATCACCGCCACCCCGAGGTCGAGACGCCGGGCGATCTCGGCGGTGGCCTGGCTCAGAGTCGCGCCACGGCGGCGGAGCTCGGCGCGCAGCAGGTGGAGACCGAGGTCCCGATCACCCAGACCGAACCAGGTGGGCTCGCCCAGGCGCCCGAGCATCTCCAGGGCACGAAACGTCTCGTCGCGCACCCCGAAGCCGGACGCCTCGTTGAAGAGCCCGGCCAGGCGGTAGAGGACGGCGTCGGTGTCAGGGCAGACCAGCAGCCCCCACATCTCCTCGTCGTCCGCGGTGTTGGTGATCACGCTGAGCTGCCCGGGCGGGAGGGCGCCCGCCAGCCCGCGGGCGACACGGGCCGCCCCCGTGCCCCCGGCGAGGACGGCCACCTTCATGGCGGCCCCACCGCGCGACCCCTCCCGCGTCACCGGAAGAGGTCGAGGTCGGCGGGACGCACCAGCTCCTGCCCGCTCCCGGCCTCGCCGTCGAGCCCCAGGCCCCGGACCACCACGGCGGGGATGCGGCGGGTCTTGCCCATCACCAGCTCAGCGGCGGCGGCGACCTCGTCGGCGGCGGCGATGACGGTGGCGTGGAGGGGCATGCCGAAGTCGTCCGCACTTCCCCGGTAGTCGACGGCGGCCGGCATGCCGGCCACCCCGAGGGCGACGTTGCAGAGGCCGAGCCGCCACGGCCGGCCGAAGGTGTCGCTGATCACCACCCCGACATCGACCCCGGCCGCCTGCCCGATGCGCTTTCGCAGTCCCTCGGCGCTCCGATCGCAGTCGAGCGGGAGGAGGCAGACCAGGTCGGTCCCGGGGACGTTGGACCGGTCGACCCCCGCGTTGGCGCAGACGTACCCGTGGCGGGTCTCGACGATCAGGACCCGGTCGCTCCGCACCACGCGGACGCTCTCGTCGAGAACCACCTGCACCATCCGCGGATCGGCGTGGAGGCCCTCGGCGAGCTCCCGGGCGCGGGGAGTCACCGCGACCGCATCGAGGCTGAGCAGGCGCCCCTCGGCCTTGGAGACGACCTTCTGGGCGATCACCACGGCGTCACCGGGGAGGAGCTCACCGGCCCGCTCTGCGATCAGCCGGCCCAGGTCGTCCCCGGGGACGATCTCGGGCAGGCCCTCGATGCCGTGGATCTCCAGGCTGACCGGGCGGGGCCCGGCCCCGCTCGGGTGGCCGGCGGCGGCGGGTGCGCCGCCGGTCACGCCGTCTGCCCGCCGGCGGCTCGCCAGCGGTCCAGCGTGGCCAGGTCACCGGGCTCGTCGATGTCGAGGGCGAGTGCGGGCTCCTCGTGGACCACGAATGCCCGGCCCCGGCGTCGCGCCTCCTCCGCGAACCGGGGCAGCGACGCCTCACCGAACTGGAGGTCGAAGCCGGCGATCGGGCTGAGGAACAGGGCGTTGGTCCCCTCGCGCCCGAGCGCCGGGGCCGCGACCGCCACCGGCCCGTCCACGGCCTCGGCCCGGCGGAGGAACCGGCGAAGGCTGTCCGCGTCGATCAGCGGGAGATCGGAGCTGAGCACCAGGCAGCCCGAGCCACCCCGGGCCGCGATCGCCGCGAGGCCACGTTCGGCGGCGCGGTTCTGGCCCTCCGGTCGGGGCTCGAGGAGGACCTCGGCGCCCGTGCGGCGGGCCAGCCGGACCGCCCCCGGCCCCCCGCAGACGGCGAGGGTGGGGGCCACCTCCCGCGCTGCGGCCAGGGTCCGCCCGGCGCACGCGGTGGCGAGCCGGACGCGCTCGGCGCTGGAGAGCGCGCCCGCCAGGCGCGTCTTGGCCGTGCCGGGCTCCTTGATCAGGACTACGATCCGGGGCACCTCTCCCATCTCTCGGACTCTAATTCGGCTGGAGGAGCCGACGGACGGCCCGGCAGCGCGAGGGGCTCTGCGACAATGGCGCGTATGCAGCGTGGTCGCAGCATCTTCCCGTTCACTGCGATCGTCGGACAGGAGCCGATGAAGCAGGCCCTCGTCCTCAATGCCATCAACCCTGCCATCGGCGGGGTGCTGATCCGGGGTGAGAAGGGGACCGCCAAGTCGACCGCGGTGCGTGCCCTGGCCCGGCTCCTGCCCGAGCTGGAGGTGGTCGCCGACTGCCGCTTCGGCTGTCCGCCCGACGCCTCCTCCCTCCGCTGCGCCGAGTGCGCCGAGCGGGTACGGCAGGGGGAGGAGCTCCCCCGTGCCACCCGCCAGATGCGGGTGGTCGAGCTTCCCATCAATGCCTCCGAGGACCGGGTGGTGGGCTCGATCGACATCGAGGCCGCGATCAAGAAGGGGGAGAAGGAGTTCGAGCCCGGGGTGCTCGCCGAGGCCAACCGGAACATCCTCTACGTCGACGAGGTCAACCTGCTCGACGATCACATCGTCGACGTCCTCCTCGACGCCGCGGCCATGGGGACCAACACGGTGGAGCGCGAGGGGGTCTCCGTCTCCCACCCGGCCCGCTTCATCCTGGTCGGGACCATGAACCCCGAGGAGGGCGAGCTCCGGCCCCAGCTGCTCGACCGCTTCGGTCTCTGCGTCGACGTCCAGGGCATCCGCGACCTCCGCCAGCGCGTAGAGATCGTCGAGCGCCGCGAGGCGTTCGAGGAGGACTCCGAGGCCTTCGCCGCCGACTGGGAGCCGCAGGAGCACGCCGAGGCGGAGCGGATCCGCAGGGCCATCATCTCCCTCGGGGACGTGGCCGTGGATCGCGACATCCTGGTTGCCATCGCCCATCTCGGGATCGAGCTGGAGGTGGATGGTCACCGCTCGGACCTGGTGAGCCGCAAGGCGGCTCAGGCCGTCGCGGCCCACGAGGGGCGGGACCGGGTCACCCTCGACGACGTCGAGCGGGTGGCGCCGATGGTCCTGGCCCACCGGACCAAGCCCGCCGCCGGGGCGCGCCGCGGCCTCGCCGACATCGGGGGGATCCTCCGCAGCGCCGGTGACGGCTCGGCCCGGGGCGGCCGCTGAGGTGGCGGCGTCCGTACGGCCCGACCGGTCGCCGCAGCTGTCCCTCGAGCCCCCCTCCGGGCGCCAGCACCGTCTTGTTCACGGCGATCAGGAGGTGGTGGTGACCGAGGTCGGCGCCACTCTGCGCGCCTACCTGGTCGGCGGACGGCCGGCGATCCTCGGCTTCGACGAAGCCCAGCTGGCCACCCATGCCCGGGGCCAGATCCTGATGCCCTGGCCCGGGCGGGTGGGCGACGGCCGGTACCGGTGGGGGGAGGTCGACCACCAGCTGCCCCTCGACGAGCCCGAGCTCGGCAACGCCATCCACGGGCTGGTCCGCTGGGTCAATTGGGTGAGCGCGGGGCACTCTGAGGGCCGGCTGGTGATGAGCCACCGGTTGCACCCTCGCGCCGGCTATCCGTTCTGCCTGGACCTGGTCGCGAGCTTCAGCCTGGAGGAGACGGGCCTGGAGGTGACCCTCGTGGCGACCAACCTCGGTGACGGGCCGGCTCCCTTCGGCGCCGGGGCCCATCCCTATCTCACCGTCGGTGCCGGCGCGGTCGACGGCTGGAAGCTCCGGCTCCCGGCGGAGACGGTGCTCCAGGCCGACCGCAGGATGCTGCCCGGAGCCCGGGGGCCGGTGCAGGGCACCGAGCTCGACTTCCGGGTGGCGCGCCGGATCGGGGGGATCCGGCTCGACACCGCCTTCACCGACCTGGTGCGCGATCCGGACGGCTGCGTCCGGGTCACCCTGGAGTCCTCGGACGGGCGGCGGCTCGTCCTCTGGGCGGACCGGGGCTTCCCCTGGCTGCTGCTCTACAGCGGGGACGCGCTGGTGCCCGGCGAGCGGCGGCGCGGGCTCGCCGTCGAGCCGATGACCTGCCCTCCGGACGCCCTGCGGAGCGGGGAGGACGTCATCACCCTCGAGCCTGGCGAGACCACGACGGCGAGCTGGGGGATCGACGTCACCGGCTTTCGCGACTGAGCCGGCCCCTCAGCGCGCGGTCGTGGCCACGGCCAGGGCGTTCGCCGACGATCCGGCCCTGACCGCGTCCAGGGCCAGGCTGATGGCCCCGAGCATCTCGGCGCGCTCCCCCAGGGCGCAGGGCACGACCTCCATGGCCCGGGCGGCGGCCGGCACGGCCCGCTGGGCGAGCGTCTCGCGCACGGGGCCGAAGAGGAGATCGCCCGCCAGCGTCAGCTCTCCCCCCACCACCACCCGCTGAGGGCTGAGGAGGTTGCAGACGTCGGCGATGACGACGCCGAGGGCGTGTCCGGCATCCGCGAAGGCACGCCGGCAGCGGGCGTCCCCCCGGTCGGCGAGGTCGAGGACCCGAGGAATGGTCAGCTCGTCACCGTAGGTGCCGCGCAGCATCTCGAGGAAGCTGTCCACCCCGACCACGGTGTCGAGGCACCCGCGGTTGCCGCAGCGGCAGAGCTGTCCGTACTGGTCGATGCTGATGTGGCCGATCTCTCCGGCGGTCCCCGCGGCACCGCGGTACAACCGGCCGCCGATGACGAGGCCGGCCCCGACGCCGGTGGCGATGTTCAGGTAGACGAGCTCGGTGTAGCCGCGACCGGCCCCGAAGCGGAGCTCGCCCAGAGCACCGAGGTTGCCGTCGTTGTCGACGACCACGGGCAGACCGAAGAGCTCCCGGAGAGTGCTCGGCGCCTCCAGCCCCGCCCAGCGATGGAGGATGGCGTGCCACCCGACCCTCCCCGATGCCGGGTCGATGGGGCCGGGGAGCCCGACCCCGCCCTGGATCAGGTCGCTGCGCAGCAGACCGGCCCTGGCAAGCAGGCCGGTCGCCATCCCTAGGGCCTCGGCGCAGCTCTCCTCGACGCCCAGGTCGAGCGGCAGGGAGCGCTCCTCGTCGGCGAGCAGCCGCCCGCTGAGGTCGGCGATGCCGACGCGCACGTGGCGGTGGCCGAAGTCGACTCCGATGACGGCGTTCGACGAGCGGCCGATGATGGCCTCGAGCCCGCCCCGGCCACCGCTCTGCTGGTCGCGCACCCGCACCAGCCCGCGCCGGCGCAGCTCGCCGACCAGGTTCGACACCGTGGCCCGTGAGAGGTCGGTGCGCCGGGCCACCTCGGCCTGGCTCACCCCGCCATCCCTGCTGATGGCCTCGAGGATGCGCCTCAGGTTGGTCTCGCGCAGGGCGCGCAGAGCGCCTCCCTGCCGGGGCGCCAGGGTGGCGGCGGTTGGGACGCGGCCAAACTCATCGTTGTCAAACATTGAACGCGTCGTGGTCCTACGGCTGTGCTGCCCCACCCAAGAAGGGGTGGATCAGGAAGGTACGGAGCGATCCGCGTGAAGGGTAACCGACCCCGATGGGTGGTGGCAACCCGTACACGATGTTCAAAGTATTTACGACATCACCCTACTGGGTGATCTTACTGTCCAAAGCTTGACAATCGACGCGAGCCCCCCGCAGACTCCGTGCGGCTGGCCAGCTTTGCCGGCTCGACCCCCGCAAGGGGGGAGAAACCTGCGCCGCGTCGCTGCCGGAGGCTCGCGGCGGCAGGATTCAGACATATTCCGGCTGGGAGGTAGTTGTCGCATGAACGTGGCAGGCAAAATCGGAGCCGGTCGTCGCCCTGGCGGGCGGGCGATCTGGCTCATCGCTGCCGGCGCGGCCCTGGTGGGCGCGGCCTGCGGCTCGACGTCGACCCCGTCGTCGTCGTCGTCCTCCTCGCTGGGGAGCAAGACCATCCCGTCGGTGACCGTCACCACCTTCACCAGCGACATCGCCTCGACCATGTCGCAGTTCAAGGCGCTCACCGAGTACGCGACCCAGAACGCCAACTCCCTGCAGGTGGGGGTGATCCTGCCCGACACGACGTCGTCGACACGCTACGTGGACTTCGATGCCCCGTACCTGACCGACGCCTTCGCCGACGCGGGATACACCGAGTCCCAGTTCAGGATCGACAACGCCCAGGGCAGTGACGCGACGGAGCTGGACGACGCGACCGCTGACATCAACCTGGGGGCCAAGGTCCTGGTCATGGACCCGCTCGACGGACCGACCGGAGTTGCGATCGCGCAGCTTGCCGAGTCCAAGGGCGTGACCCTGATCAGCTACGACCGGGCCACCTTCCAGGGCTCGAACACCTACTACGTGAGCTTCAACAACGAGAACGTTGGCGAGCTCATCGGCAACGGGTTCCTCAGCTGCCTGACCTCTGAGAAGGTCACCAGCCCCAAGGTCTTCGTGCTGAACGGCGGTGAGGACACCGACCCGAACGCCATCTCCTTCGCCGAGGGCTACAACAAGGTGGTCTGGGGCCAGGAGGCCAAGACGGTGAGCGGGGGCGTGACGAGCACCTCCGGCGGCGCCACCTTGGTCGGCGAGAACTTCGCACCCGGCTGGAGCAACACCCAGGGCGGGACGATCTTCCAGCAGGAGTACACCTCCAACCCCTCGATCAACGCCTCGATTGAGGCCAACGACGGGCTGGCCGGCGCCGTGATCGCCGACCTCCAGGCAGATGGTGTGCACGCCGGGACGTTCCCGACCACCGGGCAGGACGCGACCGCTCAGGGGATGGCCTACATCCTCGAGGGCTGGCAGTGCGGCTCGGTCTACAAGGCCGTGTACAAGGAAGCCCAGGACGCCGTGGCGATGGCCACGATCTTGCTTTCCAAGCAGTCCGTCCCCTCGGCGCTGCTGAACGGGACTACGACTGACCCGGCCGACTCGAGCATCACCGAGCCGGCATCCCTGCTGACCCCGGTGTGGGTCAACGCGGCGAACATGGAGAGCACGGTGGTCAAGGACGGTTTCGACACCGCCTCTGCCATCTGCGCTCTGGCCGGTGCCAGCCTGTGCACCGCGGACGGCATCTCGTAAGGCCCGACTGAACCCATCCTCGGCAGCGTCGCCGGGTCGCGCCGCAGTGCGCGGCCACGGCCCGGCCGACGCCGACCCGGACCCCCGGGCGGCCCCCTGTGGGACCGTCCGGGGAGGCCCGGGGCCTCGGGATGGGCACGGGATGGGTGCCGTTTTTTCCCCCCACAGCCGCGACGACACGTCATGATCCACTCCAACTGAGATGAGCGAGCCGAGCACGATGACCCTGGCCGAGAGCGCCGCGGCCGGCGCGGAGCCGTTGCTGAAGCTGCGGGGGATCGACAAGCACTTCGGTGCGGTGCAGGCGCTGTACGGGGTGGACCTGGACCTGCCGGCGGGGCAGGTGACCGGTCTGTGCGGGGACAACGGCGCCGGCAAGTCGGTGCTGACCCGGTGCATCGCCGGGGTCCACCAGCCGGACCACGGGCAGATCTACTTCGAGGGGCGGCCGGTGCACATCCGGGGAGCCCGGGACGCGGCCGAGCTGGGGATCGAGACGGTGTACCAGGACCTGGCCCTGGCGGACAACCTGGACATCGTCCAGAACATGTTCCTGGGCCGGGAGCGGCTGCGCCGCCAGCTGCTCGACGAGGACAGCATGGAGCGGGCGGCGGCGGACACGTTGAGCAGCCTGCGGGTGACCACGGTGCGCTCGATCCGCCAGCCGGTGGCCTCGCTCTCGGGCGGCCAGCGCCAGTCGGTGGCGGTGGCCAAGGCGGTGATGTGGAACTCCAAGGTGGTGCTGCTGGACGAGCCCACCGCGGCGCTCGGCGTGGTCCAGACTCGGATGGTGCTGGACCTGGTGCGCCGGCTCCGGGACCGTGGACTGGCGGTGATGGTGATCTCGCACAACCTGAACGACGTCTTCGAGGTGGCGGACCGGCTGGCCGTGCTCCACCTGGGCCGGATGGTGGCCGAAGGGCCGGTGTCCAACTTTGACCGGCAGAGCACGGTGGAGTACATGACCACCGGCGGGTCGGGACGGACGGCGGCTGCCAATGGGGGTCTGGGCTGAGCCATGGCGCGCATCGAGAACGAGCCTGTCGCACCGACCGAGGCGGTTGACCTCACCGCCGCCGTCGACGCCCGCACCGAGGTGCCCCCGGAGATCCTGGCTCAGAGCCTGAGCGAGTACATGCGGGGCTGGTGGGTGCGGCTGCGCAGCGGCGACAGCGGGGTGCTGCCCGTCATCGTCGGCCTGGTGGCGGTCGCCGCCATCTTCGAGGTCACCACTCCCGAGAACGCCTTCCTCCGGCCCAGCAACCTGGTGTACCTCTTCCAGGAGAGCACCATCTACATGGTCCTGGCCATGGCCGAGATCTTCATCCTGCTGCTCGGCGAGATCGACCTCTCCATCGGCTACGTCGCCCTCTTCGGCGGTGTGGTCACCTGGAGGCTGGTGCAGGTGCCCAGCCCGGCGTGGCCATGGTGGGCCGCCATCCTCGCCGCGCTGTTCTTCTGCGGTGTGGTCGGTGCGCTCCAGGGGACCCTGGTATCCCGGCTGAAGATCCCCTCCTTCGTCGTGACCCTGGGCGGTCTCCTGCTCTTCCGGGGCATCGTGGTCATCATCCTCGGCGGCGCGGATGGCCTCTTCTCCATCAGCTCCGCGGTCCCCAACCAGGCGGTGATCTACAACCTGGTCCAGGCCAACCTCGACCCCACGGTCAGCTGGATCGTCATGGGCGTGGTGGTGGTCGCCGTCGGCGGCGGCCTGTGGATGCGCGCGGCCTCCCGGCGGCGCGGTGGGCTCGTGGCTCCGCCCCGGAGCGTGGTCGGGCTCCGGATCGGCCTGCTCGCCGCGGTCGGGATCGCGGTGGTGGCGATCTGCGACGTCAATCGCGGTGTCGCCATCACCATCGACGGGGTTCCCTGGGTGGTCCCGATCGTCCTCGGCGTGCTCGCCCTCTGGACCCTGCTGCTGCAGCGGACCCGCTACGGGCGCTACGTCTACGCGATCGGGGGCAACCCCGAGGCGGCCCGGCGTGCCGGCGTCAATGTGGCCGCCATCCGCACCTGGGCCTTCGTCCTCTCCGCGGTCACCGCGGGGTTCGCCGGGATCCTGCTCGGCTCCTTCTTCTACGGCCAGTACAGCACCAACCTGGCTGATGGCAGCCAGCTGGTCCTCTACGCGGTGGCCGCCTCGGTGATCGGAGGCACCAGCCTCTTCGGCGGGCGGGGCAAGACCATCCACGGTGTCCTCGGCGGCCTGGTCATCGGCGGCATCGTCTACGGCATGGCCCTGCTCGGCCTCCAGGTGGAATGGGAGCTGATCGTGACCGGCTCCGTGCTCGTTCTCGCCGTGCTCATCGACGTCCTGTCGCGACGCGGGGTCGGCACCGGAGGTCCTGAGCGTGCCTGAGATGGAGCCGCTGCTGAAGCTGCGGGGGATCGACAAGCACTTCGGTGCGGTGCAGGCGCTGTACGGGGTGGACCTGGACCTGCCGGCGGGGCAGGTGACCGGTCTGTGCGGGGACAACGGCGCCGGCAAGTCGGTGCTGACCCGGTGCATCGCCGGGGTCCACCAGCCGGACCACGGGCAGATCTACTTCGAGGGGCGGCCGGTGCACATCCGGGGAGCCCGGGACGCGGCCGAGCTGGGGATCGAGACGGTGTACCAGGACCTGGCCCTGGCGGACAACCTGGACATCGTCCAGAACATGTTCCTGGGCCGGGAGCGGCTGCGCCGCCAGCTGCTCGACGAGGACAGCATGGAGCGGGCGGCGGCGGACACGTTGAGCAGCCTGCGGGTGACCACGGTGCGCTCGATCCGCCAGCCGGTGGCCTCGCTCTCGGGCGGCCAGCGCCAGTCGGTGGCGGTGGCCAAGGCGGTGATGTGGAACTCCAAGGTGGTGCTGCTGGACGAGCCCACCGCGGCGCTCGGCGTGGTCCAGACCCGGATGGTGCTGGACCTGGTGCGCCGGCTCCGGGACCGTGGACTGGCGGTGATGGTGATCTCGCACAACCTGAACGACGTCTTCGAGGTGGCGGACCGGCTGGCCGTGCTCCACCTGGGCCGGATGGTGGCCGAAGGGCCGGTGTCCAACTTTGACCGGCAGAGCACGGTGGAGTACATGACCACCGGCGGGTCGGGACGGACGGCGGCTGCCAATGGGGGTCTGGGCTGAGCCATGGCGCGCATCGAGAACGAGCCTGTCGCACCGACCGAGGCGGTTGACCTCACCGCCGCCGTCGACGCCCGCACCGAAGTGCCCCCGGAGATCCTGGCTCAGAGCCTGAGCGAGTACATGCGGGGCTGGTGGGTGCGGGTGCGCAGCGGCGACAGCGGGGTGCTCCCCGTCGTCATCGGCATCGTCGGCATCGCCATCGCCTTCCAGATCCTCAACGGCCGGTTCCTCGAACCTCTGAACCTGGTCAACCTCTTCTCCCAGGCCACGATCTACATGGTCCTGGCGATGGCCGAGATCTTCGTGCTGCTGCTCGGCGAGATCGACCTCTCGGTGGGGCTGGTCATGGGCCTGGCCGCGGTCGTGGTCTGCGAGCTGATTCAACCGTCCGTGCCCTGCAGCGCCGCCGCCGCGGCGATCGGGAAGTGTCCGGTGAGCGGCCCGGGCTGGCCGTGGTGGGTGGCCATCGTCGTCACCCTTGTCATCTGCGCAGGCATCGGTGCCATCCAGGGGAGCCTCGTCGCCCGGCTGCGCATGCCGGCCCTGGTCGTCACCCTCGGCGGCAGCCTGATCCTCGAAGGCGTGACCTTCATCATCCTCAGCACCTCGGGACTGGTCTCGATCACCGAGAGGCGGTTCTTCAACGAGCTCGCCATCTACGACATCTTCAACGGCAGGTTCGCCCCGCTGGTGGGATGGATCGCCCTGGTGGTGGTCGTCGTGGCGGCCGCCGCGTGGCTCTGGCTGCGGGACTCGAGCCGGCGTCGCAGCGGCCTGGTCGCCCCTCCGGCGGGGCTCACGGTGGCCAAGATCGGGCTCATCGCCGCGGCGGGCGTCGTGGTGGTCGTCGTCTGCAACATCAACCGCGCCCACGTCGGCATCATCGAGGGCGTCCCCTACATCATCCCCATCGTCCTGGCGGTGCTCGGTCTCTGGACCGTGCTGCTGCAGCGGACCCGCTTTGGCCGTTACGTCTACGCCATCGGCGGCAATGCCGAGGCCGCCCGGCGAGCCGGGGTCAGCCTGCCCTCAGTCCGGACCTGGTCCTTCGTCCTCGCCTCGGTCACCGCTGGGGTCGCCGGGATCCTCTTCGCCTCCTGGCAGGTGGAGATGACCAGCAACATCATCAAGTCCGCCAACACCTACGTGCTGCTGGCGGTGGCGGCAGCGGTCATCGGCGGGACGAGCTTGTTCGGTGGCCGGGGGAAGACGCTCCACGGCATCCTCGGCGGGCTGGTGATCGGCATGATCTACAACGGGCTGTACCTCCTCTCCGTGCCGAGCTGGTGGATCGATGTCGCGACCGCAGGCGTCCTCCTGGCGGCCGCCATCGTCGACGTCGTCTCGCGGCGGGGCGCCACCAGCGGGAGCGTCGCCCGGTTCTGACCGGGTCTGAGGTCCGCCCCCGCCGGCTCGACCGTGATCCTCTGGCGGCGGGGAGCCGCGAGGGAGCGACGCGCCCAGCGTGGAGCCCCCCCGGCCTCACGCCTCAGCGGAAGCCGTACAGGCCCTCGTGGAAGTCGCCGGTGGTGATCCAGCGCTCGATCACCAGGTCCACCACCCGGTCGTCGACCTCGGTCGCCCCGAGGACCCGGGCGTTCCCCTCGATCGCCTCGAGCACCTGGCCGCGGACGAACTCGGGGATCCGCGAGAAGCGCTCCACCGCCGAATCCGTCCAGGGCAGCCCATCCCGTTCCCGCTCCTGGATGGCGTGGGACACCCGACCCCACAGCTCGTACTTCACCTCCATCTCGCGCGGGGTGATGGTGGTGCCGAGGCCGAGCTTGTGGGCCGTCCACTCCACCCGCCACCGGGTCAGCTCGCGGCAGAACTCGGGGACGTCCGCCAGACGCGCCTCCGCCTCGGGTGTCCAGGTGAAGCGGAGCTCCTCACCCCGTTCACTCAGGGGATGCCCGTAGCCGAGCTTCCTGCCGAGGGTGCGCAGGAAGAGGGCGGTGATCTCCTCCTGGCGCTTGGCGGCGCGCTCCTCGGCGACGCCGCGCACCAGGGCCTCGCCCCGGCTGGGGTCGCCGTGTGACCAGACCTCGGCACGCTCCCTGACCACGGCCTCGGCATCGGGCGACCACCGGGGACCCTCCGATTCGGCGACCGCTGAGGCCTCCGCCGGCGTGCCGGTTTCCGCCGCCCGGGCGGGCGCGGAGACGGCACCGGCGACGGGGCAGGCCGCCGCCTCCCCGCCGAGCATCGGGTGATGCGCGCCGGAGAGCTGTGGCAACTGGCCCCCCGCGTGGGGATAGGGACAGCGGGCCGCCTCGACCTCTGATGTGGGAGGCACGTTCAACTCGTTCGAAGCACGTGCAGAGCTAGCCACGCTTAGGTCCTCCGGCCCATCGATAGCGCACCCATGTGGCTTATGTTCCTACAATTGGCGAGAGTCCCGCAGTGGGGTGGTAGAGGGGGCGCACAGGGCGCCGGGGAACAGGGATCGAGGACAAGATGACCGCCACCGACGGCTACTCCAACCTGTATGTCCCGCTGGACAACTCCGAGCACTCGGATGCGGCGGCGGGGCTGGCGATCGAGCTGGCGTGCGCCTGGGGGGCCCGGTGCGTCGGGATGCACGCCTACGCGGCCCGGATGCACGACTTCCGGTTCAAACAGATGGAGTACACGCTCCCCGAGGAGTACCAGGACGAGGCCGAGCTGCTCCGGCAGCGCCGGATCCACGATTCCCTGATCACCACCGGTCTGGAGCTGATCAGCGACAGCTACACGGACGTGATGCGCTACCGCTGCCTGGAGCGGAGCGTGGAGTTCGAGGCCCGGCGCCGGGACGGGCGCAACTGGGAGGAGATCGTCGCCGACGTCGCCGAGGTGAAGCCGGACCTGGTGGTGATGGGCGCCCTCGGCACCGGCGCGGTCCGCGAGTCGAGCCTCGGGTCGGTGGCCGAGCGCGTCCTCCGCCGCCTCCGCACCGACGTCCTCCTGGTCCGCGACCTGGACTGGCAGCGTGAGGGCGACATCGTGGTGGCCGTGGACGGCTCGCCGCAGAGCTTCGCCGGACTGCGGGCCGCCATCGAGCTGGGCCGCCGCTTCCACCGCCAGGTGGAGGCGGTGGCGGTCTACGACCCCTACCTCCACTACGCCGTCTTCAACGGGATCGTGGACGTGCTCAGCGAGAAGGCGAGCAAGGTCTTCCGCTTCAAGGAGCAGGAGGCGCTCCACGAGGAGATCATCGACACCGGGCTGGCCAAGATCTACGAGTCCCACCTCCGGGTGGCCCAGGCCACCGCGCGGCAGGCCGGGATGGAGCTGCCCATCACGCTCCTCGACGGCAAGGCCTTCGACCGGCTGCTCCGCTACTGCCGCGAGCGGAAGCCGTGGCTGCTGGTGATGGGACGGATCGGCATCCACTCCGATGCCGGCATGGACCTGGGCAGCGCCACCGAGCAGCTGATCCGTTCGGCGCCCTGCAACCTGCTGGTGGTCAGCGGGACCTACCTTCCTCCCCTGGACCTGCGCGCCGACGCCTCGATGGTCTGGACCCCCGAGGCCGAGGAGCGGATGGAGCGGGTCCCGGCCGGGGTGCGCGGCCTCGCCCGCACCGCGGTGCTCCGGTGGGCCACCGAGCGCGGCCACAGCGTGGTCGCGAGCGGTGACGTCGATGAGGCGCTCGATGAGCTGATGCCCTTCCAGAAGAGGATGCAGGTCATCGCCGAGGCGCGGACCTCGCTGGAGGGCGCGGAGCGGGCGATGCTGGAGGAGCCGTCCGCCGACGAGACCCGGGCCATCTGCCGGGTCTGCGGCTACGCGGCTCGGGTGGAGCATCCCTCCCAGTGCCCGGTCTGCGGTGCCGGGGCGGAGGAGTTCGAGGCGCTGGACGTCGCCGCCCTTCGCGAGGCGGCCGGCCAGGAGGGCGACGCGGCGGAGACCGGCTTCGACGGGCACAAGCTGGGCTGGACCCTCGAGGCCCGGCGGCTGCTCCAGCAGCTCCCGGCCGGCTACCTCCGGCGCCGGGTCAAGGCGATGGTGGAGAAGCAGGCGCGCACCCGCCGGCTCCCGGCCATCACCGCCGAGGTGGCCGAGCCCTTCGTGCGCCCGGAGCTGGAGGCGCTCGACGCGGGCGCGGGACCGCACCGGGCCCCGCTCGGCGTCGAGGCGCACACCGGTCCTCACGTCTCGCCGCGCCGGTTGCCCTGGAGTGCGGAGGCGGAGGAGCGGCTGGACCGGATCCCCGCCGGATTCCTCCGCAATCTCGCCGCCGAGCAGATCGAACGTCTGGCGATCGCCCTGCACGCCCCGGAGGTCGAGATCCTCCACGCCGAGGCGGGGATCGCCGAGGCGCGCTCCCGGATGCGGGAGCGGCTGGACGACGACGCCGCTCCGAGTGCCGGCACCGGCTGCCCGGTGGGCGCCGCCTCGGGTGGCACGACCGCGCGGGTGGCGTCCGGTTGCCCGGCGCATGCTGGAGCCGAGCCCCCGCCGCATCACCACCACGCCGAGCGGCCGGTGCACGGGGAGGAGGAGGGGAGTGCGCGGACCGACTACGGCCACGGCCTCAACGAGGTGAGCGCACCGGTGGTGGAGATGCTGGGGCGGCGCCTGACTTCCGCCGAGGCCGCCGGCCTCGGCCGCGCCGACGCCCCCGAATGACCCAACCGGGGGCGCTCGGCCTGATCGCCGGCGCAGCCGCCGCCCCCCACGCCCCGGTGGCGGCCGGGCAGATGCTCGGCCTCACGGTCACCATCCCCAGCTTCCCGGGGATCGGCGATGCGTGGCTGGTCGGGGCGCTCTTCCTCGCCCACATCGCCATCGCCGAGTTCTCGGTGGGGGCCATCACCCTCGCGGCCGCGATGGAGGGGTATGCGCTGCGCAGCGGCAGGGCCGACGCGCGCCGCTACGCGCGGGCTGCCGCCAACAGCTACTACCTCGTCTTCAGCCTGGGGGCGACCTTCGCCATCTTCGCGGTGGTGGCGCTGGTCGGGCTCTTCGGGAATGGCGCCGGCACTCTGATCAACCGCTTCCTGCCCCTGGTGGGCCTCGCCTTCGGCCTCTTCATCGTGCTGGCACCCCTGCTGGTCTGGTACCGCAACAGCTTCGGCCGGATGCGCGACCGCAACCACCTCCTGCTCGGCTGCTGCGTGGCCGCCATCCAGACCCTCTTCATGGTGCTGATCGTGGGGCTTGACGGCTTCCTGATCACCCCCGACAACGCCAGCTTCGCGTCGGTGCTCAACCCGGTCTACGTCCCGCTGCTGATTCACCGGCTGATCGGCAACGTGGGCTGGACCGCCCTGCTCCTGGCCGGCCTGGCCACCCTCCTGGCCTGGCGCAGCACCGACGCGGAGGAGCACCGGTTCCAGTTCTGGGCCGCCCGGGTCAACCTCCGGATCGGACTCGTCGCCACCCTCATGATGCCGATCGACGGCTTCGTCCTGGTGCTGGTGCTGCACAACGTCCAGATCGGCTACTTCGACAGCCTGGTGGGCGCGTACGGCAACTACATGATCGCCCAGGAGGCGCTGGTCGGGGCCATCCTGGTGGGCGGCAACGTCGCCCTCGCCGGTGAGAGCGGCGGCTTCCGCAGCTCGCGCTTCGCCCAGGCGGCGACCGCGATCACCGCGGTCGGGATGGTGGTCGCCTGCCTCCCCGCCTCGGTGATCACGCCTGACATCCTGGCCCTGCGCTACGTCGGTCTCGGTCTCGCGGTGGTGGTCACCGCGATCCACGTCGTCCTGCGCTGGAACCCCAGCGGGCTGCTGATCCAGGCGGTGCGCGGGGTCACCCTGCGGCGCAGCCTGGTCCTGGTCGGGGTCGTCTCCGTGGTGACCGCCCTCTACATGGGCTTCATCAAGGAGCAGGCGCGGGGTGACTACGTCGTCTACGGGGTGCTCACCCAGTCGAGCGCCCACGGCCGCTTCCTCCCACCGACGAGCGACTACCCATGAGCCCCATCGATGCCCTGCGGCTGCTGGCCGCGGCTCCTCTGACCCCCGGCCGTGAGGCCGACTTCGAGTCCTTCTGGTACTACACCATCCTCGGCGCGGGCATTGCCGTGCTGGTGGTGATGGCCGCGTGGTGGGTGTTCCACGGGGTGCGACCGATGTGGCGCGACGGCCACCATCTGGCGGCGGTCCTGGTCACCGGTGCCGCCGGGTTCTTCTGTGTCCTCTTCCTCTCGATGGCGCTCAGCGCGCTGATCGGGGCCACCAACCATCCGATGACCCCGCCCCCCTTCCAGCTGGGACCGTCGGGATGAGCAGTCGGATCAGCCGCCGCCAGTTCATGGTCAGGGGGACCGGCGCCATGGCCGGTCTGATCACCGCCATGCTCTCGGTTCCGGCGGTCGGCTTCCTGCTCAGCCCGCTCTGGGCCGCCACCAAGGAGATCTGGGTCGACGTCCAGGGGGGCTCCATCGACGACATCCCCGAGGGCCTCCCCACCGCGCGGATCGCCGCGGTCCCGCTTGGCAGCGGTCCCCCGGCGCCCCCTGTGAACCGGGTCGTCTACGTGACCAAGTACCAGGGCAAGCTCTACGCTTTCTCCAACATCTGCACCCACATGCAGTGCGACGTGCACTGGGAGCCATCGCTCGACCTCTTCGAGTGCCCCTGTCATGGCGGCCTCTACGCGATCACCGGGCGGAATGTGGGTGGCCCTCCTCCGCAGCCCCTTCCCCAGTGGGTGCACCGGGTCTACACCGGCGCCGACGGCAAGCAGTACCTCCGGATCGCCAATCGCCTGGAGGAGCAGATCTGATGGCGCGGGATCTGGCGATGCGGGTGGTGCGGTCGGTGGACCGGCGCGGCGCGGGCGCGAGGTGGCGGTCTCGGGAGCGGAGCCGATGAGCGATCGCAGGCTGGGAACCGAGGTGCCCGGAGCCGAGGCACCCGGATCGAACGGGGCCACGCCGCCCGAGGAGCGGGGCGACTTCATCGGCTTGTTCCCGGAGCCTGTGCTCGGACCGTTCCGGCGCAGCTGGGCCTGGTTCGACGATCGCACCGGGATCAGCGGCCTGCTCTACAAGGGCCTCTACGAAGCCGTCCCCAGGCAGGGCGGCTGGGCCTACACGCTGGGCAGCGCCACCCTGGTGGTGATCATCGTCCAGTTCTTCACCGGCATCTTCCTGCTCCTCGACTACGTCCCCTCGGTGACCCAGGCCTACTCCAGCCTGCTCTACCTGCGCACCAACGACCTCTTCGGCGACTGGATGCGCGGGATCCACCTCTGGGGCGCCTACATCCTGATGCTCCTCATCGGGGCCCACGCGCTGCGCACCTTCATCTCGGCGAGCTACAAGAAGCCGCGCGAGCTGAACTGGATCAGCGGAGTCATGCTCTTCTTCCTGGTGCTGGCCATGGCCATCACCGGCGCCATGCTGCCCTGGGACCAGGCCTCCTACTGGACCGCGGTGGTGGTGACCAACATCCCCCACTACCTGCCGGTGATCGGTAACGGGCTGCGGACGCTCTGGCGGGGCGGCGACTTCGTGGGCCCGGTGACCCTGACCCGGACCTTCGCCCTCCACATCTGGGTGCTCCCCGCCCTGCTCCTCGGCCTGATCGGCGGCCACCTCTACCTGCTCCGGCGCCACGGCGAGTTCGGCTCCTGGGTCAACTACCGGACCACCACCGCAGACCCCGGGCGCGAGGTCGCCGAGCGGGTGCGCCACGCCGAGCCTCCCTACCCCACCCGGGGGGCCGACCCGCAGTACTCGGCACCCAGCCAGACCGTGGACTTCTTCCCCGATCAGCTCTTCAAGGACACCCTGGTGTCGCTGGTCCTCGTCGTCTTCATCTTCGTCATGGGCCTGATCTCGGGCGCACCCCTGGACGGGCCCGCCAATGCCGCGACCCTCACCTACGTGCCGACGCCGGAGTGGTTCTACCTGCCGCTCGACCAGCTGCTGGTCTTCTTTCCCACCGCGCTGGTCGGTTTCGGCGTCTTCGTGGTGGTGGGCATCGGGGCCACCCTGATGCTGGCGCTGCCCTTCATCGACCGCAACCCGGAGCGCCACCCGATCCGCCGCCCCGATGTGCTGATCCCGGCCTTCTTCCTCATCGGCACGGTCATCTACCTCGCGATGCTGGGCGTCAACCGCCTCTACAACCTGTGATCCACGAGCCATGCAGCATCTGATCTTGACCCTCAGCCCCACCAGCGTCCCCGGCACGGTGCTGACCAACACCGTCATGGTCGGATGCGTGGCGCTGCTGCACGTGCTCTTCGCCACCTTCCTGATCGGCTCCTGCACCCTGGTGGCGCTGAGCGAGGGGATCTCGATGGTGACCCACGACGAGCGCCACGAGCGGCTGGCCCGCAGCCTGGTCCACGCCTGGGGCTACATCTTCTCCACCGGGGCGGCGATCGCCATCTTCTTCGTGATCTTCGTCCTGGTGGGGGTGTGGGGCCGCTTCTTCGTCACCTTCCAGCAGTTCACGTTCTGGGTCTGGTTCTTCGAGGCCCTGACCTTCGTCGGGGAGATCGCCCTCCTCTACACGCTGTACGCCAACTGGGAGCGGATGCGCGCCTACCGGCTGGCCCGGCTGGGCATGGTGCTGCTGCTCAACATCGACCAGTGGTTCCAGATGTTCTTCATCGACGTCATCGCCTCGCAGATGCTCTCCCCCACCGTCCAGGGCGCCACCGACAACACCAGCTATCTGCTCCAGTTCCTCAACCCCACCAACCTGCCGCTCACCGTCCACCGCACCATCGGCAACATCGCCTGGGCGGGGGCGATCGTCACCGCGGTCGCCGCCTACCAGTACTTGCGGGTGACCCGGCGCCAGGAGGCGACCGCGCTGGTGCCCGGGCGGCGCGCGCCGGTGCGGGCGCTGGGGGCCATGCCCGAGGGCGAGCTGGTGCGCGAGCGGAACCGCGAGGCGGCCTACTGGGACTGGGCCGGGCAGTGGGGGATGCTGTTCGCCTTCGGCTTCACCATCGTCCAGATCTGGGTGGGTTACAGCTACGCCAAGGAGATCCAGCTCCACTCCCTGGACAGCTGGTACCAGATGATGTACGGCTGGATCTCCAACATCTTCCTGGCCCAGTTCGCCGGGGTGGGGCTGATCTTCATCTTCGGGGTCGCCTACTTCTGGCGCCGCCTCAAGGCGGCCGGCCAGCGCCTCGCGGCCCGCCGTCAGCAGATCGCCCTGGTCCTGCTGATCCTGCTCTGGCTCTTCGGGATCCA
The DNA here is from genome assembly GCA_963841385.1 of uncultured Chloroflexia bacterium. Classification (GTDB taxonomy): domain Bacteria; phylum Chloroflexota; class Dormibacteria; order Aeolococcales; family Aeolococcaceae; genus Changshengia. Next base: position 124,944 of record CAWJCO010000002.1, read on the forward strand.
GCCCGCCTGGCTGGCCGGCTCGTATCCGGACATCGTGGCCGCCCATCTCGCCAAGCCGTTCTGGGACGGCGGTCTCGAGGACCCGCTCGGCTTCTTCTTCCCGTGGAAGGTGATGGTGCTGATCGCGGACATGCTGATCGCGCTGTACGCGATCACCTCCTTCGTCCGGGCCCGGGTGCGCACCCCCATGACCATGGGTCAGGCGAGCCGCGGCAGCCAGCGGCTGCTGATCGGGATGGCTGTGGTGGTGGGGCTGATGATGCTGATCATGGGGATTATCCGGGAGAGCTCGCGGAGCCCCTACCTGGTCAACCAGAACATCACCATCAGCCACCAGGTGATCCTCCAGCAGCCGGCCCCCAACATCCCCCTCAGCCAGCGTCCCATCGGGCCATGAGCACACTTCCACCAGCGTCCGATCCGGCCGTGAGCATCCTCCCGATGCAGCTGCCGCTGGGCAGCGTCGCGGTGAGGATGCGGGTCTTCGGCACCGCCGAGCAGGAGCTCGCGGCCGCCCTGGCCCCTCCCTGGCCGCAGTGGATGCGCCGCCTCTACGAGGTGCAGGCGCTGCAGAGCTCGCGCGTGGATATGGCCAGGGGGGAGGTCGGTGTCGCCGCCGCTCTCGCCGCCCTCAAGGAGCGGATCGCGCACCGGCTGGGGGCGGTCAGCTTCGTCTGTGCCCATCTCGAGGAGCTGGGCTGGGAGATCGCGGCGAGCGGCTCCGACGTCATCGCCTATCGGGTGACCCCCGCCGGCGCGGCGCGGGAGGCCCTGGACGCCCACCAGCTGACCGGCGCCTTGATCGCCGTCGGGGACGTCGACGAGCAGGGTCGGCTCCGCCTCTACGAGCCGTGGGAGCTGGTGGCGACCGGGGGGGTTCTCGAGGGGGAGGGGAGATGGGTGAGCTGCTGATCCTCGAGGGAGAGCCGATGGTCGGCCGCATCCTGGAGCACAAGCTGCGCCGCGAGGGCCATGCGGTGACCTGGCTGCGGGCCGCCGCGCCGGCCGCGCCGGAGACGGACATCGCCCTGGTGGAGGTGGACCTCGGCGGGGACTCGCGCGCGTGGATGGCCGGCGGCGCCGCCCCCCGGGTGGGCTGGTTCGCCATCTGCGACCACGACGACGAGCAGGCCGCGCAGCGGGCGGTGCGCGCCGGCGCGGCCGGGGTCATCCGCAAGCCCTTCAAACCGACCGAGGTGGCAGCTCAGGTGAGGACCCTGCTGGAGGTGGGCGCATGACCGGGCTGCTGGCGCCGGAGCGGGTCCCGGCGGCCCGCCCGGCCGTGAGGGCGTCGAGCGTCGTGGTCACCGGCGCCGTCCGCCGCTACCCGGGAGGCCGGAGCGTGGGTCCGATCGACATCGACGTCCATGCCGGCGAGATCCTCGCCCTGATGGGATCGAACGGGGCCGGCAAGAGCACCCTCCTTCGCCTGATCGCGAGCGCCGACCGGCCCGACGCGGGGCGGGTGACCTGGTGGGGCGACCCCCTGCCGCGCCGGGCCCGTCGCCGGATGGGCTACGCGGCCGACGAGCCCGTCGAGGAGAGCACCCTCTCGCTGCGCCAGTCCACCTTCTTCTGGTGCCGGCAGTGGGTCGCCGACCCGGGGCTGGCGCGGAGGCAGACCGCCGAGACGCTCGCCGACCTCGGTCTCGCTGACCGGGCGGACGAGCCGGTCGGGACGCTCTCCTACGGCCTGCGCCGCCGGCTGGCGCTGGCCCAGGCACTCGCCCACCGCCCGGCGCTGGCCCTCTTCGACGAGCCCAGCGCGGGGCTGGACCCGGATGGTGTGGCCGTCGTCACGGCGGCGCTCCGCGCCCGCGCGGAGGCGGGCCAGAGCAGCGTGGTGGCGAGCAACGATCCCGAGTTCGTCGCCGGCCTCGCGGACCGGGTGGCCATGCTCCACCAGGGGCGCTGCCTCCGGGTGGCACCACTCCAGGAGCTGCTCGCCGAGGTGCCCCGGCGCCGCATCGTCGAGCTCCGGGTGGGCCAGGACGGGCCTCAGGCTTCCCTCACCGTCGTGGTGGCGGAGCGGGTGGCGAGCCTCTCCGGGGTCCGGCTGGTGTCCGCCGCCGACGGGCTCGTGATCGCCGAGCTGGAGGAGGACGCCGCCCTCTCCCACCTGGTCGCCGCCGCCGACTCGATCGGCTCGGGGGTGCGCACCGTGGAGGTGCGGCGTCCCGACCTGCGCGAGTGCTTCCATGCCCTGGTCGGTCGCGAGGACGAGGTCGAGCCGGTCGTGGCCGCCACCGGAGGCCGCCGGTGAACGCGGCGGTGCCGATCCGGCGTCACGCCCGCCCGGCGGTGGCCCCTCGCCAGGCCGTGCTGGCCCGGCTGATGCCCCGCGGCACCCTGGGCCGGGAGCTGCTGGTGGTGGCCGCCCGGCGCCGCTCGCTGGCCCTCAAGGTCGGCATCCCGCTGGTGCTGGCCCTGCCGCTCATCGCCGGCGGGGCGCCCACGTTCTGGGCCGGGATGCTGCTCACCGTGCTGACGGCGATGGTCGGGGCGGTCGGGACCGCGGTGACCCTCGCCCGGGCCCGCCAGTCCGGGCTGCTGGTCCGGCTCGCCCTGGTGCCGCGTCCGGGCTGGCGGGTGGTGGGGGGTGTGATCGTGGCGGGGGCGCTGGTGGACCTGATCCAGCTCCTCCCCGTGGTCCTGCTGGTGGCCATCGCAGGCGGCGCCACCCCCCTGGGGTGGGCGGGCCTGGTCGTCGCCGTGCTGGCCGGGCTGCTGACCGGAAGCCTGCTCGGGTGTGTCGTCGCCTGCCTCGCCGGCGGGGTCGGCGAGGTCCTCCTCGACGTCTGCGTCCTGCTCGCGCCGCTGCTCTTCTTCGGGGGCCTCTTCACCGGAGTGCCCCGGCAGGGGTGGGGCTGGACCGTTGCCCTGATCGACCCCTTCAGCCAGCTCGGCAGCGCCTTCATCGGAGCCCTGGGCGGGACGCCGGCCTTCTCTCCGGCCACCGTCCTGCTGGTCAGCGCCGCCGCGATCGCGGTCGTCCTGGCCGGTGTGGGCCTGCTCAGCCGGCCCCTCCTGGAGCGCCGCTGAGGCGATCGCCGGCTGTGCTTCGAGGTGACCTCTCGCCCGCGACGGCGTCGCGCCGCGCCCGCCGGGCCCCCCCCGCCCCGTTCGGCTCCCTGGTTCTCGCCGGCCTGGCCACCCTGGTCGCGGCCTGCGGCGGCCAGCCCACCCTCTCCGCCGCCCAGGTGGGAGTGCCCAGCAGCGGTCACCCGCGGACACTGGCCTCGGCCACCTACAGCACCAGCCCGGACGGGGGCATCTACGTCAACCCCGACCCGATCCGCGTCACCCTGATGGGGCGCATCCCCATGGGCCCGCTCGCCGCGCAGCTCCATGCTCAGAGGGCGTGGGCGCCGCTGGCGGGCCTGGGCGAGCTGACCGCCGTCGGCTTCCGGCTCACCAACGCCGGTCTGGCGGGGAGCAGCCCCGAGCTCGACGACCTCCAGATCGCCTCCTCGTCCTGGGCCACCTGCCAGGCCGGGGCGGCGGCTGCGCTCTGCCCCCCCGGGGTGAGCAGGTCGACCTTCAACCAGTTCTACTACCCGGCCTATCCGCTGGCGGGGCTCAGCACGGTGGCCATCGACGGCAGCTGCTCGGTCAGCATCGACCCCGGCCAGACGGTCACCGTGGTCCTCATCTACCCGCCGATCCGCACCACCGGCTACGTCACCTGGGGTGAGTACGGCACGTTCGCCGTCGCCCTGCCCCTGGGCGGCGCGGTCACCGACGCCAGCCAGCTGCGTGCCAATATCTGCGTGCCTCCTGACACCACCCAGGGCACATGATCCCGCTCCCGGCCCACGACCATCCCCCGGCCCGGGGCCGCTTCCCGGCGGCCGGTGACGAGGACGCGACCCCCGACGGCGACGAGGGCCCGGCCGCCGACGCCGACGGGAGCTCCGCGGTCGCGCAGACCTCCGCCGCCAGCGTCCCCCTCTGGCGGGTGCACATCCCCACCGTGGACGAGAGCTGCATCCGGGTGCGCTGCCGCCAGCCGGCCGGCGCGGGCCCCTGGCCGCTCAGCATCGCTCTCACCGAGCTGGGACGGCTCGGCCTGCGGGTCAGCGAGCGCTTCCGCAGCCTCGGGACGGGCCGGGGCCAGCCGCTCGTCCACGCCCAGGAGGCGAGCTGGCGCGGGCTCGCGGTCCATCTCGAGTTGGTGGTGACCTCGGGCGGGGCCGTGGTCGAGGCGGCCCTGGCGCTGCCCGGCATGGACGAGGTCGTGCTCCGGGTGGACGAGGACTCGTGGTGGGAGCTGGTCGACGCCTTCGCGACCGCGGTGGACGCCACCCATGGCGCCCTGGTGGACGGGGAGCCGGTCGACCTCACCCCGCCCGCATCGCCGCACGGCTGGCGGCGGCGCATCGGCGACCACCTGGCGCTCCTGGTCCCCTCCGGCACCGATGTCGGCTGGGCGCCGGTCGGGAGCCTCTACACGAGCCTGCCCTCGAGCCGGCTCGAGGTGGTGCTGCGATGACCCGATGGGCTCTGCTGGCGGCCCAGCCGTCGGGCGCGCTCGGAGTGCTGGTCAGCGTCCACGAGCGGCTGGGCGACGCCCTGCTGATCGTGCTCGCCGCCGGGGTGGTGGTCGGCGCCCTGGCGGTTCGCAATGGCAGCCTGCTGCCCACCGTTCGCGCCTACGTCTGGCTGGCCTTCGCCGCGGTGGTGCTGCAGGGGGTCGGCGGCATCAGCCTGCTCATCGCCGGCCAGCGCCCGGCGGAGGGGCTCCACCTCATGTACGGGCCGCTGACCCTGGTCACCCTCCCGCTCACCCTCCTCTTCACCCGCGGGACGGCCCCGCGGCGGGAGGCGTGGACCCTGGTGGCCGGCTTCGTCGTGGCCCTCCTGCTGGCATTCCGCGCCGTCTCGACCGGCTGAGCCGAGGTCAGGCTGAGCCGGCTCACGCCGGACCGGCCTCGAGCCCTTCAGGCGCCATCGCCCGGTGGGCGGGCAGGCCGGCCGCGCAGGCGGCCGCGGCGAGCAGGCACAGGCCGGCGCCGCCCAGGAAGGGGAGCGGCGCGGCGATCCCGTACAGGGTGCCGAGCACCCCCGCTCCGAGGGCCCCGCCGCCGGCCTCGAAGAACCCCCCGAGGCCCATGGCGCGCCCACGGATCGCCACCTCCGCGGAGTCGCCGACCACCGCGTAGAGGGAGGGCTCCACGACCACCCAGGCCACCGCCTCCACGGTCCCCACCAGGAGGATCGGGTAGATGCTGCGCAGCAGGGGGTAGGTGGCGGCGCAGGCCGCGCCCACGACCAGCGCCGCGGGGACCAGCGCCCGCCGGTTGGCCCGGTCACTGAGCCTCCCGGCGCGCTCGGCGAGGAGCAGGATCGGCACCGCGAAGAGGGAGATGGAGAACCCGATCACCAGGCTGTCGTAGCCGCGGGCGCTCAGGTACTGGGGCCAGACGACGTCGTACATGTTGAAGAGGGCGCCGACCGCGGCCAGCGTGGCCGCCGGCAGCAGCAGCGACCGGCGCAGCCACCACCGGGGTGGGGGAGTCCCGGCCTCGGGCGACCGCGGGCCCGGGTCCACCCCCGCGCCGGCCGCCTCGCGCGGGTCGGGGAGGCGCGCCGGGGCACCCGGATCGCCCACCATCGAGCCCGGCATCCCGCGGGTCTCCGGCATCCGGGCCAGGGTGCCGAGCCCCACCAGGACCGAGACCCCCGAGGCGGCGAAGATCCCCGAGTACTGCCAGAGGGCGATGGCGCCGCCGATCGCCGGGCCGACCAGGAGCCCCACCATCTCGCAGGCCTGGAGCTGCGCGTAGCGGCTGCCCCGGTGCCCGGCCGGGGTGAGGTCGGCGAGCGCCGTCCGCAGCGCCGGGAGGTAGGCCCCGCTGGACGCGCCCTGGCCCACCCGGAGCAGGGCCAGCAGCCAGAGTGGACCGAGGTTGGCGAAGAGGGCGAGGGAGAGGACCGCGAACGCCAGCCGGCTCCCGATCAGCACCGGCTTGCGGCCGACCCGATCGACGAGATGGCCGGCGGGCACCTGGGCCAGGGTGTTCGACACCAGGGGGCCGGCCACGAAGAGGGCGATGTCGGCGGAGCTGCCGCCGTGGGCCCGGACGTAGAGCGGCACCACCGGGAAGAGGGCCGCGATGCCCGCGAACATCACGAGCTGGGCGAGCAGCAGGCGGTGGACGGGCTCCAGCCGGCGGGTGAGCAGGGCGCGGATCAGCTCCAGCACGGCCGCCCATGATCGCATCGGGCCTCCCGGGCGCCGGGCGTTGGCCGCTCCCGGTCCTCTCCGCCAGCCGTGATCGGATTGCTGCGGGCGGTGACGGAGGCGTGACGCCAGAGCCGCTCTCGCGTCGTTCGGCGCGCCTAGTGTCAGGGTGCCATGTTCGTCTCCGCGCGCGGTCTCCGGCTCCGGCGCTGGCAGCTCATCTCCACCGCGCTGGCGGCGGTGGTGGGAGCCGGTGCCCTGGTCGGGTGGGGGGTCCTGGGCGCCTGGCAGGGGCTGACCGAGAATCCCACCAACTCCGTCGCTGCGGTGACCGCGGCCGCGGTGCCGGTCGCCTCCCTCCACTGCAGCGGGGGCTCGACGCCCTACTCCTCCTGCAACGACACCTCGGGCACGGTGACCCTCTCCTGGACGGCGGTCAGCGGCAGCCCGGGGATCACGGTGGAGCGGGCGACCGCGCCGACCGGCACCTACTCGACCATCGCCACCCTGGCCGGGACCGCGACCACCTACACCGACGCCACCGCCGCCTACAACACCCAGTACTACTACGAGGTGTTCTCAGGGCCTCCGGGCTGGGTGGCCACCCCCAGCGTCGACATGGCGCTGTCGCTGGCCCCGACAGGGGGCACCGACGACACCATCGGCACCGGCGGCACCGCGTTCACCGCGGCCAACCTGACCGCCATGGCGACGGCGGGCGGCACCACCTACACCGACACCACCAACTGGGGTGCCGCCGCCACCCTGCTCGGCGGCCAGTCCCCCGACTGGATGGGCTGTGCCAACGCCGGCCAGTGCTGGGCGTACACCTACCAGGGCTACATCTGGGGGAGCAGCAACGGCGGCGCGACCTGGACCGAGGAGACCACCCCGTCGCATCCGATCTGGTACGGGGGCTGGTTCGTCAACGCCAGCGACGGCTGGGCGGTGGGGGCGACCGGCACCATCGTGGCCACCACCAACGGCGGCACCACCTGGACCGCCCAGACCTCGGGGAGCACCCAGGAGCTCAACGCGATCGACTGCGTCTCGGTCACCCAGTGCTGGGTCGTGGGAGCTGCTGGGGTCATCCTGGTGACCGCCAACGGCGGCACCGCCTGGACCGCCCAGACCTCGGGGACCACCCAGGTGCTCAACGAGGTGAGCTGCGTCTCGGCCACCCAGTGCTGGGCGGCCGGAGTTGCCGGGGTCATCCTGGTCACCGCCAACGGGGGCACCACCTGGACCGCCCAGACCTCGGGGACCACCCAGGAGCTCTACGGCATCAGCTGCGTCTCCACCACCCAGTGCTGGGCAGCGGGGGGCGCCGGTGTGATCCTGGCCACCAGCAACGGCGGGACCACCTGGACCGCTCAGACCTCGGGCACCACCGATGCCCTCTACGCCATCCAGTGCTACTCCGCCACCGCCTGCTGGGCCGGAGGCAATGCCGGGGTGATCGTGGCCAGCGTCAATGGCACCAGCTGGACCGCCCAGACCTCCGGGACCACTTACGACATCTGGGGTTTCGAGTGCCTCTCCGCGCTCAACTGCTACGCGGTGGGCTCGAACGGGACGGGCGGCGCCGGCTATCTCCGAGAGACCACCAACGGCGGCTCCACCTGGTTTGCGCCGGTCGCCACCCAGTACCTGCAGTGGACCTTCACCCCGGTTGTGGCCACCGGGGCCCCGGTGACCTCGGCGGTGGTGACCCTGGTGTCCGACGCCAGCGCCACCCCGGCCGCCGGCACCACCACCTACATCGAGGTGTCCGCCAACAGCGGCACCACCTGGACCGCCTTCTCGATCGCCAACGAGACCACCACCCTGGCCACCCAGACCGTCTCGGTGGTCGCGGTGATCAACAGCGCCACCGCCGCCTCCGGGTTGGAGCTGCGCTACGTGGTCAGCAACGGCAGCGCCTACAAGAGCACCTTCGACCTGGTCCACGTGGACGTGAACTGAGCGGCGCTCCTGTCACGGCTGGCCCCGGGCCGCCGGGCGCCGCCGGGGTGCGCCGGGCGGGCGGTGTGGGCCGAGGCGGCGCCCCCCGCTTCGAATACGATGCCCGGCGTGCCCCCGGTCCGCCGCGACGCCATCCGCAACTTCTCGATCATCGCCCACATCGACCATGGCAAGTCCACCCTGGCCGACCGCCTGCTGGAGCGGACCGGCACGGTCGCTCCGCGGGACATGCAGGCTCAGGTGCTCGACACCCTGGACCTGGAGCGGGAGCGGGGCATCACCATCAAGGCCCAGGCGGTCCGGATGGAGTACACGGCCCGGGACGGCCGCGCCTACGAGCTCAACCTCATCGACACCCCCGGTCACGTGGACTTCGCCTACGAGGTCTCCCGGGCACTGGCCGCCTGCGAGGGCGCGATCCTGGTGGTCGACGCCACCCAGGGGGTCGAGGCCCAGACCCTCGCCAACGTCGACCTGGCCCTGGAGCACGACCACGAGCTGATCCCGGTGATCAACAAGATCGACCTCCCGGCGGCCGACCCCGAGCTGGTCCGCCGTGAGATCCAGGAGGTGGTCGGCCTTCCCGGCTCCGGCGCCATCCTCGCCTCGGCGCGCGACGGGACCGGGGTCGACGAGATCCTGGAGGCGGTGGTGGCCCGGGTGCCCCCGCCCCGGGGGGACCCGGAGGCTCCGCTCACGGCCCTGATCTTCGACGCCAAGTACGACGCCTACCGGGGGGTGGTCGTCTACGTCCGGGTGTTCGACGGCTCGATCAGCCCGGGCCAGCGGATCCGGATGATGGCGACCGAGAAGGAGTTCGTGGTCGACGAGGTCGGGGTCTTCCGCCCGGCGATGACCCCGACCGGCGGGCTGGGCGCGGGCGAGGTCGGTTACCTGATCGCCTCGATCAAGAACGTCCGCGACTCCAAGGTCGGCGACACCGTCACCCTGGCCGACCGCCCGGCGGCCGCGCCCCTCCCCGGCTATCGCAGCGTCACCCCGATGGTCTACGCCGGCATCTTCCCCATCGACTCGGACGACGTCCAGGAGTTGAAGGAGGCCCTCGAGAAGCTCAACCTCAACGACGCGTCGCTGGTCTGGGAGCCGGAGTCCTCGGCGGCTCTGGGCTTCGGCTTCCGCTGCGGGTTCCTCGGGCTGCTCCACATGGAGATCGTCCAGGAGCGGCTGGAGCGGGAGTTCGACCTCTCGCTGATCACCACCGCCCCGACCGTCGAGTACCGGATCCGGTTGCGCACCGGCGAGGTGGTCCCGGTCGACAACCCGGAGCGGTTGCCCGACCCCTCGGCGATCGAGGAGATCGAGGAGCCGCGCTGCACGGCCACCATCCTGGTGCCCACCGCCCACGTCGGGGCGATCATGGAGCTATGCCAGGAGCGGCGAGGCGAGTTCCGCAACCTGGAGCACCAGACCGGGGATCGGGTGGCGCTGGTCTACGACCTCCCCCTGGGCGAGATCATCCACGACTTCTATGACCAGCTCAAGTCGCGCAGCCGCGGCTACGCCTCGCTCAACTACGAGCTGACCGGGTTCCGGGCCGAGCGCCTGGTCAAGCTCGACATCATGGTGGGGGGGCAGCGCGTCGACGCCCTCTCCATGATCGTCCATCGGGACCGGGCCAACCTCCACGGCCGCCGCTTGGCCGAGCGGCTCCGCAAGCTGATCCCCCGCCAGCTCTTCGAGGTCCCGATCCAGGCTGCGGTGGGCGGTAAGATCATTGCCCGCGAGACGGTTTCGGCGATGCGCAAGGACGTCCTGGCCAAGTGCTACGGTGGGGACATCACCCGCAAGCGCAAGCTGCTCGAGAAGCAGAAGGAGGGCAAGCGCCGGATGAAGCGGGTGGGTAGCGTGGAGATCCCGCAGGAGGCATTCATGGCCGTCCTGCAGATGGACGAGGAGTGATGAAGACACAATTGGCAACAACCTCGACGGACCCGGCACCTTCCTCCGGCGGGGGCGCCTGAGGGTGGCCCCGCCCCGCCACCGCCGCAAGCGCCGGCCCTCCCGGACCGTCAGCTCCACGTCGCCGGTCGTCCAGCCCGAGCCCGAGCCGCTGCCGCCGCCCCGCCGGGGGCTGATGGCGACCCTCTTCGCGCCGCCGCCGCCGCCGCCGCCGGGGTCGGCGCGGGCGCTGCGGCCGATGATGCCGCCCGCCCCGTCCCTGCCCAGCGTGCCCTGGAACCGGCGCGACTACCTGGTGCTCTCGGGGATCGCGGGGGCGGTGGTGGTGGTGATCGGGCTGCTCATCGGCCTGACCGACACCACCAGCTCCACGGTGCAGAAGAGCCCGGCGGCCACCACCACCAGCTTTTCGGTGGCGAGCGGCGCCGGCAAGACCTTCCTCTGCGGGCCCAGCATCAATTTCACGGTGGGCTCGACGGTCACCCACATCGCCGCGGTCGACGGTGACCGGATCACCCTGGACGCCCCCCTCGCCGCTCCCCCGTCGTCGGGGACCACGGTCTCCCAGAGCATGGTCGGACCCGGCACCGTGTCCGTCTGCGCGGCGGTGGCGGCGAGCCCGGCGCCCACCACGACCCAGCTCACCCTCGCCGGGGGCGCGGGCGTCGACTTCGTGGCGGCCGGCATCAGCCTTGGCGGTCAGCCCGCCACGGTCAAGACCGTCAACTCGACCTCCTACCGGCTCACGCTGGCGAGCGCCCTGCCCGCGCCGCCCGAGCCGGGCACCCCGGTCGTCCAGGAGCTCTACACGACGGGCAGCCTGATCGGCGGCATCGTGGGCCTGGCGATCTCCGAGATCTCCATCATCATCCTGGCCGTGGCCGCCTGGGTGTCCCGACCGTTCGCGGTGCGCATCGTCAAGAAGGCCCGTCCCGGGCTGCTCGAGACCTTCGTCTTCGGCGCCCTGATCGCGGTGGTCGACACTCTCGTCTACTTCCTGGAGGTGAGCACGCTGGGGTCCACGAGCGGGGCCGGCGTCGCGGTCGCGGAGGTCGTCGCGGTGGTGTCCGGGTTCATCCTGGTGCCGCTCGCCTATCCGGCCATCACCCGGATGTTCTTCCGGAGGCGGCAGCGCCAGGGCATGGCGGGGCCGTCCGGCCGGTGAGCCCAGACCTGGCCCCGGTGGAGGGCGCGGAGACGGTCTCCGCCGCGGGCCAGGTCCGCTCCCTCTACGTCCACGTCCCCTTCTGCGAGCGACGCTGCGAGTACTGCGACTTCGTCTCCATGCCCGGCCGCGACCGGGAGGCGGAGTACGTCGAGGCGCTCCGCGCCGAGCTGCGCGCCCTCGCCGCGCGGCTCGGAAGGCTGGAGCTGGACACCGTCTTCGTGGGCGGCGGGACGCCCAGCTTCATCGACCCCGCCCGGCTCGCCGGGGTGCTCGACCAGGTGCGCGAGGGCTTCAGCCTGGCCCCGGGTTGCGAGCTCACCCTCGAGGCCAACCCCTCCAGCACCACCGAGGGGCGTGCGGTCGCCTGGCTCGAGGCGGGCTTCAACCGGGTGAGCCTGGGGATCCAGAGCCTGGAGCCCGACATCCTCGGCTTCCTCGGCCGGGTCCACGACCGCGAGCGGGCGATCGCCGCGGTGGGGGAGGTGCGCGCGGCGGGGTTCTCCCGGATCAGCTGCGACCTGATCTACGCGGTGCCCGGCCTCGATGACGCGAGGTGGCGGTCGACCCTGGAGCGGGTCGCCGGCCTGGGCACCGGGCATCTCTCCGCCTACGAGCTGACCGTCGAGGCCGGCACGCCCCTCCACGCCAGCGTGCGCCGCGGCGAGAAGCCGGCGGTCGACCCCGAGGCGGCGCTCCGCCAGCACCGCATCGCGGTCGAGGTCCTGGATGCCGCCGGTCTCCGCCAGTACGAGGTCAGCAACTTCGCGCGTCCCGGTGAGGAGTGCCGCCACAACCTCGTGTACTGGCGGCGCGGTCACTACCTCGGCGTCGGGTTGGGCGCCCACGGGCACCTCCCCGCCGGTCTCGCACCCGCGCTCGGCATCCCCGCGCCGCCGGCGGCCGCCTCCCTCCGCTACTGGCACGGGCGCAGCCTTGCCGCCTACCTGGCCCGATCGCCGGGCGCGGACGGTGGGCTGCCGTTCGAGGCGTGGGAGGCGCTCGGCGGCGCCCAGGCGGAGGCGGAGCGGGTCCTGCTGGGACTGCAACTCGCCGAGGGTCTGGAGGTCGGCCCGGCGTGGCGCGGGCGAGCCGGCGACCTGGTCGACGCGGGCCTGCTCTGGCGGCGCGACGGCCGGGTGGGGACGACCGCGCGGGGTCAGGAGCTGCTCGACGAGCTGGTCCGCCAGCTCGTAGCCTGACCGCGGCGGCATTCCCGCACCGGCTCCGGGCCGGCGCCGCCGTCAGGTCGGATGGCGGCGCTGTGGTCATCTGTAACGCCGTCGCTGAGCCGGGATGCCCGGCCAAGACGGGCGGGTCACAGTGTCGCCGCAGGCCTTTCGGAGCGCCCTGCGCTTGCCCCAGGATTGCGTCAATCATGCGCCAAACTCCTGGCTCCCCAGGCCGTCAGCCCGTGCCCGAAACCGTTGCCGCCGAGCTGCTCCGCGCCGGTCTGTCGCGCGGCACCGTGCTGGCCATGGAGAGCTGGAAGGCGCAGGAGGTGCTCGACCTGCTCCACTCCGCGCATGCCGGCGAGGGGCGTCACTGGGTCCGCGAGCTGCGCAGCAGGGCCCCCGGCCGGCCGCAGATGCCGGGACCGGCGAGCTCCCCGACCGGTCCGGTGCTAGGATTTAGCACTCAGGACTAGCGAGTGCTAAGGTGGGTCCCCCGTGGGGCCGCCGGTCCGGGAGAGCCATGGAGAGCTGGATCCCACTCGACGCCCGCAAGGAGCAGATCCTCGAGGCGGTGGTGGCCGACTACACCGCCACCGGGGTGCCCGTCGGCTCGCACGCTCTCGCCCTTCACCTCGCGAGCTGGTCGGCGGCCACCATCCGCAACGAGCTGGCCACCCTGGTCGAGGTCGGCTATCTCCTCCAGCCGCACACCTCGGCCGGGCGGGTGCCGAGCGATCGAGGCTACCGGTACTACGTCGACTTCCTGATGCAGGAGGAGGGGCTCCCGGGTGGGGTGCGCCGTCAGCTCGAGCCGCGCCTGGCCGTGATGCCGGCCGACATCGAGGGCATCCTCGAGCTCTCCGCCCAGGTGCTCGCCGTGGCCGTCGACGCGCTCAGCATCGTCACCGGCCCCCAAGCCCGCAGCGTCGAGGTCAAGCACCTCGACCTGGTGTCGCTCGACCCCGGCCATGCGCTGCTGATCCTGGTGCTCGACGGCAACCTGATCCGGCAGCATCCGATGGCCCTCAGCCGCACGGCCGACCAGGAGGAGCTGAGCCGCCTCGCCGGAACGCTCAACGAGGAGCTTGTCGGCCTCGACGGGGCCCAGATCGAGCGCAGCCGGGGCGGCGAGGCGGGCCACCCGCTGCGTTCCGAGGTCGTCGCCGACATCGCCGCCTTCCTCCGCTCGGTCGAGTCGCGGCAGGACACCCTGATCGTCCACGACGGGGTGCGCAACCTCCTGCACCAGCCCGAGTTCGGCGACGTGCAGCGGCTGGCCCAGGTGCTGGAGCTGGTCGAGGAGGAGAGGGTCCTCGGCGAGCTGCTGGCGGCGGCTTTCGAGGTCCAGGCCGCCGGCCGGGAGGCGGGCCCGGGCGGAGGCGCGCCCGGACTCCGGCTCGGCTCCAGGCCGGGGCAGGGAGGCGCCTGGCAGACCGGACGCGGCGAGTCCGCGCCATCCTTCGGCCGCCCGGTCACCGTGGTGATCGGCACCGAGTCCGGGATCTCCCAGCTGAACGGCTGCAGCCTGGTGCTGACCACGTACCGGGCCGGCGAGGGACGGGGGGGCACGGTCGGCGTGCTGGGCCCGACCCGGATGCCCTACTCCCAGGTGGCCCCCCGGGTCCGCTTCGTCGCCGATCGGGTTGGTGAGGCGGTCGCCCGGGTACTCAGTTGACCATGGCCGCGCAGAGAGGAGATCGAGGATGAGCGAGCATCCCAGGCGGACCGCCGATGGGAGGGCCATCCACGCCTCCTCGCACCCGGCGGTGCCCGGCGACCGGAGCAGCGGCCCTGGCCGGCCGGCGGGCGGGACGCACCAGCCAGCGACCGGTGGACAGCACGCAGGCGATCCCCCGCCCGCCGGCGGCGACGAGAGCGCGGGGATGACCGGAGGGCTCTCCCCCGACGTCGCCAACTCCACGGCGATGGTGACCGCGGCCCCGCCGGCGCCGGACGTGGAGGCGCTGCGGCGCGAGCTCGCCGAGCGCAACGACCAGCTCCTCCGGCTCGCCGCCGACTTCGAGAACTTCCGGCGGCGGAAGGCGCAGGAGCTCGCCGACCGCTCGCGCTACGCGTCCGAGGAGGCCGCCCTGGCCCTGCTCCCGGTGCTCGACAACCTGCGCCGCGCCATCGGTCACTCGGGAGCGGACGGCAACGGCCAGCAGCTCCAGGACGGCCTCCGGATGGTGGTCGCCCAGTTCGAGCAGGCGCTGGCCACGGTCGGGGTCGAGCCGGTCGAGACGGTCGGCGCGCCCTTCGACCCCGCGGTGCACGAGGCGATCGGCGGAGAGGAGTCCGATGCGGTCAGCGAGGACACCGTGATCGCCGAGCTGCAGCCCGGCTACCGTCTCCACGACCGGCTGCTCCGGCCCGCCCTGGTCCGGGTGGCGCATCCCCGGCGCGGCGGAGAGGCCGTTCCCGAGATGGAGCCCTGATGGCGACCGTCAAGCGCGACTACTACGAGGTCCTCGGGGTGCGGCGCGATGCCAGCCCCGACGACTTGAAGCGCGCCTACCGCAAGCTCGCCATGGAATACCACCCCGATCGCAACCAGGGCGACAAGGGGGCCGAGGAGCGCTTCAAGGAGGTGGGCGAGGCCTACTCGGTGCTGAGCGATCCTCAGAAGCGCCAGCGTTACGACACCTTCGGCCACAGCGGCCAGCAGATGCCCGACTTCGGCCCCTTCTCGTTCAACTCCGCCTTCGACCTCTTCGACATGTTCTTCGGTGGGGGCCGGCGCTCGGGTCGAGCCGCCGGCCCGCGGCGCGGCGCCGACCTGCGGATGGCGGTCGACATCACCTTCGAGGAGTCGGTGTTCGGCGCCAAACGCACCGTCGAGGTGCCCCGCGCCGACACCTGCCCCGAGTGCGCGGGCAGTGGCGCGGCGCCCGGGACCACCCCCCCGACCTGTCCGGAGTGCGGCGGCAGCGGTCAGGTGCGCCGCGCCATGCAGTCCATCTTCGGTCAGGTGGTCAACCTCACCGCCTGCCCGCGCTGTCACGGGGAGGGCAGGCTGGTCGACCACCCCTGCACCCGCTGCCGCGGCCGGGGTCTGGTCGAGGAGCGCAAGACCATCGAGGTGAGCATCCCGGCGGGGGTCGACTCCGACGTCCAGGTCCGGGTGGGCGGCGAGGGCGAGGCCGGGCCGCGGGGTGGGCCTCACGGGGATCTCTACCTGAGCTTCCGGATCGCCCCCCATCCGCAGCTGATCCGGCGCGGCCAGGACCTCGTCTACGAGCTTCCGGTCACGGTCACCCAGGCGGTGCTCGGCGACCACATCACGGTCCCGACCGTCAACGGCGAGACGGTGCTGGACCTTCCGGCGGGCACCCAGCCGGGCCGGGTCATCAAGATCGCCGGCCATGGCGTGCCCCACCTCCGGACCGGACGGCGGGGCGACCAGGTCTGCATCGTCCGGGTGGTGGTTCCGACCCACGTCTCGGCCCGGGATCGCAGGCTGTACGAGGAGCTGGGCGGCCGGGACGGCAAGCCGGTCGAGGTCAGGCGCGGCTTCTTCGACCACCTGCGCGACTTCTTCGCGCCTGCGGAGTGACCGTCCCGTCCCCCATCCCCCTCCGCTGCGGGCAGGCCGTCGCCACCGGGTGATCGTCGCGCTCGCCGCATGTTTAGCCCCTTCCGGCGAGCTGGTACAGAGGACTCAGATTCAGTCTTCCTCACTCGCATGAATCGCAAGGAGGGATGTGAGATGGCGATGGTGCGATGGAACCCATGGGGCGAGCTGTCCAGCCTGCACGAGCAGATGGACCAGTTGTTCCAACAGGTTTTCGGCGAACCGCTGACCCGCGACGGCGGCGGCGAGCATCTGACCCTCCCGGTCGACATCCGCCAGACCGAGAGCAGCTACGTCCTCGAGGCCTCGGTGCCCGGGTTCAGCCCGGAGGAGGTCGAGGTCACCTATGACGACGGCGTCCTCACCATCCGGGGCGAGCGCCGCGCCGAGCACGACCGTGCCGAGGGCGACTACGTGCGCCGCGAGCGGAGGGTGGCCTCGGTCTTCCGCCAGGTCAGCCTCCCGGGCGAGATCCGGCCCGACGGCATCACCGCCGGTTTCGATCGCGGTGTGCTGACCATCACCGTGCCCCGCGTCGCCAAGCCGCAGCCCAAGCGGATACCGGTCACCACCCAGACCGCGAGGGTGGGGCAGCCGGCCGCCAGCTGAGCCCCGACCGGTCCTCTCCACGGCCGCCTTCGGCTCTCACCCTTCAGCCGGAGGCGGCCTTTCTCGCCCGCTTCTCCCGGTACATGTTGGTGTCGGCGCGGCGAAGGAGCTGGGAGGGCTCGCCACCATCCTCGGGGAACGCCGCCAGGCCGATGCTGAGGCACACCGGGATCGGCCGCTCGTCGACCAGCATCGGGTCCTCCATGCGCTGCCGCACCTTGGCGCCGATCAGCTCGGCGTCAGCGGGATCGGCGTCGACGGCCACGATCACGAACTCGTCGCCGCCCAATCGTGCGACCGTGTCCGAGACTCGGACCGACGCCTGCAGCCGGGCGGCCGTCTCCTTGAGAACGGTGTCACCGGCGGTGTGCCCGAGGGCGTCGTTGAGCGCCTTGAAACCGTCGATGTCGAGCACGAAGAGCGCCAGCGGGCGGCCTGATCGGCGGGCGTTGGAGATGCCGTGCTGGAGCCGATCGTTGAAGAGCAGGCGGTTGGGCAGGCCGGTCAGCGGGTCGTGCATGGCCGCGTGCTCCATCACCGCCGACTGCACGATCAGGGCCGCCTCGGTCTGCTCCTGCAGGTGGAGCTCCCGGTTGACCAGGTTCACCGCGGCGAGAAAGAGGAGGGCGAGAGCGCCGCAGATGCTGAACACCGCGATCCGCAGGTTGGACACCGCGGCCAGCGCCGAGCCGGGCAGCGCGGAGCGGATCACCCAGGGCGTGTTGACCACCGGGCTGTAGGCGGCGGGCCCGCTCGGGCCGTTGTCGTCGATCTCGACGCTCCGGCTGCTGAGGGCGAGGGCCGCCTCGGAGGTGAGCGCGGGCTGAGGGGTCCAGGAGGTGGTCAGCCGGGCGTTGCCCGAGCCGGACGGTTCGACACCCATCACCAGGCCCCCGCTCCGGTTCAGCACCAGGAGGCCCATCCCCTGAGGGCCGGCGAAGGACTCGAGCGACGCGACCGCGCCGGAGAGCCCGTAGTCCTCCACCAGGAAGCCGCCGGCCGCTCCGCCCCCCTCGAGGACCGGGACGGCCACCGCCACCGCCGGAGCGGTGAACGACGCGGGCACTGCGACGGCCAGGAATCCGTCGCGGAGAGCGCTCGCGCGCCAGCCGGGGGCGAGGGCGGAGAGCGGGTCCTGGGGCCCGGCCTGGAGAACGCTCTCGCCGCCGGCGTCGGTCAGGACGACGCCCTGGCTCGCCGTCTCTGCATGGATGAGCGCGGTGAGGTCCGCGGTCGCTGTCGCCGCGTCCGCCGAGGGGCTGCCCTCGGCGGTGGCCAGCACCGGGAGCTGGTTGGCCACCGCGTCGAGGGCGGCCACGCGATTGGTGATCACCTGCTCGAGATAGGCGGCCGCCTGCCGGCTGGCCCCTGAGAGCCGTGCGTTGACCTGGCCGGTGATGGCGGAGCCGCCGATGGCGGAGGTCAGCAGCGCCGCCGCGAGCAGCGGGGTGAGCCCGATGACCGCCAGCAGCAGGGCGGTGCGCCGCCGCCGGATCACCCGGCCACGCCCCCCGTCCGAGTGACCGGCCGGCGGCGGATAGGGTGCCAGCGGCCGCTCCGGTGGCGACGGCGGCCCGTGGTCCTGGGGATGCTCCGATCGGGAGCCGCGCCCCAGCAGCTCGCGCGAGCTCACAGGCGCGGCGGCCGGCGCTGCGACCCCACCAGGCGATCACCGAGGATCAGCAGGGCGAGTGCCGCCAGCGCGACCAGGCCGGCCAGCACCACCACGGCCGACACCGGCTGAGGGCTCGGCGCCACGGCGGGGACCACCAGTCCCGGGGCCGGAGCCTCCGCTATCGCCGGCATGGTCGCCGGGTTGACCGGCGGGCTGGGGGCGGGCACCCCCGCGGCGACCGCGCTCGGAGTCGCGGAGGCGGCCGGTGACGGCCGCGCCACGGCCGCGGCCTCAGCCCGCGTGGTGGCCGGCGTGGTGGCCGGCGGGGTGGCCGGCGCGGTGGTCGGCGCCGGCGTCCGCCGGTGCCGTGCAGGCCGGGGTGTGGGAGTCGTGCAGTCGAGGTGCACCGGTGCGGCGGTGGGAGAGCCGGCGGCGGTGGTGGGCCGGGTGACCGCACTCGCCGAGGCCGCGGTCGCCGGCGAGCGGAGCGACTCCGCGGCCGTGATCGAGAGCGCCACCGCTGCGACGACCACCCCGAGGGCGCGCGCCCACCTGATCATGCGACCCCGCCACCATGGTCACGGGGCCCTGCCGGCAAGCCACGGCTTGCGCCAACCGATCGACTCAGGTCGGCCCCTCCCCGGCGGGCCTCGGAGGCACCGCTGGTGGGGAGCAGTGTGCCACCGTGGCCAGCCCGCCTGCAGGAAATGGCGCTCGCGGCGAGGCATGCGCTCGTCGTCAGACGGGAAGCGCGTCGGCCCCCTCGACCTCGAACAGCTTGTGAGCGTTGCGGCGGCCGCCGACCAGGCGGACCCGCGACGGCGCGACGTCGAGCCACTCCGCGACCAGCCGGCGGGCGGCGGCGTTGGCGGCGCCCTCGACCGGGGGCTGGGTGATCCAGAGCGAGAGCTCGCGGCCGTCCCAGCGCAGCGCCTCGCGGCTCGCCCTGGGGTGCACCACGACGGCGACCCGCATCAGACCGCGTCCTCGGCAGCGGCCGGGACGATCACGCCGCGCAGGTGATCTCCCTCGACCCCGCTGGCCAGGACCGTCTGCAGACCTCCGACCCGCGTCATCGGGTCGGGGACCGCCACCACCTCGTGATAGCCCGCGCTCAGTCCGTGGGCCTCCGCAGGCGTCAGACGATCCCACACCACCTGATGAAGGGCGTCGACGGCGCGCCAGCGCCGTTTGCGGGCGGTCGCGGCGGCCGCCGCCCGGATCTCCGCGCTGCGTCGGCGCGCGATCCCGTCGTCGACGCCGTCCGGCAGCCCGACCGCCGCGGTGCCGGGACGAGGCGAGTAGCGGAAGACGTGGCAGCCGAGGAAGCTCACCTCCGCGATCAGGCTCAGCGTGGCCTGGTGGTCAGCCTCCGTCTCGCCCGGGAAGCCCACCATCACATCGGTGGTCAGCTCGGTGTCGGGGTCCCGGCTCCGCAGGCCCTCGACCACCCGGAGGTAGCGCTGGCGGCGGTATCCGCGGTGCATGGCCCGGAGGATGCGGTCGCTGCCGCTCTGCAGGGGGATGTGCCAGTGGGCGCAGAGCCGCGGGTCGCGGTTCAGGGCGACCAGCCGCTCGGAGATGTCGTTGGCGTTGACGCTGCTGAGCCGGAGCCGCACCTCGCCGTCGAGTCCGTCGAGCAGGCTCCTCACCAGGCTGGCCAGGTCGGACCCGCGGTCACGCCCGTAGCTGCCCAGATCGACGCCGGTGAGCACCAGCTCGGCGTGCCCGGCCTCCACGGCCGCGCGCGCCCGGGACAGCACCACCTCGGCGGGCACGCTGGCCGACGCTCCCCGCGTCCGCCACACCACGCAGTAGGTGCAGCGGTGGTCGCAGCCGTCCTGCACCTTGAGGAAGGCGCGGCTGCGCAGCCCCGCCGGGGGCAGCCGCCGCGGCGTGGCCCCGACCCGGGCGGCGAGCGCGACGACGTGGTCCGCGATGCGGCTCTTCTCCGCGTTGGCGAAGACGGCGTCCAGGTGGGGGAGCGCCGGCCGACCGCCCTCTCCGGTGCCCAGGTACCGCTCGGGGTTGGCGTCCACCGAGCAGCCGGTGAGGATGAGGTGGCAGTCGGGGTCCTGGCGGCGCAACCGCTGCAGCCGCTGGCGGGTGGTGGCGTCCGCCTGGAGGGTCACCCCGCAGGAGTTGAGGACGCGCACGTCGGCGGGCTCATCCTCGGGGACCACCTCGCAGCCGAGGCCCGCGAGCGCGCCGGCGAGGTCGGCCATCTCGGCGTAGTTGACCTTGCAGCCGAGGGTGGTGAGCGCCACCCGGAGCGCTCCCACCGGCGCCGCCGAGTGCGGTGCACGGTGCGCCCCGTGGGCCCCACCCGGGGGGATGCCGGCGATCACGGTGCCGGTGGCGCCGGGACGGCGTCGTCGAGATCCCCGGCACGGGCCAGGAGCAGGCCGGCCGCGAACACCGCAGCCCGGCGTGCCGGAAGCACCCGGGGGCCGAGATGCACCAGCTCCGCGCCCGCGGCGCGGAGCCGCTCCGCCTCGGCGGAGACCAGCCCTCCCTCGGGGCCGATCACCACCGCCGCGGGCCGGCCCCGATCGACGTCCAGACGGGCCAGAGGTGTCGGCGCGCCCACCATGCAGGCGAGGATACGCGAGCTCTCCGGCAGCTCCGCCAGCGCGCTCTCCAGGTCGCTGACGGGTTCGACCGCCGGGACCCTGGCGCGATGGGCCAGCTCCGCCGCCTTGCGGGCGATCTCCCCCCAGCGCCGGGTCCGGGCCGCGGCCCGCACCGGGTCGGGACGGCTGACGCTGCGCTGGGCCACGATCGGGCGGATGACGGCGGCACCCATCTCGGCCAGGGCCGCGACCACCTCATCCATCTCGCGGATGAGCGCGTGGACGACCTCGAGGTGGAGGAGGGGCTCGCCGGCTGCCGCCCGCGACCAGACGATCGTCCCGGTCACCCGCCCCGGCTGCACGGCGGCGACCCGGACCCCGTGCTCCCGTCCGGCGTCATCGACGACCACGATCAGGTCGCCGGGGCGGGTGCGCAGCGACGCGGCGAGATGCCGGCCGGGCTCGCCGTCGATCGCCAGGGTGCCATCCCTGAGCTGCTCACGGGTGACGAAGAGGCGCGGCACGGGCCAATGGTGGCGCGTCCGAGCCGCCCCCGGGCCGTCGGGCCGCGATCGCCCGGCGGGGGCCCCGGCCGGGGGGAGGTCCGAGCGGCCCATCGCCGACGTCGCTCCGCAGCCGTGACCTACGATCCGGAGCCGTGGCGGAGCCGACCCTCGACCGGTTCGTGGTCACCGACGACGGGGTGCGGCTCGCGTTCAGCGTTGGCGGCGACGGCGAGCCCCTGCTGATGATCCCCGGTCTGGGGGCCACCCGCCGCGTCTACGCACCGATCATCCCGGCGCTGGCCCGGCGCCACCGCGTGATCGTCTACGACCCCCGCGGCGTCGGCGACTCCGACGTGCCCGCCGGCCCCTACCCGATGTCCCGGCTGGCGGCGGACTGCGTCGCGGTGGCGACGGCCTCCGGGGCGCCCGGCTTCCATCTCTTCGGGGCCTCGATGGGCGGGCTGACCGCCGAGCACGTCGCCGTCCTCCACCCCGGCCGGGTCACCCGCCTGGTCCTGGCCGCCACCGGTCCGGGGCGCCATGCGGCCGTCCCCGCGGCGCCCGAGGCGACCGCGGCCCTGCTCGGGCGCGGCGCGGCCACGCCGGCGGTGGCGTACCGGCTCGCCTGCACCGTCCTCTACTCCCCCCGCTTCCAGCGCGACCACCCTGAGTTCATCGAGGACGAGGTCGCCCATCGGGCGTCGCATCCGATCCCGGGCCGCGCCTTCACCGCCCAGTTCCGCTCCTCGCGGGACGCCGACGTCAGCCGCCGTCTCGGAGAGATCGCGGTTCCGACCCTCGTGCTCCACGGCACCGAGGACGTCCTGGTCCCGCTCGCCAACGCCGAGACGCTCACCAAGCTCATCCCCGGCGCCCGGCGCTACTGGTTCGACGGCTGCGGCCACCTCTTCTTCCACGAGGCCCCGGGGCTCACCGCCGAGGTGATCCTCTCCTTCCTCGCCGGCGGGAGCTCATCAGCCGCCTCCTGACACCCCGGCCCACACCGTCTCCGCCCCCGCCCCCCGCCTTCGGGGAGGCCGTCTCCGGCTCAGGTGGCTGCGGCGCCGGCGACCGGGGAGGGGGTCTGCGCCGCCTCCCCGTGACGGAACGGCATGTCCAGGGTGCGCAGGACCAGCAGGACGACCGGCGTCATCTCCACCAGGTACCACGGCCAGGGGGAGAGGATGCCCAGCGGGGTCAGGGTGCCGGCCGCCCCCTGGGTCCGCAGGTTGAAGTAGTTGGCCCCGGCGAGGAGGTCGAAGAGCCCCACCAGGGCTGCGTACCCGAAGGTGGTGGCGCAGATCCGCCGGTACGCGCCGGCCGCCGGCAGGAGCCCGAGACCTGCCACCAGGAGGAGGGCGGCCAGCACCACCCCGACGTGGTCCACGTAGTACTCGAAGTAGGCGTAGGAGAGCGGGTGGAGCACCACGTCCGGGAAGAGGAGCCCCAGCGTGCTGCCCCCGATGCCCCAGAAGTAGGCGGTCTCCACCCACCGGCCGCGCCGCACCAGCAGCGCGATCCCGGCGACGTAGGCGGCGACGTCGCAGAGGTTGAGCGGGAGGTCGTAGCGGATCGACCCGTTGTGTTCCCAGACCCAACGGAAGGAGTCGGCGGTCTGGTTGACGATCAGCGCGATTCCCAGTGCCACGCAGGCCCAGTACCGCCAGTTCCCCGGCCGGCGCCGGAAAGCCACGACCAAGCCCGCTCCGGCCGCCAGCGCGAAGAGCACCGCGGCCAGGTGGCTGGGGTCCCAGAAATGGTCCATTGTCCGTGCGCCCGTCCCGTCGCTGTAGGGCCGTCGGGAGCGGCGACCACCGCGACCGGCCCGGGGTCGCCAATGATCCTAGTTAGTCCAGTGTCCCTCAGGTTGCTGGGCGCCGCATCCAGCCATCTCCGCTATGGGCGCCAGGTGCCCTGAAGCCGGCGTCCGGATGCCCGGCGCTTGGTCATCCCTGGCGCACTCAGCTCGCTTCGCCCCTCGCCGCTTGGCTTCGAGGCCTCCGCGGCTACTCGACGTCGGCTGGACCGGCAGCTTCGGAGGGGCCGCCGGGCTCGCCCTCCCCGGCCCCCTTGCGCTTCCGCCGGCGGCGCCGTCGTTTGTTGGCGGCCCCCGCCAGGACCGGCTCCAGCGGCTCCACGCTGCGCCCGACCTGGACCGGGGCGGTGGCGATGGCCTGGGTCTCGCGGATGAGGGTGACCTTGATCACCCCCGGGTACTGCATCTCACTCTCGATCTCCCGCGCGATCTCCCCGGTGAGCGCGGGCATCTCGGGGTCCGCCACCTGGCCGGCCCTGACGAAGATCCGGACCTCGCGCCCGGCCTGCAGCGGGAAGGCCCGCTCCACCTGGGGGTGCCGGGTGGCGATGCCCTGGAGCTGCTCGAGCCGGGCGAGATAGGCGGCGAGGGTGTCACGGCGGGCTCCGGGCCGGGAGGCCGAGATGGCGTCGGCGCAGATGGTGAGCATCGCCAGGTCGGTGGAGGGCTCGACGTCGAAGTGGTGCGCCTTGACCGCGTGGGCGATCGACGGGTCTCTGCCCAACACCAGGAGCAGCTCGCCGCCGATGATCGCGTGGGACCCCTCGACGTCGTGATCCACCGCCTTGCCGATGTCGTGCAGGGTCCCGGCCTCGCGCGCCGCCGCCTGGGGCAGGCCCAGCTCGGCGGCCAGCACGCCGCAGAGATAGCCGGTCTCCTTGCAGTGCAGGAGCGCGTTCTGACCATAGGAGAAGCGGTAGTGGAGGACCCCGAGCAGCTCGGCGAGCTCAGGGCGCCCCTCCATCGCCATCTCCCAGAGGGCGCGCTCACCGAGCTCGGCGATCGTGGCGGAAAGCCGGCGACGGGTGCGCAGCACGAGCGGCGCGACGTCCGCCGCCTGGACGCTGCGGTCGAGCACCTCGAGCGAGGCCTGCCGGGCGATCTCCCGGCCGACGGGGTCGAGCCCGCGCAGCGTCGCCTGCCCCCTCTCGTTGTCGATCCCGAGGTCGGTGCCGGTGGACGCCGCCACCACCTGGAGGGCGGTGAGGATCCGCTCCCGGCGCGCCTCGTCGAGCCCGTCCAGGTCGATGGGGGAGAGCCGGGGTGCGCTGTCGACGTGACTTTCGGACTGCCGCTCCACGGCTTCCACCAGCAGCATCCGGGCGGTGGTCTCCCGCTCCCCGGTCCGATCGACGACCAGCTGGGCGACCCGTTCGGCCCGCTCCGCCTCCAGCTCGGCGTCCAGCTTCTCCAGCACCATGTCCCGAGCGGTCTCCAGGTCGGCGGCGGCCCGCTCTGCGATGGTGCGTCGCACCTCGACCCGGACGCCGTCGACCTCGGCGGCACGAGCCTCGATCTCCTCCCGCCGCTTGCGGTGGGCGAAGCGGCGCTCGTCGAAGATGGCTCGCCGGTCTCGCCAGGTGCGCTCGCGCTCGGCCAGCGCCGCCTCGCCGGCCTCGAGGGCGGCCCGTCGGATCCCCACCTCCTCGGCGACGGCCTCGCGGACCGCGAGCGCCTCGGTCCGGGCCGCGCTCACGATGGCGGCCGCCTCGGTGCGCACCTGGGTCAGGCTGGGCGGTGACGCCGCCACCGGGCGGGCCGCAGCCCGGGCGCGAGCGGCGAGCACCAGGGCGATGGTGCCCACGACCAGGAGGGCGGCGACGGCGAAGAGGGCTGCGACCATGGCTGGTGGCTCAGTCTACGGTGGCGGCACCCCCCCGGCCCGCCACGAGCAGCTACACGCTGACCTCCGGCAGCGTCCCGGGGGTTCCTCCGCTCGGAGCGCGAGCCCGCGGCTCTCGCTCCTCACCGCGTTTCCCCGGCTAGAATCGACCGCCAGTCGCAGCGATCTCTCCACCCAGCCGGAGTCCACCTTGATCCCTCACCTCACCGACCGTGTCTGGACCGACGACCTGAGCGCGCGGGTTGGTGAGCGGGTGCAGCTCAAGGGCTGGCTCCACCGGCTCCGGCGCCTCGCCGGGGTCAGCTTCCTCATCCTCCGGGACGCCCACGGGACAGCCCAGGTGGTCGTCCAGGACCCCGTGCTGGTCGAGCGACTGGCCCGCCTGGAGCACGAGTCGGTGATCGGAGTCGACGGGGTGGTGGCGGCCGAGCCGCAGGCTCCCGGGGGAGTCGAGCTCCACGACCCGGCGGTCACGGTGATCTCGGAGGCCGACGAGGCCCCGCCATTCGACCTCTACCGGCCGGTGATCAAGGCCCAGCTCCCGACCATCCTCGACAACGCCCCGGTGGCGCTCCGCCACCCCCGCCGGCGCGCCTACTTCGCGCTCCAGGCGGCCTCGATGTCCGGGTTCCGGAGCGGGCTCCGCGAGCTCGGCTTCACCGAGATCCAGACACCGAAGATCGTCGGCTCGGCCACCGAGTCCGGCGCCACCACCTTCGCCCTCGACTACTTCGGCAAGACCGCCTACCTGGCCCAGAGCCCGCAGTTCTACAAGCAGATCATGGTCGGCATCTTCGAGCGCGTCTTCGAGGTCGGCCCCGTCTTCCGCGCCGAGCCTCACGACACCGCCCGTCACGTCAACGAGTACGTCTCCCTGGACGCCGAGGTCGGCTTCATCGAGGACGAGTTCACGGTGATGGCGGTGCTCACCGACGCCATTGCCGCGATGCTGACGGCCATCGAGCGGGAGGCGGCGGGCGCCCTGGCCCTGCTGGGCCTGGAGCTGCCCAGGGTGCCCCGGCCCATCCCCGACGTCCACTTCCTGGACGCCCAGACCATGATCACCGCGGCCACTGGGGAGGATCTGAGCCACGAGCCCGACCTCTCGCCGGCCAACGAGCGCTGGCTCGGCGAGTGGGCGCAGCGCGAGCACGGCTCGGACTTCCTCTTCGTCCGCGGCTTCCCGATGAGCAAGCGGCCCTTCTACACCTACCCCGACCCGGAGCGGCCGGGGTTCGCGGCGGGCTTCGACCTCCTCTTCCGCGGGATGGAGCTGGTCACCGGCGGCCAGCGTCTCCACCGCTACCAGGACTACGTCGACGCGCTGGTCAGCCGGGGGGAGGACCCCGAGAACTACGCGGCATACCTGATGGCGTTCAAGCACGGCATGCCCCCCCACGGCGGTTTCGCCATCGGGCTCGAACGGTGGGTCGCGCAGCTCGTGGACGCCCCCAACGTGCGCGAGACCACGCTCTTCCCGCGGGACCTCAACCGCCTCGCCCCCTGAGCCGCCCGTCCCCCCGCAGGGTTCGAGATCGGTGCGATTCTGACCCCCGCCGGCGTGACCTCAGGCGCTTGCCGGGCGCCGGAAGGGCTCGCCCACCTGCTCGACGATCCGGCGGCAGAAGAGCTGGGCCGCGGGCGGCAGGGTCCGGCGGCGGTCCCAGGCGATCGCCATGGTGCGAGCGATCGGCGGCTCGCGGAGTGGGATCACCACCACCTGGGTCGACGGGGTCGGCAGGGGCATGGGCAGCAGCGAGATCCCGAGCCCCGCCTCGACCAGCCCCTGCACGATCGCGAAGTCGTCGCCCTCGTAGGCGACGTGCTCGCTCAATCCCTGGCGGGCGAAGGCATCGTCGATGACCCGCCGGAGGCCCGTCCGGGATCGGGGCAGGATCAGCGGCTC
The DNA here is from genome assembly GCA_963841385.1 of uncultured Chloroflexia bacterium. GTDB lineage: Bacteria > Chloroflexota > Dormibacteria > Aeolococcales > Aeolococcaceae > Changshengia. The sequence continues at coordinate 151,792 of CAWJCO010000002.1, forward strand.
GGGCGCGAGGTCGCGCAGGGTCACCGACGCACGCCCGACCAGGCGGTGCTCGAGCGGGACCACGACCGAGATGCGCTCGCGGAAGAGGGGCACCACCTCGATCTCCGGGGTGTTGGGGGGAGGCGGTCCGAGGATGCCGAGGTCGAACCGCCCGTCCAGGAGCCCCGCCACCACCTCGCCGCTGGTGCCCTCCTCGAGGGTGAAGCGCACCCCCGGGTACTGGTCCAGGAACCGGGCGAGGCGCTCCGGCAGCCAGCGCGCGCCCACCGTGTGGAGGAATCCGAGGTGGACCTCGCCGGTCTCGGCGGAGACGGTGCCGGCCGCCTCCGCCACCGCGTCTCGCATCTCGCTGAGGATGCGGTCCGCCCGTCCCACGAAGCGCTGCCCGGCCTTGGTCAGCCGGATGGAGCGGCCGATCCGCTCGAAGAGGGGCACCCCGATCTCGTGCTCCAGGCGGGCGATCTTCCGGCTCACCGTCGACTGGTCACTCTGCAGCGCATCGGCCGCACGGCCCAGATGCTCCAGACGTGCCACTTCGATGAAAGTTCTCAGAAGATCCGCATTGATGCGATCCATGCATCAATCTGACACCATGGCGGCTGTTGATGTCAACGACACATACCGATAGCCTATGGACGCAACCGCGAGGCGGCGGTTTTCGCGGCTCGCCCCAGGAGAGACCCATTGCTCATTGAGAACGCTACCCAGGAGGTTCACCGCGCCCGCCGTCGTCACCACCTCGAGGTGGTGGAGCGGACGCGGCTTCGTCGAACTCGTGGAGCGGGTGGATTCTGCCATCGAGCTCTGTGAGGAGACGCACCTCCAGGGTATGAAGGAGGTTCCGCCGGACGTCGCCCTGCGCGCCCAGCGGGTCTTCACGTTCGCGCGCAAGGCTGTCCGGCTCACCGGCGACGACACCGCCTGCCGCCTGGTGGACGAGACCCTGGCCCGCCGGCACGTCAAGATCACCGAGATCATGGACATGCTCTGGACCATCCAGGAGATCGTCTTCGACCTCATGCTTCCCTGGCGGACCGAGCTCCCGGAGGACGTCGAGATCGACGACGAGCCGGGGGCGGGGGAGTGGCGGCACTTCAACCCCGCCGCCTGAGCGTCGCCCTGGGCCGTCCATAGCTGCGTCGGCTCGTCCGCCGGCTCGGTGATGCACCTCAGTGCACTCCGTCGCCGTGCTCCTCGCCTCCTTGCTCTGAACGACCAGGACGCCGCTCTCCCCGTGGCATGCGCTCCCTCGCTGCATGCTGCGAGGGAGCCGGCCCGGGGGGCCGCCGCTCCTTGCTCTGAGCGGCCCGGTCACGGGGAACGGCGGGCAAAAAAAGGGGCCCGCCGGTGCGACCGGCGGGCCTCTCGTTCAGTGGGGGGCAGTTCAGCTGTCGTGCCTGGTCATCTGGGCGATGCCGACCGCCGGCACCGAGCCCGTCGCGCCGTACTCGGGGGCGAAGCCCCCGGCGGGGCTGGTCGCCCGGGCGTCGGCCCGCCAGCGGACGATCTCGAAGACGAAGGTGAGCAGGACGGCGAAGGAGGCGATCGCCAGGCCGATGCCGGCGAACCCGGTGTAGGTCCCGAGTGTCCACCAGCCGTAGGCGTTGAGCAGCGTGCCGCGGAGCATCGTGCCCTCAAAGACGGTGGTCACCGTCGCGGCGTCGGCCGTGTTCGTCGGGTTGGCCCGAGCGATGGAGCTCGCCGCGTCGTAGGTCGGCATCTTGCTGAGGTGGATCTTGATGTAGTCATTGGCCCAGACCTCGGCCTGGGCGCCGGTGGTCATCCTCTGCCCGGCGTACTCGTTCATGGCAGCGGCGTCTGCCGCGGGCAGAGCCTTGATGGAAGCGCTGTTGTACGCGGGGAAGGTGATGTTCTGGGCAGCCAGCTGGGTGGTCACCGAGCTCTGGACGTAATTGGACGCCCAGAGGGCAAATCCAGCGGCGAAGCCGAGGATGACGATGAGCCCCGCCTGAAGGACCAGGACTCGCCAGCGAAGTGCCTTGCTCATGGTTGCTCTCTCCCGTTTGGGTTGGTCAGGTCGAACTGCCTCCATCCTGGGGTCTTCACGAGATGCTAGCCAGGGCCAGGGGTCATCAGCCAAAATGACGCGCGACCCTAAGGGGCATAGGGCCATGTCATGGGACGATCAGTGACCTTCTCCTCCGGTGCGGCTCCGGATCGGGCGGGCATCATGGTCGGGTCAGGTCAGGCGAGGGGCCCGTGCCCGTGACGCCGCACCGTCAGCGGAATTGCTGGGGGCGGGGGCGACCGGTGCGCGTGGCCCCTCCCGACCTCGGATCCCGGAGTCGGCGGCGCGGGTGGCACTCTGCGCGCCACCGGGCCACGGGTCATCCGGCCGGCGGATGGCGTTCCGGTGCGCCGGTGACCGCCTGCCGTGCGCCTGAGCCGCTGACCCTAGGGTGAGGACGGCACCCGCCAGCTGACCACGGTGCCGCCCCCGGGGCGGCCGCTGAACTCGCAGAGACCACCGAGAGCCTCGGCGCGCGCCTCCATGTTGTCGAGTCCGTGACCCCGCGCGGCCCCCTTGGGGATGCCCACGCCGTTGTCGGCGACGCGCAGCGTGATGGTCCCGGAGCTGGCGCTGAGCCGGACGTCCACACTGCTCGCCGCGGCGTGCTTGGCGACGTTGGCGAGCGCCTCGCGCATGGTCTTGAGCAGCTCATCGCGGGTCGAGGCGTCGGCGGCGCTGTCGAGCGGCCCTTCCATGTGCACCTTCGGCTCGAAACCGAGGGTGGGCGTGACCTCGCTCGCCAGGGCCAGAACCCGGGCGCGCAGGCCGTCCTTGGCGACGGCGCGGGCCTCCAGGTCGAAGATGCTGATCCGGATCTCCCGGATGGTCTCGTCGAGCTCGTCGATGGCCTGCTGGAGGCGCTCCTGGAGGTCGGCCCCCTCGATCCGGCCGACCAGGCCCTGGAGGCCCAGCCCGGTGGCGAAGAGCCGCTGGATCACCGTGTCGTGCAGGTCGCGGGCGATCCGCTCCCGCTCGCCGAGCACGGCCACCTGCTCGAGGCGCTGGTGGAGCCGGGCGTTCTCGATCGCCACCCCGGCAGCCCCGGCGAGCGCCACCACCAGCTCCTCGTCGGCCTCGGAGAACTCCGCGGCGCCCTGCTTCTCGGTGAGGTAGAGGTTGCCGAAGACCTCGTCGCGGACTCGGATGGGCACCCCGAGGAACGACCGCATCGGCGGGTGATGCGGGGGGAAGCCGGACGACGCCGGGTGAGCTCCGATGTCGGCGATGCGCCGCGGCTTCGGGTCGGTGATCAGCAGGCCCAGGATCCCCCGGCCGTGGGGGAGGTCCCCGATGGCCCGGATCGCCTCCGCGTCGATGCCGGTGGTGACGAACTCGACCAGTCCGCCCTCCAGGCCGGCCTGCTCCGGGTCGATCACCCCGAGAGCGCCGTAACGTGCCCCACTCACCTCCGCCGCGGCCTCCACGATCCGCCTCAGCACGTTGGGGAGGCTCAGATCGGCGGAGAGCGCGACGACAGCGTCGAGCAGGCGAGAGGACCGGTCGACCGCGGGCATCACGCGAAGTCTAGGGGCGCGATGCGGGTGGAGGGGCCAACGACCGGGGGCGGGAGGCCTGAACGTCCCCCCGTCCGCCGCCGGAGGGCCCCCGACGTGCCCTCGATGGCCCGCGGCGGCCCCGGGCGGCATCGCGCCGGCTCCGGGCAGCATGGTCCCGGCTCTCCGCCGCATGGTCCCGACCGGATGGCATCGGCACAGCCGCCGCAAGGGCCGCATTCTCGGTATGGTGTCGGCACGGCCGGAGCCATGCATCAGGAGGACCCGATGACAACCAGCCAGAGACCCCTCCACAACCTCAGCCGCAAGGAGTGTCTCGAGTTCCTGCAGTACCACTCCTTCGTCGGCCGGCTCGGCTTCGTTCTGGATGGCCGGCCGATGGTGCTGCCCGTCAACTACCTGGCGGACGAGGAGGCCGTGGTCTTCTGCACGACCGAGGGGACGACGCTGAGCGCGGTGGCCGAGGGCTCTGAGGTGGTCTTCGAGGTCGACGACAGCCACCCGCTGGAGCGCTCCGGCTGGAGCGTGGTGGTCCGCGGCCCGGCGCGAGTGGTCACCGATCCCGGCGAGATCGATGCCCTTCGGCGCGGCCCTCTCCGCTCCTGGGCGGCCAGGTCGCCCGAGCGCTGGGTCCGGATCACCATCCAGGAGGTCACCGGCCGGCGCCTGGGTCAGCACTAACCCCGCCCGAGGCTGGGCTCAGATCGCCGCCAGGAAGAGGAAGCCGAGCAGGGCCACCGCGACGATCACCAGCAGGGCGGTGAGGAGGACCCAGGCCACGTTGTCGAGGCTGCGCACCAGGTGTGCCATGGACGCATCGTCGATCCACGACGGGCGCGCCGCCAGGGTCCAGAGGTGGTCACCGCAGCGGGCTCACGACCCAGGTGCAAAGGGCCGATCGGCCCCCACTTCTCGGCAGGAATAGGGCCGAAAGACCCAGGATCACTGAGGCCACTGCCCCTATCCCTGACGGGCGGCGGATGTCGATGCTAGTCGCTGATGGTCGACCACGTCTCTCCTCTGCGTGAGCTTTCGCGCGCTCGCTGCCTCGATCTCCTGGCCACCGCCGGCCTCGGACGCGTGGGAGTCAGCGTGCAGGCGCTGCCGGTCATCCTGCCGGTGAGGTACGCCGTGATCGGGGAGACGGTGGTCTTCCGCACGGCTCCGGGCACCAAGCTCACCGCCGCGATGCGCCGTTCGGTCGTGGCCTTCGAGGCCGACCGGTGGGATCCCTGCGGCGCCTGGGGTTGGAGCGTCCTGGTCCAGGGAGTGGCGTCCGAGGTCACCGATCCGCCCCTGCAGGCTGCGGCCCGTGGCCTGCTGGCCAATGACCTGCCGTTCCTGGACGGCGAGGTGGCGCGGGTGGTGGCCGTCGAGCCGGCCTTCCTGAGCGGCCGGGCCTTCGGCGCGATCCCCGAAGATCCGGCGTGGAGCTTGCGCCGATAGGCGGTGGACCCGCTTCATCCACTCATGCTCGCTGATCTCGGTGTCGGCCCCTGCGCTTCCCGGCTCACGGAGCACTGAGGCGCCTCAGGAGACGCCCCTCCGGAGCGTCGCCGTCGCCGCCACCACCAGGGCGACGGCGAAGGCCGCCACCACCCCGATGTCGAGCAGGAGCGCCCCTGACGTCAGCCCGTTGCCCTTCAGCATCACGTCGCGGAGGCCGTCCACGCCGTAGGTGAGGGGCAGCAGCTCCGACACCGCCTGGAGCCATCCCGGCTCGGTGCTCACCGGGAAGACGATCCCGCTCAGCAGCACCTGAGGCACGATCGCCAGGGGGATGAACTGCACGGCCTGGAACTCGGTGGTCGCGAACATGCTGAGGAAGATCCCGAGGTTGACGGCGACCAGGGCGAGCAGCAGGGTCATCAGCACCACCAGGACGACGCTGCCCTGGTTGTGGACGTGGAGCGCGTAGAGGGTGAAGAGGGCGACCTCAACCGCCTGGATCGCCGCCACCACCGTGAATCCCGCCATGTAGCCGGCCACGATCTCAGAGCGCCGCAGCGGGCTGGCCATGAGCCGCTCCAGCGTGCCCTGGCTGCGCTCGCGGAGGAAGGCGATGATGGTGACCACGAACACCAGGAAGAAGACCACCAACCCTACGAAGGCGCCTCCGAAGTAGTCCAGGGTGTCCAGCCCCGCGCCGCCGTGGAGGTAGGTGAGGCGGGGCCGGATGGTGGGCAGGCGGGCGCCGCTCTGGGCGCCGATGCTTCCCAGCAGGCTGGCCTCGGATTGGTCGAGCGCCGCCAGGACCGGCTGGGTGAGGCCGGGCTGGGTCCCCTCGAGGTGCACCTCCGGCTCGGCCAGCCCGCCGCCGGAGGCGCTGGCGGTGAGGTTGGGCGGGAGAAGGATGTAGGCGGCGACCCGATCTGAGGCCAGGTCGCTCCGCGCCTGATCCAGGCCGGTCATGCTGACCGCGATCTGGGTCGATGCCTGGAGATGGGAGGCCAGGACGGTCCCGAGCTCTCCCTGGTCGAGGTTGACGACATCCACCGCGGGGACTCCGGAGCCGCCGCGGATGAGGAAGTAGAAGAGGCCGAGGATGACCACCGGCGCCACGAAGAGGAGCACCAGCGTCCGTCGGTCGTGGCGGAAGCCCTGGAGGATCCGGCGGGCGATGGCGGCGGTGCGCAGCAGGCTCACCGACCGCGCTCCGAGAGGGCGAGGAAGGCGTCCTCGAGCCGGGTGACCCCGGCCAGCCCGCGCAGCTCGTCGGCGGTGCCCTCGGCCAGCAGGCGTCCGAAGCGCAGCAGGCCAAGCCGCCGGCAGCGCTCGGCCTCGTCCATCACGTGGCTGGAGACGACGATGGTGACCCCCTGCCCCGACATCTCGGCGAAGCGCTGCCAGAGCTCCGCCCGGAGCTGGGGGTCCACGCCGACGGTGGGCTCGTCGAGGAGGAGCAGGCGCGGCCGGTGGACCAGAGAGCAGGCCAGGGAGACCCGCTGCCGCATCCCCCCGCTCAGGGTCGCCACCACCGACCGCCGCCTCGCGAAGAGGTCGACCAACTGCAGCGCCTCGGCGATCTGAGGCCGCGCTCGGCCTCCCTCAAGACCGTGGATGGCGGCGAAGAAGCGGACGTTCTCCTCCACCGTGAGGTCGGCGTAGAGGGCTGGGGACTGGGGCATGTAGCCGATCTCGGCCAGCACGGCGCGGTCCGGCAGGCGCCGGCCCAGCACCTCGACGCTGCCCCGGTCGGCCGTGACCAGTCCCACCAGCGAACGGATGAGGGTGGTCTTGCCCGCGCCGTTGGGCCCCAGCAGGCCGTAGATCTCCCCGGTGCCGACGCTCAGGGATGCGCCGTCGAGGGCCAGCACGGGGCCGAAGGACTTGGCCAGCCCCTCGACGCGCACGGCGGTGGCGGTGGCGTTCACGGCCGCGCCTCCGGGGCCATCGCCCGCAGCCAGGTTGCCGCCAGCGCGTCGGCCACCACCTCGAGCGGGGCGTCGAGCCCCAGGGCGCGACCCATGGCGTCGCGGGTGAGGAGGTGCATGACCAGCGGCCCCACGAAGGCGAGCAGGGCGAGCAGCGGATCCATCCGCCGCAGCCGCCCCTCCGCCATCTGCCCGGCCACGTAGGCGGCGAGCGGCGCGATGGTGTCGGCGACGGCGAGCTCGCGCGCCAGCTCGGCGTCGGCCCCGGGGCCGGAGACCTCGAACAGCAGGGTCCGGAGCAGCCCCGCCTGACCCTTCGCGCTGGTCAGGGCCGCCCGGGCGAGCGCGGGCATCACCGCCTCCGGCGGCTCCCCGGCGTGCTCGGCGAGGGCGCGGGCCACCGGGATGAAGGGGGCGCGGGCGCGCACCACCTCACGGAAGACCGCCGCCTTGCCGGGGAAGAGGCGGTAGAGACTTGCCCGGGAGATGCCGGACCGCACCGCCAGCTCGTCCATGGAGAGCCCCGACAGGCCGTGCTCGCCGATCAGCGCCGCCCCCTCAGCCAGGATGCGCTCCCGGGCGCTGGGGTCGGGGTCGACCTCCAGGATTCGGAGGAGCTCGGCCCGCGAGGCGACGAGGCGGTACAGGGTGGCGCGGGAGACGCCCGCCTCCCGGGCCAGCGAACCGAGGGGTGGGAGCGCGCCCGAGCGGAGCCGGCCCCGGGCGGTGCGCAGGATGTGCTCGCGGACGGTCTCGGCGGAGGGAGCACCGGCTCGCTGCGGGGGCTTGCTCCCAGGCATGGAGACGATACTAGACAAGACGTCTCGTCCTGTCTAGTATCGGCCCGCAGAGCAGGTCCGGGCGCCAGGCCTGCCCCGCGGCGGTTACCGAGGTCGGAGGCCCGTGTCGCCCCGACTCAGCCGATGTGGACCGGGTGGTGGTGCTCCGCCCGACGGAAGACCTGTACCGCCCAGGCGCTCACCCGCTCCCGCTCTCCGTCCATCAGCTCCGAGACCTCGCCGGGTTTGACCAGGAAGCTGGCCGGCCGGGTGACCAGGTGGCAGCCGCGGCGCCGGAGGGCGCGGTAGAGGGCGAGGGCCGCGGTCCCGGTCAGCACCCGGAGGCCCGGCTCACGGGTGTCGAAGGTCGCGGCACAGAAGCTGGGTCGGGGCGGGAGGTGGTCCAGCCAGTTGCGCACCCCGTCGGGGATGAGGTGGTACTCGCGGAGGACATGGGCCGAGGTCGGGGTCCGGGTGACGTCGGACCAGTCCTCCCAGCGGTGGGTCGGACCTCCCACCACCAGGAACTCGACGCCCTCCAGCTCGGTGAGCGGGATCTCGTGCACCTCGCCGACGATGACCGGGCCGTGGACCGCGGCCTCAGCGGCGATGATCCGGGCGACGGCCGCGCTGCTGCCGTGTGTGCCTTCGTACACGATCGCGGTGCGCATCAGACCGATCCTCCTTGGCATCTCAGGGTGCCCCCTGCCGTTCCAGCGCACCAGAGCCCAACGGCCCCTTTCCGCAGATGTCTCGCGTCCCACTCGCGGGTGGGGTTTCCAGCACCCGGGGTCGTGATGTTCGGGCCAATCCTGACCGCGACCCGCCGCCACCGGGCGGCTGCGGTGGTCAGGGGCGCGCCAGCGCGACTCCCGCCGCCGACGCGGGCGGTGGGGGGCTCGCGACCTCGACCCAGATCAGACGCGCGGCCGCCGGATCGACGGTGAGCGCGTGGCGCCGGTCGCCCACGCTCAGGCTCACCCCCCCCGGGCGACCGTCGTCGTCGACAGTAACCTCGACGCCGGTGCGCACTCCCGCGGCGGCGAGATCGCGGAGCAGTTGGAAGGACTCGTGCTCGATGATCTCGGAGATTCGCCGCACCGTTGCGGTGGCTCCGGGCGGGAGGTCGGCCAGTGCGACCACCGTCCCGTAGGGCGCGGACCGCCCCGGGATGGCATGGCCGTGCGGGCAGATGTCCGGCCGGTCGAGGGCCCGGTCGAGCCGGGCGAGCACCGTGTCCGAGAAGGACGGCGCCAGCCGGTTCGCCTCCAGGTGGGCGGTCGCCCAATCCAGGCCGAGGACGTCGGTGAGCCAGCACTCCGCCAGCCGGTGGCGGCGCACGATGGCCTCGGCAGCGTCCCGACCGGCAGGGGTCAGGGTGACCCGGCGGTCCATCTCGGTGTGGACCCAGCCGCCGGCCCGCAGCCGGCGGAGCGCGATGCTGACGGTTGGTGCCTTCACCCCGAGCCAGTGCGCGATCCGGGTCGGCCGCACCGGCTGGTCCTCGGCCGCGATGCAGAAGATCGTCTCGAGGTAGCGGTCGATCGCCACGGTCCGGGCCGGCAGGGCGGCGACCCCGGCGGTGCGGCGGCGGCGCGAGGGGCGGGGCGCGCGCGGGGCGCGCGGGCGGCCGCCCGGAGCGCGCTCGGCCGCGGGGGGTGCGGGCCGGTCGGCAACCGGTGTGCTCGGCTCTGGGGCCACGTCCGCCGCCGTCACCCCGCGCTCACCCGGCTTCTGGCGATGCCCTGCCGATCGGCAGCGGCGGCTTCTCGGCGTCCGCGGCGAGCCTCTCGACGACCATGCCGAGCAGAGCCCGCACGCTGGCCTGGGCCAGGCGGTGGAGGAGCATCCGATCCACCTCTCTTCCCAGCGGCCCGAGCGGGGGAACGTAGCGACCCATGAAGCTGATCGCGGTCATGGCGGTCCCCATCGGGGCGAACTCCAGGTCCGCCACCATCGCGGGGAAGAGGCCGGTCGCCCCGGCCGCCCGCCAGCGCAGCGGCTGGGTCACCCGGTCGGGCTTGACGGTCATCTCGCCCAGCTCGGCCCAGACCCGCTTGCTGACCCGGATCGGCCCCAGCGACGAGGCGACCCGCACCGAGAGCTGCTCGCCCTCCGCATAGGCGGCGACCAGCGATTCCCCGAGCCAGCCCGGCCCCGCGGCCACCAGCTCGTCGCTCACCGCGGCGAACGGTCGATCGATCTGAACGAAGTCGGACACCAGCACCATCGCAGCATCCCCGGCGCCAGCGGCCCGGGATAGGGGCGAGGGTCACCGTCCGGTGGGGCCGTTCGCCCTTTGATGGGCCGGTCCGCCCTACGGCTCGGGGGTCTCCTGCTCTCCGTCGTGGTGGGCTCGGAGCGCGTGCTCGGCTGCTCGGCGCGCCGCCCGGCGCTTGGCGCCGGCCTGCAGCAGCTTGGCCTTCTCACCTTCCAGGGGGACCCGATGGGAGGGTCGGAAGGGGCTGATCACCTCGTCGCGTCCCCCGCGGCGCGGCCCCGACCAGAGGGCGGGCGGGGCGTCGAGGTGGAGGGCCAGCCCGTAGGCGGCGGCCTCGTAATTGACCCGCCATCCGTGGAAGTGCTTCCAGGCCTGGTCCTGGTCTCGCTCGAGCTTCCAGCCGACCGAGACGAGCCTTTCCACCGCGCCGTCGAACTCGGCCCGGGTGAGCTGGATCGGGTCGGCCGGGTCGGGATCGGGGTCGACCGCGATGCCCAGGGTGCCGGCCATCTCGCGGAGGGCCACGTAGCCCATGCGGAGCAGCGGGCGGGCCGATGCCGGCGCCGTGATCGGCGAGAGGCTGAGGTGGAGCGCCGCCGCGTCCATCACCGCCAGCAGCGCGACCACCCAGGAGCGGAAGGGCTTGGGGGAGCGGAAGTAGAGGAGCTGCGGGTAGGTGGTGTGGGACTCCGAGACGTCGGCGGCCCACTCCGTCCACCGCTCGTACAGCCATCCGAGCCGCTCCGTGTTGTCGATCAGCTCCTGGCGCATCAGGACCTCGGGGCCCCAGGCGGGCACTCCCCCCAGGAACTCGAGCATGGTGACGAGCGTCTCGCGGCGGTTGAAGGCGGCGTAGAGGGTCGGCAGGTAGGCGATCTGGAGGGCGACGATCACCAGCCCGCTCATGGCGCAGAGGAAGGCGAGCGCCACCGGTGCCGGTCCCCGGGGGAGGATGAAACCCAGGGTGAACATCGACGAGCCGGTGACTTGCAAGGCGCTGCCGAAGCTGGAGACGAAGGGCCAGAAGAGCAGCGCGAAGCTGAGGAAGACGAGGGCGACCCAGGCGCCGAGCAGGGAGATGAGCAGCGCCGGCCCGTTGAGCGCCTCGATGCGGTCGCGGGCGCGATAGTCGGCGACCCGGTCGGTGACCAGCAGGAAGCTGTGATGCACCGACCGGGTGATCAGCACGGTCAGCCGGGGCGCCAACGCCCGGGGGACGATCAGCGTCCCCAGCACGCTGCTGGCGGTGAGCAGCAGGATGGCGATCCCGGCGGCGAAGCCGGCCCAGCTCACGGCGGCCACCCCTCCGAGGATAGGGAGACGGGGGCCCCGGACGCGGTGTCCCGGCTAGAGGCCGGCGGCGGCCCCGGTCAGGTAGCGGATGACGTCGTCGGCGCCGTAGTCGTCGCGACCGGGCGGGAGCAGGTTGGCCAGGCGGGCCAGGTCGTCGCCGCTGGTGACGATCGGCGGCTCCACCGTCCCGTCCTTCTGCACCTGGGGATGCCCGGCGGTGGCCAGCAGGCCGTTGCAGAGGCAGCGGCGCTCGGCGGCGTCCTCCGCCGACCCTCCCTTGGCGACGTAGGCCGCCAGCGGCTCGGCGGCACAGCGGTAGATCACGCCGCCCCCCACCGCCACCGGCTCGCGCAGGTAGCCGTTGTCGCAGACCCGGGGCCGGGCGGCATAAACCTCGGGCCTGGAGACGCTGCCCTCGACCTGCACCACCTTGAAGGGGTATCCCGACGAGGAGGCCCGCGGGTCGGTGCGGACCTCGCTCCCGCCCTCGTGGACGGCCCGGAGGACCCGGGTGCGCAGGGCCGGGTCCATCCCGGACTCCCGCGCGTAGGCGAAGAGCGTCCCCAGCTGGATGCCGGTGGCCCCCGCCGCCCGGGCCTCGGCCAGCCCCTCGGGCGAGCCGGTGCCCCCTGCCAGCCAGAATGGCAGGCCCAGCGTGGCCATCCGCGCGGTGTCCACCTGGTCGCGCTCGCCGTACACCGGCTGGCCGGTCTCGTCGAGCACCGTCCGGCCCCGGGGGGGCGCGTTGTGACCGCCGGCCAGCGGGCCTTCGACCACGAACCCCTCGATGCTGCCCGTGGCGCGCCGGATCAGCATCACCGCCAGCGAGTCCGCGGAGATGATGGGGAGGAAGGCGGGGCGGGGGAGCCGCGCGGCCCCGTACCCCACCCGGGCCGGGTCGAACGTCAGCATCGGCACGGCCTGCTCCGGCGCGGCGCCGTCGATCAGGTGCATGCCCGCCTCGCGGCCCTCGGCGAAGGCGTCGAGGACGCCGGGGATCTCGCGGGGGATGCCGGCGCCCATCAGGATGCAGTCGACCCCGGCCAGCATGGCCCCGTAGAGCGTGGGCAGGGTGGGCGGCCGGAGCTTGGTCATGAGGTTGATCCCCACCCGGCCCCGATGCCCCTCGCGGGCCAGGACCACCTCGACGAATGCCGCCAGCACGGTGAGGTCGCGCACCAGGGGCCGCTCCACGTGGCTCTGCATCCCCACCCGGCGGTAGGGGGTCCCCGGCCGCTTCCCCATCGGCACGAAGAAGCGGTCCAGCACGCGCCCGGCGACCCCCTGGTCCGGGAACGCCTCGATCGCACGGCGCAGATGCCCGCCCTTGTCGCCGTCCTGGAGGCGGCGCGCCACCACGCTGTCGAGGGCGGTGCCAGAGACGACCCCCATGCAGCCGCGGTGGGCGGCGACGGCGCGGGCGAGCCGCCAGCCGGAGATGGCCACGCCCATCCCGCCCTGGATGATCCGGATCTGGTGCAGCCAGCCGTGCCGGCTCGGGGGCTCGTTGCTCACTGTGGCCACGTCGGCCAATCTTCCCGTCTCGTCTGATGCAATGCATCGGCAACGCGGGCCAACCCGCCCTGGCTCCCAGGGCCATGTTCCCTTCTCTCGGAGCGCCAAGAGGTCCAGGATGCCTTTGTGGCGGCGGGGATTTCGGCCCATCCCTGCACGGGCCTTGTGGCCCTGCACATGTGCGATTGCACAGCTTGGGATGACCTTTGGTCTGCGGCAAGTCACGTCTCTCGACCCTGTTCCCCCGGTCGCGATTCTGGTTCAATCGATCCGGTCAGGAACCCTTGCACCAGGGTCGCTCCCACGGCGGCCCGTGCTCTGGAGGTGACGTCAAGCGTTGTCCAAATCCGCGCGCATCTGCATCGACGGCAACGAGGCGGCAGCCACGGTGGCCTACGCCCTCTCCGAGGTCATCTCGCTCTACCCGATAACACCGTCGTCGCCGATGGGCGAGCACGCCGACGACTGGGCCGCCGCCGGGGTGCCGAACCTCTTCGGCCAGGTCCCCCACATCGTCGAGATGCAGTCCGAGGCGGGTGCCGCCGGGGCTCTTCACGGCGTCCTCCAGAAGGGCACGCTGGCGACCACCTTCACGGCCTCGCAGGGGCTGCTGCTGATGGTCCCCAACATGTACAAGATCGCCGGCGAGCTGCTGCCCACGGTGATCCACGTGGCCGCGCGGAGCGTGGCCACCCACGCCCTCTCCATCTTCGGCGACCACTCCGACGTGATGGCGGTGCGCTCCGCCGGCTGGGCGATGCTCTCCTCGGCCACCGTCCAGGAGGCCCACGACCTCGCTCTGGTGGCGCACTCCGCGACCCTCACCTCGCGTGTGCCCTTCCTGCACTTCTTCGACGGCTTCCGCACCTCGCACGAGCTCGGCTCGGTGACCCCGCTGGAGCCCGCGGTGATGGCCGCCATGATCGACAGCCGGGCGATCGAGGAGATCCGGCTGCGCGGGATGAGTCCCGATCACCCCGACGTGCGCGGGACCGCCCAGAACCCCGACGTCTTCTTCCAGGGCCGCGAGGCGAGCACCCCGTTCTACCGCGAGGTCCCCGCCATCGTCGCCCGCGCCATGGACGAGCTGGCCCGCCTCACCGGGCGCCGCTACGGCCTGGTCGAGTACACCGGTGCCCCCGACGCCGAGCGCGTGGTGGTGCTGATGGGCTCGGGATGCGGTGCCGTCGAGGAGACCGTCGAGGTCCTCCGGGCGCGCGGCGAGAGGGTCGGGATGCTCAAGCTGCACCTCTACCGTCCCTTCCCGAGCGCCGAGCTGGTCGCGGCCCTGCCCCGCACGGTGAAGAGCATCGCCGTCCTGGACCGGACCAAGGAGCCGGGCGGCGTCGGCGAGCCCCTCTACCTCGACGTGCGCGCCGCCATCGACGAGGCCATGGAGGCCGGCGAGCCTCCCTTTAGCGCCGCCCCGCTGGTGGTCGGCGGGCGTTACGGGCTCTCCTCCAAGGAGTTCACCCCGGGGATGGCCAAGGCCGTGTTCGACGAGCTGGGCTCGGCCCGGCCACGCCGCCATTTCGTGGTCGGCGTGAACGACGACGTGAGCCTCTCCAGCCTGGCCTGGGACCCGACCTTCGCGCCCCCGCGTCCGGAGGGGGAGCTGCAGGCGGTCTTCTTCGGGCTCGGCGCCGACGGCACCGTGGGTGCCAACAAGAACAGCGCCAAGATCATCTCGGACGGGACCGGCGCGAACGTCCAGGGCTACTTCGTCTACAACTCCAAGAAGTCGGGCTCGATGACCGTCTCGCACCTCCGCTTCGGCCCCCAGCCGATCCGCTCCACCTACCTGGTCACCGAGGCCGACTTCGTGGCCTGCCACGAGCACGGGCTGCTGGAGCGGGTCAACGTGCTGGAGTGGGCCAAGCCGGGAGCGGTCTTCCTGCTCAACAGCCCGTATCCCGCCGACCAGGTGTGGGACCGGCTGCCGGAGGCGGTGCGTCGCGAGATCGTGGAGAAGCGGGTCGAGCTCTGGGTGGTCGACGCCCAGCGCATCGCCTCCGAGGCCAACCTCGGCACCCGCATCAACACCGTGATGCAGGTCTGCTTCTTCGCCCTCTCCAAGGTCCTCCCCGTGGACCAGGCCATCGCCGCCATCAAGGGCGCGGTGGTCAAGACCTACGGCCGGCGCGGCCAGGCGGTGGTCGATCAGAACATCGCCGCCATCAACTCGGCGCTCGCCGGGCTGACCAGGGTGATGGCGCCCGCCGGGGGCTCCCGGATCGACGCCGTGCCGGCCGCCCGCGACTTCAGCGGCGCTTCCCGGTTCGTGCGCGAGGTCACCTCGCGGCTGATCGCCGACCAGGGCGAGGCGCTGCCGGTCTCGGCGATGCCGGCTGACGGCCGCTTCCCCTCGGGCACCGCGCGCTTCGAGAAGCGGGCCATCGCCACCGAGATCCCGATCTGGGATCCCTCCCTCTGCAGCGACTGCGGGAAGTGCGCCATCGTCTGCCCGCACGCGGCGATCCGGATGAAGGTCTTCGCTCCCGAGGCCGTCGAGGCGGCTCCCGCGGGATTCCTCTCCAAGCCCTTCCGCTCCAAGGAGCTCACCGGTCATCTGCTGACCATCCAGGTGGCCCCCGACGACTGCACCGGCTGCGGCCTCTGCGTCGAGGTCTGCCCGGGCCGGTCCAAGACCGAGGCCCGGCACAAGTCGCTCAACCTGGAGCCGGTCCTCGAGCACCGCGACACCGAGCGCACCCGCTGGGACTTCTTCCGGGCCATCCCCGAGCTCGACCGGGGCCTGCTCGCCCACAACACGGTCAAGGGGGCAGCGGTCCTCCAACCGCTCTTCGAGTTCTCCGGGGCCTGCGCCGGGTGCGGCGAGACCCCCTACCTCAAGCTGCTCTCCCAGCTCTTCGGCGATCGCCTGCTGGTGGCCAACGCGACCGGCTGCTCCTCCATCTACGGGGGCAACCTGCCCACCACCCCCTGGTCCGCCAACCAGGAGGGGAGGGGACCGGCGTGGGCCAACTCGCTCTTCGAGGACAACGCCGAGTTCGGCTTGGGCATCCGGCTGGGTCTCGAGGCGCAGCAGCGGGCGGCCCGATCGCTGCTCCAGGCGCTGGCGCCGGCGGTTGGGGAACCCCTCGCCTCCGCCATCCTCGAGGCCGAGCAGGCGGACGAGGAGGCGGTCTTCGCCCAGCGCGCGCGGGTGGCCTCGCTGAAGCAGCGTCTCGCCTCCCTCGCCAGCACCGACGGCGACGCGCTGGCCACGCAGGCAGCCCAGCTGACCGCGGTCGCCGACACCCTGGTGAGCAAGTCGGTCTGGATCGTCGGTGGCGACGGCTGGGCTTATGACATCGGCTTCGGCGGCCTGGACCACGTGCTCGCGTCGGGCCGCAACGTCAACGTCCTGGTGCTCGACACCGAGGTCTACTCCAACACCGGCGGCCAGGCCTCCAAGGCCACCCAGCGGGGTGCCGTCGCCAGGTTCGCGGCCTCCGGGAAGTCCACCCCCAAGAAGGACCTGGGCGCGATCGCCCGGGCCTACGGCAACGTCTACGTCGCCCAGGTCGCGGTCGGCGCCAACGACGTCCAGACCATCAAGGCCCTGCTCGAGGCGGATGCGTACCCCGGGCCCTCGCTGGTCATCGCCTACTCCACCTGCATCGCCCACGGCATCCTGGACATGGCGACCTCGATGACCCACCAGAAGGACGCCGTCCGGTCCGGGTACTGGCCGCTGTACCGCTTCCGCCCCACCGCCGAGGAGGTCGGTCAACCGCTCACCCTCGACTCCCGCGAACCCTCCATCCCGGTGGCCGATTTCGTCGGCTCCGAGGTGCGTTTCTCGGCACTGACCCGGAGTCACCCGGATCGAGCCCGGGAGCTGATGCGCCTGCTGGAGCGCGACGCCGCCGAGCGCTGGCGCTACTACAGCCAGCTCGCCGGCGTGCAGCGGACCCTGGTCAGCGAGACGGCGGACTCCGATGACGAGGCCGCCGCAGAGGCCCCGGGCGGAGACGGCCGGGTTCCCGGTGCCGCGCCGGCCGCCCCGGCACCGGCCGGGGAGGTGACCCCGTGACCGCCGGCGCCGTCGATCTCACGGTCGCCTACCTCGGGCTCTCCCTCCGCTCCCCGCTGATCGCCTCCGCCAGCCCGCTCACCGGCGACGTCGAGTCGGCCCGGCGCCTCGCCCGCGCCGGCATCGGGGCCCTGGTGCTCCCCTCCCTCTTCGAGGAGGAGATCGTGGCCGAGGAGATCGGCCTCGCCACGGCCCTCGAGGCGGGCGCCGAGGTTAGCCCCGAGGCGCACGGCTTCTTCCCCCCGATCGAGGGCGCCACGGTGGCCGACCGCTACCTGGCCAACCTGGAGCGGATCAAGTCCGCGGTCGACGTCCCGGTGATCGCAAGCCTCAACGCCACCTCGGTGGGCGCGTGGAGCCGGTACGCGGCGCTGGTGGCCGATGCCGGCGCCGACGCCGTCGAGCTCAACGTCTACCGGGTGGCCGCCAGCCCGTACGTCGCCGGCACCGACGTCGAGAGCGCCGACCTGGAGCTGGTCGCCGACGTCTGCCGGGCGGCGACCGTGCCGGTGGCGGTCAAGCTCTCGCCCTACTACTCGGCGATGGCCGGCTTCACCCGTCAGGTGATCCAGGCGGGGGCCAGCGGGCTGGTCCTCTTCAATCGCTTCTACCAGCCCGACATCGACCTGGAGACCATGGACGTGGAGTGCCGCCTGGAGCTCTCGACCTCGGTCGAGCTGGGCCTGCCGCTCCGCTGGATCGCCATGCTCCGGCCCCAGGTGCCCGAGTCGGTGTCGCTGGCCGCGAGCTCCGGTGTGCGCACCGGTGAGGACGCGGCCAAGGCTCTGGCGGTCGGCGCCGACGCGGTGATGATGACCTCAGAGCTCCTCCGCCGCGGGCCCGAGCGGGTTGCCGGGGTGGAGGCCGAGCTGCGCGCCTGGCTGGCCGGCCATGAGTACAACTCGGCCGCCCAGCTCCGCGGATCGGTTTCACGAGTGACCGCGGAGGCCGGTGAGGCCTTCGAGAGAGCCAACTACATGGCCACCCTCCGCTCCTGGGTGGGTGCCAGCGGACGGAGGTGACCGGATGAAGGTCTGGATCGATCAGAAGTACTGCACCGGCGATAATCTCTGCGAGGAGCTGTGCCCGGCGATCTTCACCCAGCTCGACGACGGGCTCTCCTACGTCAAGCAGGACGGGGCCGTCCTCGACGCGCCGGGAGGCAAGCTGAGCATGGCCGCGGTGGCCGCCGAGCACGAGGCCGGGGTGCGCGAAGCCGCCGACCAGTGCGCCGGCGAGTGCATCTTCATCGAGGAATAGGCGCATGACCATGGCGCCCGTCGAGGCTCCCCCGAGCCCACCCCGCGAGGACAAGCGGTGGCGTCAGGTGGATGTGAAGATTCGCCGCCTGGGGGCGCGGCCGGATGGCCTCATCGAGGTCCTCCACACTGTCCAGGAGGTCTTCGGCTTCCTGGACGACGACGCCCTCGCCTACGTGAGCGAGGCCCTCGGCGTGCCGCCCAGCCGGGTGCTGGGCGTGGCCACGTTCTATTCCCACTTCGTGCGCAAGCCCCAGGGGCTCCACACCTGCGTGGTGTGCATGGGGACCGCCTGCTACATCAACGGGGCCAGCGCGATCTTCGAGCGGCTCACTGGAACCCTGGGCATCGACGCCGGCGGGACCACCCCCGACGGGCGGGTCTCCCTGCTCCGAGCCCGCTGCCTGGGGGCTTGCAGCATGGCGCCCGCGGTCGTGGTCGACGACGAGGTGCATGGCAGGATGAGTCCCGACGGGGTCGAGCAGATGCTGGAGGCGCTATGACGGAGACGGGTGGCGCGACGCCGGCGCGGCGACGGCGCCAGGAACCGCTGATCCCCGACGGGCCGGTGCGCGCGTCGGCCGATGTCTGCCAGGCGGCGGGCTGCCTCTCGATGCAGTCCGACGCCGTCTTCAACTCGCTCTGCGAGCGCGTGACCGCCTCCGGGCTCACCGACGTCGCGGTCCGGCGAGTCGGCTGCCTCGGGCTCTGCGCCGCCGGGCCGCTGGTCGCGGTCCCCGAGCGGGAGCGTCTCTTCGATCACGTCACCGCCGGCGACGACGCGTCGCTGGACGCGGTGGTCACTGCCCTCTCGGGCGGCGAGGGCGGCCGCCCCATGGCCTCCGATCCGTTCTTCTCCCACCAGGTCAAGGTGGTTCTCGAGCACTGCGGCCGGATCGACCCCGAGCGGGTCGAGGACTACGTGGCTGCCGGCGGCTACGAGGCGCTCACCAAGGCCGTGACCGGCATGACCCCCGCCGAGGTCCTGGCCGAAGTGACCCACAGCGGGCTGCGCGGTCGGGGCGGCGCCGGCTACCCCACCGGCCTCAAGTGGACGACCGTGGCCAAGGCGGACTCCGCCGACGGCAAGTACGTGGTCTGCAACGGCGACGAGGGTGACCCCGGTGCCTTCATGGACCGCAGCGTGCTGGAGAGCAGCCCCCAGCAGGTGCTGGAGGGGATGGCCATCGCCGGCTACGCGGTGGGCGCCTCCCACGGCTACGTCTACGTCCGGGCCGAGTACCCGCTCGCCGTGAAGCGTCTGACCACCGCTATCCGCCAGGCGGAGCGGGCCGGGCTCCTGGGACAGCGGATCGCCGACAGCAGCTTCAGCTTCGAGGTCCAGCTGCGCATCGGTGCGGGCGCCTTCGTCTGCGGTGAGGAGACCGCCCTGATCGCCTCCATCGAGGGGGGCAGGGGCACGCCCCGGCCGCGGCCGCCCTACCCGGCGGCGTCGGGCCTGTGGGGCAAGCCCACCCTCATCAACAACGTGGAGACCTTCTCCAGCGTGGCGGCGATCATCAATCGGGGCGCCGCCTGGTACCAGGCCATCGGCACCGGGAAGAGCCGGGGCACCAAGGTCTTCGCGCTGGCCGGGAGCGTGGTCAACACCGGCCTCATCGAGGTGCCCCTGGGGCTCACCCTCCGCGAGATCGTCTTCGACATCGGCGGCGGTCTCCCCGGGGGAGGGCGGTTCAAGGCCGTCCAGACCGGTGGCCCGTCCGGCGGCTGCATGCCCGAGGAGCTCCTCGACATGCCGGTCAGCTACGAGTCGCTGGCCGAGGCCGGATCGATCATGGGCTCCGGCGGCATGATCGTCATGGACCAGGGAACCTGCATGGTCGACGTGGCCAAGTTCTTCATGGACTTCTGCCGCGAGGAGTCCTGTGGCAAGTGCGTACCGTGCCGGGTGGGCACCACCCAGATGCACGGCCTCCTCGACCGCATCACCCACGGGCTGGCGAGCCGTGAGGACCTCGCCGAGCTCGAGGACCTCGCCGGGATGGTCCGTGAGACCAGCCTCTGCGGCCTGGGTCAGGGGGCTCCCAACCCCGTCTTCTCCACGCTCCGCTACTTCCGTGACGAGTACCTGGCCCACATCGACGACCGTGTCTGTCCGGCGGGGGTCTGCAAGATCGAGCCGGCGGAGGCCGGCACCCCGGTCGCGGAGGGACTCCGATGAGCGTTCTCACCCTGGTCATCGAGGGTCAGGACGTCGCCGGTCCGGCGGGTCGCACCATCCTCCAGGTCGCTCGCGAGAACGGCGTGGCCATCCCCACCCTCTGCCATCTCGAGGGCCTCTCCGACGTCGGCGCCTGCCGCCTCTGCATGGTGGAGGTGGAGGGACAGCGCAAGCTGCTCCCGGCCTGCGTCACGTCGATCGAGGAGGGGATGAAGGTGACGGTCAACTCCGACCGTCTGACCGCATACCGCCGCCGGATCGTCGAGCTGCTCTTCACTGAGCGCAACCACGTCTGCTCGGTGTGCGTGGCCGATCGCAACTGCGAGCTGCAGGACCTCTCGGTGGAGTTCGGCGTCACCCACTTCGATCTGCCTCAGCTCCACCCCAAGGCGACGGTCGACGCCACCCACGAGCGCTTCGGCATCGACCACAACCGCTGCATCCTCTGCACCCGCTGCGTGCGCGTCTGCGACGAGGTCGAGGAGGCGCACACCTGGGATGTGATGGGACGGGGCACCGAGGCCAGGATCATCACCGACCTGGGCACCCCGTGGGGCCAGTCCGCCACCTGCACGAGCTGCGGCAAGTGCGTCCAGGTGTGCCCGACCGGAGCCCTCTTCGAGAAGGGCAGATCGGTGGGTGAGGCCCGGCGCCGCCGGCCCTACCTTCCCTACCTGGTGGCGCGGGAGGGTCGCGCACGATGACCGCCAAGCCGCGTCTCGCCACCATCTGGCTCGACGGCTGCTCGGGATGCCACATGTCCCTGCTCGACATGGACGAGCGTCTGCTCGAGATCACCGAGCGCGCCGACATCGTCTTCGGAGCCCTGGTCGACTTCAAGGAGTTCCCCGAGAACGTCGACGTCACCCTGGTCGAGGGGGCGGTGAGCTCGGAGGACGACCTGCGCAAGATCCTCGAGGTCCGCCGCAACACCCGCATCCTGGTGTCGCTCGGCGACTGCGCGGTCACCTCCAATGTGCCGGGCATGCGCAACCCCATCGGGCCGGGGCCGATCCTCGAGCGCGCCTACCTCGAGAACGTGACCCTGCACCCCCAGCTGCCCGGGCCGCTGGTGCCGCGGCTGCTGCCGCTCTCCCGTCCGGTGCACGCGGTGGTCAAGGTGGACGTCTTCGTCCCCGGATGCCCGCCCTCCGCGGACCTGATCCACAGCGTCCTCGATGATCTGATCTCCGGGCGGATGCCCGTTACCGCGGGGGTGACCTGCTTTGGCTGACCACACGATCGTCATCGAGCCCGTGACCCGGATCGAGGGTCACGCCAAGATCACCATCCAGCTGGACGAGGCGGGGAAGGTGGCCGACGCCCACTTCCACGTCACCCAGTTCCGCGGATTCGAGCGCATCAGCCAGGGCCGGATGCTGCACGAGATGCCCTCGCTGATGGCGAGGATCTGCGGGATCTGCCCGGTCAGCCACATGGTCGCTTCGGCCAAGGCGTGCGACGAGATCCTGGGGGTCACCGTACCCCCGGTGGGCGTGCTGCTGCGACGGGTGCTCAACCTGGCCCAGATCGTCCAGTCGCACTCCCTCAGCTTCTTCTACCTCTCCTCGCCCGACCTCCTGCTCGGATTCGAGTCCGACCCCGCCCTGCGCAACCTGGTGGGGGTCGCCCAGCAGGCTCCCGAGCTGGCCCGCGACGGAGTGGCGCTGCGCCGCTTCGGGCAGCGGATCATCGAGCGGCTGGGCGGCCAGCGGGTGCACCCGGCCTGGGTGGTGCCCGGTGGGGTGAGCCGTCCCCTGGACGCCGAGCAGCGCGCGGCCATCCTCCAGGAGATCCCCGACGCCCGCGCCCGTGCCCGGCGCACCCTGGAGTGGTTCAAGGCCAACGTCGCGACCTGGGCCGACGAGGTCGCCCACCTCGGTGAGTTTCCGAGCCTCCACATGGGCCTGGTCCACGAGAGCGGCAACGCCGCCTACTCGGACGGCCTGCTCAGGGTGGTGGACGGCAACGGCTGGGTGCTCGCCGACGGGGTCGACCCCAGGTCCTACTGGGACTACCTCGGGGAGACCGTGGAGCCCTGGTCATACCTGAAGTCGACCTACTTCAAGCCGCTCGGGTATCCGGCGGGGATCTACCGGGTCGGTCCTCTCGCCCGCCTCAACGTGGTGGAACGGCTGGGCACCCTGGCCGCCGACGCCGAGCTCGCCGAGTACCGCGAGCGCCTGGGCCGCTACCCGTCCAGCTCCTTCCACTACCACTACGCGCGGCTCATCGAGATCGTCCACTGCATCGACATGATCGATGAGATCCTCTCCGACCCCGACATCCTCAACCCGCATGTGCGGGCCCGGGCGCAGGTCAACCGCAACGAGGGTGTGGGTGTCTCCGAGGCGCCCCGCGGGGTCCTGATCCACCACTACCGGGTCGACGACGACGGCCTGGTGCAATGGGTGAATCTGGTCATCGCGACCGGCCACAACAACCTGGCGATGAACCGCAGCGTGCTCCAGACCGCCCGCCACTACGTCCACGGTGCCGACGTCAAGGAGGGGATGCTCAACCGGGTGGAGGCGGTGATCCGCTGTTACGACCCGTGCCTCAGCTGCTCGACCCACGCCGTCGGCCAGATGCCGCTGCTCGTCGACATCCGCGACGTCGAGGGCGCCCTGATCCGGCAGGTGTCGCGCTGATGGCGCCGGGACGTCGCTCGCGACGTTCCGCGCGCAGCTGAGCCCGCGATGGCACGGCAGCCCGCCGCCGCCCGCCTCCGGGGGGTGCTGGTGATCGCCTGCGGGAACACCCTGCGCGGTGACGACGGCGCTGGCCCCGAGGTGGGGGAGCTGCTCGCCGCGGAGCTGGAGGGGACGGGCGCGGAGGTGGTCGTCGTGGACCAGCTCCTCCCCGAGCTGGCCCTGGACGCCAGCCGGTCCGGTCGCGTGGTGTTCGTGGATGCCGCCGCCGATGTGCCACCCGGCTCGGTGAGCGTCCGGCCGGTCCATCCCGGGCAGGATGCTCCGGGCGACGGTGGCGCCGAGCCTCCCAGCTCCACCAGGCGGGCGCCAGGCGGGGCGGGGCGGTCGCCGGACCCCTTCTCCCACGGCCTGGGCCCCGAGGACGTGCTCCGCCTGGCTCGCGACCTCTACGCCGCCCGGCCCGAAGGGGTGCTGGTCAGTGTGGGCGCGGAGAGCTTCGAGCCCGGGGACGGGCTCTCGGCCACGGTCAGGCGGGCGATCCCCGCGGCGGTACGCGCCGCGGTCCGCGCGGCCCAGGAGGGGGCCGGGCCGGCCTCGTCCAGCGATGCATGAGCTCTCCCTGGTCACCGAGCTGGTGGCGGAGTGCGCCCGGCGCGCGGCGGGGCATCGGGTTGCCCTGGTCGAGGTGCGCTGCCCTGCCGGGACGGATGGGAGCGAGATCGCCGACGCCTTTGCCCAGCTCACCGCCGGCGGTCCGCTGAGCGGCGCCGCGCTGCGGCTCCAGAGCGTGCCCCAGGTGCTCAGCTGCGACTGTGGCTTCGCGGGCGAGGTGGGGCCGGACCACTGCGCCGGCCACATGGTGATCTGCCCCGAGTGCGCGCGCGTCCACGAGGCGCCGGATGCCCTGGAGCTGGTGGCCGTGGAGATCGCCGAGGGCTGATCCTAGCTTCGCGAGCCCCCCGGGGAGGGCGGGCGAATCCTTCTCTATCAGAGAAGCTTAGGCGTGGTTAACATCTCTTGATCATTGGGCATGGCGCGTGCCAGAGTCACGCGGCTGATGTGAGGCCCCCTGGGCCCGGTTGACATCGCCCCGGCCGTCAGCGCTCAGGGCGGAGTCCGCCTCTGGACGGGATGCATCGAGCCGCCCCATGACCCATTCCACGCCGGAGGTCGCCCCGATCGCAGGGGGCGTCCAGCTCTTCCGCAGCTGCATGGTCTCCAGCGAGTACCCGGGCGCCGAGGCCGCGACCAAGTGGCTCTTCGAGCGTCTCGGCGTCGAGTACATCGTCAACCCCGAGCAGACCTGCTGCACCGGGCTCGGCTACTACACCGACGTGATGCCCTTCGCCACCACGGTGGCCATCGCCGCCCGCAACGCGTGCGTGGCGGTCGAGGCGGGGCACCCGGTCCAGGCCTACCTCTGCTCGACCTGCTACGCGATCAACAAGAAGGCGCACCGCGTGCTGGAGGATCCGGAGCAGCGGCGCGAGGTCAACCGGGCCCTGGCCGGGATCGGGCGCAGCTACGACGACCAGGTCGCCAGGACCATCCAGCACCGCCACGTGCTCGAGGTCCTCTGGTCGCAGCACGAGAAGCTGGCCGGCTTGGTCCGCCGCCGCCTGGGCGGCATCAAGGTGGCCACCCATCCCGCCTGCCACTACTGCAAGGTGTTCCCCGACGAGGTGCTCGGGGACAGCGAGAACCTGATGGTCGCCGAGGACCTGCTCGAGCCCGCCGGGGTCACCCGCACGGGCTACTACCCCGAGAAGACCACCCACTGCGGGGCTGGTTTCCGGCAGCGCTTCGTCAACCCGTCGATGTCGATGGCGGTGACCAGGGAGAAGCTGCGCCGCCTGGCCGCCGAGAAGGTGGACGTCTGCGTGCACATGTGCCCCAACTGCGCGGTCCAGTTCGACCGGCACCACGACGTCATCGAGCGCACCTCCCACGAGGAGTACCCGTTCGTGCATTTGCACGTCCAGCAGCTGGTGGCGCTCGCGCTCGGCGCCGATCCGGACACCGTCTGCGGCGTCGGCTCCCACTCCCAGGACCTGGAGCCGCTGCTGCAGCGGATCGGAGCCCGTCCCCGGGCCGCGGTGTGACCCGCAGCGGCGTCTTCCTCTGCGAGTGCGGCGGCAACATCTCCGGCGTGCTCGACCTGGGCGCGCTCGCGGAGCGGGGACGGGAGATGGAGGGCGTCGTCAACGTCGCCGTCTGCCAGTTCCTCTGCGGCGCGGAGGGGCGGCGACTGATCGAGGGCCTGGTCTCGTCGCGCGGGCTCGACCGGGTGGTGATCGGTGCCTGCTCGCGGCGCTTCCAGGGCCCCACCTTCGAGCGCATCGCCCGCGAGCTGGAGCTGGGCGAGAACAGCGTCGCCTTCGCCAACCTGCGCGAGGGCTGCGCGTTCATCCACCGGCAGGAGCCGGAGAGGGCTCAGCGTAAGGCCGAGACGGTGCTCGCCGCGGCGGTTGCACGGGCGGCGTCGCAGCGGCCGCTGGAGCCCTCGCGTGCCTTCCTGCATCGCTCGGCGCTGGTGGTGGGCGGGGGCATCGGCGGGCTCTCCGCGGCCGAGGAGCTTGCCGGCGCCGGGATCGAGGTCCACCTGGTCGAGAGGGAGCAGTCCCTGGGGGGGTACATGGCGCGCCTCTCCAAGACCTTCCCGACCGAGGACTGCGCGATGTGCTCGCTCGGTCCGCGACTCGCCAACGCCGCCACCGACTCGCGCATCCACGTCAACACCCTCTCCGAGGTGACCGCGGTGAGCGGGCCACCCGGCGAGTTCCGGGTGCGGGTGCGCCACCTGCCCCGCTTCGTCAGCGACCAGTGCGTGGGCTGTGGCGCCTGCGCGGCCGTCTGCCCGGTCGAGCTGGAGAGCGAGTTCGACCTCGGGGTGACGAAGCGTAAGGCGATCTCCCGGCCCTTCGCCAACGCGGTGCCGGCGACGTTCGCGATCGACCACCGCGGCTGGGCTCCGTGCACCTCGACCTGTCCGGCGCACACCTCGGCGCAGGGGTACATCGCTCTCGCCGCCCAGGGCCGGTGGGAGGAGGCGTACCGCGTCGCCAGCGAGCCCAACCCCTTCCCGAGCGTCTGCGGACGGATCTGTCCTCATGCCTGCGAGGAGGAGTGCACCCGGGGCCGCCTCGACCAGCCGGTGGCCATCGCCGGGATCAAGCGCTTCGTCGCCGACCAGGTGGGTGCTGCCCTCCCGGTGCCGCCGGCCGTGGTCCGGTTCGAGGACCGGGTGGCGGTGGTGGGGGCGGGCCCGGCCGGGCTCACCGCGGCCCGCGACCTGGCCCGGCTCGGCTATCCGGTCACCGTCTTCGAGGCCCAGCCGGTCGCGGGCGGGATGCTGGCCCTCGGGGTGCCCGAGTACCGGCTGCCCCGCGAGGTGGTCGCCGCCGAGGTCGCGCGCGTGCTCGCCGGCGGGGTGGAGCTGCGCCCCGGGCAGCGCTGTGGCCGCGACTTCACGGTGGACTCGCTGCTCGGCTCGGGGTACCGGGCGGTGCTCCTTGCCGTGGGGCTGCAGCAGCCGCGTCTGCTCCCGCTGCCCGGGGCGGAGCTGCCCGGGGTGATCGGTGGCCTGGACCTGCTGAGGCGCCGGGCGCTCGGCGATGCGGTCGCGGTGGGCCGGCGAGTGGTGGTCATCGGCGGTGGCGACGTGGCCGTCGACGCCGCCCGCACCGCGCTCAGGCTCGGCGCCGAGCGCGTGGTCATCGCCTGCATCGAGGGCCGCGAGACCCTCCCCTCCCAGCCGGACGAGATCGCCGCCGCGCTGGCCGAGGGGATCGAGCTGGCTCCCTCGCTGATGCCAGTCGCCATCCTCGGCGGCGACGAGGTCGCCGGGGTGCGCTTCCAGCCCTGCACCCTGGGGGAGCGCAACCGCCGAGGCTGGCGGCCACCGGTGGCTCGGGAAGGCGAGCCCGTGGAGCTGGAGGCCGACACCGTCCTGCTCTGCGTGGGGCAGTCCCTCGATGAGGACGCTCTCCACCTCGCCGCCGGTGTCGAGGTCGCGGGTGGTCAGATCCTGGTCGACCCCGCAACCCTGATGACCGGGCGCCGAGGGGTCTTCGCGGCCGGGGACGCCGCCCCCACCGGCGGGCTGATGGCGATCCAGGCGATCGCCGCCGGCGCCCGGGCGGCGCGGGCCATCCACAACCACCTCCGCGGCGAGGAGCTGCTGGAGGTGTGGCCGGCGGAGCGGGGCCGGGTCGAGGTCACCGATCAGGAGCTCGGCCGGCGTCCGGTCCGGCCGCGCCGGGAGATGCGCACCCTGCCGGCCGGGGAGCGCCGCCGGAGCTGGGACGAGGTGCGGCTGGGTTTCAGCGAGGAGGAGGCCCGGGCCGAGGCCGGCCGCTGCCTCTCCTGCGGCGGCTGCGCCGAGTGCGGCTCCTGCGCGGTGGCCTGTCCGGCCGGGGCCATCGACCTCGCCCAGCAGCCCTGGGAGGAGGAGCTGACGGTCGGCGCGATCGTCGTTGCGACCGGGCACCGGGAGTTCGACGCCCGGCGCAAGCCACCGCTCGGCTACGGGCGCTACCCCAACGTGCTCACCCAGAGCCAGCTGGCGCGGCTGCTGGCGGCGTCCGGGCCCACCGAGGGTGAGCTGCGCCGGCCGTCCGACGGCCGGGTGCCCCGGCGTGTCTTCATGCTGCAGTGCGTGGGCTCGCGCGACTCCAGCTCGCGCGGCAACTCGCACTGCTCGGCCATCTGCTGCCTCTTCGCGACGCTTCACGCCTCGCTGATCCGGGAGTCCTACCCGGACACCGAGGTGACCATCGCGTACACCGACCTGAGGATGCCGGGCAAGGCCCACGAGGAATACCTGCGGCTGGTCGCCGAACGCGGCGTCCGCTACGTACGCAGCCGGGTCGGTGAGATCTCGGAGGAGGCCGACAGGAGCCTCAGGGTGCGCTGGGAGGACACCATCAGCGGGGTCAAGACGGAGGAGCTCTTCGACCTGGTGGTCCTCTCCGCCGGCCTCGAGGCGTCGGAGGGCACCACCCAGATCGCCCGCGTGATCGGGCTCCAGCAGGGCGAGGCCGGGTTCCTCAAGGAGTACCACCCCAAGCTCCGCCCGGTCGACTCGCAGCGCGCGGGGATCTTCATCGCGGGGACCGCGCAGGGACCCAAGGGGATCCCCGAGACGATCGCCCAGGCCAAGGCGGCGGCGGCGCGGGTGACCTCGCTGCTCCAGGGGGGGATGGCGGTCACGCCGGTGGAGGTGGCCTACTCGGATCCCGGCGTCTGCATCGGCTGCGGGGTCTGCGTGAGCGTCTGCCCCCAGGGGGCGGTGCGCCTGCTCGACGGAGACCGGCCGCACGCTCTGGTCGACCCGGCGAGCTGCCGGGGCTGCGGCATCTGCGCCGCCGAGTGCCCCTCCGGCGCGATGACGGTCGGAGGCTTCTCCGACGCGGAGCTGCTGGCGGAGGCCGGCGCGTGAGCGCGGCCGAGGTCGCCGTGGCGGCCCCAGCTCCGGTCGATGCCCCCGGCGCCGGCGCCCCGGCCACGGCCGCTCCGGCATCGGCGGCGGCCCTCACCGCGACCGTCGAACCCTCGAGCGTCGGGGCGGACGGCGAGCGGACCATCGTCGCCTTCCTCTGCCGTGAGTGCGCCTACAGTGCCGCCGACGCTGCCGGCAACGCCCGGACCGCGCTGCCTCCCACGATCCGCACCATCCTCGTCCCCTGCACGGGTCGGGTCTCGCCGCTCCACGTGCTGAGCGCCCTCGCCGAGGGGGCTGACGGCGTCTACCTCGCCGGCTGCCTCGAGGGGCAGTGCCACTACCGGGTCGGCAACCTCCACGCCCTCGACCGGGTCGCCTTCCTCAAGGAGCTGCTGGCATCGGTGGGGGTCGAGCCCGAGCGGGCCGCGATGTTCACCATGAGCGCCGCCGACACCGCCCGCTTCGTCGCCACCGCCCGCGGCATGCACGAGACCATCGCCCGCCTGCCGCGGCTCCGGAGGGGCTGACCGATGCCTCTGAGCGCTCGTGGCAGGCGGGTCGCCGGCGAGCTGGCCGAGACGGGCGTCGCGGTCAGCCCCGGGGTGATGGGTTGCGAGGTGGTGCGCCGCGACGAGCTCTGCGTGGGCTGCGGACGCTGCGTCGCCGCCTGCCCCACCGGCGCCATGAGCCAGGACGGCTGGTTCGACCCGGCGGTGCTGTACGCGGCGCCCGCCGGGACCGGGCGCGGTGCGCTGGCGGCGGCCCTCCACCGCATCGCGCGTCACGCCCCGACCGGTCCGATCCGGGTACCCGAGCGCGTCCTCACCTTCCGCGCCGTGGTCTTCGACGCCGAGCGCTGCGTGGGCTGCGGTGCCTGCGCCCGCGCCTGCCCGACCGGGGCGGTGGTCGCCGGCCCGATCTCCTCCGCACCCGCGACCCCGCGCGCGCTGGCCGAGATGGGGTCGAGGTCGTGAGCCCGGCCTCGGCGGGGCCGGCGGCCGGCCCGGTGCCCGGCACTCGCGCCCTCCTCTGCGAGTGCGCCGGCACGATGGCGACCAACCTCGACTTCGACGTCCTCGAGGCGGGCATCTCCGCGCTGGGCGTCGACGTGGAGCGGCGGCGGACGTGGTGCGGCCGGGAGGGAAAGACCCGTCTGATCGAGCTGGTCGAGGAGGGCGAGGGGGCCGGACGTCTAGTGCTGGTCGGCTGCTCAGTAGATTTCGCGGCGCGGCGCCTGCAGCGGCTGACGGATCGTGGCCTCCGCTTCGAGGCGGCGAGCATTCGCGAGGGCTGCTCCTGGGTGCACGGGGAGGACCGGGCGGCGGTGACCGCCAAGGCACTCCGGGTCGCCGAGGCCGCGATCAGGTTCCCCGCCCACCTCGAGCGGCGGGAGGGACACCGTCCGGGGTCCGACCGGGTCACCGTGATCGGGGGCGGGGTGGCCGGAACCCAGGCCGCGGTCGAGCTGGCGCGGATGGGCCACCACGTCGACCTGCTCGAGCGGCGTCCCTTCCTGGGTGGCCGCGCCACCACCATCGGCCCGGTGTTCCCGACCGGGGATTGCGGCCCGTGCCTGCCGGCGACGGGGGCCCAGCCCGGGGTCCGGAAGTGCCTCTTCCGCAATGTCGCCGTCGACCACCCCAACCTCCGGATCCGGCGGCGCACCGAGGTCCAGGCGGTCAGCGGCAGGGCCGGCGACTTCCGGATCGAGGTGCGCTCCCTGCCCACCATGGTCGGCGCCGAGTGCATCGACTGCGGTCTCTGCGAGCAGGCCTGCCCGGTCCCGGGCCCACCGGGGCAGGCCACCGCCATCAGCGCCGAGCTCTACGACGGGCGCGTGCTGCGCTCCATCGACCTGGAGCGGTGCACCTTCTGTGGCGCCTGCGCCACCGCCTGCCCGGTCGGCGCCATCGACCTCCGCCCGGCGGCCGACCTCGAGGTGCTCCACGCGGGTGCGGTCCTGATCGCGACCGGGTGCGAGCCCGCCCCGGGCCATCTCGTGGCCCACCTCGGCCACGGCAAGCCGGGGGTGATGACCCAGGTCGAGCTCGCCGAGAAGATCGACGGGTGGGAGCGGCAGTCGTGGCTCGGCCGGATGCCCGCCCGGCACCTGGTGATGATCCAGTGCGCCGGCTCCCGCGATGAGCGGCGCCTCCCGTACTGCTCCCGCCTCTGCTGCATGGTGGCCCTGAAGCACGCCATCCGGCTGCGCGCGCTCTTTCCCGAGATGCGGGTGACCATCTGCTTCCAGGAGCTGCGCACCCCGGGCGCGCGCGACGAGACCTGGTACCTGGCGGCCCGGCGTGCCGGCGTCGAGTTCGTGCGGGGCTCGCCGGCGGCGGTCGAGGTCGACCCCGAGGGGAGACCGATGGTCGAGGTGGAGGACCTCGCGGCCGGGGAGCTCCGCCGGCTGCGCCCCGACCTGGTCGTGCTCTCCACCGGTCTCGTCCCCACCGCGGAGGCGGCCCCGGTCGCCCATCTGCTGGGCGTGCCTCTCGACGAAGCCGGCTTCGTGGCCCAGCTCGACGCCAAGAACCGCACCACCGAGACGCGCGCCGAGGGGGTCTTCGTCTGTGGGTCCGCCTCGGGACCGAAGACTCTCGCCGAGTGCATCACCGACGCCGCCGCCGCCGCCGCCCGGGTGCACGCGTTCCTCAGCTCCAACGGGCGCCAGCAGGTGGCGTCGGCGAGCGTCGATCCCGAGCGGTGCGTCGGGTGCGGAGCCTGCCTGACGGCCTGCCCGTTCGGCGCGGTGGGGCTCGTCGATCGAGCGCCGGCCGCCCCCCGCCCGCCGGCCGTGCGCCCGGACGCCCCGGTCGCCGAGATCGATGCAGACGCCTGTCGCGGCTGCGGGATCTGCGCCGCGAGCTGCCCCGAGCTCGCCATCAGCCACTCCCTCGACGACGCCACCGTGATCGCCCGGCTCGAGGTCCTCACCGCCGGAACGGAGAGCCCGGTGATCGGCTTCACCTGTGCCGAGTGCGCCGCCGCCGCGTTCACCCTGAGCGGGCTGCGTCGAGACCAGTACCCCGAGCGGGTGCGCCTCATCGAGCTGCCCTGCCTGGGCCGGATCAGCGCGTCGCACATCGTCGCGGCGGCGCGCCTCGGCGCTGCCGGCGTCTTCCTGGCAGGCTGCGTCGAGGGCCAGTGCCAGTACATGCGCGGCGATCGGAGCGCCGCTGAGCAGGTGGAGCTGGCCGGCGAGCTGGTTCGCCAGGCCGGCCGCATCATGCCCGTCGAGCTCTGGCGGCTCTGCGCCGTCGAGCACCACGGTATCGGCCATCGCATCGAGAGCTTCTGCGCTCGGGTCGACGCCGCCCACGCGCGCGCCCACGAGGCGCGGCTCGCCGGCGCGGCCGGCGGGAGCCGGCCCCCGA
Organism: uncultured Chloroflexia bacterium; assembly: GCA_963841385.1. Lineage (GTDB taxonomy): Bacteria > Chloroflexota > Dormibacteria > Aeolococcales > Aeolococcaceae > Changshengia. Next base: position 183,474 of record CAWJCO010000002.1, read on the forward strand.
TACCCGTGGAGGTGGGGGGATGACCGCGGTCGCCGAGCCGACCCGTCTGGCGGCCGCCGATATGGCCGTGCGCTGCCGCTCCTGCTACCAGTGCGGACGCTGCCGGAGCGCCTGCCCGCAGGGTCTGGACCTGGCCGGCGGTCCCCGCGCGGTGGTCCGCCTGATCCTGGCGGGGGAGGTGGAGGCCCTGCTGGCCTGCGAGGACGTCTGGCGCTGCAGCGGCTGCGGTGCGTGCACGGAGGCCTGCCCCATGGGCGTGGACGTCGCCGGGATGCTCGCCGAGGTCCGCCGGCTGCAGCAGGATGCGGGACGGGGCCCGCGCTGCCCGGAGCGGAGCGGTGCGGAGCTCTCCGCCCGGCGGCTCCGGGGGCACTCCTCGCTCAATCCCCTGACCCTGGGACTGTCCATGGTGGCGCGCGGATTCCTTCCCCAGCACCGGTCCGCGGCGATGTCGGCGGGCGTCCGTGCTCTGCGCGGAGAGGCGGCTGAGGCGGCTGAGGCGGTGAGGCCGGCGCGGCGGGCGGCGGCACCGCCGGAGGCGGATGGGGCGACCGTCTTCTTCCCCGGTTGCGCGCTCCGGCTGGACCGGCGGGCGTACGGCGCCACCCACGCGGTGGTGGCGGCGGCCGGGGTGCGACTGGCCGAGCCCGACCCCCGCTCCACCCGCTGCTGCGGGCACCCGGCCCGGGATGCCACCGTGCCTCCCCCATCTCTCGACGGGACGGTGCTCACCGCCTGCCCCGCCTGCGAGCGGACCCTGGCCGGCGCCGGCACCCGGGTCGCCCCGATCTGGGGCGCCGTGGTGGAGCGAGCCCGCCACGGCAGGTGCCGGCTCCGCGCCCGGGCGGCTCGGTTCGTCCCCTACGCCGGCTGCCTCTCCGACCGGGACGCCACCCTCGCCATGATGGTCGAGGCGGGGAATCTGGCCGGGGCTGAGCCGCTCATGGCCCAGCCCTCGCTGCACGCCACCTGCTGCGGCGCCCTCGGCGGCGTCTACCGCGGGCCGAGCCAAGGTGTGGCCGAGCTGATCCGCTTCGCCGCCGCGCGGGAGGCGCCGATCGTGACCCCCTGCCTGCTCTGCCGTGACAACGTGGGCTCGGCAGCTCGTCAGTCTCACAGCGGCGTCGAGGTCCACTTCTGGCCGGAGTTCTTCCGAGCCGTTCCGGCCGGCGCCGCCGATGCCGCAGGCGCGGTGGGAGGTGCAGGGTGACCCGCGGCGACCAGGAGGCGATGGCGGAGGTGGACGAGAACCGGCAGCTCAACCCCTACGGGGCGATCGCCGCGAGCGCCTTCCAGCCGCGGCCGGCCCTGCCCGAGCTCACCCGGCGGATCCTCACCGACCCGCGCATGCACGACCATGCCGAGGGGTTCCTCTCCTGCCTGCAGTGCGGCATCTGCACCTCCGTTTGCCCGGCGGCGCGCTTCGCGGACTACTCGCCCCGGGAGATCTCCCGGCGCGCCCACGAGGGGGACCCGACCCTGCTCGAGGACGACTCCGTCTGGCTCTGCTTCTACTGCTACACCTGCCAGAGCCGCTGCCCTCGGGGCAACTCGGTCGCGGTCATCAACCAGGTCATCCGCGGCCTCCAGGTGGAGTCGGGGTACGGGATCAAGCACGTGGCGATGTTCGCCGACTGGGCGATCCAGTTCTACGAGAAGGGGATGGGGGGCACTCCCGCCGAGTTCCTCCCGCGCATGGCCAACGCATTCGGCCCGCGCTGGAGGGAGTACCTCGAGCGCCGCGACGCGATGCGCGAGGAACTCGGCCTCGGCACCATGTACCCCTCCGACCAGGCGACGCGCGAGATGCGCGTGCTGATGGACGAGACCGGCTTCACCGCCCGGCTCGCCGCCATGGGCGCGCCGCCCCACGCCGACCCCACCTCTGGGCCGGCGACGCCCTCCCAGCCGGCCGCCGGGTAGGCGGCCCGGCGGGTGCCCAGCGGGGTGGGCGGCCCGTCGCGGTGGCCCTGCCAGGGCAGCGCGGACGTCGGGGGCGCCTCCGCAGGGCCCCTCGACCCTCCGCACCCGGTTGTGGACAGGAAAGTCCTAAACCCTCCTGATGCGGGCGGGTGTCCCGGGCCGGCGCGGCCGGAGCCCTACTCCTGCTCGGCGAGGAGCTGGGCGCGCGCCTTCTCGAGGTCGGCGTGAGCGGCCGGGCCCAGCTTGGGGAACTGGGGGTCGATCGCGGCCAGGGCGTCGACCACCACGGCCGACACCGCCACCCGGGCAAACCACTTGTGGTCGGCGGGGATGACGTGCCAGGGAGCGTGTGCGCTGCTGGTGTGGGAGAGGACCTCCGAGTAGGCGTGCTGGTACTCATCCCAGTGGGCGCGCTCGACCAGGTCGGCGGCGGAGAACTTCCAGTTCTTCGAGGGGTCGTCGATGCGGGCGAGCAGGCGCTTGCGCTGCTCGTCGCGGGAGAGGTTGAGGAAGATCTTGACCACCCTGATCCCGTTCCCGGTGAGGTGCGCCTCCCACTCGTTGATCGCCTGGAAGCGCTGCCCCCAGACGTCCTTTCCCCTGGCCTCGGCGGGCAGGTGCTGGCGGTCGAGGTTCTCCGGATGGACCCGGACCACCAGGACCTCCTCGTAGTGGGAGCGGTTGTAGATGCCGATGACACCTCGCGGGGGGAGCTCGCGGGTGTAGCGCCAGAGATAGTCGTGGTTCAGCTCCTCGGGGGAGGGGACCTTGAAGCTCCTCACCCAGACACCCTGGGGGTTGACTCCGCTCATGACGTGCTTGACGGCGCCGTCCTTGCCCGCGGCGTCCAGGGCCTGGAGGATCACCAGCAGGCCGTAGGTGTCCTGGGCCGCGAGGCGGGCCTGGTAGTCGCTCAGCAGGCGCACCCCCGCCTCCAGCGACGATGTCGCATCCGACTCGTGGACGAAGCTCGCCGTGTGGCCCGGGTCGAAGCCGTGGGGCAGCCGCACCTTGGTCTCGGGGGGCACCCGCAACTGGTGCGCCAGCCGGCGCAGGATCGCAAGCTCGTCAGTCGCCACTGTCCATCCTCCGGCGGTCGATGCCCGGCGATTCTGCGCCCTCGGGGCGAGGCTCGGCCAATCCCGCGCCTTCGGCCAACCCCGCGTCCACGAGGAAGCGGACCTGCTCGGGGTGCATCCCGCCGGGGAGGCGCCGGAACCAACCGTGGTCCTCGGCCTCCGCGCTCACCTCCAGCTCACCGCTGTGGCGGGTGACCAGGAAGGCGATCCCGACCGGGCAGTCGAGGCCCTTCTCCCAGTGGCTCGGGTACTCGATGCAGCCCAGCATCCGGCTCTCGGTGACTGTGAGGCCCAGCTCGCGCCGGGCCACCCGGGCCACGGCGTCGGCCAGCCGCTCCCCGAAGCGGACCGTCCCGCCGGGAAGGTGCCACATCCCGCGGCACGGCTCGATGGCCCGGCGGGTGAGCAGGACCCCGTCCGCGCCGGTCACCACCACCTCGACGGTGAGCCGGGGGACGCGCCGGTAGATCTCCCAGTACTCGGCCTCCGAAAGCGGGTGGTCGTCGGTCACGCCGCGATGGTAGGGGTCACGCATCGCCGGCGGTTGCCCGCGCTCTACCCGAGCAGGACCTCCAGCACGCGCGCGGTGTCACCGAGGTCCTCGATCACCGCGTCGGCCTCCAGGTCGCGGACGGCCCCGAAGCCGTGCTGGCCCGTGCCCACGATGAGGCAGCGCACCCCTCCCGCCCGCGCGCAGGCGAGGTCACGGGCGGTGTCCCCGATCACCCACACCTGCTCGGGCCGGTAGGTCTCCCCGCGGAGCTCGCCGACCCGGCGCAGCGCGACCGGCACCAGCCGCTCCCGCTCCTCGTGGTCGTCTCCATAGGCGCCGATGGGGAGATCGAAGAAGCCGTCCAGCCCGAAGGCGCCGACCTTGACCGCCGCGTTGACCGCCAGGTTCCCGGTCAGCAGCGTCTGGCGGACGCCGGGCCGACCCGCGAGGCCGCCAAGCAGCCGCTCGACCCCGGGGTGGACGCGACCCTCGCGGGCCATGCGCTCCCTCCACCCGGCCAGCGAACGCGCGGCCTCCCCGAGCGCCACCGGCACCAGGCCGTCGATCGCGGAGCGGTCCACTCCGGCGAGCTCCAGCGTCTCCCGCATGATCTGAGGGTCGGTCTTGCCCCCCATGCTGACGTGCGGGACGGTGTCGAGCCCGCCGGCCAGGCGTGCGCCTGCCTCGAGCGCCTCCCGGCCGGCCGGTCCGCACGACACCAGGGTGCCGTCGACATCCCAGAGCAGGAGCCGGCGGCCCACGCCGTCCTGATCCCGACCGCTGACGCCGGGCGTGCCGGGAGTCATGCGGACCCCATCGGGACCGGTCATCCCGCCCTCACCGCGACGGGGGAGACCCGGCGCCGGCGAGCACCCGCCGGACGCCGCGCGCGATCTCGACGTCCTCGCGCGCCTCCACCACCAGCGTCCTCACCGAGGCACCGCTCGCACCGATCTCCCGGTCGGCGCCCTCCGCCCGGTTGGCCGCCGCATCGACGGCGATGCCGAGGAAGCCGAGCCCGTCGGCAGCGCGCTGGCGGACGGCGGCCGCGTGCTCGCCGACCCCGCCGGTGAAGACCAGGGCGTCGAGCCCGTCCATCGCCGCGACCATCCCGGCGATGGCGGCGCGCAGCCGGTGGAGGTAGACGCCCATGGCCAGCGCGGCGTCCGCGTCGCCGTCCTGCTCGGCCTGGAGGATCACCCTCATGTCCCCGCTGCCGCAGATGCCGAGCAGGCCGGAGCGATGCTCCAGGGTGGTCGCCAGCTCGGAGGGGGGCATGCCCACGTGCTCCTCGAGCCAGAGCAGGAGCCCGGGGTCGACGCTCCCCGACCGGGTGGCCATCACCAGCCCCTCGAGGGGGGTGAACCCCATGGTGGTGTCCACCGAGACCCCGCCCTTCACCGCGGCCAGGGAGGCGCCGGCGCCCAGGTGGCAGGTCACGATCCGCATCTCCTCCAGGTCGCGTCCGGTGAGCTCGGCGGCCCGTCGCGAGGCGTAGGCGTGGGAGAGGCCGTGGAAGCCGAACCTGCGGAGGTCCCAGCGGTGGCGCCATTCCGGCGGCAGGGCGTAGGTGGACGCCGCCGGGGGGATGCCCGCGTGGAAGGCGGTGTCGAAGCACGCCACCGCGGGCGTCTCGGGGAGCAGGCGGGTGACCAGGTCCAGGCCGCGGAGCGACTTGGGCTGATGGAGTGGGGCGAGGTCGGTGAGGGCCTCCAGACGGCGCCGCACCCGGGCGTCCACCAGGACCGGCCGGGTGAACTCGGTGCCGCCGTGGACGATGCGGTGGCCCACCGCGTCGAGCGGGGCGTTCGCCGAGATGGCAGCGCGCAGGGCGCCGTCGTCGATGCGGCCCACCGGGGCGTCCACCGTCTCGGACGCCAGCGATGTGTCGACGTCGTCGAGGACGGACAGCTTGAGGCTGCTCGATCCCGCGTTGACGACCAGGATTCTCACGGCCGGAGGTTACGCCTCAGCTCAGACCGACCATGTCCAGTTGCGGATGTCCGGGGGATCCTCACCGTCGATGCGCGTGTAGGCCCGGCAGCGCACCCGCTCGTCGACCATCCGCTGGCGCAGCGCGGCGGCGTGCGAATGCAGCCCGGGCACGCGGTCGATCACGTCCATGACCAGGTGGAACCGGTCGAGGTCGTTGAGCATCACCATGTCGAACGGCGTGGTGGTGGTCCCCTCCTCCTTGTAGCCCCGGACGTGGAGGTTCACGTGATTGGTCCGGCGGTAGGTGAGCCGGTGGATCAGCCACGGGTAGCCGTGGTAGGCGAAGACCACCGGCTTGTCCACGGTGAAGAGGATGTCGAACTCGCGGTCGGAGAGCCCGTGCGGATGCTCGGTGTCGGGCTGGAGGCGCATCAGGTCCACCACGTTGATCACCCGCACCCGCAGCGTGGGCAGCTCCTGACGCAGGATCGCCACGGCGGCGAGCGTCTCCAGGGTGGGGACGTCACCGCAGCACGCCATCACCACGTCGGGGTCGCCGTCGTCGTTGGACGCCCACTCCCAGATCCCGATGCCGCGGGTGCAGTGGAGGACGGCCTCGTCCATCGAGAGGTAGTTGAGCTGGGGCTGCTTGCCGGCGACGATCACGTTGACGTAGTGGCGGCTGCGCAGGCAGTGGTCCGCCACCGACAGCAGGGTGTTGGTGTCCGGCGGCAGGTAGACGCGGATGATCTCCGCCTTCTTGTTGACCACGTGGTCGATGAAGCCGGGGTCCTGGTGAGAGAAGCCGTTGTGGTCCTGGCGCCAGACCAGCGAGGAGAGCAGGTAGTTGAGCGAGGCCACCGGCCGCCGCCAGGGGATCTCGCGGGTGACCTTCAACCACTTGGCGTGCTGGTTGAACATCGAGTCGACGATGTGGATGAACGCCTCGTAGCAGTTGAACAGCCCGTGCCGTCCGGTGAGCAGGTAGCCCTCCAGCCAGCCCTGGCACTGGTGCTCCGAGAGCATCTCCATCACCCGTCCCTCGGGGGCCAGGTGGTCGTCGGTGGGGAGCGTCTCCCCCTCCCACTGCCGGTTGGTCACCTCGAAGACGGCCTGCAGCCGGTTGGAGGCGGTCTCGTCGGGACCGAAGATGCGGAAGCGCTGTGCGTTGGCCCGGGTCACGTCGCGGAGGTAGGTGCCCAGCACCCGGGTGGCCTCGGCGAAGGTCGTCCCCGGGCGGGCCACCTCGACTCCGTAGGTGCGGAAGTCCGGAAGCACCAGGTCCTGGAGCAGCAGGCCGCCGTTGGCGTGCGGGTTGGCGCTCATCCGCCGGTAGCTCTTGGGCGGCAGCGAGGCCAGCTCGGCGATCAGCGCGCCGTGCTCGTCGAAGAGCTCCTCGGGGCGGTAGCTCTTCATCCAGGATTCGAGCAGGGCGAGATGGTCGGGATTGGTCCGGACCTCGGCCATCGGCACCTGGTGGGAGCGCCAGGTCCCCTCGGTCGGCAGGCCGTCGACCGTCTTGGGACCGGTCCACCCCTTGGGCGACTTGAATACGATCATCGGCCAGCGCGGTCGGGTGGTGTCCCCGCCCTCACGGGCCCGCTTCTGGATCGCGGTGATCTCGGCGATCACCGTGTCCAGGGTCGCTGCCATGAGCTGGTGCATGGTCGCGGGGTCGTCCCCGGACACCCAGTGGACCGTGTGCCCATAGCCCTCCAGCAGCGAGGTCAGCTCGGCCTCGGGGATCCGGGCCAGCACCGTGGGGTTGGCGATCTTGTAGCCGTTGAGGTGCAGGATGGGCAGGACAACCCCATCGGTGGCGGGGTCCAGGAACTTGTTCGAATGCCAGCCCGTGGCCAGCGGTCCGGTCTCGGCCTCACCGTCGCCGACGATGCAGGCGACCAGCAGGTCGGGGTTGTCGAAGGCGGCGCCGTAGGCGTGCGATAGCGCGTAGCCCAGCTCGCCTCCCTCGTGGATGGAGCCGGGAGTCTCGGGGGCCACGTGCGAGGGGATGCCGCCGGGGAACGAGAACTGGCGGAAGAGGCTGCGCAGCCCCTCCTCGTCGCGCGTGATGTGGGGGTAGATCTCGCTGTAGGTGCCCTCGAGGTAGGCGTTGGCCACCGCGGCGGGGCCGCCGTGACCGGGCCCCATGATGTAGATGGCGTCGAGGTCCCAGTTGCGGATCACCCGGTTCATGTGCGCGTAGATGAAGTTCAACCCCGGGGTGGTTCCCCAGTGTCCGAGCAGGCGCGGCTTGACGTGCTCGGGGCGCAGGCGCAGCCGGAGCAGGGGATTGTCGAGCAGGTAGATCTGGCCGACCGAGACGTAGTTGGCGGCCCGCCAGTACGCGTCGATGAGAGCCAGGTCGTGGTCGGAGAGGGGTCCCGCGGCGGCCGCCGCGGTGGACGTCTGGGTCATCGCGCTCCTCCGAGGGGTGGCTTCGCCCGCCAGTATGGCGGCCGGTGGCCGGCTTCCGCCCCCTCCCGCCGGGCCGTCCCGACCGCTGCCGGGCGGCCGCGCCCCTCCCGAACCCGACCGTCCCCACTTCGGGTCGGGGGTGCCGCCCCAGGTGGCTGCGGGAGCCGCCGCAGCGCTCCGGGCAGCGGCTCGTGGACCTTCGACCCTGGTACTTCCTTTCCATCGACCCTATTGCTGGTGGCGGCGCCGAGTTTCACTGGACGGTGTTCCAATCCCGATTGAGCTGAGGTTCCGGAGATGCGCTGGCCAAAGGACGCAGTGACCCGAGCCGCCGAGCGCGAGGAGCGCGAGATGCTCGAGCGCTACCTCCAGCAGCGCGCGCGCCCCATCGACGACGTCTGGGTCGAGGCCATCGGGGAGGCGAGCCGTCGCGCCGACGCGGTCATGCGTCTGGAGCGTCAGCTGCTGGGGCCGCGCTGAGCCGCGGGTCCGTCGAGGGCGTGGGAGGCGGCACTCACGGTCCCGGCTGGCGCCGGCCGTCCCAGGGTGGTCCACCGGTTGAGTCGTGACCTTCGGGCCTACGCGGATGGCCCCTCTCGACCCTATCGCCACGGCACAGGTCGAGCTTGACTGGTGATGCCGGAGGACACCCCTCCTGCCCGCTCCGATCCGGTCGGACCGGCGGAGAGCAACCCCATGTTCCGCAGCATCCTCGTTCCCGTCGACGGGTCGGCGCACGCCGACGCCGCTCTCGTCCAGGCCATCGATCTCGCTCGCTGCGAGCGGGCGCAGATCACGCTGCTCTGCGCCTGGCGGCCGTTCATCTGGTACGGCGGCGCGGTGGCACCGGTGGGCGTCGACGTCGAGCAGCTCGAGTCCGATGTGGAGACGGAGGCGCGTCGCCTCGCCGAGGCGGCGCGCGACCAGGTCCCGGACGGCATCGACACCGAGATCGTGGTGGTCTGCGAGCGACCCGCCGACGCGATCATGCACGAGGTCGAGCGGGGTGGTCACGACCTGGTCGTGATGGGCTCGCGCGGCAGGGGCAGCCTGCGCTCGCTGCTGCTCGGGAGCGTGAGCCTCAGCGTCCTGCACCGGAGCCGCGTGCCGGTGATGGTCGTCCACGCCACCCAGTGCGGCGAGGTCCTCCACCTGCACCGGGTGGTCGAGCACCCCATGGTCGCGCACCGGTAGTCCGACCGTCCGGCGTCAGAGGTGGCCTTCTCGCCTGAGGTTCGCGGCTGCTAGAGCAGGCTCGCGATCACCAGCAGGGCGGCTGCGCCGGTGAGCAGGGCCGCGACGATGACCGCCGCCGCAAGCCCCCACTTCGTGAAATGGTCAGGTCAGGGTCGGCGCGGGTGCGAGCTCCGCCAGCAGGGCTCGAACGCGCTCCCCGATGTCGTCGCGGATCCGGCGGACCGTGGCCAGGGGTTGTCCGGCCGGGTCCTCCAGCTCCCAGTCCAGGTAGCGCTTGCCCGGATACAGCGGGCACGCATCGCCGCAACCCATGGTGATCACCACGTCGGCGGCCTGCACGACCTCGTCGGTGAGTGGCTTGGGGAACTCCTGGGCCACGTCGAGGCCCAGCTCTGCCATCGCCGCCACCACCGCCGGGTTGAGCCGGTCGGCGGGATCGGAACCCGCGGAGCGCACGTGGACGGACCCGTGGGCGATCCGGTCGAGGAGGACCGCCGCCATCTGCGACCGGCCCGCGTTGTGCACGCAGACGAAGAGGACCTCCGGCACGTCGCGCCTCACCTTGCTCCCCGCTTGGGCCAGCGCCTCCAGGCGCTCGCGGGCGAAGCGTTCGGCGAGGATGGTCAGGTAGTTCATGACCGTCGCGGTGGCCGCGAGACGCTCGAAGGAGTCCACCACACACTCCTCGACGGTCTCGAGGCTGAATGTGCCCGCGAACTCTCGCGCCAGGCGCCGCGCGGCGCCCTCCAGCTCCTTGCGATCTCCTGGCGTCATCAGTTCACCTCCATGGGGTCGTGCGCGAGCAGCTGCACGAGGAGCGGGATGCGGGCGGCGAGGTCCGACGCCGTGCGCTCGAACGCCGGATAGGTGGCCGCGTCGGTGGCGCCGCCCTCGGCGGGGTCGGGGATGCTCCAGTGGATCGTCCGCGCCCCGGGAAACTCGGGGCAGACCTCGCGCACCCGATCGCAGACGGTGACCACGCAGTCGAAGGGCTGATCGAGGAACTCGTCGAAGTGCTTGGCCCTCCGGCCCGCCAGGTCGACCCCCTGGGCGCGCATCACCCGCACCGCGTTGGGGTGCACCCGGGTGGGCTGGCTGCCGGCGCTGAACGCCTGCACGCGGCCGGCGGTCAGGTGCTGGAGCCAGCCCTCGGCCATCTGGGAGCGGGCACTGTTCCCGGTGCAGAGGAACAGGACACGAGCGGACGGACTCTCCGAACCCCCGGGAAGGGCCGGACGGAGGCGCAGCGCGGGGTGGAGTGCCGTCGCCGCAGCCCCGAGCAGCTCGGCGCAACGGATGAGATGCGCCGAGTAGTAGCTGTCCCGGTGATCTGCAGAGCTGCGGTGGGCGGACACCAGCCCGGCGTCTCGGAGCAGGCCCAGGTGGTAGGAGACGAGGCTCTGCCGCTCGCCCACACGGGTGGTGAGCTCCGAGACCCGCAGATCGCTCTCAGCAAGCTCGCGGAGAAGCCGCCAGCGGAGAGGGTGGCCGGCCACCGCCAGGAACACCGGCGGCTCCGGGGCGGGTTGCGGTGCGTGCGGACGGGTCACGCAGGGTAGATTACATCAAGTCACTTTGATTGGACTAGGGGCACCGGGGACGGCCCCCCGCACGGGATGCTAGCCTGGAAGCAAGATGCCCGATCTGCTGTCGCGGTGGCGCCGACCTCCGCCTCCCGGGGGACGAGGCGGTCAGGCGCCGCCCGGCTCGCCGCAACTTGCGGTCCTGCGTCTCCTGACGGCGGAGCTCGGGGACACCGAGCGGCAGATCGACGAGGCGTTCGAGAGGACACGGCTGCCCGAGAAGCTGCTCCGAACCAGGACGTGGGACAGGAACAGGGCGGAGCTGGAGGCCACGCCGGGCATGGAGGGCCTCTGCGCCGATCTCGAGAGCGCCTACACCGACATCCGGCGGATCAACCAGCTCCGCACCGCCCGCATGTGGCGGCAGTACCTCCTGTTGGCGGGGGACCGGGTGGAGGATTCGCTGGCCCGGATTCGCCACGCCCTCGACGCGCTCGAGATCACCATCGAGAAGCTGAACCCGCCCCGGCTCTGACCTGATCGGCCTGACGCGGGCGCGGCCCCGCAGCAGAACCGCCGGCTCAGCCTCCGACCGGGACCCCGGCCAGCGAGACGGCGACCCCGATCAGGGCGGCCGCGATCAGTCCCACCACTACGTTCCGGCGCAGGGCGAGCATCCAGATCAGCGCCGCCGCCAGCACCCCCACCTGCCAGAGCTGGCTGAGGGCGAGACCCAGGGGGATGGCTGAGCCCGCGATGGCCCCGATCGCGGCCGGCCCGGCCCCGGTCAGGAAGGCCTGGACGGCCGGGCTGCGGCGGACCCGGTCGAAGTGGCGGCCGCCGAGGAGGACGAAGGCGAAGGAGGGGGCGAAGGCGATCACCGCCGCCAGCAGCCCACCGCCCAGACCCGCCGCCGCATAGCCGACCACCGCGACGGTCTGCACCACCGGTCCGGGGGTGATCTGGCCGAGGGCCACCGCGTTGAGGAACTGGGCACCGCTCATCCAGTGGTAGACGTGGACGACGTCCTGCTGCATGAGCGGGATGATCACGAAGCCGCCCCCGTAGGAGAGGGCGCCGACCTTGAACGCCTCCCACACCAGCGCTCCCAGGCCGCCCACGGCGGCGACGGCCAGCAGCGGCACGGCGGCCACGCTGTGCAGCGCCGGGGCCGGTCGCGGCCAGCTGCCGCGGGCGGCCACCTCGGCGAGCCCGGCGGCGAGCAGCACCAGCACCAGGAACGGCCCCACGGTTGCCGCGGCGGCGGCTCCGCAGAGCGCGTAGAGGGCCCAGCGGCTCCGCTCGGAACGCCGGCTGCCGGCGCGCCTCCAGCTCGCCGGCATGAGGCCGAGGGCGGCGTTCAGGGCGACCGCGGCGACGGCCGCCCCCGCGCCCGCGGCCGCTCCCTCGACCGCGCGGGGCGGGTGGCCGGCCAGGAAGAGCGCGGAGAGGGCGAGGATCAGGACCAGTCCGGGGACGATGAAGCAGAGGCCTCCCACCAGGCCGCCGATGGCACCGCGGAGCCGCCAGGCGCAGAAGATCGAGAGCTGGGTCGAGGCCGGTCCGGGGAGGAGGTTGGTGGCCGCGATCCCGTCCTCGAAGTCGCTCGCCGACAGCCAGCCCCGATCGGTGACGCAGAGGCGGCGCAGCAGCGCGATGTGGGTCGGCGGTCCGCCGAATCCGATGCAGCCGATGCGCCCCCATTCGCGGGCGATCACCCGCAGCGAGACACGCTCCCTCCCGGCGGTCACGTCACCCCGCCCGACCCGGCTCGGCTCAGCCGGCGCCCGGGCGCCCCGCCGCGCGGATCAGAGCCACCGCCTCGGCGGCGGCCGGCGGCATCTCCGGGTTGAGCTGGTGGAAGGACCAGAGGCCGTGCCGGAACGAGGTGACCACACCGGCCTCACGAAGCCTGGCCAGATGGTGGCTGATGGTGGGCTGGGCGAGGGCGAAGGTGGCGGTGAAGTCGCAGACGCAGACCGGCTCGGATGCCTCGGCCAGGATCCGGACCATCTGCACCCGGGTGGGGTCGTCGAGCGCGGTGAAGACGCGGGCCAGCGCGACGGCGGTGGCCTCGGGGAGCAGGCCGGCCACCGGCTGGCAGCAGCCCTTGGTGCGCGGGGGGGCGTCGGAGGTGGAGGTGGGGGCGGTGGCGTTGGGCATCGAGGTCGATTCTACCCATTGACGAACACCGATGGAGTTGTGCTACGATCGCCCATGGATCGACAGACGTCAATGCAAGGAGAGGACCGATGACGGGTGACCGCCCCTGCCGCGGTGTGGGCTGCTTCGATTGCCCCTGGTGCTGCTTCGATCGCCGCGGGCCCTGCTGCGATTGCCGCGGATTCTGCCTCGCTTGCCCCGGGTGCGGTCGTGACTGAGCCGGACGCGACCGGGGACCGGCTCCGCGAGGCGGTGCGTGCCCGCTATGCGGCGGCGGCCGCGGCCGTCGCCCAGGGGGGATCGGCTGCCGCGGTCGAGGCGGCGCTGATCAATGCCGAGGCGTGCGCCCCCGCTCCCACCCCCACCGGTGGTTGCGCCTGCGGCTGCTCGGATGGCGGGGACTGCTGCTCCGGCCCGGCTCCCGTCGACATCTCCTCGGACCTCTACTCCGCCGACGAGGTGGGTCAGCTTCCGGGGAACGCGGTGCGCGCCTCCCTCGGCTGCGGCAACCCCACCGCGCTGGCCGAGCTGCGCCCGGGCGAGGTCGTGCTGGACCTCGGGTCCGGGGGTGGCATCGACGTCCTCCTCTCGGCGCGCCGGGTGGGGCCCACCGGGCGAGCCTACGGCCTGGACATGACCGACGAGATGCTGGCCCTCGCCGAGCGCAACGCCGCCGAGCAGGGCGCGGTCAATGTGAGGTTCCTGAAGGGGACCATCGAGGAGGTCCCGCTCGCCGACCGGAGCGTCGACGTCGTGATCTCCAACTGCGTCATCAACCTGAGCAGTGACAAGGCGCGGGTGCTGCACGAGGCCTTCCGGGTGCTCCGCCCGGGCGGGCGCCTGGCCGTCTCCGACGTCGTGGTCCAGGGCGAGCTGCCACCGGAGATCCGCCAGGACCTGCAGATGTGGGTGGGCTGCGTGGCCGGGGCGCTGAAGGAGGACGAATACCGCAGCCTGCTCGCCGACGCCGGCTTCGACGGCGTCGAGGTGGAGGTCACCCGCGACCTGACGGCGGAGAGGCTCGCGCCGCCCGCCCCGGGTCTCGGCACGGCCCCCACGACAGCGGGCCGAGAGAACGGGCGGGTCGTCAGTGCCTTCGTGCGGGCCCGGAAGCCCGTCCTGCCCTGAGACGTCGATGTCAGCGGTCGAGGGCGGCCGCGTCCATCTCGAACGGGATGAGATGAGACGGCTCGCGTCAACCCCGTGGGTCAGGTAGCGGGGAGAGGGCGCTCGAGACCTGTGCGCTCGTGGGCAGCGTGCCATGCTTGGCCACCGGGGACATGCGGTGAGGTGACCGGGTGGCAGACCACGAGCCGGCGGGGGATGACCACGGCGCGCCACCGTCCGACCCGCCGAGCCACAGGTGGGAATCCGACGACCTGCGTCACCCGGTCGTGCGGCTGCGCCGCACGCTCGCCGCTGGCCGGCAGGGTTCGCCAACCCCACGCCAACGAGGCGAGGCCCTGGAGACCGACGGCCCCGGCCGCGACCGCGCGGGCGCGGCGGGGGACAGTGCGGTCGAGACCGCGGGTCGCCGCGGGGAGGTGGGACTGACCTCAGCGGCCGAGGCGGTCGATACCCCGCGTGGACGGGCGGGGACGGACGCGGTGACCCCGCACGGGCGTCCCCGGTGGGCGGTGGCGGCGGTTCTCGGCGTGGCAGCCGCGGTCGCGGTGGCCTCCGGCGCCGCCGCGCTGCTGACCCGAGGCGGGGCGTCCACCGCCGTCTCCCCACCCCCGGCGGTCCCCGGGCCGAACCTCGTTCCGCCGCTGCCCACGACGTCGCCGTCGAGCACGCCCGCACCCGGCGATGTGATTGGTAACCTCCGGATGTTCACGACCAGCACGGGCTGGGCGGAGCGGGCCCTGGACGGAGCCATCCTGCACACCACCCAGGGCGTCGACGGCTGGCTGGTCGCGTCGCCACCGCTTGCGGGATGGCACCCCATCGCCGTCGCCTTCCTCAGCGCCGACACCGCCCGCGTGCTGAGCGCCCCCGCCGTGGGCGCGGCGTCTGCCTCGGGGGACGCCACTGCACAGGAGGTCGACTGCTGGGCGACCGCCGACGGAGGTGTCAGCTGGAATCGGATGGGCACCATCGTGGTGCCACTGCCACCCGAACCCGAATACGAAAGCCTCGACTTCGTCGACGCCGAGCACGGTTGGTGGTCCCTGATGCCGGGTGGGAGCGGTGAGACGTCCCATCTCTACCTCTACCGAACGGCAGACGGCGGTGCCCACTGGAGCGAGGTGGCCCGGGCCCCGGGGACCGCTGCGGGGAGTGGCGGACCGGCAACGGCGACGATCCCGGGGGGCTGCGACACCAACGGTGTGGTCTTCGTCAACGCCACCACGGGATGGCTCACCGGCACCTGCGGGGACCTCGACGATTACTTCTACGTCAGTCATGACGGCGGCGCCACCTGGACGGGACAGGCGCTGCCGCGGACGGGTTCCACCGGTATCCCGGTGACGACCCCTCCCCGGTTCAGCTCGCCCTCGGATGGTGTGATGGTCGCGGAGATCGTTGGTTCGATCTTCCAGAGTGCCTTCCTCTACGTCACGACGGATGGCGGGAGCACCTGGACGGTCCACCCCACCCCGGCCAACCAAGAGCAATCGGTGGACTTCGTCGATCCCGACGATGGCTGGCTGCTGATGCTCAATCAGGAGGAGGTCGCGAATGGAGTCGGAGAGTCGGTGCTGTACGCCACCCACGACGGCGGACGCTCCTGGGCGCCGCTGCCCGGCAGCGAGCCGGTCGGCACAGACGTGGGAAGCCTCGCCGGACTGGAGCTCGATTTCCTCAACTCAGAGGTGGGCTGGGCGGCGCCTCTCCTGGAAGGTCCCGGGATGCCGACCCTCTCCGATGAGCTCATCCAGACCAGTGACGGCGGAAGCACGTGGGCCGTCGAGGTCCCCCAGATCAGCTGAGCGGCACTGTGTTGCTCCCCCTGCCCGGTGCGTGATTCCTGGGGTTCGCCTGTACCTGTTCATAGTGGGCGGAACATTTGTCCCTTCGGGGGCGTTGATAGAGCAGTGCGAGTCACCCGCCGCTCGGCGCTGCTGTTCCTGATCGTGGCCGCCGTGCTGGCCGGCTGCGACGCGGCTGGAACCCCAGCGCTGTCGGGGACCCCAGCTCAGTCGGCGACCCCAGCCCAGTCGGGGATCCCAGCTCAGTCGGGGATCCCAGCTCAGTCGGCGAGCCCGGCCCAGTCAGCGACCCCAGCTCAGGCGGTGACCCCAGCTCGGTTAGGGACGGTCATGGGACAGCTGGAAGGGCTTGGCGGGCCCGAGATCCTCCACTCAGACGGTTCAATCACACCGCCGAGCCCCTACCCAATTGGCGGGGAAGTCATCCTGGTCGGCGCAGACGGGTACTCGATCTCGGTCTCGGTGGGAAGCGCAGGCACCTTCACGCTGCAGGTACCTGCCGGCAAGTACACGGTGATGGGGGCCAGCGCTGGGAACCACATTGGCGATGACTGTTCGGCTTCCGCGCCAATCACGGTCGCCCCGGATTCGATCACCACCGTCACGGTCGGTTGCGACACTCCTTGAACATCGCGTAGGCGTCAGGACTGGGGCCCTCGCGATCGGTCCGGCGGTCGATGCGCTCGGGCTGTCGTGCCGCCTCCTCCGGCCCTGCGGCCGCGCCGAATCGACCAACTCGCCGCCGATTCGCCCTGCCCGTCCCCGGCCGCCCCCCTCTAGCCAGCTACATGATGCCGACCATCATCATCGCCCGGAGCAGTGCCGAGAGCACGTCGGGGTCGGTGCGGACGTCGATGAGCGCCGGCCCGCCGGCGGAGGCCGCGCGCTCCAGCGCAGGTCGGAGATCGGCGAGCCGCTCGACCCGCTCTCCGTGGCAGCCGAGGGCCTCGGCGAGGCGGTCGTAGCGGGTGTCGGCGAGGACGCTGGCGACCTCCTTGCCGTACATCTCCCGCTGGTGGTGGCGCACGTCGCCCCAGCCGCCGTTGTTGGCGACGACCACGATCACCGGCAGGTGACACCGTGCCGCGGTGTCCATCTCCATCGCGCTCAGCCCGAAGGCGCCGTCGCCGGTCACCAGGACCACCGGCTCCTCCGGCCGGGCCGCCTTCGCGGCCAGGGCGAAGGGGAGGCCCACCCCCAGCGTGCCCAGGGCGGTGGTGGTGGAGAGCAGCCGTCCCGGCGCCTCGGCGTCGAAGTAGGCGAGGGCCCAGGTGAGGGTGTCGCCGCCGTCGGCGACCAGTGTGGAGGCTCTCCCCCAGCTCTCGCGCGCGAACGCGGCGACCTCGCGGGCCAGCGCGCCCGGGTGGACCAGCTCCCCCCGGTAGTCGTCGACCTGCCGGTTCCACATCTCGCGCGAGATCTCCAGCAGCTCGCGGCCCTGGGCCAGCCAGGCGCGGCCGTCACGGCTGCGCACCCCGCTGCGCGTGAGCTGGGCCATCACCTCGCGGACGTCGCCCTGGACGGCGATGTCGGCGCGCCGGCTGCCCCCGATCTGGTCGGCGGCGATGTCCACCTGGACCAGGGTCTGTTCCTCGTTGAAGAGCGGCGGCCCGCCATAGACGAGGTTGCCGTTGAAGGCGCTCCCGAGCACCAGCACGCAGTCGGAGGCGGCGACCGCCGTGCCTGCGTGGACCAGGGAGCCCAGGCACCAGGGGTGCGAGTCCGCGACCAGGCCCCGGGCGGAGCTGGTCGTCGTCACCGGGATCTCGGCTGCGGCGCAGAAGGCGGCGATCTCCTCGCCGGCTCCCGACCAGAAGGCGCCCCCACCGGCCAGGACGATGGGTCGCGCGGCCGTCCTCAGGGCCTCGATCGCCCGCTCCAGGTCAGCCGGCGAGGCGGTCGAACGGGGCGGAGGGGTCGGGAAGCCCCAGGGGCCCGCCGGGGGCTGGACCCGGGCCATGAAGACGTCGTGGGGGACCTCGAGGTAGATCGCGCCAGGCCGGCCCGCGACCGCCTGGTGAAACGCCTCGTCGGTGAGGCGGGGGAGGGTCTGGGCACTGTAGGCGACCGCCAACCACTTGGCGATCGGGGCGAGCATCCCCTCCTGGTCGACGTCCTGGACCGCCCCGCGCCCGCGCCGCTTGAGGGCGGTGCGGCCGGCGATCATGACCAGGGGCACGTTCGAGACGGCGGCGTCGGCAAAGCCGGTCACCGAGTTGGTGAAGCCCGGCCCGGCGGTGACCGCGCAGACCCCGGGGCGGCCAGTGGCGAACGCGAAGCCCTCCGCCGCCTGGGTGACGGCGCCCTCGTGACGCATCCCGATGATCCGGAGGCCCTCGTCGGCGCAGCCGTCGAGCAGCTCGACGATGTGGCCGCCCCCGAGTGTGAAAAGCGCCTCCACGCCATTGGCGCGGAGGCGCTCGGCCACTAGACGACCACCGTGAGGCGGGGGGGTGAGGCTCTCAGCGGCAGCCGCCGTCATGTCTTGTTCCTAATGTGCCGAACCCTGGAGACAGCCACCAGGGTCGATCGCCCCGAGTCTCGCCAGGACCTTCGGTGCCCGTCCGGTCCGGCGCCGGCCCGGACGGCGGCCGTGGGGGTCGCGTGGCGGTCGGGTCGAGCCGCGACCTCCCACGCCACCGGGGCGGCCGGGCTCGATATGGTGGAGCTCAGATGGCTGACCAGGAGCGCGACCCGTCCGTCCGCCGCCTGCGCCTCCGGGTCGAGGGCGTGGTGCAGGGGGTCGGGTTCCGCCCCTTCGTCCACCGGACGGCCACCGAGATCGGGCTCGGCGGGCTGGTGGGCAACGACGCGGCCGGCGTCTTCATCGAGGTGGAGGGGCCCCCGGCCGACCTCGACCGCTTTCGCGCCGTGCTCGAGAGGGATGCCCCGCCCCTGGCGGTGATCGACCGGATCGAGACGGCGCCCCTCGAGCCCACGGGGAGCCGGGGGTTCGCCATCGTGGCGAGCGACCCGGGCGGGGAGCATCAGACGCTGATCTCGCCGGACACCGCGACCTGCGACGCCTGCCTCCGGGAGCTGTTCGATCCCCATGACCGGCGATTCCGCCATCCCTTCATCAACTGCACCGACTGCGGGCCGCGTTTCACCATCATCCGAGACGTCCCCTATGACCGGCCGCTCACCACCATGGCCGGCTTCGCGATGTGCGCCGACTGCGCGCGAGAGTACAGCGACCCTCGGGACCGCCGCTTCCACGCCCAGCCGGTCTGCTGCCCCGCCTGCGGGCCCTCGCTGCGCCTGGTCGATCGCGACGGCGCGCCCATTGCCGTGGAACCCCTGGCCGGGGCGATCGACCTGCTCCGGTCCGGCGGGGTGCTGGCGATCAAGGGTGTGGGCGGCTACCACCTCGCCGCCCTGGGCACCTCGGAGCCCGCCGTGGCGGCGCTGCGGGCGCGCAAGCATCGCGAGGACAAGCCCTTCGCCCTGATGGTCGCCGATCTGGCGACCGCCCGTCTGCTCGGCGAGGTCGGCGATGCCGAGGCGCGTGCCCTCACCTCCCCGCGCCGTCCCATCGTGCTCCTGCGCCGGCTGGCCGGCGACGCGGTGGCCCCCTCGGCGGCGCCCGGCAACCGTTTCCTGGGGGTGATGCTCCCGTACAGCCCGCTCCACCATCTGATCGCGCGCGAGCTCACCGTCCCCTTCGTCCTGACCAGCGGCAACGTCTCCGACGAGCCCATCGCGTACCAGGACGACGAGGCGCTCGACCGCCTGGGCGGGATCGCCGACGCCTTCCTCACCCACGACCGCCCCATTCACATGCGCACCGACGACTCGGTGATCCGCGTCAGCGGCGGGAGGGAGACCCCGCTGCGCCGCTCGCGGGGGTTCGTCCCCCAGCCGGTGACGGTCGCCCATCCCTTCCGCCGGGCGGTGCTCGGCTGCGGTGCCGAGCTGAAGAGCACCTTCTGCCTGGCCAAGGGTCGCTGGGCCTTCGTCTCCCACCACATCGGCGACCTGGAGAACTACGAGACCCTCCGCTCCTACCTGGAGGGGATCGAGCACTTCATGCGTCTCTTCGAGGTGCGTCCCGAGCTGGTCGCCCACGACCTGCACCCGGAGTACCTCTCCACCAAGCACGCCCTCGAGCTGGACGGTGTGGAGCGGGTCGCGGTCCAGCACCACCACGCCCACGTGGCCGCCTGCCTCGCCGACAACGGCGAGTCGGGACCGGTGATCGGGGTCGCCTTCGACGGGCTCGGCTACGGCACCGACGGCGCGATGTGGGGCGGCGAGATCCTGGTCGCCGACCTCACCTCGTTCCGGCGGGCCGGCCACCTCGCCCCGGTGCGCATGCCGGGTGGCGCCATGGCCATCAAGGAGCCGTGGAGGATGGCGGCGGCGCACCTCGACGCGGCCTTCGGCGGCGATGTGCCGGCGGGGCTCGGGGTGATGCGCGACAACGCCGAGCGCTGGGAGCCCGTGGTCGCGATGGCGCGGGCGGGGACCTCCAGCCCGATCACCACCAGCGCGGGCCGCCTCTTCGACGCCGTCGCGGCGATCCTCGGTGTCCGGGATCGGATCAATTACGAGGGCCAGGCGGCGGCGGAGCTCGAGCAGCTCGCCGACCCGGCGGAGACCTCGGCGTATCCCGTCGCCATCGCGGACGGGGAGCCCTTCCAGCTCGCCACCGGCGGACTGGTGCGGGCGGTGGTCGGGGATCTCCACGGCGGGGTGGCTGCCCCGCGGGTGGCGGCCCGCTTCCACAACGGCCTGGCCGACGGCGTGGTCGCCGCCTGCCGGCGGGTCCGCGAGGCGACGGGCCTTGGCGCCGTCGCGCTCTCCGGTGGCGTCTTCCAGAACGTCGTCTTCACCGAGAGGGTCGTGACCGGACTGCGCAGCGGCGGCTTCCGGGTGCTCACCCACTCCCGGGTCCCGGCCAACGACGGCGGCATCAGCCTGGGTCAGGCGGTGGTGGCGGGGGCGCGGGACAGCGCGGAGCTGATCGTCGGGGCAGGGCAGGGCTCAGCCGGCTGAGAGGTCCGCAGGGCCCGGTGATGACGCCCCGGGATGCCGGTGGGTTGCGCAGCTTCACTTTGCGCGGCCTGGCCGAGGCGATAATGCGCCGTTGCCGCGTGATGATTGTCGAATCTGCTTTGGAAGGTGACGGGGCATGGACGATGTGGTGGCAGTCGAGGTCGTGCTCGAGGACGGTAGCAGCCGCTACTTCATGACCTGGGGCGCATCCAGGACATCGTCGACACGGAGCCCCTGGAGCAGCTCATCCTCGAGCACTCGTCGCGCGTGTCCCTGCGCGGGGTTGCCAAGTCAGCCCGGGTTTGCTCAACCCTCTCGGAGGCGCAGTCGGGCCCCTACTTCTTCGAGGCTCTGCTCTCCTTCGCGCGGGAACCGATTCCATTTGACGAGCGCCACGAACAGTGGAGAGAAGAACGGCAGAGGCGCATGGAGAACAACCAGGACATCTACTAGCTCGGCTGAGATCCTTGGGGGCCAGTGCCTTCGGGCGACCCGCCACCGTGGCCGCTCGACGCTCCAGCTCAGCTGGTAGGCCAGGTCTCCCCGTTGCCCAGGAAGGGGACGCGCTCACCCGCGTTGAAGATGATCGGCGCGACCTTGCTCTGCTTCATCTGGATGTCGAGGTTGCGCAGGATCCCCAGGACCAGGTTGAACTGGCCGATGTCGGAGTCCGAGGTCGGCGACGAGCCCAGCGAGCTCTTCAGGTTCTGCAGCTCCGTCGGATCGAGGGCGATCGCCGCCGCCGGGTTGCCGGCCACGAACTGCTGGATCTTGTCGAGCTGCGCGGCGGAGACGTTGCCGCTCCCGTCGATGGACGCGGTGGCCCGGTCCAGGGTGACCATGCCGCTGAGCAGGATGAAGATCGCGACCAGGGCGAGGACCAGGCTGATCACCGCGCCCCCGAGCCGGTCCAGGGCGCCCATGCCGGGGATGAGCCGGTAGATGCGGGGGGCGATCAGGCGGGCGGCCAGGAAGCCGACCACGGCGAAGACGATGACCACCACCAGCCCCATCACCGGCCGCCAGGCGGCGCTGGGGGCGAAGCGCGCGGCGACCCCGGGATGGCCGAAGCCGATCGCCACCCCGGCGAGGATGAAGGCCCAGGTGATCAGCGGCCGGAAGAGGCCCTTGAGCAGGCCGTGAAGCAGGGCCAGCACCAGGATGACCAGGATCACGATGTCGATGACGCTCATGGCGGCGCCATCGTAGCCCGGCACGGCCGGCGCCGTGGGGGATGAGGGTGGTCACCCCATCGCCGGGTCGCACGGATCGTTTCCCGGCGGTCAGCAGATGCGCGGCAGCGGGTCTCCCACCAGCATGTCGACGATCCGCATCCCGCCGAACTCGGTCTTGACCAGCACCAGCCCGGGCGGGTCGTCGCCGATCCGGCCGATGACGGCGGCGGACGCGCCCTCGGGATGGGAACGCAGCGCCGCCACCGCGGCCTCGGTCTCGTCGCCCCCGACCACCGCGACGAAGCGGCCCTCGCAGGCGACGTAGAGCGGGTCGATGCCGAGGATCTCGGCCGCCCCCCGCACCTCGGGCCGCACCGGGATCGCCTCCTCGTCGAGGATGACCGCCACCCCGGAGGCCTGGGCCAGCTCGTTGCAGATGGTCGCCACCCCGCCGCGGGTCGCGTCGCGGATAAAGCGCGTCGACGGCGCGGCGTCGAGCAACAGGCCCACCAGCTCGGTGAGCGGGGCGGTGTCCGAGCGCAGGTCGGACTCGATGCCCAGCTCACCGCGCGCCAGCATGATGGTGATCCCGTGGTCCCCGATCGGGCCCGAGACGATCACCGCGTCGCCGGGCCGTGCACCGGACACCGAGAGCCGGACCGGCCGCTCCAGCACGCCGATTCCCGCGGTGTTGATGAAGCAGGAATCGGCCTTGCCGCGCTGCACCACCTTGGTGTCGCCGGTCACCACCTGGACTCCCGCCCGCTCCGCGGCGGCGGCCATCGAGCTCACGATCCGGCGCAGGTCGGCGACCGGGAACCCCTCCTCGAGGACGAACCCTGCGGAGAGGTGCAGCGGCCGCGCCCCCGAGACCGCCAGGTCGTTGACGGTGCCGTTCACGGCCAGGTCGCCGATGTCCCCCCCGGGAAAGAAGAGCGGGGAGACCACGTAGGTGTCGGTGGTGAAGGCGAGCCGCGCGGAGCCCACCGAGAAGACCGCCTGGTCCTCCAGGGGCTCCAGCAGCGGGTTGCGGAAGGCGTCGAGGAAGATCGCTTCGATGAGCGTGTGGGTGGCGCGTCCCCCGGAGCCGTGGGAGAGGGTGATCAGCTCGTCGGTCACCCGGGGCGGACGGCGCCGGATCCGCTCGATCCGCTCCAGGACGTCCTGCTCGGTCCGCTCGGTCACGCCGAGGTCGCCTGCCTGACCCTCTGCCGGCTGAAGCGTCCGAAGTTGTAGTAGGCGGCGCACGCGCCCTCCGACGAGACCATGCAGGTCCCGATCGGCGTCTCGGGGGTGCATGCGGTCCCGAAGACCCTGCACTCCCACGGTTTGATGGTGCCGCGCAGCACCTCGCCGCACTGGCACGCCGGGGGGTCGGCGACCCGGTTCGCGGGGAGGCTGAAGATCCGCTCGGCGTCGAAGCGCGCGTACTTCTCGCGGACCCGCATCGCCGAGTCGGGGATCCAGCCGAGCCCGCGCCATTCGAAGGTGGGGCGCGGCTCCATCACCTCGTCGATCGCCTGGAGCGCCCGCTGGTTGCCCTCCCAGGGGACCACCCGGGTGTACTGGTTCTCGACCTCGGAGCGGCCCTCGTGGAGCTGGAGCAGCAGCATCTGGATGGACTGGAGGATGTCGAGGGGTTCGAAACCGGCCACCACGAAGGGCCGGCCGCGCTCCTCGGCGATGAAGCGGTACGGCTCGCAGCCGATCACGGTGGAGACGTGGCCGGGGCCGATGAAGCCGTCGATCTGGATGTCCGGCGACGCCAGGATCGCCTGCAGCGCCGGGATGATGGTGACGTGGTTGCAGAAGATCGAGAAGTTGTCGAGGCCCTCGGCGGCGGCGCGCAGCACCGTCATCGCGGTCGACGGCGTGGTGGTCTCGAAACCGATGGCCATGAACACCACCCGGCGACCGGGGTTCTCGCGGGCGATCCGCAGCGAGTCGAGAGGCGAGTAGACCATCCGGATGTCGGCCCCGCGGGCCTTGGCGTCGAGGAACGAGCCGCGCCCGCCCGGGACCCGGAGCAGGTCGCCGAACGAGGTCAGGGTGACCCCCTCCTGCTCGGCGATCCAGATGGCGTCATCGACCCGGCCCATCGGGATCACGCAGACCGGGCAGCCCGGACCGTGGACCAGCTCGACCCCCTCCGGGAGGTAGTCCTCGATCCCGTGCTTGTAGATGGTGTGGGTGTGCCCGCCGCAGATCTCCATCAGGCCGTAGCGCCGCCCCGGCTCGCAGAGGGTCGCGATGCTCGCCGCCAGCGCCTGCGCCTTCTCCCGGTCGCGGAACTCGTCGACGAAGCGCATCCCTGCGGAGCCCCTCAGTCGATCCGGGACTCGGCGAGCGCCCGCAGCTCGTCCCGGTAGGCCTGGCCCATCTCCTCGAGGTGGGAGAGGGTGAGCCTCGCCTCCTCCTCGTCGATCTTGGCCAGGGCGAAGCCGACGTGGATGAGGACCCAGTCGCCGGGCTGGACTCCGTCCTCCTCGACCAGCATCACGTTGACCTGACGGCGCGCCCCGCCGACGTTGACGGTGGCCATGCCAGGCCGGTCGACGTCGAGCGTGACCACCTCACCGGGGATCCCCAGGCACATGGCTAGACCCTGGCGATCACGCCGATCGCCTCCCCGGCATGCACCAGGACCGTGTCGCCGGGACCGGCGTCGACCAGGGCCACGCTGATCACCTCCATGGTGGACCCGGTGTCCACCAGGGCCAGGCCGGGGTCACGCAGCTCGACCACCCGGCTCGGCACCGCGGTGTCGGAGCAGGTGATGCAGACGTCCTCGCCACAGGTGTGCCCGTCCATCCCCCCATGCTACGGTCCGCAACCCCCATTCGGGCAGAGCCGAAGGGCCCTCTGCCGGCGGGACCCCGGTCGTCGCGCGCGGAGGGCACCGGCTACCCGGCCTCCCCCAGGTGCACGGCCTCGGCGGGGTGGTCGCCGGCCCCCGAAGCCGTCGACGCCACCGGCGCGCCTCGGAACGGGACGTGTGCCCGCACCGAGAAGCCCTCGCTGTGCAGGCCTCGCTGCACGTCGGTCCGGACGCCGAGCAGCATCTCGAACTCGAACTGGTCCGGTGCCCACCCGGCGCGCCGCGCCATGGCCGCGATCCGGCGCACCAGCGCCGCGTCATGGGTGGCAAAGAGGGGGCGCAGCCCCGCCTTCCGTGCCGCGGGCGCCAGCATCCGGGCGGCCAGGGCGAGGTAGGCGGCGCTGACGGCACGTCCACCCTGGTGGGCGACCCCGGGACCCGCCGGATGCGCTCCCTTCACCAGCCGCACCGCCGTCCGCTGCTCGAGCAGCGGGGCGAGGTCCTCGGCCGTCCGATGCAGCCGCGCCTGCAGGGTGATGCCGGCCGGCACGCCCAGCCCGAGCAGCTCGCGGTGGAGGCGGAGGGTCGGCTCCACCAGGGTTAGGTCCTCCATGTCCAGGGTTATGAGGTTCAGGCGACCCGGCGGCTGCTCGGCGATCGAGCGGGCGATGCGCTCGGCGTTGCGCAGGCAGAGATCGGCGTCGGTGAGCAGCCCGATCGCGGTGGGATCGATGGAGAGATGGGCGGGGAGACCGGCGGAGCCCATCAGGCGGCAGACCTCGAGGGTGGCGGCCACCGTCCGCTCGACGAGCTGGGGATCGCCGACGTACTCGCCGAGAAAGAAGAGGTCGGCGTCGATCCCCTCGACGTCGCGGAGGCGTCGCGCCGCCGCCACCGCGGCCTCGGCTCCGGCCGGCACCCGGCCCGCGACCTCCTCGTCGAAGCCGGCCTCCTCGACCCGCTCGTAGATCCGGTGGACGGCCTGCTCGGAGAGCTCCCGGTCGAAGGCGGCGAGGAGCTCGCCCTCCACCGCGTCCAGATGGCGGCGCAGGAGGCGGACCAGGCTGGTGAGGTGCCGCCGGCACCCGGCGTTGTCGTGGACGCCACCGCGAAATCGGGCATGGTCGTGCAGCACCCGGGCCACCTGGCGCTCCAGCTCGTCGCAGTTGTCGGTGAGCCGGCGCAGCAGCTGCGGGTCGACCCCGGCCAGGCGCGCGGCCTCGGGATAGAGCGCGATGCGCTCGGCTCTCAGGTGGGGGACCACGACGTCCTGCAGGTAGTCGGACACCCGGGCGAAGGCCGCCAGCTTCTCGGCCTCGTCGCCCCGCTCGTGCATCAGCTCCTCGAGCTGCGAGACCAGCGCCACCCCGCTCCGGAGCCGGTCGTGGAGGTGGCGCAGGCTGTCGGCCGGGGTCATCCCTCCCACCATGGCAGTCACACAGGCGAAGCGCCAGGGGCGAAGCGCCCCGGCTCCCCGGGGACCGCGGCGGTGCCCGGCCGCTGGGCCACCACCCGTCCCCGGTCGAGGCTGACGATCTGGTGGACCTGGCCGGCCAGCGCGGGCTCATGGCTCACCACCACGATGGTGCGCGAACCGCCCGCTCCCAGGAGCTCAGCCAGCACCTGGGACGACGACCACGGGTCGAGGTGCGAGGTCGGCTCGTCGAGCAGCAGCAGCAAGGCGCCGGAGAGCACGGCCCGGGCCATGCCGAGGCGCTGGCGCTCGCCCGCGCTGACCGGACGGCCGCCCGCGCCGAGGTCTGTTCCCAGCCCGCCGGGCAGCGACCGGTACCAGGCGCCGAGCCCGACCCGGTCGAGGGCGGCGACGCAGTCGAGGTCGCTCGCCTCCGGGTTCGCCAGCCGCAGGTTGTCTCCCAGGGGGGCGGCGAAGAGGTGGGTCTCCTCGGCCAGCCAGGCCAGGTGCCGGGCCATGCCGGTGCGGGTCATCCGGCGCACGTCGACGCCGCCGATGCTGGCCGTCCCCGCGGACGGCTCGAGGAAGTGCAGGAGGACGTGGAGCGCGCTCGACTTGCCGGCGCCGCTCGGCCCCACGAGGCCCACCCGCCACCCGGGCCGGACCGCCAGCGAGACGTCGGAGAGCAGGGGGGGGCCGGGTGGGCCGCCGTGGGCGACCACGTCGACGTGCTCGAGCGCGGCTCCCACCGGGCCGAGGGCCGGGCCGGCGTCGACCGCGGGTTCGCGCACCGGCGCTTCGAGCGCGGACAGCTGGGCGAGCCGGGTCGCTGCAGCGTCGCCGGCGGTCCGACCGGCGAGGGCTGCCGGCAGCGCCGAGGCCTGGTCGAGGGCCGCCAGGGCGACCAGGACCAGGACCGTGAGCATGATCCCGGAGAGCCGTCCCCCGCGATGGGCGGAGAGGCCGGCGAGGACGACCCCGAGGAGGCCGGCGCCGGCGGCCCAGGTGGTCAGGGTGCGGAGGGTCCCGGTGACCAGGGACTGGCGGAGCGCCGCGCTGCGGCCGCGCCGGCGGACCTGGTCGAGCCGCTCATCGATGAGGTCCGCGCGCCCGAAGGCGAGCAGCTCGGGCGCGGAGCGCATGGTCTCGACCACCTGGTCGGCGAGGGCGGCCCGGATGGCCGACGTCCTGGTCGCGGCGGAGCGCCCCAGACGCGCCACCAGCATCGCCAGCGCGATCCCACCCGCGGCGCCGGCGAGCAGCGCCGCCCCGGCGGTCGGGGCCAGCAGGAGGGCGACGGCCGCGCCCAGGAGGATGCTCGCGCCGAGATCGATGGCCGTCGTGACCCCCTTGGCGAGAGCTTCGGTGACCTCCTCGGTGCCGGCGACGAACCCGCTCAGCAGCGACCCGGTCGCTGGGGCGGCCGGCGTCTCCGAAGCCGTCCGAGACGGCGCCAGGCCGTCGGGCACCAGCGGCTCGACGGTGTCGAAGAGCCACAGCCGCAGTCGCGAGAGCGTGGTCAGCGAGAGGCCGTGGACCGCCAGCCGCTGCAGGTAGCGGGCGATGCCCCGGCCCAGTGCGAATGCCTGCACGGCGCCGACCGCGACCGCCAGGTCGAATACCGGCGGCCGCTGCGAGGCGCGGGTGAGCAGCCAGCCCGAGGTGGCGAGGAGCCCGATGGCGCAGGCGGCCGAGAGGGCCCCCGCGCCGCCGGCCGCCGCCAGCCCGCGACCCGAGAGAGGCCCCGACCGCCGGGTGAGGCCCAGGACCGTCGAGCCGCGGCGTTCGACCCGGGTCACGCCGGCTGCTCCGGTAGCGGGAGGGCCGCGGGCGCCCCCCAGGGTGCTCCCACGCCCGCCCCCACACCCGCTCCCGTCCGATGAGCGGTCGTGGTCCAGCAGCGCCCCGCGTCCAGGGTGATCACCCGGTCGGCGAGGTCGATGACCGCCGGCCGGTGGGTCACGATCAGCGCCGAGCAGCCGGCGAGCGCCTGGCGCAGGGCCTCCAGGACGGCCGCCTCGGTGCGGTCGTCGAGGTGCGCGGTCGGCTCGTCGAGCAGGTGGAGGGTTGCCGGCCGGAGCAGCGCCCGGGCGAGCGCGATCCGCTGCCGTTCCCCGGCGGAGACCTGCCGCCCACCCTCTCCGAGCCGGGCGCCGAGCCCGCCGTGGCACGCCTCCAGCAGGCCCGCGCCGCCCGCGCGGCCCAGCACCTCGACCAGCCGGGCGTCCTCGGCGGTGGGGTCGGCGAGTCGGAGGTTGTCGGCCAGCGAGCCGGCGATCAGCGTCGGGCGTTCGGGGAGGTAGCTGATCCACCGGCGCCAGGCGTCGACGTCCAGGTCGCGCAGGTCCACACCCCCCACGGTCACCGACCCCCGCGCCGGCTCGGCGAAGCCGAGCAGCAGGGAGAGGATGGTGGACTTGCCGGCGCCGTTGGGGCCCACCAGGACCACCTTCTCGCCCGGCCGGATGGTGAGCGACGCACCGTCCAGCACCGGCTCGGCTCGACCCGGCCGCTCGAAGCGGACCTCGCTGAGCGCCACCGGCTCTCGGGCTGGATTCCCCGGCGGGCGAGCATCCGGCCGCTCCAGGGGGCCCGGTGCTCGGGCTGGTCCGCTCCCCACCCCGGATTGCCCACGGATCCGGCCATCGGCCCGGGGCCCGCCCTGGATGACGTCCATGGCCCGCCGGGCGGCGGCCAGGCCCTCGGCGCTCTCGTGGAACTGGGCGCTGGCCCGGCGCACGGGCAGGAAGACCTCGGGGGCGACGATGAGCACCGCCAGCGCCGGGGCGAGCCGCACCGACCCGGTGAGCAGGCGCAGCCCCAGGGGGACCGCCACCAGGGCGACCGAGACCGAGGCGAGGGTGTCGAGGACCAGCGCCGAGAGGAAGGCGACGCGGAGGGTCGAGAGGCTCGCCTGGCGCAGCCCCTCGGCGGCCTCGGCGATCCGCTCCCGCTGGCGGGCGCTGCGCCCGAATGCCTTGAGCACGGGCAGCCCCTCGAAGATGTCGGCGATCTGGCGTCCGAAGGCCTCGACCTGGCCCCACCGGCGGGCCGCCAGGCGCCCACAGGACTCCCCCACCAGGATGCCGAAGACCGGGAAGAGCGCCAGGACGGTGAGGACGATGAGGGCCGACGGCCAGTCCAGGGCGCCGATCACGACCACCAGGGCGATCGGCACGGTCGCCGCCAGCACCAGGTCGGGCAGGCAGCGGCCGATGTAGGCGTCCAGGGCGTCGAGGCCGCGACCGGCGAGCGCCGCCACGCCGCCGCCGCCCATCCCGCCACCGCCGGCAGCCTGGCCCAGGGCCGCGCTCAGCAGCCGCCGGCGGAGCTGCGCCTTGGCGGCCTCGGCACCGTGACCGGCGACGACCTCGGCGAGCAGGGCGCAGAGGCCGCGCACGGTGAAGGCCCCGGCGAGCCAGAGGATCGCGGGCAGGGGATCCTCGTCGGTCCTGCTCATCGCCCCCGCCAGCAGGCCGGCGAGGGCCAGCGCCTGGACCACGACGCTGGCGGCGGACACCATGCCGATGACGGTGGACGCAGCGATCGAGCGGCGCACCGCCGGCTCCCCGAGCAGGCGCGGTTCCACCGGTCCCGGGGGCCTCCCCCGCCTCCGGACGGCGCCGGAGTCCGCGGGCAATGGATCAGCGCCCGCCGGCGGCGGGGATGGGGGCGGGCGGGTCGAGGGGGCGCACCAGGCGGCGCCGGAAGATCCAGTACGTCCAGCCTTGGTAGAGCAGGACGATGGGGGTGAAGATGGCCGCCACGATGGTCATTACGGTCAGCGTGTAGGGGTGCGAGGCGGCCAGCCCGATGGTGATGCCCGGCACCCCGGGGACCACCGCACCGCTGCTCGCCGGGATCGCCATCGGGTACATCAGGCTCCAGACGGCGCCGACAGCGAGCAGGACCGCCGCTCCCGTGGCCACGAAGGCAAGCCCCTCCCGGGATCGGACGATGAGGAGCACGGCGACGGCGAGGAGGACGGTCGCGACCAGCGCCAGCAGCAGCGGCGCCACCCCGGGCAGCGCTCCGCTGACGTCCGCCCACGGCCGCCCCCCGGCGGCCACCCCTGCGAGGGTGACCGCGAGCAGGACGACCGCGGCCAGCCCCGCGGTCCGGGCCGTGCCGCGCGCCCTCCGGCGCAGCTCACCGCTCGTCTTGAGGGCGAGGAACACCGAGCCGTGGAAGGCGAAGATGCAGACGGCGGCGAGGCCGCCGACCAGCGCCAGGGGGTTGAGCAGGCCGAAGAGGCCCCCCGTGTACCCGGCCCTGGAGAGCGGCAGGCCGTGAGCGAAGTTGGTGAAGGCGACCCCCCACACCAGCGCCGCCACCAGGCTGCCGGCGAAGTTGGCGATGTCCCAGACGCGCCGCCAGCGCCGGTCCTGGAACTTGCCCCGGAACTCGAAGGAGATGCCGCGGACGATGAGGGCCATCAGCACCAGGAAGAGCGCCAGGTAGGCGCCGCTGAAGAGGGATGCGTACCAGAGCGGGAAGGCGGCGAAGGTCGCGCCCCCGGCGACCAGCAGCCAGACCTCGTTGCCGTCCCACACCGGCCCGATGGCGTTCATGCAGAGCCGGCGGTCGGTGTCGTCGCGGCTCACCAGCGGGCTCACCATGCCGACCCCGAAGTCGAAGCCCTCGAGGAAGAAGTAGCCCGCCCACAGCAGTCCGATGAGGGCGAACCAGAGGGCGCTCAGTCCGGTGAAGGTGGCCATCCGCGGCTCCTCAGTACACCAGCCCGGGGGCGGCGGGAGCCTCTCCCGGTCCGGAGGTCTCCCCGACCTGGTCCAGGGGATGGCGGGCCGCTCGCACCACCAGCACCGCCGCGATCACCGCGAGGATCGAGTACACGAGGACGAAGGCGGCGGTCGTCCCACCCACGTCGGCGGCGCTGACCGTGGAGACGCCCTTCGCCGTCTGCATCAGGCCGTAGACGATCCAGGGCTGGCGCCCCGCCTCGGTGAAGATCCAGCCCGAGGCGTTGGCGATGATCGGCAGCGCGATGCCGGCGAGCGCGGCGCGAACGAACCACCGGCTCTGCACCAGCCGCTTCCGCCAGCCCAGCCAGATCCCCCACGCCCCGAGCAGGATCATCAGGATCCCGGCCCCCACCATGGCCCGGAAGGACCAGTAGGTGAGCCAGAGGATCGGCGCGTAGTTGCCGGGTCCGTACTTGGCGGCCTCGACCGCCTGCATCTGGTTGATACCGAGCACCTGGCCGTTCCAGCTCAGGTCGGCGATCAGTGAGAGCAAGTGCGGTACCCGGATCTGGAAGATGGGCTGGCCGCTCAGGTTTCCGATCGTGAGCAGCGAGAAGCTGGCGCCGTTCTGGGTGTTGTAGAGGGCCTCGGCGGCGGCCATCTTCATCGGTTGCTGGACGTCCATGAGCCGGGCCTGGATGTCGCCGGACACCGCCACCAGGATGACCGCGACGAGCACCACGGCGCAGGTGAAGCCCGCGGCCCGCCGGAAGGCGTCGCGCTCGACGTCATCGGAGGCGCGGTGGGCTCGCCAGATGCTGATCCCGAGGACCAGCGCCCCGCCGGTCGCGATCGCCGCCACCACGGTGTGGACGAAGGACGCCCAGAGCGTCGAGTTGCCCAGCACCGCCCCGAAATCGGTGAGCACCGCCTGACCGTCCTCGACGGTGTAGCCGACCGGGTGCTGCATCCAGGCGTTGGCGGCTAGGATGAAGAGTGCGGAGAGGATGGTGCCGACGCTGACCATCCAGATGGTGGCCAGGTGGAGGCGGGGCGACAGGCGATCCCGCCCGAAGACCCAGAGACCGATGAAGGTCGACTCCAGGAAGAAGGCGAGCAGGCCCTCGATGGCGAGCGGGGCGCCGAAGATGTTGCCCACGAACACCGAGTAGGCGGACCAGTTGAGGCCGAACTGGAACTCGAGCACGATCCCGGTGACCACACCCACGGCCAGGCTGATCAGGAAGACCCGGCCGAAGAAGCGGCTGAGCCGGTCCCAGGTCTCGTCCTTGCGGACCAGCGCGAGGGTCTGCATCACCGCGACCATCACGCCCAGGCCGATCGTCATCGGCACGAAGAAGAAGTGGAAGACGGTGACGATCGCGAACTGCCAGCGGGCCAGGTCGAGGGTCATCTCGCGGCCGATTCTCCGGGCTGCGGCAGCCATCGGGCCAGGGCCCGACGTCCTGACTGACCAAGGTCGGAGGGCCCACCCGGTGTGCGTCTGCCACGGCCGAGCACCACCGGGGAAGAGTGGCGTCCGGCAGCAGGAGGCGCCGTCCGGTGCCGGCGGGACTACCTGGCGGTGGCGCTCGGACGGCGCAGGTGTCGCGCCTCGGTGATGGGGTCGCGCGTGTAGGGCTCGAGCCGCACCTTGACGTCCACCGCCACCGCCCCGGCCGGGCTCACGATCACCGGGTTGAGGTCCATCTCGGCGATCTCCGGCAGCGCGCTGACCAGGGCGCTGATCCGCTCGATGATGCCGGCCAGGGACTCCGTGTCGCAGGGTGCGCTGTTGCGGTAGCCGAAGAGGAGCGCCGATCCCCGCGGCTCGCGGATCAGCTCGAGGACGTCCCGGTCGGTGAGCGGCACCGCTCGGAAGGCCTGGTCGCCGGTCAGCCCGACCGCCGTGCCGCCCGAGCCGAAGACCAGCAGGGGTCCGAAGTGGCGGTCACGCACCACCCCGACGATGGTCTCCACCCCCGCGCCCAGCATCGGCTGGACGATCGCGCCGCCCATCTCGTCGCCGAGCCGAGCATACATGGTGTCGAAGGCGATCCGCAGCGCCTGCGCCGAGGCGAGGTCGGTGAGCACCCCGCCGCGCTCGGTCTTGTGGACCATGTTGGGGGCGGCCGCTTTGAGGACCACCGGGTAGCCGAAGGTCTCGGCCGCCGCCACCGCCTCATCGGCGGTGTCGGCGCGGGTCGTCATCGCCACCGGGATGGCGATCGCCTTCATCAGGGCGGCGGCGTCGAGCGGGCCGAGCTGGCAGCCCTCGGGGTTGGCCGCCAGGACGCGCTGGACGATCTCCCGGGCCGCGCTGAGGTTCATGTCGGCGGGCATGACCACGGTGCCCGGGTCGCGCCGGCGCCAGGCGGCGTAATCGGTGACGGTGCCCAGCGCGTAGGCGGCCGCCTCCGGGAAGGTGAAGACGGGCATGTCGCGGCCCTCGCGGAGCCGCTCCTGGGCGTCCCCGAAGACGGCCGCGAGCACTGGCTTGGTGGCGTCGCGGGCCACTGCGCGGATCGTGTCGGCGATCCCCACGGCGTCGGTGTGGAGGGGCGTGAAGATGGTGATCACCGAGTTGACCACGGGGTCGGCGAGCACCGCCTCGAGCGCGGCCCGGTACTCCTCGGGGCCGCCCATGGCCGTCATGTCGATGGGATTGCCGATCGCGGCGGCGGGATTGAGCACCTCGCGGAACCGCGCGGTGGTCTTCTCGCCCAGCTCGGGGACCGCCAGCCCGGCGGCCTCGCAGGCGTCGGCGGTGAGGATTCCCGCGCCCCCCGCGTTGCCCACGATGGCCACCCGGTTGCCGGCCGGGAGCGGCGACGTGGCCACCACCCTGGCCACATCGAAGAGCTGCTCCAGCGAGGACACCCGGATCACCCCCGACTGGCGGAAGAGGGCGTCCACGGAGACGTCGGGCGAGGCCAGGGCGGCAGTGTGCGACGCGGCGGCGCGCACCCCCGCCGAGCTGCGCCCTCCCTTCACCGCGATGATCGGCTTGCGCCGCGAGACCCGCCGGGCGATCTCCGCGAAGCGGCGGGGGTTCCCGAAGGACTCGAGGTAGAGCAGGATCACGTCGGTGCGGCTGTCCTGCTCCCAGTACTGGAGCAGGTCGTTGCCGGAGATGTCGATCTTGTTGCCGGCGGAGACGAAGCCCGAGAGGCCGATGCCGAGCCGCCCCGCCTCGTCGATGACCGCGACCCCGAGCGCCCCCGACTGGGTGAAGAAGGCCATGTTCCCGGGGGGCGGCTGGCTGGGTGCGAAGGTGGTGTTGAGCCGCACTGCGGGGTCGGTGTTGATCACTCCCATGCAGTTGGGCCCGACCACCCGCATCCCGTAGCTGCGGGCCACGTCGAGCAGCTCGCGCTCCTTGGCCGCGCCCTCGGGGCCGGTCTCGCCGAAACCGGAGCTGATGATCACCAGCGATCCGACCCCCGCCTTGCCGCACTCGTGGACGGCACCGAGGACGGCGTTGACCGGGACCGCGATGACCGCCAGGTCCACCTTGCCCGGGATGTCACCCACCGAGGCCCAGGCGGGCACGCCCGAGACGTTGTCCGCGCTCTTGTTGACCGGGTAGACACGGCCGTTGAAGGGCCCGCGGATGAGATTGTGGAGGATCTCGTGGCCGATCCCGCCCGGGGCCCGACCGGCCCCGATCACGGCGACGCTCTTGGGCTCGAGCAGTCCGCGCATGGCGGCCACCGAGGCGAGCCGCTCCCGCTCCCCGCTGGCGGCGCGCACGCCCTGGGTGTCGCTGATGTCCAGGCTGACCCCGACGACACCCTGCTCCGGGGTCCCCACCCGCTCGATGAAGCCGGCGTGCCGGAAGACGTCCAGCATGCGCAGGTTCTCAGCCATCGTCTCGGCCCGGAAGCGGGTGATCCCCGCCGCCCGGCCCAGCTCCGCCAGGTACTCGAGCAGCAAGGAGCCGATCCCCCGAACCTGGAAGTCGTCACTGACCACGAAGGCGACCTCAGCCTCCCCCGGGGCGGAGACGATGAAGTCGCCGACCCCCACCACGGTCCCGGCGTGGAACGCGCCGAGGTGCAGGTGGGTGACGGCGTCGCTGGTGGTCAGCCGGTCCAGCTCCGCATCGGTCATCTCGCGGCGGGCGGAGAAATAGCGGAGACGGAGGCTCTCCGGCGAGAGATCGCCGAAGAAGAGACGGAGGACGGGGATGTCCTCGGGCCGGAGGGGGCGGATGGTGATCGCCGCGCCGTCGATGAGGGCGGCATCGGCGCTCCAGTCGAGCGAGATCGGGGGTGGGCTGGTGGTTTCTGTCGTCACCGTCCCAGCCTACGGAAAATCGCGGCCGAATGTCGTGGGCCGATGGTCACCGAGAGAGGGGTCACGCCCCGGCGAGGGGGCCGGGCCCTCCGGCGGGCAAGCCTCGATTCGAGGGGCCGCCCCTCCACCCGCCTCTGCACGCCGGCAGCCCACCTCTCCCACCGAGCGCCGCTCAGCGGCGGACGAGCGATCATCGGGGACCGCCCTCCACCCCGGGTCACCCGCTCCGGTCGTGGACCGGGCACGCAACCGCCGAATCAGGGGAGGCGGATTCCGCCTCGCTCCCTGCGGCCACCGGAAGCGCCGGGGAGAGCCCACACCATCGGCGCCTGGAGTCGCAGGGAGCTCGGACGGGTCGTAACGGTCAGACCCTCGGAATGACGGGTTCCAGTGGGCCGACACTGCGAGCATCCGCGTGGCGGCTCCGCGAGGCCAGGGGATAATGTCACCACTCTCGTAAGGCCACCCGACCGTGGGGCCTCAGGGACTTCGTAGCGGCGCCGCCGGGCTGGTCCCAGGTCGCGGGGGCCGGATGGCCCTTTCTGAGGCCGGCCGCGGCGGGCGACGATCCGCTGGTCCCGCTCTCACCGGTGAGCACGCAGCCATGATCCGATTCGCCGTCCACCGATCCACGGCCGGGGTGCCGGGCTGAATGTCGCTCGGAGACTGGGGACTCGCCTGCCTCTGGCTGCTCGGCATGCTGATCGTCATCGCCGCGGTCCTGGGCCTGGTGGCCGTGACCGACCCCATCCACCGGCGCGTGCCCCGGCCAGCCGCGGGCCTCGAGGTCCCGGATCCCTCGGGGTCGACCGCGCCCTCCCCGACGGACGCCCCGGACCCGCCGGCCTGAGCCCGAGGGGCCCGGCGGCCCGGCGGTTGGGTGACCGGGGGCCCGGGCGATGGGTCCGTTCGGGGCGAGGCAGGCGGCCTTTGGGCGTACACTGCAGGGCCATGGATCCCGGGGACACCATTCGCGTCCTGCTCTGTGATGACCACGAGTTGGTCCGGTTGGGGCTCCGGCGCCTGCTCGAGGTCGAGGCCGACCTCGAGGTGGTCGGAGAGGCCGGGGACGCGGACTCCGCCCTGGATGCGGTGGCCCGGCTCCACCCGCGCGTGGTCGTGATGGACGTCCGGATGCCGGGTCGGTCCGGGATCGAGGCGTGCCGGGAGATCCGCTCGGCCCATCCCGACACCCACGTGCTGATGCTCACCTCGTTCGCCGACGACGAGGCCCTCTTCACCTCGATCATGGCCGGGGCGTCGGGCTACATCCTGAAGCAGATCCACGGCGGTGACCTGATCGGTGCGATCCGCGAGGTCGCGGGTGGCCACTCCCTCCTCGATCCCCAGGTGACCGAGCGGGTGCTGGCCCGGTTGCGCGGGGAGGTCGTCACCCCCGGGGACATCATCAACGACCTGACGCCCCAGGAGCGCAAGATCCTGGCCCTGGTGGCCGAGGGCCTGACCAACCGGCAGATCGCCGAGCGGGTGCACCTTGCCGATAAGACAGTCAAGAACTACGTCTCCAACATCCTCATGAAGCTGGGCCTGGAACGCCGTGCCGAGGTGGCGGCGTTCGTCGCCCGGCGCAAGGAGAGTCAGCCCAGCGAGTGGCCCTGAGGCCGGCGCCCCTGCCGCGCCGCAGGCCGGCCCCGCCGGGCCCCTCCACGGTCTCCGCCGGCGCGCGCGGCGCCGATCCCACGCCCGGGTCGAACGTCCGCGATCCTGCGGGTGCCCCTGGGTCAGAGATCCCGCGGGCGCACCTCGGCCCGAGATCCCGCTTCTGGACCTCGATCAGGGAGGCATCCGGCCATGCACTTCGATCGCTTCACGATCACCCTGCTGACCCTCTGTCCCGACCCGCCCGCGCTCGCCGATGACACCCTGGACGCCCTCCAGGACGAGCACATGGCGCACCTCGCCGAGCTCCACGAGGCCGGGCACCTGCTGGCCGCCGGCCCCCTGCTCGGCCCTCCCGACCGGGGCCTGCGCGGCCTGAGCATCTGGCGGGGTGACCCCGACGAGGTGCGCGCCCTCCTCGAGGAGCACCCCGACCCCCTGGTGACGGCCGGCCGGCTGCGCCACGAGATCGCCCCCTGGATGGTGCCGAGCGGCGCGCTGCACTTCGCGGTGACCCGGCTCCCGCGCTCGATGGCCGAGGCGGAGGGCTGAGCCGCTCGCGGCCCTCCAGGTCCCCTCGCCAGCCGTGTTGGCTGCGCGGCTTACCCGATGCTTCGGTAGTGGCGGCGCCAGATGAGGCGGTGGACCGGTATCCAGCGGGGGATGTCGCGCAGTCCCGGGATGAAGGGGATGAGCAGCAGCGCCAGCGACAGCACGGTCATGGTCAGCACCACCAGGAGGTCGGCGTTGCTGGCCGTGGTGTACGGGGGGATCTGGTACCAGAGCGTGAAGAGCCACAGCCACGCCTGACCGGGGTACCGGCCGGTCTCGTTCATCATGCCCCACTGCGATCCCGTCAGATCTTGGGCCTGAGCGAGCCCCACCAGGTAGCCGCCGTCGGCCATGAAGAGGAGCGGCTTGCTGTAGTCGGTCTGGTAGAAGTGGCCGCTGGTGAGCAGCAGGGCGTCCAGGCCCCCGGTCCGGGCCAGGCCGAGCAGCCGGCTCATCAGGAGCGGGAGCGGACCGTAATCGCCGGACGCCACAGTGACCTGCGCGCCCACCAGGGTGGCGCTGCCCAGCGCCTGGACGTAGGCGTTCAGCCACTTCTGCTGCTGGGCGGGGGTGGCCGTGTTGAAGGTGCTCAGCGCCGCGGCCAGGGTGGGGTCGCCGACGGTGGACTGGGAGAGCGGCTCCAGGACGAAGTCGATGGGGGCGTTGACCGCGACGTGGACGCCGGCCCACTGCTGCGGAACGATCGGCCCCAGGCTCTGGACGGAGCCGCTGTTGGTGTTGTACGGGGGCCCGTACTGGGCGGTGGTGCTCTGGCCGGCCAGCTCGGTGGCCGCGGTGGTCACGAAGTCGACCGGGTCCGACTTCGCCCACGCCTGGATGGTCGCCGACGGCACGTCGGGAGATGAGAGCACCGCCGAGAGCACCAGCACCACCACCAGCAACGCCACCGTGGCGATGGCGAGCTCCTTGAGCAGATCGTAGGGAGCCGTCCGGACCCCGCGATAGTAGTCGTCCTTGCTCACCTCGGTGCGACGCCCTCCGGGGCGGCGGCCGGTCATCGTGCGGGCCCTCCCGGAGCCGTGCTCACGCCGGCGTCCGCGACGTAGGGGTCACCGAGCGGCCGGACCACGCCCTTGCTGCGCACCTGCAGGATGTGGAGGACCACCAGCAGGGTCACGGCGATCGGGAAGAGCATCACGTGCAGACCGTACATCTGGCCGAAGTTGAGGACGTTGAAGAAGCCCCCGAGCCCGGTTGAGTTGACGGCGTCCTTGGCATTGACGGCGATCCACTGGGAGTCGAAGTTCTGCTGGACCAGGTACCCGGTGAAGGCGGTGACGATGCTGACCAGGAAGATCACCACGCCGACCATCCAGGTCTTGGCCCGCCCGTCGCGCCAGCCCGCGCCCCAGTACTGGCCCCAGAGGTGCAGCACCATGAAGATGAAGAACATCTGGACCGACCAGAAGTGGATGCTGTTGAAGAAGTGGCCCAGGCTCGAGGTGTGCCACCAGGCCGAGCCCATCAGGGCCAGGACCACGCCGCTGACGACCACCCAGACCAGGGCGGCGATGGTCACCACGCCGAAGACGTACACCCAGGAGCCAACGTAGGCCGGCTGGCGGGTAGGCAGCAGCTCCTCGATGGTGAGGCGCCGGGTCAGTTGGTCGCGGACCGCGGCGGTCCATCCGGCCTCCGCGCCCGGCGCCCCCTCGGCGCGGTCGCCCCCGGCGGGCCCCGCGGGGCTCGCGCCGGTGCTTTCGTCGCCGGCCTCAGTCATCGTCGTCGGCACCGTGGTGGCCGCCCCCGTGCGGGAAGGGGGCGATCAACGCCACCGCGAACAGCACGAGCATCACGGCGATCAGGATCAGGTTGGGGAGCGAGATGAGGATGAATCCCCAGTGGAAGTACGGCGCCGGCGAGTTCACGTCGATCCTCCGTGACTGCGGGAACGGAGGGAGGCGGGCCGACGGAGCTCCCCGGGTGATTCACATGACCTGGAGTCCACGGGCTGAAGGTCATGCCGACCAGTGCCCACAGTATCAGGAGTGGGGGGCCAAATGGCCATGGTCAGTGCCTGAGCTCCGACGGACGATGGGGGCGGAGATTGCGAGACAGGCATGTCGGCTCAGACAGATCGGCTTTTCCTCCTGCTCGACCCGCAGACGCGTCGGGTGATCGATCTCTGCACCGGGCCCTCCCCGAGCGGCGACTGCCCCAGCTTCGTCGGCGGTCAGCCCCTCCCGTGCGACGGATCTCGGGTCGTCCCCCTGCGGCGCACCTCCGCCAACGGCCTGCCCTTCCTGGTCGCCCACTCCGAGGGGACTCGCTGCCCCATGGCCTGGCTGGTTGAGGGCTCCACCGCAGCGGAGGGCGGGGACACCCCGGCGACGGAGCCCGACCCCGAGGGTTGGGTCCCACCGGACGAGGAAGGAGGTCCCGTCTCCGGAACCGTCGGCGCCCTCTCCTGACCGGCTCCGGTCACAGGGTCGATTCGCGCCCCTCGTCGCAGATGGTCCGGAACTCGCACCGCCGGCACCGCCAGCTGCTCGGCCGGGGCGGGAAGTCATGGAGCCGGTGGGCCTGGGCGAGCTCGCGGGCGCTGCTCTCCACCTGGAAGTGGAAGCTCCCCAGGGCGCGCGAGTCGAAGCGCAGCCGGCTCACCTCGGCGGTCTGGAGCCAGTGCAGCTCGACCGTGGCCTGGTCGCTCTTCCCCTCCCGGGCGAGCGCCACGGCGTACGCGCGCACCTGGAGGTCCCTGCGCAGCGCCTCCTCATCGCGTGGCGCCCCGGTCTTGTAGTCGACGACCACGCGCTCCCCGTGGGGACCGGCGTCGAGGCGGTCGAACCGGCCGGTGACCTCGCCGGCGGCGACGCTCAGGGTGAAGGGCCGCTCGACCTCCAGGGGCTCGGCGTCGCGCCACCCCGGCGACGCCGCGTAGCGCCGCAGCTGGCTCTCGCCGAGGCTGCGCAGCTCGGCGTGAGCTCCCTTCGGGCCCCGGGAGGCCTGCCATGCGTCCGCCCAGAGCCGGGCGGCGTCATCCGGCCCGGCATCGGCTCCTGACTGCCTGAGCGCGGCCAGCGCCTGGAGGACGGTGTGGACCAGGGTTCCGTACCAGCGCTGGGGTGAGGCCGGGACGGGGAGCCGGTAGACGGCGCGATAGGCGTAGCGGCGCGCGCAGTCCTTGAAGGCGGCGATGTCGGAGACCGATGCCCGGATCTCGGGCGTGGGGGCTCCGGTCGGGGCGCTCGCCTGGCGGCGCGACGGCGGGCGGACCCCCTCGATGGTCCGGCGTCCCACTCCGGCGAACCCCTCCAGGCTGGTGAGGAAGGGGCTGGGTCGCTCGTCCTGGTAGGAATGCGGGTAGCGGCGGGCGTGGACGAGGACGAGGCGGTCCCGAGCCCGGGTGGCGGCCACGTAGAAGAGACGGCGCTCCTCGTCCCGGGTCGCCTCCCCCTGGGGGGCGGGCTCGGGCACCAGGTCGTCGGGGAGGGTGAGCCGGGCCGGGAAGCCGCCCTTCCCCGGCCAGCGCTCCTCGGTGCACCGTCCCAGGAAGACCACGGGCCACTCCAGCCCCTTGGCGGCGTGGGCGGTGAGCAGGCTGATCCCTGTCTCGCCGGTCTCGACGGCTGCGATCTCGTCGGCGGCGCGGCTGTTGCGCAGGATGTCGAGGTAGCGGAGGGCCAGGCCGAGGCTGCGGTCGTCGCTCCAGTCCGCGAACCCCTCGAGCAGCTCGCCGAACTTGTTCAGGTTGGCGCCCACCTGGGCTCGCAGCCGGGGCGCGGCGTCGTCGAGGACGCCGAGGAACTCGGTGCTCTCGAGGGCTGCGTAGAAGACGTCGCGCACGTCGTCGCGGGCCGCCTGGGCGTGTAGCTCGGCCACCACCTCGACCAGCCGGCGGGCCGCGGCGAGGTCGTCCGCGCTCAGCTCCGGGAGCTCACTCGCGATGATCTCGGTGAGGGGGAGGTCACGGTCGTGCGCGGCTCGGCCGAGGGAGAGCCGGCCGGCGTTGCTCACCGCGAAGGAGGGCAGGTTGACGCAGCGGAGCAGCGCCTGGGAGTCGCCGGGGTCGTGGGCGGCTCCGAGCACCGCCAGCAGATCCTTGATCTCGCGCCGCTGGAAGAATCCCCGCCCGCCGTGGACGACGTAGGCGACCCCGGCCTCCTGGAGGGCTCGGGTGGCCGCCTGCATGTCGTCGTGGCGCCGGAACAGCCAGGCGATGCCGGTCGGATCGGCCCCCGCGTCGAGCAGCCGCCTGCACTCCTGGGCCACCTCGACGACCTCGCCGCGCTCGTCGGCGGCGCGCCATACCTCCACCGTCCCTCCCGTCCCGCGATCGGCGACCAGGTGCTTCTCGATGCGCGAGCCGGGGGGCGCGGCTCCGATGATGGCCCGGCTCGCCTCCACGATCTCCTGGTGAGATCGGTAGTTGCGGTCGAGGATCACCCGCCGGTGCTGGGGATAGAGGCGGGCGAAGCGATCGAGGTTGGCGAGCGACGCGCCCCGGAACTTGTAGATCGACTGGTCGTCGTCGGCGACCACCAGGAGGTTGCCGTGGGCCCCCGCCAGGGCCTCGACCAGGCGGGCCTGGGCGTAGTTGGTGTCCTGGTACTCGTCCACCATCACGTGGTCGATGGCGCCGGCCACCGCCTCGCGGACGTCGGCGTGCTCCCGGAGCAACCGTTCGGCGTAGAGGATGGTGTCGTCGTGGTCGAGGACGGCGCGCTCCAGGAAGGTCGCCTCCATCCGCCGGTAGACCTCGGAGCACTCGCGGTGGCGGGTCAGCAGCTCTCGCTCCAGGCCCTCCGCGGCGCCGGCCAGCCGGGCCTCGGCCCACCCCGCGTACTCCTCGGGGGAGACCAGCTCCTGCTTGGCCTTCTCGATCAGGTCGAGGATCGGGTCGACCAGGTCGTGCGCGCGCAGCGGGTTGTAGAGGGTGGTGGGCCGCAGCTCGGCGAGGATGGCGTCGACGACCAGCCAGCGCTCCGCGTCGTCGGCGATCCGGAAGGCGGGCGAGATGCCGAGCCGCCAGCCCCAGTGACGCAGCACCCGCTGGGCGAATGAGTGGTAGTTGAGCAGGGGAGGATCGCCCTCGAAGGGGCCGTGCACCCGCTCCACCCGGTCGCGCATCTCGGCGGCGGCCTTCCGGGTGTAGGTGAGCACCAGCAGGCGATCGGCCGGCACGCCCTCGCGGACCAGGCGCAGGAAGCGCTCGACGATGACCCGGGTCTTGCCCGAGCCCGGTCCCGCCAGCACCAGGCATGGCCCCTCGCCGTGGTCGACAGCCCGCCGCTGAGCCTCGTCCAGCACCGCGAGGCCGGCCTCTGCGATCTCCACCTCCGGGCTCCCGTCCAGCGCCGCGGGCGCCGTCTCCTGCAGGCTGGCCCCGGGGCCCTCCTCCGAGGTCGCGCTCCGCGGCTCGGACGGCAGATCGAGCATCCGGCGATGATACCTCCGGCTCGCGTACATCTGTTTGCCGGGCGCTCCCCTCTCGGACGGGCCCCTGCTAGAGTGGACACTCCGTCCGGCCATGGGCGCAGCCTGCGCGCAGGCGAGCCGGCCCGGCCGGATCTCCCATCGTCATCAGCCAGGCCGCTGCGGGCGGCGCCGAGGAGGTGATCCCTCAACCGTGTCGGAGGTCAAGGTCCGCGAAGGCGAGACCTTCGAGAGCGCACTGCGCCGCTTCAACAAGAAGATCAAGCAGAACGGCATCCTCTCGGAGGTGCGGCGCCGCGAGCACTACGAGAAGCCCTCGGTCCGCCGCAAGCGCAAGCTGGTCGCCGCCAGGAAGCGTCGGGCGAAAGCCGGCTGAGGCCGTCATCGCCACCCATCGGGCTCGCCTCGGCGAGCCCCTTTCTTTCTGCGCCACCAT
This sequence comes from uncultured Chloroflexia bacterium, assembly GCA_963841385.1. GTDB lineage: Bacteria > Chloroflexota > Dormibacteria > Aeolococcales > Aeolococcaceae > Changshengia. Next base: position 226,550 of record CAWJCO010000002.1, read on the forward strand.
GGGGCGGCCATGCGCGTGACCGTGCACCGCTCCGACGCCCTGGACCGGGGGGCCCTGGCCCAGGTCCGGGAGAGCGGGTTGGCTCCCCTGCTGCGCCGGAGCGGCGACGCCCTCGGCGTGCCCGCCCGCTCCGGGCTGGCGGTCCGGCTCACCGACGACGAGGAGCTGCGCCGGCTCAACCGGCTGCACGCGGGGGTGGACGCCACCACCGACGTCCTCGCCTTCCCCGGCGATGGCCGGGGGTGGGTCGGGGACATCGCCATCTCGGTCGAGCGCGCTCGTGCCCAGAGCCCGGCCGGCCCCCCCGCGGAGCTCCGGCTGCTGGCGGTCCACGGGCTGCTGCACTGCCTGGGCCACGACCACGACCAGCCGGAGAGGGCCGCCCTGATGACCTCCGAGACCCGGCGTCTGCTCCCCGAGCAGGACGTCCCCGACCTCGCGCCCCACTGAGGCCGCGGACGCCATGGCCACTCTGATCATCGGCCTGGGCAACCCCGGGGGGGAGTACGCCCGCACCCGGCACAACTGCGGGTGGATGGTCCTCGACGAGCTGGAGGGACGGGGCCGCTTCGCGCGGGCCCGCAGGGAGGGTCCCTCGAAGGTGCGCGCCGGCACCCTGGACGGCTTCGACGTCGTCCTCGCCCGGCCCACCACCTACATGAACCTGAGCGGGCGAGCCGGCGTCCACCTGGTGCGCGCCCTCGGTGTCACCCCGCCCGGCGTGGTCGTGGTCCACGACGACGTGGACCTCCCCTTCGGCCGGCTGCGCCTCCGCCGCGGCGGCTCGGCGGGGGGCAACCGGGGGGTGCGCTCGCTCATCGAGTCGTGGCAGACGCCGGACTTCATCCGGGTGAGGGTCGGGATCGGCCGGCCCGCCGAGGGCGAGGACACCGTGGACCACGTCCTGGACCCGTTCACGCCCGCTGAACGCGAGGCGCTCCCCGCGATCCTGGGCCGCGCCGCCGACGCGGTGAGCGCGATCGTGCGCGACGGCCTCGAACGGGCCATGACCGAGTACAACCGCCCGCTTCCGCTCGCGCCGGCGGGCGGGGAGGGGACCGCACCCGGTGATTGAGCCGCCCGCTGCCGGCGCTGCCACGCTGGCCTCCCGCCTCGACGCGGTGGCGCCCCTGCGCGCCCTCGCGGACGGCTCGCTCCGCTCCCTCGGGGGCATCCCCTCGTCCGCGGTCGGGCTGGTCGCCCTCTGGGCTCGGCGGCACGCCGCCCGGCACCTCCTGGTGATCGCCACCGACCCCGAGACCGTCTACGCCGACGCACGCCTCTGGGGTGGGGAGGCACGCCTCGGGCTCTGGCCAGCGGCCGACACCCCCGGCTTCGATCGGATCCCACCGTCCGAGGAGGTGACCCGCCGCCGGATCGCCACCCTGGCGCTGCTCCGCGACGGGGAGCCGGCCCTGGTGGTGGCGTCGCCCGCCGGGCTGCTCCGACCCACCCTCCCGGTGTCGGCCCTCGACGCCACCGGCCAGCTGGCCAGGGGACAGCACGTCGGCCGGGATGCCGTCCTCCGGCGCCTGGTCGGGCTTGGCTACCGGCGGGTCACCGCGGTGACCGCCCCCGGCGAGATGGCGGTGCGGGGCGGCATCGTCGACGTCTTCGGCCTGGATCGGGGCCGTCCCTGGCGAGCCGAGTGGTTCGGCGACGAGGTCGACGAGATCCGGGCCTTCGACGTCGACACCCAGACCTCGGTGGGCCGGCTGGAGCGGGTGCGGCTGCTGCCCGCCCGGGAGCTGGACCTGAGCCCCGAGGCGGTGCGCCGCGCCCTGGCCGACGTGGCCGGCCTGGAGATCGAGGGCTGCCGCCCGGAGGTGCGCGAGCAGTGGCGGGAGGACCTCGCCCAGCTCGAGCTCGGCGTCTACGACGACGGCGTCGACCTCTTCGCCCCGTACCTCAACGGGGGGGCGAGCCTTTTCGACCATCTCGGGAAGGGAGCGCTGGTGCTCGTGGCCGGGGGCGCCGAGCGGGCCCGGCGCGCCGCTCTGCGGTACCTCGAGGAGATCGAGGGGCTGCGCGACCAGGAGCAGGCGAGGGGTGAGCTGCCCGCCGGCGCTCGCACCGGGCTGCTCGACGCGGAGGTCCTCGACGCCAACCTCGGCCGCGCCGTGGACCTGCTCCCCGGCGAGATCGAGGCCGGCGCGGCCTCCGCCGACCTCGGCTGGCGGGGGGCGGAGCCGTACGCCGGTCGGTGGGGTGCGTTCGCCGAGGGGCTCGGCCGGGAACTGGGGGAGGGGGGGTGCTGCGTCGTGGTCACCCGCCAGGAGGGGAGGGTGGTCGAGCTGACCGCCGACGCCGGGCTGGAGCCGGTCGCCGTCGACGACCTCGACGCCGCCACCCTGGCGGTGCCCCCCGGGGCGCTCCTGGTCGTCGCCGGTGAGGCGTCGGGCGGCTTCCGCGCCCCCCAGCTCGGGCTCGCCGTCTTCAGCGACCACGAGCTCTTCGGGGTGGTCAAACGGCGCGGCTCCCCGCTCGCCCGAGGGGCGCGGAGGGCGGAGTCGACCTCGGCCCGGGGGGCGCGCCGGGCGGCCGCGGGCCGGGCGGGCGCGCCGGGATTCGTGCTCGAGTTCGCCCCCGGGGATCTCGTGGTCCACCGCGACCACGGGGTGGGCCGCTTCATCGAGATGCGCCGGGTGGCCGAGGTGGGGACCGCCGCCGGGCCGGCAACCGCCACTTCCACCGCGTCCGACGGAGGACGGGAGGGCCTCGAGGTGGGCGGGGCGGGGACCACCGAGGACGCCGCCGCCGCCGCCGCGGGCGCGCCCGAGCAGGAGTACATGCTGCTCGAGTACGCGGATGGCGATCGCCTCTTCGTCCCGGTCCAGCACCTGGACCGGATCGACCGCTACGTCGGCGGCTCCGACGCCCATCCCGCCCTCTCCCGGCTCGGCACCGGGGAGTGGGAGCGGACCAAGCGGCGCGTGCGCGAGCGCACCGAGGCCGTGGCCCGCGAGCTGCTCGCCCTCTACTCGCGCCGCGAGGCGGCCCCGGGCCACGCCTTCTCGATCGACGGCGACTGGCAGCGTGAGCTGGAGGGGTCGTTCCCCTTCGAGGAGACCCCCGACCAGGTGCTGGTGCTCGACGACATCAAGCGCGACATGGAGGCGTCCCGGCCGATGGACCGGGTGGTCTGCGGTGACGTCGGATTCGGCAAGACCGAGTTGGCGCTGCGGGCCGCCTTCAAGGCGGTCGCCGAGGGCCGCCAGGTGGCGGTGCTGGTACCCACCACGGTGCTCTGCCAGCAGCACTTCCTGACCTTCACCGAGCAACTCCGCCCCTTCCCGGTCACGGTCCACCAGCTCTCCCGCTTCTGCACCGAGGAGGAGCAGCGGGCCACCCTCCTGGGGCTCAGGGCGGGCATCGTCGACATCGTGATCGGCACCCACCGCCTGCTCCAGCGGGACGTCGAGTTCCGCAACCTGGGCCTCGTCGTCGTCGATGAGGAGCAGCGCTTCGGGGTGCTCCAGAAGGAGCGCTTCAAGGAGCTGCGAGTCGCCGTCGACGTGCTCTCCCTCTCGGCCACCCCCATCCCCCGCACCCTGCACATGGCGCTGGCCGGCATCCGCGACCTCTCGGTCATCCAGACGCCCCCGGAGGAGCGCCAGCCGATCAAGACCTACGTCACCGCCCGCGAGGACTCATTGGTCCGCGAGGTGGTCAGCCGGGAGCTGGCCCGTGGCGGCCAGGTCTTCTATGTCCACAACCGCGTCCAGACCATCGATCGAGAGGCGGCATGGATGCGCCGGCTGGTTCCCGAGGCCCGCATTGCCATCGCCCACGGCCAGATGCACGAGGACCTGCTGGCGTCGGTGATGCGCGCGTTCATCGACGGCGAGGTGGACGTGCTGGTCTGCACCACCATCATCGAGTCGGGGCTCGACATCCCCAACGCCAACACCATCGTGGTCGACAACGCCCACCGGCTCGGGCTGGCCCAGCTCTACCAGCTGCGAGGCCGGGTCGGCCGGGCCGGCCAGCGCGCCTACGCCTACCTCCTCTATCCGGCGGAGAGGTCGCTCACCGAGCGCGCCGACAGGCGCCTCGACGTCATCGGCGAGCTCCAGGACCTGGGGGCGGGATTCAAGCTGGCGATGCGCGACCTGGAGATCCGCGGAGCCGGCAACCTGCTGGGGGAGGAGCAGCACGGCGAGATCGCGGCGGTCGGCCTGGAGATGTACAACCGGCTCCTCGAGCAGGCGGTGCGCTCCCTCCAGGGCCGGCCGCTGACCGAGGCCCCGGCCCAGGTGACGGTGTCCCTCCCCCGGCCGGCGTTCCTCCCGCCCGGCTACATCCGGGAGGAGCAGCTGCGCCTGCGCTGCTACCAGGATCTGGCCGGCTGCGCCAGCGAGCCCGAGCTGGAGCGGCGGGCCCGTGGCCTCGCCGACCGCTTCGGACCGCTGCCCCCCGAGGCCGAGGCGCTGGTCAGCTCGCTGCGGGTGCGGCTGCTCGCCGCCGCCGCCGGAGCCCAGTCGGTCGAGACCTGGCGGGGGGATGCCGGCCGCCGGCTCGCCCCCGGCGTCGCCGACTCCCGCGAGGCCGGGTCGCCCCGTCTCGGCGTGGTGGTCCAGCTCCCCAATGGTCATGGCCTCGACCTGGAGGCGGTGGCCCGCCAGTTCCCGGCGTACGCGGAGACCACGCCGACCCGCGTCTACGTGGTGCCGCCCCCGGGGCGGGGGCCCGACGAGCAATGGGAGGATGCGCTGATGCGGGTCCTGCGCGAGCTGGGCCGGCTGACCCGGTCCCGCCAGGCGGTACCCGCATGAGGCTGGAAGCACCACCCCACGACCGCACGTCAGGAGGTAGCCATGCGTGAGGAGGCGGCGGAGTCGCTGCGGCGGCTCAACGAGGTCGTCGAGCGGCTGCGGGCGCCCGGCGGCTGTCCCTGGGACCGCGCCCAGACCCACCGATCCCTCCGCCCCTACCTCCTGGAGGAGACCTACGAGGTGCTGGAGGCGATCGACCTGGACGGTTCCGAGACCCTCCGCGAGGAGCTCGGCGACCTCCTGCTCCAGGTGCTGATGCACAGCGCCATCGCCGCCGAGCGCGACGGCGGCTTCGACATCGGCGATGTCGCCGAGACCACCCGGGTCAAGATGGTTCACCGTCACCCTCACGTCTTCGGCACCACCTCGGTCACCGGGCCCGAGGAGGTGGTCGTCAACTGGGAGAAGCTGAAGCGCACCGAGAAGCGGGAGCGGCTGTCGCTCCTCGAGGGCGTTCCCCGCGCCCTGCCGGCGCTGGCCTTCGCCCAGGGGGTGCAGAAGCGGCCCGCCCGGGTGGGCTTCGACGAGACCCCGACCGTCGCCGACGCTCTGGCCTGGCTCCGCCAGGGTGTGGACACCCTGGCCGGCCTGGCCGCCGCCGCTCCGCCAGAGGCCCGCCGCGGCGCCGACTGGGCACCTGGCGGGGCCGACACCGCCAGCGGGGAGGGGTTCGAACAGCCGGGGGAGGGGGCGGTGACCGCGGCCGACACCGCCGCCGGGCACGCGGTGCCCCCGCCTCCCGCGCCGCGCGCCCTGGAGGAGGCGATCGGCGAGCTGCTCTTCGCCACCGTGGCCCTGGCCCGTCAGCTCCGGGTCAATCCCGAGGACGCCCTGCGCGGCCGCACCGTGGCCTTCGCCGACCGCTTCCGCCGTCTGGAGGCGACCGCCCGCGCCGCCGGCGTCGACCTTCACGAGCTGAGCCCCGACGCGTGGCGACGCCGCTGGGAGGAGGCCCGCTGAGGACCCCGACGCTGCGGCCCCGCGGGGTCCCGCTTCACCTGGGTGGCCGCGCGCCGGCGTGCGCCGGGGACGGTGCGAGTCGTCGCAAGTACGTTGTCTTTTCGGGGATCCCGTAGCAGACTACGGGTCCCGCGGCCAGTCCCGCCCACGTCCCCCCAAGGCCCGCAATGAGCTCTCGTGCTTCCCAGCGACCCCGCCCCGTGACGGCGCGGCGCGTCATCGCCCTGGTGGTGGCCGTCGCCTGCGGCTGGGTCGCCTACGCGCTCTACGGGGAGGCGGCGCAGGACCGCGCCGCCCTGGCGCGGGTGACCCAGCTCCAATCCGCCGATGCCGCTCTCCGGGCCCAGATCGCGCAGCGCTCCCAGGAGATCACCGAGGCCCAGGGCTCGGCCTGGGTGGAGGACCAGGCGCGCAAGCTCGGATACCACCTCCCGGGTGAGCGGATCTACGTCGTCGACCCCGGGGGCAAGTCGGTCCCGTCGTCCGCCGGCCTGAACGCCGTGCCTCCGACCTTCAGCCCCACCCCGACCCCCACCCCGACCCCCTCGCCCACCCCGGTTCCGACCGGCACCCCCGGCCCGACCCTGGTCTCGCTGTCGCCGTCCTCGACGCCCGCTCCCGGTGCGGTGACCTCCTCGCCGACGCCCTGAGGCCGGCCGCGGGCCGGCGCGGTGTGTCCCGCCGGTGGCTCGCGAACCCAGCGCGCCCTCGCCTTGCCCGGGCGCGATCCCGGCACCACAGCGGCGAGGGGCCGGCGACCCGCGCTATGCTGACTCCGCGGCGTGGAGCAGTGGAAGCTCGTCGGGCTCATAACCCGAAGGTCGCTGGTTCGAATCCAGCCGCCGCAACCACCCCTCCCTCTCCCCCGCGTTCGGTGCCGGCGTCGGCGCGGTCGCCCAACCGGCCTCCGGCGCTCCCTCCGGCGGTATAGCTCAGGTGGTAGAGCACCCGGCTCATACCCGGTATGTCCCTGGTTCGAATCCAGGTACCGCCACGCCGGCGCACCGGCTCCCGCCGGCGGAGCGCGTCGCCGCGGTCGGCCGCGTCCGCCGCGCCGCGGCCGCCGCCGCCGATCGCCGTGGAGTCCTTCTCCCCGGAGAGACCGTGGTGGTGGCCTGCAGTGGTGGGCCGGACTCCACCGCCCTGGTCGACGTCCTGGCCCGGCTCGCGCCGCCGCGCGGCTGGCGCCTCCACGTCGTCCACGTCGACCACGGTTTGCGCCCCGGCTCGGCCGCCGAGGCGGAGCCGGTGGGCGCCCTGGCTCAGCGCCTCGGGCTCGACTTCGAGGCGGTTGCGGTCGTGGTGACCGCCGGCCCCTCGCTCCAGGACCAGGCCCGCCGAGCCCGCCATCGGGCGCTCGGCGAGGTGGCCGACCGGATCGGGGCGAGCGCGATCGCGCTGGGCCACACCGCCGACGACCAGGCCGAGACGGTGCTGATGCGGCTCCTGACCAGCGCCACCCCCTGGAGCCTGCGGGCGATGGCCGAGCGGGAGGGCAGGCTGGCCCGGCCCCTGCTCCGGGTCTGGCGCGAGGCCACCCTCGCCTACTGCGCGGCCCTCGGGCTGGAGCCGGTCGACGACCCCAGCAATCGAGACCCCCGCTTCCTGCGTAGCCGGGTCCGCCACGACCTCCTGCCGGCGCTGGAGGCGGTCTTCCCCGGCGCCCGCCGGCGCCTGGTCACCCTCGCCGAGCGCCAGCGACACCTCCAGGCCGGGTCGGAGGAGCCCTGGCCCGCGGCCGCCGGACAGCCGCCGGCCGTCCCCCGGTCGCGGCCACTGGGCAGTCCGGGCGCTCCCTGATCGCCCCTCCCGCGCAATTCGGAGCCCCTGCTATAGACTGGCTCCGATGCGCACCTCGCGGCGCGGCTTCACGTGGCTGCTGCTCCTCCTCTCGATCATCGTGGTCGCGGCGATCCTCTACGGTCGCTTCCCCGGCCCCACTGCGACCACCAGGTCCAGCGGACAGCTCGCCGCCGCAGTGGAACAATGGGCCTCCAACCACACCGCTCCGCTGGCCATCTCCAACAGCTCGGGCGACACGACCCAGATCAGCAGTGACGGGAGCACGGTCACCTGGTATGACAATCAGGGGACCCTCTTCACCACCGCCATCATCCAGAGCACCGAGGCGACCGACCTCTTCCAGAAGTACGGGTACACCAACTATGCAGACCAGAGTGCCGGCTTGAGCTCCCTCCTGGAGGCCATCCTCCCGACCCTCCTCCTGTTCGGGATCATGATCGTGTTCGTCTGGTGGATGCTGCGCCAGTCCCAGGCCGGCAACAACCAGGCCATGTCCTTCGGCCGCAGCCGAGCCCGACTGCTGGCCGGCGACAAGCCGTCGGTCACCTTCATGGACGTTGCCGGGGTCGACGAGGCCAAGACCGAGCTGGGCGAGATCGTCGAGTTCCTCAAGTACCCGGACAAGTTCACCGCGGTCGGAGCCCGCATCCCCAAGGGGGTGCTCCTGGTCGGCCCGCCGGGAACCGGCAAGACGCTGCTCTCCAAGGCCGTCGCCGGTGAGGCCGGGGTCCCCTTCTTCAGCATCTCCGGCTCGGAGTTCGTGGAGATGTTCGTCGGCGTGGGCGCCAGCCGGGTGCGCGACCTCTTCGACCAGGCCAAGAAGAACTCGCCGTGCATCGTCTTCGTGGACGAGATCGACGCGGTTGGACGGCAGCGCGGTGCCGGGCTCGGTGGCGGTCACGACGAGCGCGAGCAGACCCTCAACCAGCTGCTGGTCGAGATGGACGGCTTCGAGACCTCCACCCACGTGATCGTGATCGCCGCCACCAACCGGCCGGACGTCCTCGACCCCGCCCTGCTGCGCCCGGGGCGTTTCGACCGCCACGTCATGCTCGACCGTCCTGACATCCGCGGCCGCCGCGCCATCCTCGAGGTCCACTCCCGCAACAAGCCGCTGGACCCCGGCGTCGACCTCGAGGTGCTGGCCAAGCAGACGCCCGGGTTCTCGGGTGCCGACCTCTCCAACCTCATCAACGAGGCCGCCATCCTGGCCGCGCGCCAGAATCGGAAGCTGATCAGCATGCCGCACCTCGAGGAGGCGATCGCCCGCGTCATCGCCGGCCCGGAGCGCAAGAGCCGGATGATCAGCGACCGGGAGAAGACCACCATCGCCTATCACGAGATGGGCCACGCCCTGGTCGGGATGAGCCTGGAGCACACCGACCCGGTGCACAAGATCTCGGTGGTCAGCCGCGGCATGGCATTGGGATGGACGCTCTCGCTGCCCACCGAGGACAAGTACCTGGTCAGCAAGGCCGAGCTCCTCGACCAGCTGGCCCAGATGCTCGGTGGCCGCTGCGCCGAGGACCTGATCCTGGGCGAGGCCAACATCACGACCGGGGCCAGTGACGACATCCGCAAGGCGACCGACCTGGCTCGCAAGATGGTCACCGAATGGGGGATGAGCGACAAGCTGGGCCCCCGCACGTTCGGGGAGCGCCAGGAGCTGGTGTTCCTGGGTCGCGACCTGGGTGAGCAGCGCAACTACTCCGAGGACATCGCCTCGGAGATCGACCAGGAGGTGCACCACCTGGTCGAGACCGCCTTCCTCCGGGCCAAGGAGGTGCTCCGCCGCCGCGAGGGCGTCCTCCGTGTCCTGGCCACCAAGCTCACCGAGGTGGAGACCATGGAGGGGGCCGAGATGAAGCGCATCATCGACGAGGTCGAGGGCCGGCAGGAGACGCCGGGGCCGGAGCTGGGGACGGTCGCCGCCGGCGTCTGAGCCCAACTGGGCCACGGGCCCCGCTCCCCGGTCGGAGCTCTCGACCCCCCGGTCCCTTCTCGGGGCCCGGACCCGTGTGCGTGTCAGGTGGTTTCGCCGTTGGTGCCGGACCTCCCCGATCCGGCCGGGGCCGGCCTGCAACCGAGTCGCGACCGTAGCGTTCGGCGCCACCGCGCCGGTGGCGGGAGACTCCGATGGATGCCGGACGTCACCTGTTCCCAATGCTGGCTGTGGCAGCCGCTCGGGCGATCGACACGGTGCAGGGCCTGTGGCGCGCCCCTGATCACCTCCGGTGGGATGCGGGTGGACCAGGCGCTGGCCCAGCCCGTCGCGGACGGCCCGCCTCCACCCGGTTCCCCCGTCGCGCCCTATCCCGGCTGGGCAGCCGCGGGCTACCCGGGGATGATCGCCGCCGAGCCGTCCCGGGCCACCGACTGGGTGCTCTGGGTGCGCGTCGCACTCGCGGTTCCCAGCCTGCTCGCCGCGGCGCTGCTCATGGTCGTGGGGCTGCTGCTCCGTCACGTCACGCTGCCGGCCAGCGCCGGCTCGGTGCCCCAGACCGTCGATCTCGGCCCGTCGGTCGCGATCGTGGTCGTCATCATGCTCGCGTTCACCGCGCTCATCGTCTGGCTGGTCAAATTCGCCGTGGTGCGGGCCGTCCTGCTCGTTCTCGCCGCCATCGCCGTCGTCGCGGTGCTCAGCCGCATTGGCACCGCGATCTCCTCCGACCCGATCGCCTACCTCGTCGACCTCGGCTGGGACCTCGCCTTCGGCGCGCTGCTGATCCTCTCCCTGGTCGCGGCGCGCCCCCGACCCAGCTGAGGACCCGCGCTACACTGACAGCCGGTCGTTCGCGCCGCGCGCGGTGGGCCCGGGGACGCCAGGGGCGCCTCGAGGCGATCCGCACCGGCTGCGGCGGGACCGACCACCACCAGTCCGCTTGGATCCCGAGGTGACCGAGACGGTGAGCACGCGCGGCGGCGAGGTGCCGCCCCCGACCCCGCAGAGGGTGCGGCGGCCCGACCCTGAGCCGCCACCCCCGAACGCCGGCAACCCGCTCCCGACCCTCGCCTTCGTCGGCGCCGGACGGGCGGCCGGAGCCCTGGTCGTGGCGTCGGTGGCGGCCGGGTACCGCGTGGTCGCCGTCGCCAGCCGTGACCCGGTGCACGCGGCCGACCTGGCCGGGCGCGTCGGGGCTCGCGCCGTGCCGAGCGCGTTCGCGGCCATGCGGGCCGCCGAGATCACCTTCCTCACCGTCCCCGATGCCGCCGTGACCGGGGTGGCCGCCTCCGTCGCGGCGCGCGGCGCCGCCCTGCGCGGGCGTGGCGTCGTCCACTGCAGCGCCAGCCTCGGGGTCGGCGCGGTGGCGGCGCTCCGGGTCACCGCCGCGGCCGTGGGCAGCCTGCACCCCCTCCAGGCGCTGGCCGGCAGCGGGTCGGCCCCCCTGCTCCGGGGCTCCCTGATGGCGATCGACGCCGATCCCGCCCTCCGGACGCCGCTCCACCGCCTGGTCCTCGACCTCGGCGGCCTGCCCGTGGCGCTGCCGGCCAGTGCCCGGACCCTGTACCACGCCGCCGCCGTCCTGGCCGGCAACGCCCCGCCGGCCCTGCTCGCCACCGCCGCCGAGCTGCTCGAGGCCGCCGGCTTGGACCGGCGGACCGCTGAGCAGGGCCTGCTGGCGCTCATGGAGGGGGCCATCGCCAACACCCGCCGGGCCGGTCCGCGGGCGGCGCTCACCGGACCGCTGGCGCGCGGCGACGCCGCCACCGTTGCCGCTCACCTCACCGCGCTGGCGGGCCGGCCGGATGTCGAGGCCCTCTACCGCGCCGTGGCGCGCGAGATCGTGCGCCTTGCCGGAACGGAGGGACGAGAGGGGTTCCTCGACATGCTGACCGGACACCGGGAAGGCGGAACGGGGTTGCGTGCTGAGCGAGGGCTTGGCGCAGGCGGCAGTGGCTATGCCGCCGAGCAAGGGGAGCCGAGCGCCAGCCAGGGCGCTCGGACGCTCGAGCCCGCGCGAAGCACCAGCTCCATACCGCCGCCAGCCCTTACGGAGGACCCCACATGCCCGTGACCATCCCGAGCCTGCTGGAGCGCAAGCGACGCGGCGAGCGCTTCGCCATGCTGACCGCCTACGACTACACGACCGCCCGGATCCTCGCGGAGGCGGAGATCCCGGTCCTCCTGGTCGGGGACAGCCTGGGGATGGTGATGCTCGGCTACCGGACCACCCTGCCGGTGACCATGGAGGAGATGCTCCACCACGCCCGAGCCGTGGCCCGCGGCGCCCCCGATCAGCTCCTGGTCGGCGACATGCCCTTCAACTCGTACCACGCGGCCGACGACCAGGCGGTCGCCAACGCGGCGAGCTTCCTCCAGGCGGGGATGCACGCGGTCAAGCTCGAGGGGGGCGGCCGGGTGGTCCCGCTGGTATCCAGGCTGACCGAGCGGGGGATCCCGGTGATGGGCCACCTCGGTCTCACCCCCCAGTTCGTCAACCTCTTCGGCGGCTATCGGGTGCAGGGGAAGGAGGCGGAGGCGGCGGCCCGGATCGAGAGCGATGCCCGGGCGCTGGAGGCGGCGGGCGCCTTCGCCCTGGTGCTCGAAGGCGTCCCGCGGAGCCTGGCGGGGTCGATCACCCGCTCCCTGACCATCCCGACCGTGGGCATCGGAGCCGGACCCGACTGCGACGCCCAGGTGCTGGTCATCAACGACATGCTGGGGCTGACCCGCGACCCGCTCGCCAAGTTCGTCAGGGTCTTCGCCCCGCTCGGTGACCAGGCGGTGGCGGCGGCCCGCGCCTATGCGGAGGCGGTGGCGGCCGGGACCTTCCCTGACGACGCCCACTCGTATGGCTGAGCGGCGGCGGCTCACGCCGCTCACCACCCCGGCCGAGCTGCGCGGGGAATGCGCCCGGATCCGGGCGGCCGGCCAGAGCCTGGGGCTGGTGCCGACCATGGGCGCGCTGCACGCCGGCCATCGCTCATTGATCCTCAGATCGCTGGCGGAGTGCGAGCGGACCGCGGTGAGCATCTTCGTCAACCCCACCCAGTTCGGGCCGGGCGAGGACCTCGACCGCTACCCGCGCACGCTGGAGGCCGACCTCCTCCTCTGCTCCGAGCTGGGGGTGGACCTGGTCTACGCGCCCACCCCCGAGGCCATGTATCCGGAGGGTTTCGCCACCTGGGTCAATCTGCGGGGAGTGCTGGTGGAGACCCTCGAGGGGGCTTTTCGCCCCGGGCATTTCGCGGGCGTGGCCACGGTGGTCACCAAGCTGCTGGTCACCGCCCGGCCCGATCGCGCCTACTTCGGCCACAAGGACGCCCAGCAGTGCGCGGTGGTGCGGCGCCTGGCCGCCGACCTGGACACCGGCACCGAGATCGTCGTCTGTCCCACCGTGCGCGACGCCGACGGCCTCGCCCTCTCCAGTCGCAACGTCCGTCTCGACCCCGCTGCCCGGCGTCAGGCCCTGGCCATCCCGGCGGCCCTGGCCGCGGCCGATGCCGCCCACCGCGCCGGCGAGACCGACCCCGAGCGCATCCGCCGGCTGGTACTCGCCCGCCTCGCCGAGAGTCCCGACCTGACCGTGGACTACGTGGCCGTGGTTGACGCCGCGACCTTCGAGCCGGCCCGGGAAGTGAGCGTTCGATGCGAAATTCTGATCGCTGCTAGAATAGCTGGGACCCGGCTGATCGATGTGATGACACCGGGGGCCGATGCGAGGCTGGCCGTCGGTGCGGGGGGTTGACCCCATCAGCCTGGATTCGGAGAGGAGCGAAGCGTGCTGCGCACCGTCGTGAAGTCCAAGATCCACCGCGCCACCGTGACGCGCGCCGACCTGGACTACGAGGGCTCCTTCAGCATCGATCGCGAGCTGATGCGCCTCGCCGACATCCTGCCCGGCGAGCAGGTCCACATCCTCAACCTGGGCAATGGATCGCGGGCCGTCACCTACGCCATCGAGGGTGAGCCCGGCGAGATGGGATTGAACGGTGCCATCGCCCACCTGGGTGGAGTAGGGGATCTCGTGATCGTTATCACCTACGCCGCCTACGACGAGGCCGAGCTGAGCCGGCACGTCCCCCGGATCGTGCGGGTCGACGAGCGCAACCGCGTGCTCGCGGAGGCCACCGCCTCGTGACCGAGACCACGCTGCTGAGCGGCGCGGCCCCCGACGTGGTGGTGGTGGGCGGCGGCGTCGCCGGGCTCGCCGCCGCGCTCGCCGCGGCCCCCCGGGCGAGGGTGATGGTGGTGAGCAAGGGGCCGACCGACGACGGCTGCACCGCCGCCGCCCAGGGGGGGATCGCGGCCGCGGTCGGGCCGGATGACTCGCCGCAGCTTCACTTCGACGACACCGTGGCCGCCGGCCGTGGCCTCTGCGACCCGAGCGCCGTCCGGCTCATGGTCGTGGAGGCGCCCGCGCGGGTCGCCGAGCTGGCCGCCTGGGGAGTGGAGTTCGACCGCGACGGCGACCGCGTAGATCTGCATCAGGAGGCGGCCCACAGCCGGGCCCGTGTGCTCCATGCCGGGGGCGACGCCACCGGGGCGGCCATCGAGCGTGCCCTGCTGGGCCGGCTGAAGACGAGCGGGGCCACCGTGGTCACCGACCACGCGGTCACCCGCCTGCTGCGCGACGGGAGCGGCTGCGTGGGGGTCGAGCTCTGCGATCTCGGCTCGGGCACGCGGGCGCGGGTCGGCGCCCGGGCGGTCATCCTCGCCTCCGGCGGGGCGGCGGCCCTCTGGCGTCACACCACCAACCCGTCCGGCTCGACCGGTGACGGCGTCGCCCTCGCCTACGAGGCGGGTGCCGACGTGACCGACCTCGAGTTCCTCCAGTTCCATCCCACCGTGCTCGCCCTGCCCGGGGCGCCGGCGTTCCTCATCAGCGAGGCGGTCCGGGGGGAGGGGGCCCTGGTCGTCGACGCGGCGGGCCGGCGCTTCCTTCTCGACACCGACCCCCGGGGCGAGCTGGCACCGCGGGACGTGGTCGCCAGGGCGATCTGGGAGGAGATGACCCGGAGCGGGAGCGCGTCGGTATTCCTCGACTGCCGGGGGGCCGGGGAGCGGCTCGTCGAGCGCTTCCCCACCGTGGTCGCCACCTGCCGCGAGCACGGCGTCGACCCGGTCGAGCGACCGATCCCGATCGCCCCCGCGGCTCACTACACGATCGGCGGCGTGGTCACCGACCTGCATGGGGCGACCACGGTGCCCGGTCTCTATGCCTGCGGAGAGGTCGCCCGCACCGGGGTGCACGGCGCCAACCGGCTGGCCAGCAACTCGCTGCTGGAGGGCCTCGTCTTCGGACGTCGCGCCGCCGGGGCGGCGCTGGCCGGGCTCGGCGACCGGCCGGCGGGGACGGTCATCGAGCTGCCCGCCGTCAGCCTGGACACCCGCCTCGCCGACCTCGCCGCGGAGCAGGAGCTCCGCGAGCTGATGTGGTCGGCCTGCGGCATCAGCCGCACCGGTCCGGATCTCGCCGCCGCCCTGGCGGCCATCGACCAGATGGGGGAGGGGGGCGAAGAGGGCACGGCTCGGCTCGCGCAGCGGCGCAGCCGGCTGGCCCGGACCGCGGCCCGGTTGATCGTCGAGGCCGCGCTGTACCGAGAGGAGAGCCGGGGCGCTCACCACCGTGGTGACTTCCCTACGAGCAGCGACCGCTGGCGTGTGTCCCACGTCATGCGGGCACAGAGAGGAGCAGATATTGTCCGCGACCCTGCAGCCCATCACTGAGACGCTCGCCCCCGAGCATCTCGACGCGCTGATCCGCACCGCCCTCGAGGAGGACCTCGGGGCCGGCGACGTGACCACCGACGCGCTCATCCCCGCCGCCATGACCTGTCGCGGCAAGGTCGTCTGCAAGCAGGACGGCGTGATCTGCGGGCTCTCCCTGGCGCGCCGGGTCTTCGAGCTGCTCGACGAGCGCGTCCAGTTCGACGCCAAGGCGAAGGACGGCGACAAGGTCCAGGAGGACCAGATCGTCATCCGCCTCTACGGGCCGGCCCGCGCCATCCTCAAGGGGGAGCGTGTCGCCCTCAACTTCCTCCAGCACCTCTCCGGCATCGCCACCATGACCGCCCGCTACGTCAAGGCGGTGGAGGGGACCAAGGCCGTCATCCTCGACACCCGCAAGACGACGCCGGGGATCCGCTCGCTGGAGAAGTACGCCACCCGCATCGGCGGAGCCGTCAACCATCGCTTCGGCCTCTACGACGCGGTCCTGATCAAGGACACCCACCTCGCCCTGGTGGGCGGCGTGACCCCGGCGCTGCGCGCGATCCGCAAGGCCTACCCCGACGACGACGTCAACATCGAGGTGGGCTGCTTCCAGGAGCTGCAGCAGGCGCTCACCGACAAGGCCCAGCGCGTCCTGCTCGACAACTTCTCGCCGGGCCAGGTGCGCGAGGCGATGGGGCTGATCCGCGGCCGCGCCATCGTCGAGGTCAGCGGGGGTGTGCAGCCCAACAACGCCCGCGCCTACGCGCTGGCGGGGGTCGACTACATCTCGGTGGGGGCCTTGACCCACAGCGCGGTCGCCCTGGACCTCTCGCTCAAGGTGACCCGCTACTGAGGCTTACGCACGCACGCGTGCGGAGCCGTGGGGGTGGTGCTCCGCTCCGGCCCGGCCGTCGGCGCGCCCTGCACCAGGGGTGACGGAGTGAGGAGCGGCGACCGCAGGTCGCCGGTCCGAGCGGAGGAGCCCCTGGTACGAAGTACTGCCGCCCCGCGCCCTTCGCTCGGCGGCATCGCGACTGCCGCCTGCGCAAAGCCTTCGCTCCGCACGTACCCCCGCGTCTCCGCCCCGCATCCCACGGTTCGCGTCGGCGAATGGCATGACCGGCGGCCGGAGTCCGTCAGGAGGCGCCCTGCGGCGGGAGCGCCGTCGTGGTGCCGTTCGCGCACGCGGGCTCGGGATTGTGACCTGACCCGGTTGCCGATCAGCCTTCGTGCCGGCTGATCCGCCAGCGGCAGGCCGTGGAGGCGATCGGTGCCATCACCAGCGGGGCGAGCAGAATCAACGCGAGCGGGAGCGACGAGAATGCCCGCTATCGTCGAGGTGGTTGTCGCCAACGGGCTACCCGGCTTCGTCATCGTGGGGTTCGCGGGCTGCGCGTAAGCTTGAGTTGATGAACTGGTCCCTGAAACGCCGATGGCTGCGCTGGGGGCGATTGGGAGTGGTCGGGGCTGTGATGGTGGTCGGGCTGATGGTGAGCCTGTCCACGTCCCCACCCAGGCCGGTGCGGGTCATCCCGGGTGCAGTCGAAGATCTGGAGTGCAGCCTGGCTCAGCAGTCTCAGTCGGCCAACACCTACACCCAGGTTCTGGTGGTGCCGGGACCTGGCGGAGTGACGACAGTCACCCTTCCAGTTGGTGGTGGACGGTCCGGGGTGCTTACTGCTTCCGGGGACCTGCCGGCGGTAGCCAGGACGCTGGAAGGGGTGGGCTGGTCCTGCTGGATGGCGTCGTAGGCTGGCGAGGTGAGCCGGCGCGCCGAGCCAAAGCTACTCAGGGGGTGCGGACCACGGGCGACCGCTGTCGTTCACCCGTATGACCCAGCCCTTTAGAGAATCTCGGCCTGCCGGGGGTCACGCCGCCGGAGGCGTCCCGATCCGCGAGACGGCGGGCAGAAACGTTTACTGGCCTCGCGGTCGGGCGAACATCAGAATGCTGTCGGCGTGGACCTAGATGAGGAGGGAGTCGTGAGCTTCTACCTGGCCGAGGGCAAGTACGGGACGCGGGTGCCACGCCCGGTGCGGAAGAACGATGAGGGCGGCGGTCGCAAAGGCGACCGCGACGGTGCCTTCAGCGCACTGCCTTTTTCACAAGCGCGGTGATCTTGGCCTCTTCGGTTGCAGTCAACTTGCTGAGCGCGTACTGAATCGGCCACATGGCGCCGTCGTCGATTTTCGCCTTGTCGCTGAAGCCGAGCGTTTGGTATCTGACTTTGAACTTCCCTGCGTTTTGGAAGTAACAGATCACATTGCCGTCCTTGGCGTATGCGGGCATTCCGTACCACGTTTTCGGTGTGAGAGCCGGTGCCGCGGCAGTGATCAGTGCGTGGACCTTCTCGGCAATGGCGCGATCCGGCTCCTGCATCCTGGCGATGGCCGCAAGCAGCTCCGCTTTCCCATCCGCCTTGGCCGCCTCGGCCTTGAGCTCCCGGACACGCTCGCGCGCCGCAGCCTTTTCCTCGGCGCTGAATCCCGAGGATGCCGTGCCGTTCGCGCTGGTGCGATTCGCACGTTCATGTGTGCTCTTGCTCGCCGTCTTAGTTGGGGCCATACTTCGCGCTCCTGTTCCTGAGTTGACGAGAACGATCTGAGTCTATTGCCACACTGGCTGGCGACGCTGGTACGCCCCGCGGTGGTGGGAATGCAACGCTAGGCCCGGACGACTGGCCGCGTCGCACGGCCCCTGCGACCGGGCGGCAAAGCCCGGCATGGCGACCCTTGGCGGACCGGTCCTGGAGAGGTTGTGGCCGGGCGCGAGATCAATCTGACGGCCCTGCAGAGAATCTCGGCCTACCGAGGCGGACCTGTTTCCCCTTGCAAGTTCTGGGGGTGGGGGCTGGGTTCCTTCACCATGGATACGCTCCAACCGCCCGAAACGTTACGGAACCCGCAGGTGGGGCGTGGAGGGGTCCGGGTCGGCGCCGTGCCCCTGGCATCCACCAGCCCGGCGCCGATCTCCGCAAGTGGCGCCTCTGCTCAGGCTCTCGCGCACGCGGGGGCAGGACCGCCGCCGCCGCCTCCCGCACCGTAGCCCTCGAACCAGCCCGCACGTTTCCTATCCGAAGAGATCGTCAGGAGGGCTCATCATGGGAGTTCCAATCGCCGGGCGGGGCCGAGCCGCGCGGGCGGTCATCGTCCTCCTAACGGTCGCCGGCCTCGTCAGCGCTTGTGCGTCAGCGGGGTCGGGCCCTTCCGAGCGACCGAACGCCGCGTCAGCCACCCCTGCAACCACGATGCCGTCTGCCGCGGTGGCGACGCCCACCTCGATCGCCTCGTCGTCTCGATCTGAGGCGAGCGGGTCTGTGTGCCCGTCGACGAGCGGCGGGGCGAACCAGACCGCGCGCATCACCGACCTGCGTGTGGGCACCGCCAGCGGATATGACACGCTGGTCATTCAGTTCGACAGCGTGGTCACCCGATACGAGCTAAGCCCCAACCCTGACGGTGTGCAATTTGCCGGCGGTGGCGGGAAGGGTGGCACCTTCATCCTGGCCGGCACCTATGGTCTTCGCCTTGATGTCTTCAACCTCGACTGGACGACCCCACCCGGGAACCAGTACCAGCACGGAACCGATCTGAAGCAGTCGGCTCCGGTCCTGCTGGAGGCGCGGCAGATCGGTGACTTCGAGGGGATCGTCAACATCGCCGTCGGCCTGAGCCGCCAGGACTGTCCGACCGTCTCGATCCTCAGCGGCCTTCCCCGCCTGGTCATCCAGTTCCCCACGAGCTGAGCGCTCGAAAGAGGAGAGCAGCAGCCCGAACGGCAAGCTCGGGGCTAGCTGGAGGGATCGGGTTCAACGCCGCCCTACGGAATCTCGGTCTGCTCGCATTGACCGCCACCAGCTCCCCGGAACCGGCCCTAGCCCTGGCGCTGAGCCGCGCCGCCCGGTAGAGCTCGCTGGTGAGGCTGGCCATCAGTCCCCAGGCCCCGACCTTGGTCCGGAGCGAGTTCGTCGGGGTGCCGGCGTCCGCCTCCACTCCCCGTACTGGAGGAACTCAGCTTGGAGCGCATCTATCAGGGCTTGCGCCGCCCGGTTGATCTCCGGGTGGCCCCCCTCGCCGAAGGTCGGGTCCGCGTGCGCCTCCAGCTCGTCCATGAAGATCTCGAAGCGGAGCTCCAGCGCCGCCTCGGTGTCGGATTCCCGCACCCATGCGCTCGCCCGCTCCCTCTCCTCGTCGGTGAGGACTGGTGCTTCGTCCATGCGCTCTGCCCTCCAATCGGCCAGCGGCCGACTGCTCGCCGAGGAGGACGGCCACCGTGGCCCCATCCTAGACGCGGCGAGGCACGGGCCCACACCGCGGACTTCCGGGCGTCCTGGGGCTTCCTGTGGGCATGGTGACGGCCCGGCTCAACGCCGAGGGCATGAGGTGAGAACCAAGCCGCGAGCGGTGATATCGCGCTCGTGCGAGCGAGGACCGGGGCGCCCTTAGAGAGAAGCTCGGCCTACCCGGACCAACGATCACCAGGGGTGGAGAGGCTCAGAGTGGCGGGGGGCGTGTAGGCTCGGGCGCATGAGCCGGTCTGTATCTCTCCGGGACCGACTGGTCATGTGGCTAGGCCATTGTCGCCGCCTCGTCGAGGAGCGACGCCGAGCCAAGGCACTGGGCCGCGCCACGAGTGCAGCGCAGCCACTTCGAGGGCCGCGTCGGGTGGCCAGTCGTCGAGGCCCTCCCGGGGGGCCGGGAATCGCCGGAGCCGGCGTCCGCGCCCCGCTGCCTCGCCTGCCGAGTGACCTCCTCGCAGGCGCAGAGGCACAGCCCCCGACAGAGCCCGGCGGTGACGATCTCGCCCTCCCCCCAGCCGGACAGTACCCCGCCGCTCGGAGCTCAGGCCCCGTGGCCTGGCCCACTGTCTCATGAGCAGGAGCAGCCCCAGACAGAATCTAGGCCTGCCCACAATGCCGGCCGCCGGCTCGGCCAGTTACCCGGAACATCGTTGCACCCGACTGCGTTGTATGAGCGTGCGCACCCCGCCGACGCTCCTCGCGGTGGCCGGCGCCTTCCTGGCGCTGACCACCCTCCCGGCGATCTCGGCTGGCTCGGCCGGCCCGCCTAGCACGCCTCTTGGTGCTCTTGCCCTCCACGAGGTGACCAGGGCCAATGATCGCGACCTCCCCACTACTGCCCAAGCCGTGCTCACCACCCGAAGCCAGGCTGAGCAGGCGGCGGGAGAGGGGGTCCCGGATTCCCAGCCCGTCTACCTGGTCCAGATTCCCGGCTCGTTTGTTCTGTCCGGGGCCTCACGGCCCGCGGGGGTTCCGCCGCCTGAGGGCACCTACCTGACCTTCAGCGTCGACCCAACGCTCAAATCCGTTCTCGACCTCGGCCTGAGTGACCGACCCCTTGACCTCGCTCAACTCGGGCCGGTGATCGTACTGCAGCTATAGCCAGGGTTCGAACTCGGTCGCAGCGTGGCAGCAGCACTAGCGAGAATCTCGGCCTGCCCAGACCCACGACGGGCCGAGCGTGGTCGCGGACGGGCGGCTCCTGATGGCCCTCGCCCCGGGAGCCGGGCGCACGTCACCGTCGCCGGTGGCCGCCCGAGGCGACCACCGGGGCACCCCACCTGGGCCCACCTCGCCAACCAGCTCGGCGGTCGGCGACGCTCAGGAGCCCAGCCCGTTGCTGATGTTGGAGAAGACGTTGTTGACCTGGTTGCCGACCACCGTCAAGATCACGATCACGACGACGGCGATGAGGACAAGGATCAGGGCGTATTCGACCATGCCCTGGCCGGTCTCTTGGCCGCGCTCCTCGGGATGAGCGGCGCCCGGGGAGAATCGGACCGGATTGTTGCGGATTCTGCCAACAATTTGTCCCAGCGTAGTCATCATGGTCGAAGTCTAGCGGAGCTTTTGCGTTGTTCGTTGCGTTCGTGTGGCAGACGGGTCGACATTTGGTAACAGCCAGCAGGTGCGAGTGGGACCTTCCGAAACGAAGCACCTGCCCCAGGACGCCCCGATGGTGCGAAGCCGTCGCCGCGGCGGTGCGACGCCTCAGCCCTCGAGCACCGAGACCAGCTCCTCCTGGAGCAGACCCAGGGCGAGCAGCACCCGGAACTCCGTGGAGCTGCGCACGCTCTCCTCGACCCGCAGCTCCCAGCCGTCCTCCTCGACCCCGAGCAGGCCGCCCGCGGTGAGCCGGAGGAGGTTGAGGCCGCGGACCCAGGCCAGCGCCTGGTCGTCGCTGAGCGAGGTCACGTCCTCACCGGAGCCGAGGCAGGCGCGGATGGCGTCGAGGTCCTCGCCGCGGCCCCGCTCGATCTCGGGGCGCACCCAGCGGTCGTACTCGGCCTGCAGCTCGGCGTCCTCATAGGCCACCGGAACGGTCCGGCGAACCTGGCCCACCTGGGGCGAGAGCTGGTCGACGATCATCTCGAGCGCCGCCCTCTCCTCGGCGTTCAGTCGGAGCTGAATGCGTCCGCGCCGTTTGCGGACCTCGGCCACCGGCTCTTACCCGCGACCCAGGGTCGCCTGCAGGCCGAAGCCGTGGAGACGGCACACCGAGACCTCGGCCTGCTCCCGCGGCTGGGTGGCGACCACCGCCTTGCCCTCGTGGTGGACCTGGAGCATCAATCGGGTGGCGGTCTCGAAGTCGTACCCGAACAGCCGCCGGAAGACCAGCACGACGTACGACATCAAGGTGATCGGGTCGTTCCAGACGACCACGTTCCAGCCCGGGTCGCGGAGGCTCCGTTCACCGCCGGCCGGGGTTTCGATCGGCGTCGCGACGGGGGCGGGAGGCTTGGCGGTCGCCGGTGGCATCGGCTTCCAAGGTTAGTCCACCCAGAGGCGAACGCGGAAGCTGCGGGGGAGCCGGACCGGGAGGGGAGGCCGGGGCGGAGCCCCTAGCTGGCCGTCGTCCCCACGTCGGAGAGGTTGAAGATGTCCTTCCACACCGCGAAGGCGGTCTGCACCTGCCGGGCGGTGGGGCCCTCCAGGACTGCCTGCAGGGGCAGCTCGCAGTTGTGGCAGATGATCCAGATCGGTCCCGGCTCGCTGATGCGCCGCTCGAGGCGGTGCTTGTGCCCACACTCTTCGCAGGTGATCGTGACCCTCATGGCGTCACCGAGGTTCCCACGGCGCTGCGACGCGACCTCCGAGGGTCCTGTATTGCCCCGGTCACGGACTGCAACGAAACCCTGACAGGAGCTTTCGGCGGTGGGCTGAACGCGGGCGGGACGCGATCTCACCGTTCGAAGGCCGGGAATCCCCGGGTTTTCGGCATTGGGGGCGATCGCGCCGCCTGCCCCAGCGAGCGCGAAAACGGCGAGCGGTCCGGTCCCCCCGAGGGTTGTGCGGCGTCGGACAGGCGGGCTGCCGCCGCCCGCCGTGGGACCGCGATCCGATCGGACGCGGGACTGTCGGAGTTCAGTGACTCTGTCCGGCTAACAGTTCCGTGATTTTGGCCGGTTCACCGGCGCCATGGGTGGTTGGCGGGGGGCTTCCAGGGTAGGCCGGAAGAGGCAGAAGGAGGGCGCTGTGCGGAAACCGGCGGCCACTCCAGAACGGAGGGGCCGGAGCCGGCCCGTGGGCTTCGGGTGTTGCGAAGGCGAAAGGGGGGTGGAGAGGCGGAGACGAGCTGGATGCCGTTGTGGAAGACGTGGAGGGTGCCGTCGAAGCGCTGGTGGACGTCGACGCGGCAGCGGGCGTAGCTGATCCGCTGACGGTTGGGCGGGATGTCCATGACCACGGCGCCGAGCCGGACGGTGTTGTCATTGGCGACGAGGCGCTGGTACTTGAAGCAGAAGACCTCCTGGGGAGACCGTCCCCTCGGCCAGGGCAGCCAGGCGGGGGTGGGATCGGCAGGGGGGACGGTGAAGCGGCGGTTGTGCCGGGAGAGGTAGCGCTCGAGGACCACGCTGGCCTGCTCCTGGGTGGAGGCACCGGCGAGACGGAGTTCGCTGGTGAGACGGTCCTGGAAGGTGCCCCAGAGGCGTTCCACCCGGCCCTTGGCCTGAGGCGAGCGGGCTCGGATCCAGCGCGCTCCCAACTCCTCGAGGAGGCGGCCGACCTGGGTGGGAGTGCGGCGACCGGTGAGTTGCTCCTCCAGGGTGGGGGTCTTCCTGGTCGAGTAGAAGATCGAGTGCTGGTCGCTGTACACGGCCATCGGGATGCCCCGGCGGCGCACCACCTCCCGGAACAGCTGGAAGTAGCCCTGAGCATCCTCCTGCTCCCGGAAGCAGGCCCAGGGGACCAGGCCGGTGGCGTCGTCGATGCCGCCGATCAGGGTGAGGTGGGGTCCCCGACCCTCCAGCCAATCGTGACGGCTGCCATCGACCTGGAGCAGCATGCCCTCCCGGGGATAGCGGTCCCGCCGTTGCCGGTGCCGGGCTGGCCGCCGGTGGCGAACGCTGGCGACCCCGGCGGCCGACAGGATGCGGTGCACGGTGGGGCGGGAGAGGACGATGCCGTGGTGCTCGGCGAGCATCTCGGTGAGGTGCTGCCGGTTGAAGCCGGCGTAGGTGCTGGTGGCCAGCTCCACGACCCGGGCCGCCACCGCCGGATCGAGGGCGTGGGCCGGTCGCCGCCCGCGATTGCCGTGGGCCAGGGCCGCCGCTCCCCGCTCCCGGTACGCGGCCCGCAACCGCCGCACCTGGCGGACGGAGACGCCAAGGAGCTCGGCTGCCTCCGCTGAGATCACGATCCCCGCCTCCAGGTCGTTGAGGACCAGAAGGCGCTGCTGCTCGGTGTGGCTCAAAGTGACCGAATCCTCCATGGGAGGACAAAGTCACAGAACTCTTAGGGCGGACGTTCTCTCAGAACGCCCACACGATCGGACGCGGGACTCCGTGTTCAGGCCGAATGGCGCTACCCTGGTAGACTGCCCGTGCCGCACGGCAACGACGCAAACGCGCCTGTTCGACGCCCCCAGGCGGCACTGTTCCGGGCACCGCGCCCGCATCCCTCGGCAGGACGCTCTCCTGAGCGGCAGGCGAGAGAGACAGAAGGAGACATTTGGCCCCCAGCGTCGAGACCCCGGAGCGCGAGCCGCTCACCATGGAGGACCTTCTCCGCGAGGAGGAGGGCAGCGTCAAATCCCTTGCCTACGGCGACATCGTCGAGGGCGTGGTGGTGCGGGTCGACCCCGATGAGGTGCTCGTCGACATCGGGGCCAAGTCCGAAGGGGTGATCTCCAACCGGGAGCTCTCCGGACGCAACGAGGCCGCGGTGACCCTCGCTCCCGGTGAGCGGGTCAAGGTCTACGTGCTTCAGCCCGAGGACGACGAGGGACGGGTGATCCTCTCGCTGCGCAAGGCGCGCGCCGAGTCGATCTGGCAGGCCGTCGCCGAGAAGGAGTCCGAGGGGGAGATCCTCGACGCCGAGGTGCGCGAGCAGAACAAGGGTGGGCTGATCGTCAACATCATGGGCCTGCGCGGTTTCCTCCCCTCCAGCCAGGTCGCCCGGCAGTTCTCCGGCAACCTGATGGAGCTGGTGGGGACCAAGATCCCGGTCAAGATCCTCGAGGTCAACCGCAAGCGGAACCGGCTGATCGTCTCCCAGCGAGCCGCCCAGGACGAGGACCGCGCCCGCCAGCGCGAGGAGCTGTTCGAGAAGCTCAAGGTCGGTGACCTGATCACCGGCAAGGTGAGCGGTCTGACCAGCTACGGGGCGTTCGTCAACCTCGGCGGCGCCGACGGTCTGATCCACATCAGCGAGCTCTCTTGGGACCGCATCAACAACGTGTCGGACATGCTGACCGTGGGCGACGAGGTGAGGGTCAAGG
The DNA here is from genome assembly GCA_963841385.1 of uncultured Chloroflexia bacterium. Classification (GTDB taxonomy): domain Bacteria; phylum Chloroflexota; class Dormibacteria; order Aeolococcales; family Aeolococcaceae; genus Changshengia. The sequence continues at coordinate 251,485 of CAWJCO010000002.1, forward strand.
TGATCAAGCTCGACCCCGAGCTCTCGCGCATCAGCCTCTCGCTGCGCCAGCTGAGTGACGACCCCTGGGACACCATCGAGGACCGCTTCCCGCCCGGCAGGGTGGTGGACGGCGAGGTCACCAAGACCAAGAAGTACGGCGCCTTCCTCCAGATCGCGGACGGGGTCGAGGGGCTGCTCCACATCAGCGAGCTCTCCTGGGACCACGTCGAGCGCACCGAGGACATCCTCAAGGTCGGCGAGCAGGTGAAGGTCATGGTGCTGAGCGCCGACCGCGCCCGGCGCCGGATCAGCCTCTCCCTCCGACAGCTGCACGGTGGCGGTCCGGAGGGACCGGCCGAGTACGTGCCGCCCAGCTACGATCTCGGCGAGGACGGGGATGCCCCCACCGACGGAGCCCTGGTCGCGACCCGGTCGGACGCTCAGCTGGACGAGAGCCTGGCGGAGTCGGCGTTGCCCGAGGTCGTAGCCGAGGCGGTGCTGGATGAGGCCTCCGGGGAGCCCGAGGTCGAGACGGAGCCGGCGAAGTCCGCCGGAGAGACCGTGGCCGAAGCCGATGCGGTGATGGTCGAGGCCGCGGCGGTGCTCGAGGAGGCCCTCGTGGTGGCCGCGGCGGTGCTGGAGGAGGCTCGCGCCGAGGAGGTGCCCGAGGCGGGTGCCCGGGGGGAGCCGGTCGAGCCCGGGGCCGAGCCCGGGACGGAGGTCGAGGCCGAAGCCGCCGGCGCACCCGTGCCGGAGACCGCCCCCCAGGATGCGGACCCCGGCAGCGAGGCGCCCGTCGAGGGGTAGCCGCGGGCTGGGCCGGGTCGGGCCCGCTCCGGTGGACCACCCCTCCCCCTCGCCTGCGGTGGGCCCCGGGCAGGGAGCCGGCACTCACCTCCCCTAAATGGGCGGTGGGAGAGTGGGCGGCGCCTGCGATGGGCATAATGGGTGACGTTGGAGCAGGTCCCGAGCTGACCCCTTCCTCCTCTCGGGGGGGCCGGGCGGGGCGCGGAGGCGATCTTGTACCCCTTTGAGCGGTTCACCGAGAGAGCGAAGAAGGTCCTCACCCTCGCCCAGGAGGAGGCCGAGCGCTCTCACCACTCGTACATCGGAACCGAGCATCTCCTGCTCGGTCTGCTGCGCGAGGGCGAGGGTCTGGCCGCCAAGGTCCTCAACAACCTGGGGGTCGAGATCAACAAGGTGCGCAGCACCATCGAGTCGGTGCTGGGGCGCAACGAGCGGATCATCATCCAGCAGATCATCCCCACCTCGCGGGTCAAGAAGGTCATCGAGATCTCCTTCGAGGAAGCCCGCCGGATGGGCAACAACTACGTGGGCACCGAGCACCTCTTGCTCGGCCTCCTCATCGAGGGTGAGGGCATCGCCGCCCACGTGCTCGAGGACCTGGGCGCCAATCTGGAGAAGGTGCGCGGTGAGATCGAGCGCCTGCTCCACGAGTTGGGTGTCGAGGAGGAGTCCAAGGAATCCCCGAAGAAGCCGAGCAAGACCCCGCTGCTCGACCAGTTCTGCCGCGACCTGACCGAGCTGGCCCAGAAGAACCAGCTCGACCCGGTGATCGGCCGGGCCATGGAGATCGAGCGGGTGGTCCAGATCCTCTCCCGCCGGACCAAGAACAACCCCGCCCTGATCGGCGAGCCGGGCGTGGGCAAGACCGCCATCGCCGAGGGGTTGGCCCAGGCCATCGTGCTGGGCAACATTCCCGAGTCGCTGATGGGGAAGCGTGTGCTCACCCTCGACATGGGTGGGCTGGTCGCCGGCACCAAGTACCGCGGCGAGTTCGAGGAGCGGCTCAAGAAGATACTCGACGAGATCCGCCAGTCCCGCGAGGTGGTCCTCTTCATCGATGAGCTCCACACCCTGGTCGGGGCGGGCGCCGCCGAGGGGGCGATCGACGCCGCCAACATCCTGAAACCGGCGCTGGCGCGTGGCGAGATCCAGTGCATCGGCGCCACCACGCTCAACGAGTACCGCAAGTACATCGAGAAGGATGCGGCCCTGGAGCGGCGCTTCCAGCCGGTCTACGTCGACGAGCCGACCCTGCAGGAGACCATCGACATCCTGCACGGGATCCGGCCCCTCTACGAGAAGCACCACCGCGTCAAGATCACCGACCTGGCCCTCAAGGCCGCCGCTGACCTGTCGGTGCGCTATGTGGCCGACCGCTCACTGCCCGACAAGGCCATCGACCTCATCGACGAGGCGAGCGCGCGCGTGCGGATGAAGCTGACCACGACTCCCGACGACCTGCGCGCCATGCAGCGTGAGATCCGCGAGATGGTGACTCAGAAGGACGAGGCCATCGCCGGCCAGGACTTCGAGACCGCGGCGAACTTCCGCGACAAGGAGAAGCAGCTCAAGGAGAAGTACGTCTCGGAGGAGATGGCCTGGCGGGACAAGCTGGGCGCGACCGTCCCCGACGTGACCGAGGAGCACATCGCCGAGATCATCAGCTCCTGGACCGGGGTCCCGGTCTCCCGGCTGGTGGAGGAGGAGACCACCAAGCTGCTCCATATGGAGGATGCGATCCACCAGCGGCTGATTGGCCAGAACGAGGCCGTCACCGTGATCTCCCAGGCGGTGCGGCGGGCTCGCGCGGGGCTCAAGGACGCCCGCCGGCCGATCGGCTCGTTCATGTTCCTCGGGCCGACCGGGGTGGGCAAGACCGAGCTGGCACGCTCCCTGGCGGCCTTCCTCTTCGACAACGAGGACGCGATCATCCGGCTCGACATGAGCGAGTTCATGGAGCGGCACTCGACGGCGCGGCTGGTGGGGTCTCCTCCTGGCTACGTCGGCTACGACGAGGGCGGCCAGCTCACCGAGGCGGTGCGGCGTCGCCCCTATAGCGTCGTGCTCTTCGACGAGATCGAGAAGGCCCACCCCGAGGTCTTCAACATGCTGCTGCAGATCCTCGAGGACGGGCGGCTGAGCGACGCCAAGGGCAAGGCGGTCAACTTCGCCAACACCATCGTGATCATGACCAGCAACCTCGGCGTGGCCAACCTCAAGGGCAACATGTCGCTCGGGTTCCAGCCGGCCATACCGGACGAGAAGGTGGGGGACGCCGACCACGCCCGGATGCGCGACACCATCATGGAGGAGCTGAAGCGAGCCTTCCGGCCCGAGTTCCTCAACCGGGTCGACGCCGTGGTCGTCTTCCAGCGCCTCACCCATGAGCAGATGCGCAAGATCGTCGAGCTGATGCTGGCTCGGATCGCCACTCACCTCGCCGCCCAGGAGCTGCTGCTCAACGTCGCCGACGAAGCCAAGGACCAGATCGTCACCCAGGGATTCGACAAGGTGTACGGCGCCCGGCCGCTCCGCCGCGTCATCCAGAAGGTGATCGAGGACCCGCTGGCCGAGGAGCTGCTGCGCCTCAAGCACGGCCCCGGTGACACGGTGGTGGTGGACGTCGTCGAGGGCGAGATCAAGATGCGCCTGGTCTCCAAGCCCGGTCGCCGCGAGAAGGGCGAGCGGAAGGAGAAGGCCGAGGCCGCGGCCGCGGCGCCCTCCGAGTAGGGGCCGCGGCGACGGAGGACGCACAGCCGCCCCCGACGGGGGGCGCCCCCCGCGACGTCCCCGCGCTGATCGCCCGGATGACCCTCGACGAGAAGGCGTCGCTCACGGCCGGAGTCGACTTCTGGCACACGGCCGCCATCCCCCGGCTGGGCATCCCCGCGGTCACGCTCTCCGACGGGCCCAACGGGGCACGCGGCGACACGGCCGGCTTCCTCCCCGTCACCCCCTCGGTGTGCATCCCGTCGGCCACCGCCCTGGGCGCGACCTGGGACCCGGACCTGGTCGCGCGGGCGAGCGCGGCGGTGGCCCGTCAGGCGCGTGACAAGGGGGCCCGCGTGCTGCTGGCCCCGACCGTGAACCTGCACCGCCATCCGCTCTGGGGGCGCAACTTCGAGGCCTTCTCCGAGGACCCGATGCTCACCGCGAGGCTGGCCGTCGCCTACATCCGCGGGGTGCAGGAGCAGGGCGTGGTCGCGACCGTGAAGCACCTGGTCGGCAACGAGACCGAGTTCGAGCGCTACACCAGCTCGTCGGTGATCGACGAGCGGACGCTGCGTGAGCTGTACCTGCTGCCCTTCGAGCATGCGGTGCGGGTGGCCGGCGTGCTCGCCGTGATGACCAGCTACAACCGCGTCAACGGGAGCCACGTCCCCGACCAGCCGCGGTTCCTGACCGGCATCCTCCGCCAGGAGTGGGGCTTCGCCGGGCTGGTGATGACTGATTGGTTCGGACTGTCGAAGACCGTCGATGCCGCCCGGGCCGGGCTCGACCTGGAGATGCCGGGGCCGGCCCGATCGTCCGGGCCCCATCTCGCCGAGGCGGTGCGCGCCGGGAGAGTCGAGGAGTCGCTGCTCGACGCCGCGGTCGGTCGTATCCTGGCGGTCTTCGACCGGGTCGGCGCTCTGGACGATCCGCCGCCCGGGGAGGAGCGGCCGGTGGACCGGCCGGAGGACCGCGCCCTCACCCGGCGCGCCGCCGCGGAGGCGCTGGTGCTGCTCTCCAACCGCGGGGTCCTGCCCATCTCCCGCGACGGGCTGCGCCGCGTCGCCGTGCTCGGGCCCAACGCCGACCGTCCCGCCATCACGGGGGGCGGCAGCGCCCGCGTGCAGCCCTTCTACCTGCTCTCACCGCTGGCCGCGCTGCGCGAGCGGCTCGGGACCGCCGTCGAGGTCGTCCACGAGGCCGGGACCGGCCCCGGGGGTGTGGAGAGGGCCGTCGACCTGGCGCGCGGCGCCGACGCCGCCATCCTGGTGGTGGGCACCGACGAGGAGTGGGAGAGCGAGGGGTACGACCGCGAGACCATGGACCTCCCCGAGGGCCAGGACGAGCTGGTGGCCAGGGTCGCCGAGGCCAACCCCCGCAGCGTCGTGGTCGTCAACTCCGGCTCGCCGGTCGGCATGCCCTGGGCGGACCGTGCCGGCGCCGTGCTCCAGGCCTGGTTCGCCGGGCAGGAGTACGCCAACGGGCTGGTCGACGTGCTCCTGGGCGAGTCCGATCCCGGCGGCCGCCTGCCCACCACCCTGCCGCTCCGGATCGAGCACGCGCCGGCCTTCGGCAACTTCCCCGGGGAGAGCAGCGAGGTCCGCTACGGAGAGGGCCTGCTGATCGGCTACCGCTGGTACGAGGCGCGCCGGCTGCCGGTGCGCTTCCCCTTCGGCCACGGGCTCTCCTACACCACGTTCGCGATCGGGGCGCCGCGGCTCTCGACCCCGCGGCTCGCTGCCGGCGAGAGGCTGTGCATCGAGCTGGAGGTGACCAACACCGGGTCGCGCCATGGCGCCGAGGTGGTCCAGATCTACGTGGCTCCTCCGGGCGGCGGATACGCGACCCCCCTGCGCCGGCTCCGTCCCGTGAAGGAGCTCAAGGCCTTTGCCAAGGTGCACCTGGAGCCGGGCGAGTCGACGACCGTGAGCCTCGAGCTGGGCGAGCGCGCCTTCGCCTACTACGACGTGGCCGACCAGTACTGGCCCCAGCTCGCGGGCCGCCGGGCCAACCCGCCCACCCACATGCACGACAGTCCGCTCCATCGCGAGCAGGCCGGGTGGTACGTGGACCAGGGGACGTACCAGCTCCACGTCGGCCGGTCGTCGGCCGAGATCGCCCACGTCGTGGACGTGGACGTGGAGGGCGGCCCCGCGCCGCTGAACCGCTCCGTGCGGCCCGACTGAGGTTTGATCCGGCCATCTCCGCCGGGGACGACAGCCGCCCCCCGCGGCGCTGAACGGGACTGAGCTGAGGGTGCCGTCTGCTCCACGCCGTCGTTGCAGGACCGGCGCGCCGGCTGACCCGCGACCCCTGCCCGCGTTATATCAGCCGGCCGTCTCCTCGCCCGCCTCGAGGCGGCGGAGGCCGAGCCGGCGGTGGAGGGTCGCGAGCGGGTGGGGCGCCCACCAGTTCCAGCGGCCGAGGATCGCCATCAGGGAGGGGACCAGCAGGGCCCGGACCACGCTCGAGTCGATGAGGACGGCGACCGCGGCCGCCAGGCCGATCTCCTTGAGCACCACCGTCTGGCAGAGCACCAGCGCCCCCACCGCGACGCAGAAGAGGATGGCCGCCGAGGTCACCACTCGGCCGACCCGCTGCAGCCCCAGCGCCACCGCCTCCCGGGTGGAGAGCCCGTTCCGGTACCCCTCGCGGATGCGGCTGAGCAGGAACACACCGTAGTCGGTGGAGAGGCCGAAGGCGAGCGCGCCCGCGAGCACCGGTGTCATCAGGTCGATGCCGTCGGGCGAGAAGCCGAGCACCCCGCTGAGGAAGCCCTTCTGGAAGACGACGCCGAGGAGTCCGAGGGTGGCCCCCAGGGTCAGCATGTTCATCAGGAGGGCCAGCACCGGCAGCACCAGCGACCCGGTCATCACGAAGAGGATGAGCAGCGTCGTCACCGCGAGCAGCACGGCGGCGGTGGGCAGGTGGGAGCCCAGGCTGGCCCGGAAGCCCATGTAGTTGGCCGTGTACCCGGTAGCCCACACGGTCAGTGAGGTGGGGATCCGGTTGACGGCGCTGACCGCGTCCTCCGCGGTCGAGGAGAGGGTGGTGCCCCGCAGCGTCCCGTTGATCTCCCAGAGGTCGGAGCTGATCATGGTCGGCTTCTCGATGGCGGCGACACCCGGAACCCGGGCGACCGCCGAGACGTAGGCGGCCACCGCACTCGCCGCCGACGGCCCGGCTCTGACGATGAGCTGGAGCGGCGAGTCGCTGACGTCGGAGTAGCCCGCGGCGACGATGTTGTCCACCTTCACCGCCGGGAGGCCGGCGGGAAGCCCCTTGGTCGAGTAGCCGGTGAACTGGACACCGAGGACCGGCGCACCGGCGCCGACCAGCACCAGGGCGACCACCAGGGCGATCGGCGCCGGGTGCCTCATGACGCCCCGGGCGAGCCGCGCCCACCATCCGCCGGTGTTGACTGCCGGCGCACCGTGACGGCGTCGCACCGACAGCGCGTCGACGCGGGCGCCCAGCAGGGCGAGCAGGGCGGGCAGTGCCACCACGGCGGAGACCGCCGAGGCGACCGTGACTATCATCCCGGCGAGGCCCATCGAGGAGATGGCGGGGATCGGGAAGAGCAGCAGGCAGCCCAGCGCCGCCGTCACCGTGGCGGCGCTGAAGAGGACGGTTCGGCCCGCGGTGGTCAGCGTCCGGGTGAGCGCGGCGGCGCCGGGGCCGCTGCTGGCCATCTCCTCGCGGTATCGGGAGACCATGAGCAGGCTGAAGTCGATGCTGAGCCCGATCCCCAGCGCGTACACGAGGTTGAGGGAGTACACGGAGATGTCCCCCACGAGGGTGGCGAGGAGCAGTCCGAGCGTGGTCAGGCCGATGCTGACCAGCGCCCCGAAGAGGGGGAGGAGTCCCGCGACCACACTGCCGAAGATCAGCAGCATCAGCACCAGCAGGATGGGGATCGCGATGGTCTCCGCGAAGCTGAGGTCGCGCAGGCTCTGGTCGTTGCCCTGGGCGTCCAGGGCGGTGGAGCCGCCGAGCAGCACGTGACCGGCGAGCAGCGGGTCGGCGTCGATGGTGGCCTGGAGGGCGTGCACCGCGCTGACCTCGTCGAGCGGGCGCAGGCTGGCGACGACGATGGTGCTGCGGCCGCCGTTGGCGATCAGCTCGGGCAGATCCTGGGACCACGCGTCGACGATCTGGACCACCTCGGGGCGCCGGCGGAGCACCCGGATCGCCTCGGCGACGATGGCCGGGGGGGACGATGAGACGCTCGCGGGCGTGCTGAGCCGGACCAGCAGCGTGTAGCCCTCCTCGACGTCGATGCCGGTCGCCCTCTGCACCGCGACGCGCGCCTGAGTGCTGGCGGAGGCTGGGTCGTCGTAGTCGGAGAGGCCGTCGCTGAGGCGGCCGGAGACTGCGCCCGAGAGGCCGAGCCCGATCGCGGCGAGCGCGAGGAAGGCGAGCAGGACACGCCAGGGGCGGTGGGTGGCGAGGCGCGCCAGACTGGACATCGAGGGCTCTCCCTCCGCCGCTGCCAGCGGGTGGTCGATGTGGACGGCTGGTGTTTACCGTGTAAGGTTGGTGGTCGTACCTTACAACGTAAGCGGCCGCCGGCGCAACCCCGTGTGGGGCAAGATGGAACAGACGTGACGGATCAGGTTCCCGCTGCGGTCGGGGCCGACCGCCCCACCCTCACCCGCCGCCGCATCCTGGAAACGGCGCTCACCCTGGTCGACGCCGAGGGCCTGGAGGCGCTCTCGATGCGCCGGCTGGGCGCCGCCCTGGGCGTGGAGGCGATGAGCATTTACCACCACGTTCCGGGGAAGGCGGCGCTCCTCGACGGCATGGTGGCGACGGTGCTGGCCCGCCTGCCGCTCCCCGAGGCCACCCCGACCGGCTGGGAGGACGCGGTCCGCCGGGGCTTCTCGGATTTCCGCCGCCTGCTGCTCGCGCACCCGGCCCTCTTCACGCTCATTGCCACGCGCCCGCCGACCGAGCCCGAGAGCCTGGCCCCGGTGGCCCGCGCCTTCGCCATCCTCGAGGGGGCGGGATTCGATCGCCGGGATGCGACGACCGCCTGGGACACCCTGCTCGCCTACACCTTCGGATTCGTCCTGTGCGAGATCAGCGGCGTGGGCGAGGCGACCAGGGGCGCCCCCATGCTGGTCCTCCTGGAGGAGCACCCCGACCCGGAGTTCGCCGCCCTGCGCGCCGCCCACCTGGGGACGGACGAGTGGGACGCGGACGCGGAGTTCGCCCGCGGGCTGGAGGTGGTGCTCACCGGCCTGCGCGCCTCCCTGGCACTGACCCCGTCCTGACCCGCGGCGGGGCGGCGGCTTCGGTCCCCCTTCCGGGCGGCCCGCTCGGCCTCCGGTGGCGCGGGGCGGGCGTCTACCCGACGGGCTCGCGCCCCTGACCGTCGATCACCGCCGCCAGCGCGACCAGGCTGATGACGTGCCGATGGTCGTCGCGCGGGCAGAGGCGGTGCGGGTCGAGGTGGATGGGGATGAGACCGGCGGCGACGGCACCGGCGACGTCGATCCGCAGGCTGTCGCCGACGTGGGCGGTGCGGGAGCGCTCGGCACCCGCCCTCTGGAGGGCGAGCTCGAAGATCGCCGGGTCGGGTTTGGCGACCCCGACCACGTGCGAGTCGACGGCGGCGGCGAGGAGGACGCCGCGGCCCGGCCCGACCTGGCAGACCCCGAGCCGGCGGAGGGTCGCCTCGATGTGACCGTGCTCGGTGTTGCTGACCAGGGCCACACGCACCCCGGTTGCCGCCAGCGCACGGAGGCCGGCGCGGCAGCCCGGGAGCGGCCGTGTGAAGAGGGGCCGGGTGTCCTGGACCCGCCTGACCGCGGCGGCGGCTGGCTCGACCAGGGCTCGGGGCAGGCCGGCGGCGCGTGCGTAGGCCACCCAGTAGTCGATCGGCGGAGCAGGCCCGTCGGCACTCTCCGCCTCCGCCAGCGCCGTGTAGTGCGCCGCGTCGAGGAGCCGGGATTCGGCCCGTGCGCCGACCGTGGCGAACGCCCGCCCGATGGTGCGGTGCTCGGGCAGCAGCAGGACCCCGCCCACATCCAGGAAGACCGTGTCGACGTCCAGGGGCCGGGGTGGGGCGGGCATGGAGGGGCAGGATAGCCCGACGGTCGAGAGGTCAGCCCCCAGCCGCGTCGCGCGCCGGCGACGGGTCGGCGGGTGTGGCGGCCGGCTGCCGCACCGCCGCGCGCCCGGCCTGCAGCGCCGTGCGGTCCAGCTCGTACCAGCTCTCCCGCGTGACCAGCCGGTGCAGCGCCCGCTCGATCGCCTCCTCGGGAAGCATCCCGGTGGCCTCGAGCAGGGCGCCCAGCATCACCATGTTGCCGACCCTCGGCGACCCCAGTCGATCGGCGATGGCGGTGCTGGCGATCGGGATGGTCCGGACGCCGTTCGCCGGGCAGTCCGCCGGCACGCGGTCCGCGTTGTAGAGGACGAGCCCGCCCGGCTCCACGAACGGCAGGAATTTGCGCAGGGATGGCTCGTTGAGCGCGATCAGCACGGTGGGGCGAGAGACCAGCGGGGCGTCGACGGGCGCCGCGGAGATGCGCACGTGACAGTTGGAGGTGCCCGAGCGCATCTGCGGCCCATAGGACGGCAGCCAGGAGACGTGGTATCCGGCGCTCAGCCCGGCTTCGGCGAGGAACTCCCCGAGCAGCAGCACGCCCTGCCCGCCGAACCCCGCCACCACGATCCGGTGGTCGGCGGTCGGTACCGGAGCGGCGGACACGACCGTGTCCCCGGCCTCGTCGTCTCCGGGCTTGGGGTCCAGGCCCAGGATCCGCGGCAGCTCGCCGACATCCGGGACGGTCGTCATGTGGCGCGGTGGGATCGCGCTCTGGGAGCGGTCGCGGAAGTTGCCGAGCGGGAAGGTGCGGGTCATGGCTTCGCGGACGAAGGTCTGCGCCTCGACCGGGTCCAGGCCCCAGGCGGTGGGGCACGGTGAGAGCACCTCGACCAGCGAGAAGCCGAGGTTGTGCACCTGGTTCTCGAGCGCGTGGCGGATCACCCGCCCGGTGGCCATGATCTGCTTGTTGCTGCCCAGCGCGACGCGTTCGAGGAAGACGGGCGCCTCCAGGGTGGCCAGCAGCTCGCACACCTTGATCGGGTATCCCTGCTCCGCCGGGTCTCGGCCCAGCGGGGTGGTGGTGGTCCGCTCTCCCAGCAGCGTGGTCGGTGCCATCTGGCCGCCGGTCATGCCGTAGATGGCGTTGTTGACGAAGATCACGGTGAGGCTCTCGCCGCGGTTCGCCGCGTGGACGATCTCGGCCGTGCCGATGGCGGCCAGATCGCCGTCGCCCTGGTAGCTCACCACGATGCTGTCGGGACGGCTGCGCTTGACCGCGGTGGCCACCGCCGGGGCGCGGCCGTGAGCCGCCTGGATGTTGCCCACGTCCACGTACTCGTACCCGAACACGGAGCACCCCACCGGGCTCACCAGGATGGTGCGGTCCTGAATGCCCAGCGCGTCGATGGCGTCGGCCAGCAGCTTGGTCACGATCCCATGGCCGCAACCGGGGCAGTAGTGGGTCTGGTCCTGGTCGTCGTCCTTGCGATCGAAGCGGGCATAGAAGATGGGCGAGCGGCCGTGGATCACGGCCATCGCCGGGGCGTCACCGGCCATGGGTGCTCACCTCCGCTGGAACCCGCGCGCCGGCCAAGGTCCTCTCCACGAACTGAAGGACCTCTTCGACGCTGGGGATGTTGCCTCCCATACGGCTGTAGAACTCCACCGGCCGGCGTCCCTCCAGCGCCAGCCGGACGTCCTCCACCAGCTGACCGGTGCTCATCTCGACCACCGCGAAGGTCCGCGCCGTGCCCGCCAGCGCGCGGATCGCCGCGGTCGGGAATGGATAGAGGGTGATGGGGCGCAGCAGCCCCGCTCTGATGCCGCGGTGGCGGGCCGCCTCCGCCACGCCGCGCAGGACACGCGCGACGATGCCGTATCCCACCAGGACGATCTCGGCATCCTCGACGTTCCACGCCTCCCAGCGGGGCTCGGCTCGCTCCGCCTCGCGGTACTTGGTCTCGATGGCGCGGATGTGTCCCTCCAGCACATCGGGCTCGAGGAAGATGGAGTTGACCAGGTTCTTGCGGGTGGCCTCGGTTCCGAGGACCGCCCACGCCGGGGCAGCCGGCACCGGCCGCGGCTCGGGGAAGGACACCGGCTCCATCATCTGCCCGATGCTGCCGTCGGCCAGCACCACCACGGGATTGCGGTAACGGTCCGCGAGGTCGAAGGCCAGCATGGTCAGATCGACGAGCTCCTGAACCGACGCTGGCGCCAGCACCAGGTTGCGATAGCAGCCGTGGCCGCCGCCCTTGACGATCTGGAAGTAGTCACCCTGCTCCGGGCCGATGCTGCCCAGACCGGGTCCGCCCCGCATCATGTCGACGATGACGCAGGGGAGCTCGGCTCCGGCCAGGTAGCTGAAGCCCTCCTGCATCAGGCTGATGCCCGGCCCGCTGGAGGCGGTCATGGCGCGCACCCCCGCGGACGCGCCCCCGTACAGCATGTTGATCGCCGCCACCTCGCTCTCCGCCTGCACGAAGACGCCGCCCACCGCGGGGAGGTACAGGGCCGCCATCTCCACGATCTCGCTCGCCGGGGTGATGGGGTAGCCGTAGTAGGCACGGCAGCCGGCCAGCAGCGCGGCCTTGACCACCGCCTCGTTGCCCTTGATCAGTCGCGGCTCCATGGATCAGGCCGCCAGCCGCCGCAGCACCGTGATGGCACCGGGCTCCGGGCAGACGTAGTAACAGATGCCACAGGCGGTGCAGCCCGCTCCGAGGTACTCCGCGGGGTGGTAGCCGTGGCGGTTGAGCTCCGCCGAGAGCCGGAGCACCCGCGGCGGGCAGGCCTCGACGCAGAGACCGCAGCCCTTGCACTCCTCCAGGTCGACGGCGACCGCCCCTCGGTCGTGGATCTCTTCCATGGGATCTCCTAGGTTGGCGCCGGGCCCGCATCCAGCAGGTGGGCGCGCACCGCGTACTCCATGAGCTCGGCGCGGAAGCTCGGGTGGGCGATGCTGATCAGCGCCTCGGCGCGCTGACGAAGGTTCCGCCCGCGCAGGTGGGCCACCCCGTACTCGGTGACGACATCATGCACATCCGCGCGGCTGGTCACCACCCCGGCGCCGGGGGCGAGGGCGGGCACGATCCGTGACACGCTCCCCCGCCGGGCGGTCGACGGCAGGGCGATGATCGCCCGGCCTCCCCGGGCCCGGGACGCACCCCGGACGAAGTCGAGCTGCCCGCCCACCCCGCTGTACGGCCGGGCCCCGATGGAGTCCGCGCAGACCTGCCCGCTCAGATCGACCTCGATCGCCGAGTTGATGGCGATCATCTGATCGTTCTGGGCGATCACGAACGGGTCGTTGACGTAGCTGGTGCGGTGGAACTCGAACATCGGGTTGTTGTCGATGTAGTCGAGGATGATCCGGGAGCCGAGCACGAACCCCGCCACCACCTTCCCGGGGTGGAGGGTCTTCCGCGCCCCGGTGATCACCCCCGCCTCGATGAGCGGGACGACGCCATCCGGACAGAGCTCGCTGTGGATGCCCAGGTCGTGGTGGTCGCCCAGCCGGGCGAGCACGGCGCTGGGGAGGGCCCCGATCCCGATCTGGAGGGTGGCGCCGTCGGGGACCATCGCGGCGACGCGCTCCGCGACCCGGATCTGGACCGGGTCCGGGGGCTCCGGCACCAGCTCCCGCAGCGGTCGCGACACCGGGACGATCGCCGTGACGCGACTGACGTGGAGCCGGGTGTCACCCAGCGCGTGTGGCATCTGATCGTTCATCTCGACCAGCACCCGCGATGCGTCGGAGGCGGCGGTGAGGGTGCAGTCGGGGCCGGTGCCGAGGGTCAGGAACCCGTCCTCATCCGGGGGCGAGGCCTGGACCAGCGCGACGTCGATGCGCAGCTCGTCGGTGAAGAGACGTTCGATCTCACTGAGCGACACCGGGGTGTAGTCGGCGCGCCCCTCGGCCACCGCCGCACGCACGTTCTCGCCGAGGAACAGGCCGTTGTGGCGCAGGTGACCGGCGAGCTCCGGGCGGAGATACTCGAGGGGACCGAGGGTCATCATGTGGCAGATCTCGACGTCCCACAGCTCTCCCCCCCGCTCCGCCAGCGCATCCAGCAGGGTCGCCGGGGTCCCGGGGCCTTGCTGCGCCCAGACCCGGTCCCCGGGGCGGATCAGCTGGACGGCGGTGGCGGCGGTGGTCAGCCGGTCACGCCACTCCACCGCCCGATGCGGCCGGTCCATGGCCGCCGGCATCCGGCCGGCAGGACCAGGGGTCCCCCTGATCGCCCGGTTGACTGACTGCGCTCCGCCGCTGGGCGGCCGAGAGACGCGCCCCATCGATCGGGCGGCGCTTCGGGTTTCCGTGGTGACTCCTCTGAGGCCCCCCGGCGCTGGAGCAGGTATACACCCAAACCCACTCCGCCTCACTGGGCTGGTAGCAACGAAGCTGCTGCCGCCGGATGGCCCCCCGTCCACGGGCACCATGGCCTCGGGTGGGGCCCGGGGCCCGCGATCTCCCGCGCTCAGCCGGAGGCGGTCAGGTGGAGGGGGTGAGAGTACACGTAGACGGTGGCGTTCTCGACGCGAATGACGCGCTGCGGCTTCCCATAGGTGGCGGAGGGCGGTCGGGGCACGGAGGAGCTCGGGTCGACGATCACCGCCGTGGGGCCGGCCGGATCCAGGAACCAGCCGGCGGCGGCGTTCACCAGCACCGGGCAGAGGCGGGTGCCGGCGCCTCCGCACTCCGTCACCGGGCGGACGTCCAGCCGCCCCCCGGTCGCCCAGGTGGTCACATTGGCCTGCCAGTAGTCGGCGTAGGCCTCCCGGACCCCGGATGCCTCGAGCGCTCGCACCAGGGGGGTCGCCTGGACCGGGGCCGGCAGCGTCACGCTTGCCAGGGCCCAGGCGTCAGCGCCGGCCAGCGCCGCCACCCCGACCGCGAGCAGGGCCCGGCCGACCGGCCGGCGGCGTCCGAGCAGGGGGAGCAGGGCGGCGGAGGCCAGCAGCAATGGGGTCAGGTAGCGTAGCCCGGTGAGATCGGCCGCGTAGCTGGTCCCGAGGAAGACGGTCAGGTCGGCGGCGGCCACCAGCGCCCAGAACACCAGGTGGGCCAGCTCGGCGCGGTCGCGGGCGGTTGGCGGTCGCGGACCGGCGACCGATCGCCCGGCGTGGAGCAGGGTGGCCACCACGGCGGCGCAGACCAGCAGTCCCACCCCCACTTCGATGTAGCTCATGGGCCCCGAGCCCAGCGTGCTGAAGATCCCGCCCAGCGCCACGCCGGTGTCACCGCCCACGACGTGGAGGGTGTGAACGACCTCCCGGAAGCTGGCCAGCTGCACCGGGTTGGGCTGGGCCCGCAGTGGCACGGTGCCGGCCACCCCGAGGGTGAGGAGCGCCGTGGTGACCACCGCGAGGGCCATGCCGGCCGATCCAAGGGCCAGGGCCGCTCCGCTCCGCTCCCGGAAGCGCAGCCCCAGCACCAGCACCGTGCCGATGAAGGGCAGGACGCCCACCGCCACCAGGAGCGGGTCGGAGACAGCGTCGATGCCGGTCACCACGCCGATGCCGAGGACTGCGGCGACGAGCGTGGTCCGCCGCCGCGCCCCACCGAAGAGGAGAGTGCCCAGCCACCCGAGCAGGACCAGGTTGGCGAGCGAGCTGACCCGGCCGGTGGGCGACGCCTCGCTCATCAGCAGGGCCGGCGTGGCCGCCAGGCCGAGCAGGGCCGCCATGCCGGCCGCCCTCCACCCGGCGAGCCGCCGCAGGGTGGCCGCGAGGAGCAGACCACTGGCGGCGTAGACCCCCCAGGTGAGGGCCTGGCTGCTCACCGCCCGGTCCGGGAGGTGGAGCGCCAGGGCGCTGAGCAGGAGGTCGCTGTAGCCGGGGTGGTTGCCCAGGAAGACGGCACCGTGACCCGGGGTGCCGATCGCCGCGGCGAGCAGCGGCGCGCTGACGGTGTCGCTGTTCGGGACCGCCCGGGCGAGGAACGCCGGCAGCCGCACCGCCAGCACCGCGATGTAGGCGACCGCAGCAAGGGCGACGGCGGTCGAGGCCAGGTTGGCCGGCAACCGCTGGCTCAGCCGGCGGCCCCTCCCGGGCGGGGCCGCCCTCGGCTCGTCTGACCGGGCGGCCACTCGGAGCGGCGGCGTGGCGGTGCTCAGCCTGAGGCGGTGAAGGAAGCCGCCCGTCGTCATCCCACCTGGGACCCCCGTCATGTCTCGGGATGGTTGCCTGACGCCAACCTTACGCCCGCGTCCCGAGAGCGCAGGCCGGCCGAGTTGACGTCCTCGGGCCGGGCGAATACCTCCGCCCCCTCCCGGGCGGCGAGGGCGCCACCCGCCCCTCCGGGGTGGACGGGGCGGGCGGGTTCGCGTAACGTACAGACGTTCGCATCCAGCCGGGCGGCGCGGGTGGTCAGCCGGCCGGCGGCCCGGTGCAGAGTTCTGGGTACGCTAGGAATCCCGTGCCACACGACACCATCGACATCCGGGGCGCCCGGGAGCACAACCTCAAGAACATCGATCTCAGCCTGCCCCGTGACAGCCTGATCGTCCTGACCGGGCTCTCGGGAAGCGGCAAGTCCTCGCTCGCCTTCGACACCATCTATGCCGAGGGACAGAGGCGCTACGTCGAATCGCTCTCCGCCTATGCGCGCCAGTTCCTGGGCCAGATGGAGAAGCCGGACGTCGACCACATCGACGGTCTCTCCCCGGCCATCTCCATCGATCAGAAGGGCACCAGCAAGAACCCCCGCTCCACGGTGGGCACGGTCACCGAGATCTACGACTACCTCCGGTTGGTGTATGCCAGGATCGGGCATCCGCACTGTCCCCGGTGCGGGCGGGAGATCAGCAAGCAGACCATCGAGCAGATCGCCGACCAGGTCCTGGCGCTCCCCGACGCCACCCGCCTGATGGTGGCGGCGCCGATGGTCCAGGGGCGCAAGGGCGAGCACCGCGACGTCTTCACCGAGGCGCGGCGCAAGGGCTACGCCCGGGCCCGGGTCGACGGCGTGGTCCGGGATCTCGGCGAGAACATCGCGCTCGACAAGAAGTTCAAGCACGACATCGAGATCGTGGTCGACCGCGTGGTGATCGGTCCCGAGCTGCGCAGCCGGCTCACCAACTCCCTGGAGCAGGCGGCGAAGCTCAGCGACGGTCTGATCCTGCTGATCCCGGCGGATGAGCCGGCCGGTGGGGGAGAGGAGCGGATCTCCCCCACCCTCCCGACGAGAGCCCCGCTTCCCGACGGGCAACCTGCCGGTGCGGCTGGTCCGGCGGACGCCGATGGCGCGGAGGTGGCCCAGGAGGGCGACCCCGCGACGGGGACCGGCGACGCGGACGGCACCTCCCCTCGCAGGCTGGCCGCCGGCGAGATGCTCTTCTCCCAGGACTACGCCTGCGTCTACTGCGGCATCTCCATGGAGGAGCCCGCCCCCCGGAACTTCTCCTTCAACAACCCTCACGGCGCCTGCCCCACCTGCACCGGTCTCGGGCTCCGGATGGAGGTCGATCGCGACGCGGTGGTGCGCGACCCCTCGCTCTCGATCGACGACGGGGCGCTCTCCGGCTGGACCAAGGGGCCGTCCCAGATGTGGGTCCTCGACGTCCTCCAGACCGTCTGCCGGCGCTACCGGATTCCCACCGACGTCCCCTTCGGCGAGCTCCCCCTCCGCGAGCAGCGGGTCATCCTCTACGGGCTGCCCAAGGACGAGACGGTCCGGATGCGCTATGTCTCTCACACCGGGCGCACCCACTCCTACGAGGCCGCCTACGAGGGGGTGATCCCCAACCTCGAGCGCCGCTATCGCGAGACCGAGTCGGAGTGGGTCAAGCAAGAGATCGAGCGACTGATGATGCAGAAGCCGTGCCCCGCCTGCGCCGGCAAGCGGCTCAAGCCGGAGTTCCTCGCCGTCACCGTCGACGGGATGAGCATCATGGACTTCACCGGCCTCACCGTCGCGGAGGCGCTGCGCCGCACCGAGACGCTCCACCTCAGCGCCCGCGAGATGGAGATCGCCGGCCGGGCGTTCAAGGAGATCCGGGAACGGCTCGGATTCCTCCGCGACGTCGGCCTCGACTACCTCAGCCTCGACCGCGCCTCGGCCAGCCTCTCCGGTGGCGAGAGCCAGCGCATCAGGCTGGCCACCCAGATCGGAAGCAAGCTGATGGGCGTCCTCTACATCCTCGACGAGCCGTCGATAGGTCTGCATCAGCGGGACAATCACAAGCTGCTCGCCACCCTCACCACCCTCCGCGACCTCGGCAACACCCTGATCGTGGTCGAGCACGACGAGGAGACGATCCGGAGCGCGGACTTCATCGTCGACATCGGCCCGGGGGCGGGTGAGAAGGGCGGGGAGGTGATCGTCGCCGGGACGCTCGAGGACGTGCTCGCCTCCCCCCGGAGCCTCACCGGCCAGTACCTGCGCGGCGAGCTCAGGATCCCCATCCCCGCGATGCGCCGGCCGGCTGGCGGCGCGACGCTCACCGTGCGCGGCGCGACCGAGAACAACCTCAAGTCGGTGACCGTGCAGTTCCCGCTCGGCCTCTTCATCTGCGTCACCGGGGTGAGCGGCAGCGGCAAGTCCACCCTGGTCAACGACATCCTCTACCGTCGCCTCGCCCAGGCGCTGTACCGGGCCAAGGACCGGCCCGGGAAGCACGAGAAGGTGGAGGGCATCCAGCACATCGACAAGGTCATCGACGTCGACCAGTCACCGATCGGGCGCACCCCGCGCAGCAACCCGGCAACCTACGTGGGCGTCTTCACGGACATCCGGGACCTCTTCGCCAAGCTGCCCGAGGCGAGGATCCGCGGCTACAAGCCGGGACGCTTCTCCTTCAACGTCTCCGGCGGCCGCTGCGAGGCCTGTGCGGGCGACGGGATGATCAAGATCGAGATGCACTTCCTGCCCGACATCTACGTCGCCTGCGACGTCTGCAAGGGGCGGCGGTACACGCGCGAGGCCCTCGAGGTGAAGTTCCGCGAGAGGTCGATCGCCGACGTCCTGGAGATGACCGTCGACGAGGCCGCCGCGCTCTTCGCCAACCAGCCCCGGATCGTCCGGCGCCTGCGCACCCTCCAGGACGTCGGGCTCGGCTACATCCGGCTCGGCCAGCCGGCCACCCAGCTCTCCGGCGGCGAGGCCCAGCGGGTCAAGCTCTCCACCGAGCTCTCCCGGCGGGACACCGGGCGGACCCTCTACATCCTCGACGAGCCCACCACCGGTCTCCACTTCGCCGACGTGGAGAAGCTCCTCACCGTCCTCCACCGGCTGGTGGACGCCGGCAACACGGTCATCGTGATCGAGCACAACCTCGACGTGGTCAAGACCGCCGACTGGATCGTCGACCTGGGGCCCGACGGCGGAGACGCCGGGGGCGAGGTGGTGGCGTCCGGAACCCCGGAGATGATCGCCGGCGAGCCCCGGAGCGCCACCGGCTCCTACCTCCGGCGGATCATCGGAGGCGCGGCCGGCAACGGCAGCCGCGCTCCCGCGGGCACTGCCGCCCCCCGGGAGGGGCCCGCCGCCTCGGCGCGGGGCACCCGGGCGCGGCCCCGGCGGGCGGGGGCGGCCGTCCGCTGAGACCGGACTCCCGACTTTGGTCGAATTGCGCTATTTTTGACGCCATGATCGAGCTGCACGGTGGCGAGGATCGCCGGCAGCGGCTCCGCCGCCTCGATGACTGCCTGACCCTGCTGGAGCAGGCTCACGAGATGGAGATCACGGTGGTCACCGAGAAGATGGCGGACGCCCTCGCCGGTCGGGTCCCGACGGTCCACTCGGGGATGCTGGTGGCCGAGGCCATCGAGGAGGTCCTGCGCGAGCAGGAGCCGTACATGGTCCAGGTCCGCCCCGAGGTGTCACGGCGGATCCGGCGGCGCCGCGACCCGTTCGACGTCCGCCTGCTTCTCCAGCGACGCTAGCGCAGCAGCCGTCTCCGGAGCGCTGAGCTAGGCGGCGGGGGGAGCCCGCGCCCGCCCGAGGGCCGGCGCCGCGGGCTTCCGGCCGAGCGACGGCGTGATCGCCGGGGCCAAGGCGAGTACCATCGGCCGGGCCGTGAGCAGCTTCAACTTCGACCCTGAGGTCCTCTTCCGGCGGCGCCGGCCCCGCGTGGTCAGGTCTCCGCGGTTCACCCGCGTCCGCAAGATCCTGCTGATCGTCCTCGCGGTGATCGTCGTCCTGGTGATCGTCGCCCTGGCGCTGATGAGCCTGCGGGTCAAGTTCCTCTACCTCTCGAGCCTCGGCCACTCCAACGTCTTCTGGACCCCCTTGATCGCCCAGGTGGTCCTCTTCCTGATCGGGCTGGTGCTGACCGGCGTGCTGGTCGGGGTGAGCGTGCCCTTCTGGGCGCGCGCCGTCTCCGCGATCGACACCCGGGCCGGCAGGATCACCTTCTGGACCGGGATCGCGATCGCCGTGCTCGCCGGGATCGGAGGAGGCTCCCACCTCGCCGGAGAGTGGCAGGACGTGCTCCTCTTCCTCCACGGCCACGCCTTCGGCGCCACCGACCCCGTCTTCCACATGGATTACGGCTTCTACGTCTTCACCCTGCCGGTGATCGACGGGGTCTCCGCCCTGCTCTGGGGGGCGGCGGTCATCGGCCTGCTCGGCGCCGCCGCCGTGGTGGCGGTGAGCCTGACGATCATCCACGCTCCGGAGGAGATCGACGTCCAGCTCCACCCGGCCAAGGGGAAGAGCGTCGACGATGCGCTCCGGATCGGGATCCTCCACGCCGGGGCGGCCCTGGCGGCCATCTTCGTCCTGGCTTCCCTGGGGGCCCACTTCAGCGTCTACCACCTCGCCACCGAGAGCAACTCGCAGTATTCGTTCGTCGGGCCCAACGCCACCGACCTCCACGTGCTGGTCCCGGTGCTCACCGCACTGCAGGTCATCGCCCTCCTCTTCGCGGTGGCGACCATCGCCCTGCTGGTGCGAAGGAGCCGGCGGCGGCCGACCTGGCGCACGGTCGCCTGGCTGGGCGGGCTGCTGGGCGGCTGGCTGATCCTGGCCGGGGCGCTCACCAGCATCCCGGAGGCGGTGTACACCGCCGCCAGCGTCAACCCGAACGCCGAGTCCGCCCAGGCCAAGTCGATCGACAACTACCTCACCGCCAGCCGGTATGCCTGGGACCTGCAGACCACGGGCAGCCAGCCGAGCGTGGTCAACGAGCCCTTCAAGACGGTGACCACACCGACGCTCAGCGGCGACCTCGCCGCCGATCCGGGCACGCTCGCCAACGTCCGGGTCCAGGATCCGACCCAGCTCCCCGCGGTGCTCAACCAGATTGACCGGACCCGCGCCTACCAGACCTTCGACAACAACGTCACCATCGACCGCTACCCCAACGCCAGCGGGCAGGAGACCGAGGTGATGATCGGCGTTCGCGAGATCGCCGAGGGCGACATCCCCAACTCCAACTTCGTCAACGACACCTTCGTCTACACCCACGGCTACGGCATCACCGCCGTGTCGGTCAGCCAGATCGGTCCCGAGGGAGAGCCGGAGATCCTGGATGGCAAGCAGCCGCTCCAGCAGGTCCAGTCCGGCGCCCCGCCGGCGCTCGACTTCGACGGCACCGGCGGCAATCCCGAGATCTACTGCGGCCAGCAGACCAGCCAGCCGGTGGTGGTCAACACCAACCAGCTCGAGTTCAACTACCCCTCCACCCCGGATGCCTACATGCACGCCGGGACTCAGATGGCCGGCTTCACGATCAACAACCCGTTCGACAAGCTGGCCACCTCGATCAGCCAGTTCGGCGGCCTCAACCTCTTCCTGAGTGGCATCCCCAACAGCCAGAGCAAGGTGCTGATCAACCGCACGGTCACCCAGCGGATCCAGAGCATCGCCCCCTTCCTCACCGTCGACTCCGACCCCTACATCGTGGCCGACCCGCAGACGGGTGACCTGATGTGGATCGCCGACGCTTACGTCGAGACCGGCAACTTCCCCGAGTCCGACAACGTGAACGGGATCTCGTACCAGCGCAACGCCGTCAAGGCGGTGGTCAACGCCCGCACCTGCGCCGTGACCCTCTACGCGGTGGACCCCAACGAGCCCCTCACCGCCGCCTGGAGCGCCATCTACCCCGGGCTGCTCCACCCGATCAGCCAGATGCCGTCCTTCCTGGTGCAGCACCTGCGTTACCCCGAGAACCTCTTCAGCAATCAGGTCCAGGTCTACTCCCAGGTCCAGGTCGACAACCAGCTGCCCGTCTCCGACCCCCAGGTGGCATCCGACTTCTTCTCCAAGAACGACTTCTACAGTCCCGCCCAGGGGCTGCAGCCGGACGGCACCGCGGTCCCGACCACGCCCCAGTACCTGGAGATGACCCTGCCCGGCAACCCGACCCCGCAGTTCGTCCTGATGCAGACGTTCAGCCCCTACAACAGCGGGAGCGGCGGCCAGGCGAGCAACATGACCGCGTGGCTGGCGGCGGAGTCCGACTACACGGTGACCGACCATCCACCCCTGGTGGCCGTGCCCCTCGGCAACAACACCAACGTGCGCGGACCCTATCAGTTCGACAACAACTCGAACACCGATCCCACCATCAGCCAGCAGCGGACCCTGCTCGGTGAGTCGGGCTCCCAGGTGATCCTGGGCAACGTCATCGTCCTCCCCTTCAACGACAACTCCTTCCTCTACGTCCGGCCCTTCTATGTGGTCCCCAACCAGTCCAGCGGGATCAGCTTCCCGCAGCTCCGCTACGTCATCGTCGGCACGCAGAACAGCGTCGCCCTGGGGACGAGTCTGTCCGGCGCCATCGAGACCCTCTACAGCACCACGACCCTGCCCGCAGGGCTGAGCCCCCCGGGCTCGTCGACCACGTCGCCCTCGCCGTCACCGACGCCGTCCCCGGGCGCCACACCGACACCGAGCCCCACGGTCTCGCCGTCCAGCGGCTACACGCCCCAGGAGCTGGTGATCATCGGCGACCTGGTCACCCAGGAGGCCAACCTCAAGGCGGACTACGCCGCGGGCAACCTCTCGGCGGCCGGTCAGGCCCAGGCGGCCATCAACGCCGACATCACCAAGCTCGACCAGCTGCTCGCCGCCGGCGGGGTGTCCGTCCCGACCCCGACCCCGTCCGCCTCGCCGTCCCCCACGCCATCGCCCTAGCGGCCTGACCACCGAACCGGGAAGCCACCTCCGGGGCGCTGCGCCAGCGACCCGTCACCCCTGAGCGCCGGCCAGCCCCTCCCCTCGGGTGGGGTACCCTGCGGGGCCATGGAGGAGATCGCCCCGGGGCTGCACCAGCTCGACACCCTGCTCGGGGGGATCGAGCAGCTCACCGCCGGCTTCCTGGTCGCAGGGCCTCAGCCGGCCCTCGTCGAGACCGGTGCCCAGACCTCGGCGGGGACCGTCGTCCAGGCGCTCGCCGCTGCCGGCGTGGGCCCCCGTGACCTCCGCTGGGTGGTGGTCACCCACATTCACCTCGACCACGCCGGCGGGGTGGGAGACGTCGCCCGGGCCTTCCCCGAGGCGACCGTGGTCGTGCACGAGAAGGGGGCCCGCCACCTCGTCGATCCCGAGCGGCTCATCTCGTCGGCGGCTCGCGTCTACGGTCCTCTGCTCGACGACCTCTACGGCCGGATGGTTCCGGTCGACGCCGACCGCGTGGTGGCGGCCGGCGACGGTCTGACCCTCGACATCGGTGGGGGCCGGCGGCTCCGGCTGGTCGACTCGCCCGGCCACGCCCAGCACCATCAGGCGGTCCTCGACGAGCAGACGGGCACCCTCCTGGTCGGCGACGCGGTGGGCGTGCAGCTGCCGGAGGCCGGCGCCCTGCGCCCCGCCACCCCTCCCCCCGACTTCGACCTCGAACAGGCGGTGGCCAGCCTCCACCGCTTCCACTCCCTCCGTCCGTCTCGCCTGGTGCTGACCCACTACGGTCCGGTCGCGGATCCGGAGGCGGCCCTGCTCCAGGCCGAGGAGACCCTGCAGCGATGGGTCGAGACCGCCGAGCGGGTTCTCCGCGAGGCCCCGGGATCGGGGGTCGAGGATCTGGCCGCAGCGCTGGCGGAGGCAGACGGAACCCCGCCCGGGGCCGGCCCCGAAGCCGTCCGGAGCCGGCTGGAGGCCCTCTGCGGGGTGCGCCGCAACGCCGCGGGCATCCTCCGCTACCTCGAGCGGCGGGCCGCGGCGGGACCGCCCCCATGACCGAGCATCCTTCCTCCGCCGCGGCTCCCGGCGGCGCCTCCGCCGAGCTCGACCCGGTCGCCTCGCCGGCGGAGCCACTGCTCAGGCCCGGTCCGGGTCTCCGGCTCCTGGCCGCGGTCGTCCTCGCGATCCTGGTCGGCGGGGTGGTCGGGGGGGCGGCCGCCTGGGCCATCTACCAGCACTACGGCCCGGTGGAGCGGAACGTCTACCAGCAGATCACCGGGTCGTCGGGCAGCCAGGCTCAGACGGTCGGTCAGCTCGCCCAGGCTAACGCCGCCTCGGTGGTCACCATCGCCACCCAGCCGGTGACCCCCGGCGATCTGGCCGCCGGGACGGCGAGCCTGGTCGACGGGGTGATCGTCAGCGCCGATGGATTGATCCTCACCAGCGCTCATGCGGTGCAGGACACCAGCCAGCTCCGGGTCGGGCTCCCGGACGGGCGCGGATATGACGCCGTGATCGCCAGGATCGACCAGACCCACGGGCTGGCCATGCTGCGCATCACCACGGCGACCGGGCTCACCCCCACCGGGCTCACCCCCATCGCCTTCGCGGCCGCCCCGCCATCCATCGGCGACGAGGCCATCGCGCTCAGCCGCAGTGCCTCGGGTGGCCTGAGCGTCGGGGTCGGCGACGTCAGCGCCGTCGGTCTGACGCTGACCACCGACACCAGCGACGACCAGTCGGTCCAGGGGGCCGTCAGCATCGACGCGACCCCGGAGCCGGACGCCGACGGTGCCCCGGTGATCGACAGTGCCGGGAACCTGATCGGGATCGTGATGACCATCACCCAGGCGCCCGCCCCAGCCGGCCTGACCGCCCTCTCTCTGAGCGCGGCCAGCGCCCTGCTGACCAGCGTCTCCGGTGGCGCGACCCAGGCTCAGGGGAGCTTCGGGGTCGAGGCCACCTACATCGACCCGGTCACCGCCGCCGCCGCGGACCTCACCCCGGGGGCGCTCATCGAGGTCGTCGACCCCGGGGGCCCGGCCGCCACCGCCGGTCTCCAGGTGGGAGACATCGTGACCAGTGTCAACGGGATCTCGATCAACGCCACCCACCCGTTCGATCCCGCCAGCCTCGGGCTCAGTCCCGGTGACACCGCCGAGCTCACCGTGGTCCGGGGGACGTCCACCCAGACCATCGCCATCAAGGTGGGAACTGCGAGCTGATCCCGGTCCGCCCCGGGCACCCGCCCGGCTAAGATCGCTCGGACGTGGAGATCACCTATCTCGGCCTCTCCTGCATCCGCCTGCGCGGCCATGACGTCCAGGTGCTCGTCGACCCGCCCGCGACGACGCTTCCGGGGCTCGGACGCGCCCAGCCCGACATCGTCGTCCGCACCGAGGGGGTGACCGTCCCCGAGCGGCTCCGGCCCCGCCCCGGGCAGGCGCAGGAGGTGAGCGGGCCCGGGGAGTTCGAGGTTCGCGGGGTCACCGTCCACGGTCTGCCCGCCGGCGACGTCACGATCATGCGGATCGTGATCGACGAGGTCTGCGTCGCCGCGCTGGGCAGGCTCGACCGCCAGCTCACCGAGGACGAGGTCGACGAGCTGGGCCGGGTGGACGTGCTGGCGGTGCCCGTGGGCGGCGTGGACGCGCTCGGCGCCGTGGCGGCCACCAAGGTCGTCAACGCCATCGCTCCGGCGATCGTGATCCCGGTGCGGTACCGCAGCGGCGGGGTGGCGGGCACCGGGGATTACGACCCCATCGACCGCTTCGCCAAGGAGATGGGACTCACCGATGGCAGCCTGCCGGCGCAGCCCAAGCTCAGCCTCACCGGGACCATGGGTGCGGCCGAGGAGACCCGCGTGGTGATCCTCGAGCCGCGGGTTGGCACCTGAGCGACCGCCCGCGTGTCACCGGCACCGGTCGCCTGCTAACATCGGAAAAACCCGCACCGGGAGGTCTCGACGATGGCCAAGTTCGTGTTCGTGACCGGCGGTGTCGTCTCCTCCCTGGGCAAGGGCATCACCGCCGCCTCCATCGGCACGATCCTCAAGGCCCGGGAACTCCATGTCGGGATGCAGAAGCTCGACCCCTACCTGAACGTCGATCCCGGCACCATGTCGCCGTATCAGCACGGCGAGGTCTTCGTCACCGATGACGGTGCCGAGACCGATCTCGACCTCGGCCACTACGAGCGCTTCGTCGACGTCGCACTCTCTCAGGCGAGCAATGTGACCACCGGTCGCATCTACGCTAGCGTGATCGCCAAGGAGCGGCGCGGCGACTACCTCGGCGGCACCGTGCAGGTCATCCCCCACATCACCAACGAGATCAAGCAGCGCGTGCTGCGGGTTGCCGAGAACGAGCTCCCCGAGCCGGAGGTCGTGATCGTCGAGGTGGGTGGCACCGTCGGCGACATCGAGTCGCTGCCCTTCCTGGAGGCGATCCGCCAGTTCAAGAACGACATCGGCCGCAGCAACGTCTGCTATGTGCATCTCACGCTGGTCCCCTACATCGCCGCCAGCGAGGAGTTCAAGAGCAAGCCGACCCAGCATTCGGTGAACGAGCTGCGCTCGATCGGCATCCAGCCGGATGTCATCGTCGCACGCAGCGAGCACCCGATCGGTGCCGGCCAGAAGGAGAAGATCGCGCTCTTCGGCGACGTCCCCCTGCGCGCCGTGATCAACGTCCCCGATGCCCGCTCCATCTATGAGGTGCCGCTGATGCTGGAGGCGGCCGGGCTGGGTGACTACATCGTCGAGCTGCTCGGGATCAACGCCGCCCCTCCCGACCTCGCCGACTGGCGCCGGATGGTGGCGCGCATCCAGGCGCCCAAGCCGGCGGTGCGGGTCGCGCTGGTGGGGAAGTACGTGGCCATGCCCGACGCCTACCTCAGCGTCACCGAGGCACTGCGCCACGCCGCCGCGCACTGCGGCGTCGACCTGCACCTGGAGTGGGTGAGCTCCGAGGAGGTGACCCCCGAGCTCGAGCGGCTGGAGGGAGTTGACGGGGTGGTGGTGCCGGGCGGCTTCGGCCATCGCGGGATCGAGGGCAAGGTGCTCGCCTCCCGTTTCGCCCGCGAGCACCGGGTGCCCTTCCTCGGCCTCTGCCTGGGGATGCAGTGCGCCACCATCGACATCGCCCGCGCGGCGCTCGGCACCGAGGACGTCAACTCCACCGAGTTCAACGCCTTCACCGCCCATCCGGTCATCGATCTGCTCCCCGAGCAGCGTGACATCGAGAACAAGGGTGGGACCATGCGGCTGGGGGTCTACCCCTGCAAGCTGCAGCCGGGAACCCACGCCGCCGCCGCTTACGGCGAGGCTGTGGTGTACGAGCGTCACCGCCATCGCTTCGAGTTCAACAATCAGTACCGGGAGCGACTCGCCGAGTTCGGCGTGGCCTTCAGCGGCACCTCGCCCAACGGAAGGCTGGTCGAGATCATTGAGCTCCGCGACCACCCGTTCTTCGTCGGCTCGCAGTTCCACCCCGAGTTCCGCTCTCGACCCGGGAGGCCGCATCCCCTCTTCCGCGAGTTCATGGCCGCGGTCTGCCGGCGGGCGGGTGTGGACACCGAGGCGGTGCCCGCCGAGGGCGGTCGCGAGGCGGAGATCCCGGTGCCCGGTGGCGAGGAGGTCCCCCAGCCGGTGCGGGGTGTGCTGACCGCGCGGGTCGATCCGGCCATGGGGGCGCTTGAGCCCTGACCGCCGCAGAGCACCGGCCGGCTCCGGTCTCACCCGCGCGGTTGAGCCGTGAGCGCCACCGCGGCCTCGAGCTGCTGCGCGCCACCGAGGCGGCGGCACTCGCGGTGGGACGCTGGTTGGGCCGCGGGGACAAGACGAGTGCCCGCGACGTTGGGGAGCGCTCGATGGAGGAGGCCCTGCTCAGCATGCCGTTCGACGGGCGCGTCGTCATCGACGCCGGCGGGGCGGCCGATCCCCTCAACCCGGGGCGGCGGGTCGGGGTGGGCCGCGACCCG
Source organism: uncultured Chloroflexia bacterium (assembly GCA_963841385.1). GTDB lineage: Bacteria > Chloroflexota > Dormibacteria > Aeolococcales > Aeolococcaceae > Changshengia. The sequence goes on from CAWJCO010000002.1 coordinate 279,092, forward strand.
GTGGACCTCGCCATCGACCCCGTCGACGGGGTGAGCCTGGTCGCCAAGGGTCTCTCGCAGGCGCTCTCGATCGCCGCGGCCGCTGAGACCGGCGGGATCGCGACGCCGCCGCCGTGCGCCTACCTGCACAAGCTCGCGGTCGGGCCTCGCGCCCGGGGGGCGATCGATATCGCCGACAGCCCGGAGAACAACCTGCGCCGCATCGCCTTCGCCATGGACGTGCAGGTGCAGGATCTCACCGTCATGCTGCTCGACCGCCCGCGGCATCAGGGTCTTCTGGAACGGCTGCGCGCGCTCGGGAGCCGGCTGGTGCTGATCAGTGACGGCGACATCGCGGCCGCGCTGATGACCGCCTGGCCGGGCAGCGGCGTCGATGTCCTGATCGGATCCGGCGGCACCCCCGAGGCCGTGCTCGCCGCCTGCGCGCTCCGCTGCCTGGGCGGGGAGATGCAATGCCGTCCGTGGGTCCGCAACCAGGAGGAGTCCGCGGCGCTGAGCGCCGCGGGCATCGACGCGGAGGCGAAGCTCACCATCGAGGACCTGGTCCCCGGCCGGGACGTCGCGGTCGCGGTCACCGGGGTGACCGGCGGCGGCCTGGTGCGCGGCGTGCAGTACCACAACTGGTGGGCTGAGACCCATAGCCTGGTGATGCGCGCTCAGAGCGGGACGGTCCGGGACATCCGGACCAAGCATCACGTCGCCCTCGACCCCCGGGACGCCCACCGCCTGGTCTGAGCGGCGGCGTCCAGGGACGCCCATCTCGGTGTCAGCTGCACCCCGCCAGGTCGCCGGCCCTGTGGGGCCGCCGCTCCCTGATTCGGACGCCCCTGGACGCTGCCGAACCCCTGGCGATCCGGCTCAGCTCCGGCGGCGTGCCGTCCTCCAGATGCTGAGCGGGAGCAGCACCAGGAGGGCGGCGGGGAGCACCCACCAGCAGGGGACCGGGCTCCGGCTCAGCACGGCGGTCAGCGCGATGGCTCCGGCCAGGCCCAGCGCGATCCTCCAGTCGTCGCCGATCACGAGGTCGTCGACGAAGGTCACCACCGCCCGCAGCCGCCGCGCCATCAGCCGGCCTCCGCGGCGCTGGACGCGGCCGCCCCCGCGCCGCGGGCGCGGGAGCCGCTCCGGCGGCGCAACCCGTGGGCGAGCAGCAGGCCGAGCAGGGCGATGCCGGGCAGCAAGACGAGCAGGGCCGCGTCCGAGCCGGGCCACCGCGCCCCGGCCCCCTCGGCCGACCAGAAGGTGCCGAACCCGGTCAGCATGACCCCGACCAGGAACTTCAGGGCGTTCTCGGGCACCCGCGCAAGCGGCGCACGCACGGCGAATCCGGCCGCGCCGACCACCAGCACCGCGGCCGCCGCCGCGACCGCCGCCAGCAGGATGGAGTGCTGGTTGCTCCCGAAGGTGAGCACGATGAAGGCCACCTCCGTCCCCTCCAGGAGCACCCCCTGGAAGGAGAGGGTGAATCCGTACCAGTCGGGGACCGCACCCACCCGGTGCGAGGCCGCCTGCCGGGCGGCCTCCAGCCTCGCCCTGAAGATCTCGTCCTCGTCGTGCAGGGCCCTCACCCCGCCGGCGCGGAGCACCGCCTTGCGCAGCCACTGGACTCCGAAGGCGAGCAGGAGGGCTCCGATGACCAGGCGCAGAGGCGCGGTCGGGATCGTGGTCAGCGCCGGTCCGAGAACCGCGACGATCACGGCCAGGAGCGCGATCGCGGTCACCGCCCCATACCCGGCCGACCTCCAGTCGCGGGCGGTGCCGGCCGCCAGGACGATGGTGGTGGCCTCGACGGCCTCCACCGCAGAGGCCAGGAACACCGCCAGGAACAGCGCCTCCGCGTTCACTCAACCATTCCCTCGGTGGTCGCCCGATCCGCTGCCGCTGATCATGCCCGGCCGGCGGGTCGCCGTGGATCCCCCCGATCAGCGGTCCAGCCCCCTTCCGGGGTGGCGGCGGCCACCCGGCGCGGTATGGTCCGCCGCGTGCTCCCCGATCCGGCCCCCCACCCCGGGCTGAGCCCGCTGCTGGCCGCGCTGCCAACTCCGGACGCCGCCCTCCTCAGCGCTGCCTACGCCGTCGCCGAGCGGGCCCACGCCGGGCAGATCCGGCGTCAGGGGACCCCCTACATCGATCACCTCGTGGAGGTGACGCTCCTGCTCCACGACCGGCTGGGCGTCACCGACCCGGCAATCCTCGCCGCCGGGCTGCTCCACGACGCGGTCGAGGACTCGGAGCTCACCGTCGACGATCTGGGCGAGTTCCCGGAACGGACCCGGCGGCTGGTCGCGCTGCTCACCGATCCCCTGCCCGAGATGACCGGCGCGCGCCGCCGGGCCCACCTCGCCGAGATCTGGAAGGACCCCGACGCCACTCTGCTCAAGGCGGCGGACCGGCTCTCCAACATCCGAGACGTCGTCGCCCAGGGCGATCGCGCCTTCACCCGGCGCTACATCCGCAAGACTCGGCGCGAGATCCTCGGCTCCAGGTCGCCGCTGGCCGCGCACCCGCTGGCCAGTCCGCTCCTGCGCGTCGCCCTGGAGGGAGCCGCCCACCGCATGGGCTGGTGTTGACTTTCTGAGATTGCTGAGTAATCATGTAATCCATGAGATTCGAGCAACACCCCCACCCTCACCACCTCCACCCCACACCCGCCCCCGAGCTCACCGACGAGGAGCTCCGGGGATGGTTCGCCGGCCGGCTCCCCGACGGGCTCTTCGCTGGGCCGCCGGCGATCACCGGGGATCGCGACGAGATCCTCGTCGTGGGCGAGATCCCCGACGTCCCGCTGGAGGCCGGCACCGGCGAGGCTGCCCAGGCCACGGCACGCTCGGCGCGCATCGAAAGGTTCCGGGCCGAGACCAAGGAGGCGCGCATCGCGGTGGCGCGCGACGCCGAGCGTCTCTTCGGCCGGACCATCTCCTGGGGCGCGCGCTGCGGCGATGTCACCCAGCACTTCACCACCCTTGGCGTCCCGGTGATGACCCGGCTGCGGCTCGGCGATCGCAAGGTGCTGGACACCCTGATCGACGCCGGCGTCGCCCGGAGTCGCAGCGAGGCGCTCGCCTGGTGCGTCCGTCTGGTGGCCCGTCACCAGGGGGACTGGATCGAGAGCCTGCGCGAGGCGCTCGCCCAGGTCGAGAAGGTCCGCGACGAGGGGCCGGCCGGCTGAGGTCAGGTCGGCCCGGACCCTCCTGGCGCGCCAGCCGTCCGGGGCGTCCCCCAGGCTCTCGAGTAACTGGATCGCCCATCGCCGGAGGTGGCCGCCCGGTGACAATGGCCGCGTGCGCCTCTGCGTCGCCCGTCCCGACGGCTCGCTCGAGATCCGGGATGGCCTCCGGCCGGCCGCGAGGTCGGGTCGCAGGCTGGTTCCGCTCACCCCCGCGGATGTCATCCCGCTGCCGGAGGGCGCCACCGTCGCCCAGCTGCCGGGGCGGCGCGCCATCGGCCTGGACCCGCGCGGGGGCCCGGTGGAGCTGCCCGGCCGCTGGGCGCCGGTCGCCGCCATCCTGCCGGTCGGATACCTGAGAACCCTGCTGCCCGCGTCCCGACCGGGCCCGGGCAGCCCGCGTCTGCCGCTCTTCGGCTACACGGCGGTCGCCGAGCGGGACGGGCAGCTGGTGGTGGCCGCGCTCGGGACCGACGCCTTCGAATGGTGGCAGCCGCGCCGGCACGGGACCGCCGGGCTGCCCGAGGCGGTCGACGCCGCCCGCCACGCCCTCCCGGGCAACCGTCTGGTCGACCACCTCGCCCGCTGCGCTCTCGAGTACCGCTGCTACACGGCGCAGAACACCTTCTTCCGCCGCTACGAGGCGGCGCTGCCTGCGTCGCCCGCCTGCAACGCCGACTGCCTCGGCTGCATCTCCCTCCAGAGTGACGGCGCGGTGCCGTCCCCACAGGAGCGGATGGGCTTCGCGCCGACGGTGGCGGAGCTGGCCGGGCTCGCCGCCCACTTCCTGCAGGGGGACGAGGCGGCCATCGTCTCCTTCGGCCAGGGGTGCGAGGGGGAGGCGCTGACCCGCGGCCGCGCCGTGGTCGAGGCCACCGCCGCGATCCGCGCCCGCCACCCCGCGGCGACCGTCCACATCAACACCAACGGCAGCCGTCCACGGGTTCTGGAGCGGATGGTCGCGGCCGGCTGCGACAGCGTGCGAATCAGCGCCATCTCCTTCACCGAGACCATCTTCCGGGCTTACTACCGTCCGGTCGGCTACGGGCTCGAGGAGGTGATCGAGTGCGGGCGGGTGATGCGGCGATCGGGCGGTCAGGTCTGCCTCAACCTGCTCGCCTTCCCCGGGATCACCGACACCCCGTCGGAGCTGGAGGCGACCGTCGCCGCCTGCGCCGAGATGGGGGTGAACCAGATCCAGTGGCGGAGCCTCAACGTCGATCACGACTGGCTGATCGATGAGCTGCCGCCGATGGAGGAGGGGATGGGCTTGGCGGTCGCCATGGAGACGGTCCGGCGCCGGCTGCCCGGGGTCGCCCACGGGAACTTCACCCGCCCGGTCGCCCACCCGGCCTGATCGCCGGCCAGCGCCGGACACGGGCGTGTCCGGCGAGCCATCACGCCCGCGTCTCGCTTCGCTTCGGGGTCCCCGTGGTATCCTCGGCCCGTTCCCTCCCCCCACGAACGAGCCTGTCCATGAAAGCTGCCCTGCACCCCGAGTTCCACACCGACGCGGTCGTCACCTGCGTCTGTGGCAACACCTTCCTGACCGGCTCGACGCTCCGGGAGCTGAAGACCGAGGTCTGCTCGGTCTGCCACCCGTTCTTCACCGGGACCCAGAGGATCGTCGACACCGGCGGTCAGGTGGAGCGCTTCCGCCGCCGGGCGGCGGCGCGCACCGTCTCCCGCTAGCCGGCGCGTCCGCTCCGGACAGCGGTCCCCGACGCCCTCGGGAGAGAGCGCGCCAACCCGGGTGCCGTGCCGCGCCCGGGCCGGGTGCGGCCAGGGGCCCGGGCGGTCGCGGTGGAGCGGCTCTGCCGCTCGCTTTCGCTGGGCGAGGCCGCTCCGATCGCCGAGTACGATGGGCCTCGTGAGAGCACGCCGACCGTCCCCCGGTGACATCCTGCTCACTGCGGCCCTCAACGCCGCCGCCGCGCCGCCGGCGACCTTCTTCTACGGCGGGCAGGCGGTCATCGAGGGCGTGCTGATGCGCGGCCGGCGCCACTACGCGGTGGCGGCGCGCCGCCCCGACGGTGCCATCATCGTCCTCTCCGAGCGGCTCCGCTCCCGCGTCTACGTCGGCCGGCCGTGGTCACTCCCCCTCCTGCGCGGAGCCGCGACGCTCTGGGAGATGCTCGCGCTCGGGATGCGCGCCCTGCAGTGGTCGGCCAACGTCCAGCTCGGCGACGACGTGGAGCTGAGCCCCGGCGCCATGCGGGTGACCATCGGTGTCTCCCTCGTCTTCGGGCTCGGCCTCTTCATCGGCCTGCCCCTGGCGGCGTCCTCGCTCGTCGGGCATGGCGCACCCCAGTCGGTGGGCTCGGTGCTGATCGAAGGGGTTGCCCGCGCCGCCATCCTGCTCGGGTACCTCTTCCTGATCGGGCGGCTGAGGAACGTCCAGCGCGTCTTCGAGTACCACGGAGCGGAGCACAAGGCGATCAACTGCCTGGAGTCCGGGGCCCCGGTCGAGGTCCGCAACGTGCGCCTGGCGAGCCGTCTCCACCCGCGCTGCGGCACCGGGTTCCTGGTCGTGGTGGCGCTGGTCAGCGTGATCGTCTTCACACCTCTCGGCTGGCTGTTCTGGCCGCTCCGGATCGCCTGCCAGATCGCCCTCATCCCGCTGGTCGCCGGGGTGGCCTACGAGATGATCCGAGGCCTGGCCCGCATCCGCCACACCCGCTTCGGCCGGATCGCGCTGGTGCCGGTGCTGGCCGCCCAGCGGCTCTCCACCCGGGAGCCCGACGACGCCCAGATCGAGGTCGCGATCGCCGCCCTGGCCGCCGCGCGCGCCGGCGACGACGCGGGCGTCGGGGAGGTCCACGCCGCCGTCCCCTGACGGGTCTGGCCGGCGCCCGCCCGCACGCTGAGGTCGCGTGGGCCACAATCCCCTGAGCCATGGACAGCCTGGAAGGGCGGCTCGCCGCCATAACCGACCGCTACCGGGAGCTGGAGACGGAGCTCTCCGATCCCGAGATCTACCTCGACCAGCAGCGCGTCCAGCGTCTCTCCCAGGAGCGGGCCCGGCTCAGCGAGGTGGTCGAGACCTCGCGCCGGCGGCGTGCCGCGCTCACCGCCGCGGAGCAGGCGGCCGAGGCGGCCCGTGACGAGCCCGATCCGGAGATGGTCGGCCTCTTCGACGAGGAGGAGCGCATCCAGCGCGAGGCCGTCGAGGCCGCCGACGCCGAGCTCCGGCGCCTGCTGGTGCCCCGCGACCCCAATGATGATCGCGACGTCATCGTCGAGATCAGGGCCGGCACCGGCGGCGACGAGGCCGGACTGTTCGCCGCCGACCTGCTCCGCATGTACAGCCGCTACGCGGAGCGGCGGCGGTGGTCGATGGAGCTGATCAGCGAGAGCCCGTCGGGAGCGCGCGGCGTGAAATCGGTGGTGGTGGAGGTCCACGGCCACGGTGCCTACTCCCGGCTCAAGTTCGAGTCCGGCGTCCACCGGGTGCAGCGGGTCCCCGAGACCGAGGCCAAGGGCCGGATCCACACCTCGGCGGCGAGCGTGGTGGTGATGCCCGAGCCCGACGAGGTCGAGGTCAGCATCGACGAGAATGACCTGAAGATCGACGTCTACATGAGCACCGGGCACGGCGGCCAGAGCGTCAACACCACCTACTCGGCGGTCCGGATCACCCACCTCCCGAGCGGCCTGGTGGTCACCTGCCAGGACGAGAAGTCGCAGATCAAGAACCGGGCCAAGGCGCTCCGCGAGCTGCGCACCCGTCTCTACGACATCGCCCAGGCGGAGCGCGACGCCGAGCTGCGCGGCACCCGCCGCTCGATGGTCGGGAGCGGTGATCGCAGCGAGAAGATCCGCACCTACAACTTCCCGGAGTCGCGGGTCACCGACCACCGCATCAAGCTGACCCTCTTCCAGCTTCCCCGGATCATGGAGGGCGACCTGGACATGCTGGTCGAGCCGCTGATGCAGGCGGACCAGGCCCGGCGTCTGCTCGAGCAGGACGCCCTAGGTTGATGGCCCTGGGCTGAGCGTCCGGCGTCGGCGCGGCTCGACCACCGGCAGCACCAGGAAGATGCCGACCACGAAGTAGACGACGAACATGCCGAAGACCACCGGGTAGCCCCCCAGCTCGCCGAGGATGTGGCCTCCGGCGTTGAAGTGGTCGAGGACCGGCCCGGCGATGAAGCGGGCGATGATCCCGGACCCCGCGGTCGCGATGTTGGAGAAGCCGAGGAAGCGGCCCGTCTCGGCGGGCGGGATCAGGTCGATCATGAAGGCCCAATCGACGGTGAGGAAGCAGCCGATCCCGACCCCGATGGGGACCCCGAACCAGAGCACCTGGGCCAGCCCCCGCGGTATCCCGAGCAGCGAGGCGATCGGCGCCGTCATCGCGGCGGGCAGGAGGGTGTAGTGGGAGAAGACGAGGCCCAGGGCGCCCAGCGCGCCGAGGATGGCGCAGACGATCACCATCGGCTTGCGGCCCCAGCGGTCGGAGAGTCGAGCCGCCGGGTAGCAGACGGCGATCGCCAGGACCACGATGATCGCCAGCAGGTAGGTGGTGGCCGCGTTGGCATGGTTGGTGCTGTGCGGGTAGAAGACGTCCTTGAAGAAGAACTGGGCGTAGGTCTCGAGCCCGACCACCCCCATGAGGATGAGCAGCCGTGACCCCATCAGCCAGAGGAAGTCGCCGTGGCGGCGGGGGCTGATCTGGAAGGTGCCGACGGTGATCTCACCGATCGACATGCCGAGGCTGCCGTCCGGCCGGCCCCGGTCGGGGACCAGGGTGACGGTGAGCACCATGCTCACCACCAGCATCGCGGCCATCGCGAAGAGGGCGGCGCCGTACTGGCCGCTGGCGGTGAAGATGCCGGTGACCAGGAAGCCGATCAGGGTGCCGACCAGGTTGCCCATGCCGTAGAAGGCGCCGAACTTGCCGAAGTCCTTCTCCGGAACCGCGTCGGGACCCAGCCCCTGGTAGGGCGCCTGGGCGGTGTTGGAGGCGACCTGGAGCAGGAAGTAGACGATCAGCAGCCAGAAGTAGACCCCGACGAAGGCCATGACCACCAGGAAGAGCGAGGACCCCAGCGCGCCCCCGGCGATGTAGGGGCGCCGCCTACCCCAGCGCAGCCGGGTCCGGTCGGAGAGGGCGCCGACCACCGGCTGCCAGACCACCGCCACCAGGGTGCCGAAGCCCTCGAGCGCGGAGAGCGCCGTCCCCTGGTGGGCCTGGCCCACCATCCGGGTGATGACCGGTGGGAGCACCTGGGCGCCGAGGGCGTTCCAGAGCCAGCCGATGGCGACCCAGTAGATGCTGAGCAGGGTGAGCCGGCGCAGCCCGACGCTCTCCCAGGCGCCTCCGCGCCGGGACGCGATCGCGACGTCGGCGCTCGCCATCCCGCGACTCTACGGCGCGGTCGCGGGCTGGGGTGAGCCGGCTCGTATCGTCTGCGGACCCCACCGTCCCGATACAGTCCGCTGATGGCCACACCAACTCCCGGTCCGGTCGGCGCTCGCACCGTCCTCGACATCGTCCGCCTCTCCACCGCGTACCTCAACGACCACGGCAGCGAGTCCGCGCGGCTGGACGCCGAGCTGCTGGTGGCGCACGCGCTGGGGATCGCCCGTCTGGACGTCTACCTCCAGTACGACCGCCCCCTCGACGACCCCGAGCTGGGCGCGATCCGCGAGCTGCTGCGCCGGCGGGGGAGGGGTGAGCCGGTGGCGTATCTGACCGGCCGCCGCGAGTTCCACGGTCGCAGCTTCCGGGTGAGCCCGGACGTGCTGATCCCCCGGCCGGAGACCGAGACCCTGGTGGAGCGGGCGCTGGTGGCGGCCCGGGAGCGGAACGGCGCGCTGCGCATCGCCGACCTCGGCACCGGCAGCGGCTGCCTCGCCATCAGCCTCGCCTGCGAGCTGCCGGCGGCGACCGTGATCGCCGTCGACGTGACCCCGGCGGCCCTGGCGGTGGCGGCCGGGAACGCCGAGGCCCTGGGGGTCGCCGATCGCGTCCTCTTCGTCGAGGGGGGCTGGGTGGACGGGCTGGTGGCCGATCTCGACCTGGTGGTGAGCAACCCCCCGTACGTGACCAGCGCTGAGATGGACGAGCTGCCCCGCGACGTCGGCTTCGAGCCCCGGCTGGCCCTCGACGGGGGCCCCGACGGGCTCGAGGCCTACCGTCTCCTGCTGCCTGCCGTGGCCGAGTTCTCCCCCCGGGCGAGGTGGGTGGGCCTGGAGGTGGACAGCCGCCGTGCGGCGGCCGTCGCCGAGATCGCCGGCTCGCTCTGGCCCGAGGCCGCGGTGAGCATCGCGGCCGACCTGGCCGGCCGTCCCCGGGTGGTCGAGGTGCGACTGGGAGCACCGGGATGACGATCGACGAAGCGGTCGCGGCGATCCGTGCCGGCGAGGTGGTGGTCGTCCCCACCGACACCGTCTACGGGCTGGCGGGTGATCCGTCGAACCCCGCCGCCGTGGAGCGCGTCTACATCATCAAGGGGCGCCCGCCACGCCTCGAATTGAACCTGCTGGCAGCCTCCATCTCCCAGCTCGACGGGCTGGTGGAGATGGACCCTGTCGCCCGCGCCCTGGCCGGCGCGTTCTGGCCGGGCCCGCTCTCCTTGGTCTGCCCGGTGGGGACGCGGCGGCTCGCCATCCCCCGCGGCGGCGGCACCCTGATGGTGCGCGTCCCCGGTCACGACCTCCTGCGCGGCCTGCTCGCCGCGACCGGCCCGGTCGCCTCCACCAGCGCCAATCGCCATGGCGCGCCCCCCGCCGCCAGCGCCACCGCGGCCGAGCTGGCCCTGGGTGGGGACGTCGCCGGGGTGGTGGACGGGGGTCCCAGCATCGGGATGGCCTCGACTATCATCGACCTGTCGTCGAGGCCTCCGCGCCTGCTGCGGGAGGGGCCGATCGCGTCGGTCGCTCTCCGTCCGTACATCGGAGGCGCCATCCCCGCACGCAGGAGGGAAGCCGGGACGTGACCGAGCAGACCGCCGAGATGCCCGCCCCCACCGCCGCCCTCCCCCCCGGCACAGCTCCCGGCTCCTTCGCGGACAAGCCGCGCCTTCGCGCCACCGACCCGGTGGTGGCCGGCCTCCTGGACGAGGAGCTGCGGCGCCAGGAGGAGACCCTGGAGCTGATCCCCTCCGAGAACCTGGCCTCGCCGGCGGTTCTCGAGGCGCTCGGCTCCTGGCTCAACAACAAGTACGCGGAGGGCGTCCCCGGCAAGCGCTATTACGGTGGCTGCCAGGTGGTCGACCAGGTCGAGGACCTCTGCCGCCGGCGGGCCCGGGAGCTCTTCGGTGCCGAGCATGCCAACGTGCAGCCGCACTCGGGGTCGCAGGCCAACATGGCCGTCTACGCCTCGGTTCTCCAGCCCGGGGACACGGTGCTGGGCATGGCCCTCGACCAGGGGGGCCACCTCACCCACGGCTCCCCGGTCAACTTCAGCGGCCGCCTCTACCACTTCGAGCCGTACTTCGTCTCCGAGACCACCGGCCGGCTGGAGATGGACGAGGTCCGCCGCCGTGCCGAGGAGGTGCGGCCCAAGCTGATCGTCGCCGGCTACAGCTCGTACCCGCGGTTCCTCGACTTCGCCGCCTTCCGGGAGGTCGCCAACTCGGTGGGGGCGATGCTGATGGTCGACATGGCCCACTTCGCCGGGTTGGTGGCGGGCGGCGCCCATCCCTCCCCGGTGCCGTACGGCGACTTCGTGACCTTCACCACCCACAAGACGCTGCGCGGCCCCTGGGGCGGGCTGATCCTCTGCCGGGCGCAGTACGCCGAGGCGATCGACAAGGCCGTTTGCCCCGGCATCCAGGGTGGCCCGCTGCTCCACGCCATCGCGGCCAAGGCGGTCATGTTCCACCAGTGCGCCCAGCCGGAGTTCCGGGCCTATGCCGCCCAGGTGGTGGCCAACGCCGCCGCCCTGGCCGGGGGCCTGGTCGAGCGCGGCTGCGTGCTCACCACCGGGGGCACCGACAACCATCTGATGGTCATCGACCTGCGGCCCTTCGGGCTGCGCGGACGGACCGTCCAGGCGGCCTTCGACGAGGTCGGCATCACCCTCAACGCCAACGCCTTCCCCGGCCACGGCGGGACGCCGTACAACCCCAACGGGGTCCGGCTGGGGACGCCCGCCGTGACCAGCCGGGGGATGGGCGAGGCCGAGATGGATCAGATCGCGGCTCTGATCCACCTCATGCTCAGCCGCTTCGAGGACCAGGAGGTGCGGGCCGAGGTCCGCCGCCGCAGCCGCGAGCTCTGCGGCCGCTTCCCGCTGCCGTACCGGGCGCCGTGACCCCCGGGTCGGCCTGGCTCAGCGCCCTTCCACCCTTCCTGCTGGCGGCGGCGGTCTGCGCCGCCGCGGTCCCCCTCTCGATGCTGCTGGCACGGCGCGTCGGCGCGGTCGCCCAGCCCGATGCGGAGCGCCACCTCCACGCCATGCCCACGCCCCGGCTCGGGGGGCTGGCCATGCTGCTCGGCTACGTGGTGGCGGTGGCGGTCTTCGGTGGCCACATCCAGTCCCGCTGGCCGCTCCTGGCGGTGGCCGGGGTCGTGACCCTGGTGATGGCGGCCGACGACATCCTCGACCTGGCCTGGTGGCAGAAGCTGGTCGTGGTGGTTGGCGCCGGGGTTGCCTTCGTCGCCCTCGGGATCAGCATCACCTCGATCGACCTCCCCGGGATCGGCATGGTCAACCTGGGACTGCTGGCCCTGCCGCTCACCGTGCTCTGGGTCGCCGGCATGCAGGTCTCGGTCAACTTCATGGACGGCGCCGACGGGGTCGCCGCCGGGGTGGTGGCGATCGTCGCCATGGTGGCGATGCTGGCCGCCATCAACCGGATCGTGGTCCCCGGCGACCTCCAGTCGGGCGTGGTGATACTGAGCGCCGCCCTGATGGGGGTGTGCGCCGGGTTCCTGATCTTCAACCTCCCCCCGGCCCGGACCTTCATGGGCGACACCGGGAGCCACTTCCTCGGGGTGGTGCTCGCCGCCATCACCATCGTGGGCATCGCCAAGGTGGCGGTCGGTCTCTCCATCCTGGTGCCGCTGATCGCCCTCGGTCTGCCCATCAGCGACACCGCCTGGGCGATCGTGCGCCGGCAGCGGGCGGGGGTCAGCCCCACCACCCCGGACGCCGGCCACCTCCACCACCGCCTGCAGGCGCGCGGGATGACCCCGATGGAGACGGCGCTCACCTTCTACTTCACGACCGGGGTGCTCGGCTGTCTGGGGCTCGCCATCTTCGGCCATCGCACCATCCTCGACGTCGCCATCGGGCTCTGCGCGCTCGGGGTGGCGACGACCTTCTGGCGCAATCGACGCCGCCTGCAGCGGCTGCAGCGCATCCAGCCGCCCCCCGACCGCGACCGCGACCCCGACCCCCGGGTGGCGATCACCGGTCGCGGGGCGGCCCGCGAGCCGAGCGGAGCTCCGGGCGACCGCGACTGACCCCGGACACGCGTTCGTTCCCAGCCGGTCCGCCGGCTTCCGGCCGGCCCCCTGGTGACCTCTGGCTCTGGTGAAAAGTGGCGAAAAGGCCTGTAGTCTGATGCCCATGGGACGGGTCGACTGGGCCACGGGGCGGCCAGGAGTCCCCCTGTGCTAAGTTGCGGCCGTGCTCGCCTACCTGAGCGGAGCCGGGCTGGAATTCGGCTTCGCGGTGACGACGGCAAGCTCTTCGGGCCATGCCGTCGCGCCTGTCGTCATGCCCGCTGACCCCGGCCGCGGCCTCTCCGGGACCCAGCTGATCGGCCTCGGGGTCTATCTCGCCGCCGCCTTCGTCGTCCCGCTGATCGCCGGGCTGCTGGTCGACCAGCTGGCGCACACCAGCCCTGCCGGCCTCCTGCTCGGGCTGCTGGTCGGGATCGTCGCCGCCGGCTTCGGGCTCAGGGCCCAGCTCCGGAGGTACCTCTGATGCTGCCCGGCGCGGTGACGCCGGCGGCCGGGGTCGCCACCGCCCCGCGCCATGCGCTCAACGTCACCCTGGTGGCCTGCGCCGGGATGGCGGTGGTGGCCCTGGTGGTGGCCGCGGCCCTCGGCCAGCCGCTCGCCGGGGTGGCCCTGGCCCTGGGCCTGATGCTCGGCGCCGGCAACGGGTTCCTGGCGGTCCGGCTGCTCGGCCTCGGGGTCGCCTTCGCGGCCACCAGCCTGCTGCGGCTGCTCATCCTCACCATGCTCGCCATCGCCAGCGGCTTCGTGCTCGGCTGGGACCGGGCGATCCTGGTCGCGGCGGGCATGGCGGTGGCCCAGCTCGTCCTCTCCGGCGCCTCCCTGCGGGAGGTGCTGCGCGCCCGATGACCATCCCGATGGCCGGCCTGCTCCTCGCCGACACCGCCCCCGGCACCCACCCCACCATCAGCGTCTGCGGCGGCGGAGGCTTCCTCTGCACCTATGACTGGGACACGCTGATCTCCGCGGGGATCGCGGTCGTGGTGACGCTGGCCATCGGCCTGGTCCTGGCCCGCACCGTCCGGAGCGGCAAGCCGGGGCGGCTGCAGATGGTGTTCGAGCTCTTCCTCAGCTACGTGCGCAACCTGATCCGCGACACGGTGGGACCGGACGCCCCGGCCTTCGTCCTGCCGCTCGCGGCCACCATCGGCTTCTTCATCCTGGTGGCCAACTGGCTCGACTTCTTCCCGCTCCAGCAGCCGGTGGAGCCGGCCAACGCCGACCTCAACCTGCCCCTCGCGATGGGCCTGATCGTCTTCCTGCTCAGCCAGGCATACGCGGTCAGGGTGCGCGGGGTGGGGGGATACTTCCGCCACTACCTGCGCGCCCCCTTCCCTCCGCTGACCATCATCGAGGAGGTGGTCAAGCCCATCACCCTGGCCCTCCGACTTTTCGGCAACATCTTCGCCGGGGTGGTGATGATCTACCTGCTGGGGTCGCTGTTCGAGGCCTGGGCGGGGACGTCGGTGCTCACCTCCGCGCTCTCCCCGCTCGCGATCATCGGCATGACCGTCTGGAAGCTCTTCGACGTCCTCTTCATCGGCACCATCCAGGCCTTCATCTTCATGCTGCTCACGATCATCTACTTCGGCCAGGCCCGCGAGGGGGTCGGAGAGGAGGGCCATGAGGCCCGCAGCCCCGTCTAAAGCACCACAGGAGAGTTGGACCCGATGCCACTGCTAGCCACCGCCCTCGACGCGCACTCGATCATCCTGGCCGGGGCGCTGATCGCCGCCGGTCTGGCCCTCGGCGGGGGCGCCATCGGCGCCGCCATCGGCGACGGGCTGGCCGGCAACGCCACCATCCAGGGCACCGCCCGCCAGCCCGAGGCCCAGGGCCGCCTCACCGTCATCATGTTCCTGATCGTCGGCCTGGTCGAAGCGATGTACTTCATCAACCTGGTGCTGGGCTTCTTCTTCATCGTCAGCTACGGCGCCCAGACCAAGTAGCGCCCGCGTCATGTTCGCCTCCTCTCAACCCGCGGGCCTGCTGTCCGTCAACGGGACCCTGATCGCCGAGGCCGTCGCCTTCCTGCTGATGGTCCTGATCCTCTGGCGCTGGGTCTATCCGACCGTGATCCGGATGGCCGAACAGCGGGAGAGGGCGATCGAGGCGGGCCTGCAGCAGGCCCAGGAGGCGGAGAAGCGCCTGGCCGACGTCAGTGTGCAGGTGGAGAAGCTCCTCGAGGACGCCCGCGCCCAGGCCCGTGAGATCGCCGACCGCGCCCATCGGGCGGCGGCCGCCGAGGCCGAGCTCACCCGGGCCACCGCCCGGCACGAGGCCAAGCTCTTCGCCGAGCAGGCGCGCACCGACATCGCCGCCGAGCGCGACCGGGCGCTGCGCGAGCTGCGCACCCAGGTCGGCGCCCTGGTGGTCGCCGCGGCGGCCCGGGTGCTCGGGGACGCGATGGACGCCGAAACCCATCGCAAGCTGATCGACCGCTCCCTCCAGTCGCTGGAGGAGCCGCCCCGATGACCGCTCCCCGGGAGCCGCGCTGATGGCCTCCGCGCTCGCCCGCCGCTACGCGGAGGCGTGCTACGACGTGGCGCGTGAGCGGGTCGGTGTCGAGCCGATCGGCGCCGATCTGGAGCGGGCCCGCGAGATCCTCGGTGACCCCCGAGTCCGGGCGGTGATGGCCAATCCGCGGGTGACCATCGTCGAACGGAACGGCGCCCTGACCGGCCTGCTGGCCGGGCTCGCCGCCCCGGCTCGCAACCTGGTCATGCTCCTGGTCAGCCACGGCCGCTTCCGGCTCCTGGACGAGGTGGTCGAGGAGTACCGCCACCTGGTCGACGAGGCGAGCGGTGTGCTCCGGATCGTGGTCAGGTCGGCGGTGCCCCTCGACCGCACCGCCTCGCGGCGGGTCGAGGGCGTGCTCGCGGTCCGGTTCGGACGGGCGGTGCGGATCGAGGCGGTCCACGACCCCGAGATCATCGGCGGACTGGTGGTCGGGATTGGCGACCGGGTCATCGACGACAGCGTCCGCAGCCATCTTCAGCAGCTCCAGGCCGCCACGGCCTGATCGGAGGTCAGGGACAGACTCCAGCCATGGCAATACGAAGTGACGAGATCGGCGACATCCTGAAGCGGCGCATCGCGAGCTTCGACTCGGCCGTGGTGGAGGCCAGCGAGGGCGTGGTGACGTCGGTCAGCGACGGCATCGCCCGCATCTACGGCCTCGACGAGGCGATGGCCGGCGAGCTGCTCGCCTTCCCCGGTCCCGACGGTCAGGGCTCCGTGCTCGGGCTGGCCCTCGACCTGCGCGAGGACGGCGTGGGGGCGGTCATCCTCGGGCCCTACGAGCACCTCCAGGAAGGGGACACCGTGCGCACCACCGGCCGCATCGCCCAGGTTCCGGCCGGCGAGGCGGTGATCGGACGGATCCTCGACGCGCTCGGCCAGCCGATCGACGGACGCGGGCCGCTGGACACCTCGGACACCATGCCCCTGGAGCGGATCGCGCCCGGAGTGCTGCTCCGCCAGGGTGTCACCGCTCCGCTGCAGACCGGGATCAAGGCCATCGATTCCATGTTCGCGATCGGACGGGGCCAGCGCGAGCTGATCATCGGCGACCGCCAGACCGGCAAGACCGCGATCGCCCTCGACACCATCATCAACCAGAGGGGCGGCGACGTCGTCTGCATCTACGTCGCGGTGGGCCAGCGGGCCTCGACGGTCGCCCAGGTGGCCGCCACCCTGCAGCAGTTCGGGGCGATGGAGTACACGACCATCGTCGCCGCCACCGCGGCCGACCCCGCCCCGCTCCAGTACATCGCACCCTACGCGGGCTGCGCCATGGGCGAGTGGTTCATGCAGAAGGGGCGGCATGCGCTGATCGTCTACGACGACCTCAGCAAGCACGCCGACGCCTACCGTCAGCTCTCCCTGCTACTGCGCCGGCCGCCGTCGCGCGAGGCCTACCCGGGCGACGTCTTCTACCTCCACAGCCGGCTGCTCGAGCGCTCGGCCCGGATGTCCGACGATCAGGGTGGCGGGACCTTCACCGCGCTCCCCGTCATCGAGACCAAGGCCAACGACGTCTCCGCCTACATCCCGACCAACGTCATCTCGATCACCGACGGCCAGATCTACCTGGAGACCGACCTCTTCAACGCCGGCACCCGGCCGGCGATCAACGTCGGGCTGTCCGTCTCGCGGGTCGGCTCGGCCGCCCAGACCAAGGCGATGAAGCAGGTCGCCGGCCAGCTCAAGCTGGACCTCGCCCAGTACGGCGAGCTCAAGGCCTTCTCCCAGTTCGCGGCCGATCTCGACAAGCGCACCCGGGCGACCCTGGAGCGCGGCCAGCGGATGACCGAGCTGCTCAACCAGCCTCAGTACGAGCCGGTCCCCTTCGCCCGCCAGGTGATGGCGATCTTCGCCGGCACCCACGGCTATCTCGACGACGTCCCGGTCGACCGGGTCAGCGACTTCGAGCGCGCGCTGCTCCGCTTCCTCGAGCAGGAGCACCCGGACCTGGAGCGCGAGATCGCCGCCAAAGGCACGGTCTCCGACGAGCTCGAGGCCAAGCTGCGCGCGGCGATCGAGGACTTCAAGAAGGGCTTCGCATAGTGGTCGCCTCCTGATGCCCAGCCTGCGCGACCTCCGCCGCCGAATCCGCACCGTCGCCAACACCCAGAAGATCACCAAGGCGATGGAGCTGGTGGCCGCCTCCAAGCTGCGCCGTGCCCAGGAGCGGATGCAGAACGCCCGCCCCTACGCCGACGAGCTGAGTGGGGTGATGGCGGAGCTGATGGCGCGTACCGCCGGCTATCACCACCCGTACCTGGCCGTGCGCCCGGTCAGGCGACGCTGCCTGATCCTGGTCACCAGCGATCGCGGGCTGGTGGGAGCCCTCAACAGCAACAGCATCCGGGTCGCGCTGCGGGAGTCGGCGGGCGATGGCGTCCCGGTCGCGCTGGTCACCATCGGGCGCCGGGGCCGTGACGCGATGCGCCGGTTGCGCCGCGACCTGGTGGGCGACGTCAGCAACTATGGAGACCGCCCCACGCTCGCCACCGTGCTGCCCGCGATCAGGATCGCGATGCAGCGCTACGAGCAGGGCGAGAGCGACCAGGTCGACCTCGTCTACGCGCGTTTCCTGAGCCCCGGGCGCCAGGAGGCGACGCTCCAGCGCGTCCTCCCCGTGGAGCCCCCCGCCGCCAACGCCTCCCGGCTGGTTGCGGACTTCGAGTACGAGCCGGACACCGCCGAGGTGCTCGACGCCCTGCTGCCCCGCTACGTCGAGGCCCAGGTGTACCGCGCCGTGCTGGAGAACCTGGCCAGCGAGCAGGCGGCCAAGGTCATGGCCATGCACAACGCCGAGGAGAACGCCGGCGAGCTGATCCAGAGCCTCACACTCACCGCCAACAAGGCCCGGCAGGCCAGCATCACCACCGAGCTGATGGAGGTGGTCAGTGGAGCCACCGCCCTCGAGGCCTGAGCGAGCGATTCAAGGAGTCATCGGACAAATGGCAGTTCCGGAGAGAGTCACCAACACGGGCCAGGTGGTCCAGGTCATGGGGCCGGTCGTGGACGTCTCCTTCGCCGGAGGCCGGCTGCCGCGCACCTACGACGCCCTGGAGATCGCCCGCGTCGGGGCCGGCCGGCTGGTGCTGGAGGTCGAGCAGGACCTGGGCAATGGCGTGGTACGCACCATCGCGATGGACTCCACCGACGGGCTGCGCCGTGGCGACGAGGCGGTCAACACCGGTCAGCCGATCACCGTCCCGGTCGGGGAGGTGACCCTGGGCAGGATGTTCAACGTCATCGGCGATCCCATCGACGGGATGCCCGCCCCCGAGGCGGAGCGCCATCCCATCCACCGCAAGCCGCCCGCGCTCAGCGAGCAGGACGTGAGCCAGCAGATCCTGGAGACCGGGATCAAGGTCATCGACCTCATCTGCCCCTTCTCCAAGGGCTCCAAGATCGGGCTCTTCGGCGGCGCCGGTGTGGGCAAGACGGTCGTGGTCAACGAGATGATCCGCAACATCGCCGAGGAGCACAGCGGCTACTCGGTGTTCGCCGGGGTCGGTGAGCGCACCCGCGAGGGCCGCGATCTCTACGGCGACATGAAGGAGTCGGGGGTCCTGGGCCGGACCGCGCTGGTCTTCGGACAGATGAACGAGCCGCCCGGCGCCCGGGCCAGGGTGGCGCTCACCGGGCTCACCCTCGCCGAGTACTTCCGCGATCAGAAGAGCGCAGACGTGCTCCTCTTCATCGACAACATCTTCCGCTACGTCCTGGCCGGCGCCGAGGTGTCGGCCCTGCTGGGCCGGATGCCGAGCGCGGTCGGCTACCAGCCCACCCTGGCCACCGAGATGGGCGACCTCGAGGAGCGGATCACCTCGACCCGTAACGGCTCGATCACCTCGGTGCAGGCCGTCTACGTCCCCGCCGACGACTACACCGACCCGGCGGTGACCACGACCTTCGCCCACCTGGGGGCCACCGTGTCGCTCTCCCGCGCCCTCACCGAGATCGGCATCTACCCTGCCGTCGACCCCCTCGACTCGACCAGCCGGGCCCTGGACCCCCGGATCGTCGGCGAGGAGCACTATCGGGTCGCCACCGGGGTCAAGCGGCTCCTCCAAGAGTACAAGGACCTCCAGGACATCATCGCCATCCTCGGCCAGGAGGAGCTCACCGACGACCAGAAGCTGAGCGTCGCGCGGGCCCGGCGGGTGCAGCGCTTCCTCTCCCAGCCCTTCAAGGTCGCCGAGGTCTTCACCGGCCGGCCCGGCATCTACGTGAAGCTGGAGGAGACCATCCGTGGCTTCGCCGAGATCCTCGACGGGCAGCACGACGACCTCCCCGAGGACGCCTTCTACATGGTGGGGACCATCGACCAGGCGGTGGCCAAGGGGCGCGAGCTGGGTGCTGAGAGCGAACCCGAGCCCGCCGACGCAGAACGGCTCCCACCGCTCCCGCCAGTACCGGAGCGGCAGTCCCGGGACACGGCCGGGGCCAGGGAGGGCTGATGACCAAGCTGCAGGTCGAGTTGGTGACCGCCGAGGGGCGGGTGCTCTCCCAGGAGGCCGACTTCGTGCTGGCCCCGGGCGCGGCGGGCGACCTCGGAGTCCTGCCCCGCCACGTTCCCCTGCTCACCCCTCTCCGGACCGGCGAGGTGATGGTGCGCAACGACGGGGTGGAGGAGTTCCTCTTCGTCTCGGGGGGCGTCCTGGAGGTCCTCCCCGACCGGGTGGTCATCCTCGCCGATGCCGCCGAGCGGGCCGAGGACATCGACCAGGCCCGTGCCGAGGCCGCCCGCAAGGCCGCCGAGGAGGTACTGGCCGAGAACGCCGCGGACGCCATGGCGGCGGCCAAGCTGGAGCGGGCCCTCTACCGCCTCCGGGTCGCCGAGGTGCGCCGGCGTCGCCGGGACCGCAACGCCCCCCGGGCGTCATAGCCGGCGGGCGGCCCGGACCATCCGATACCGAGTTCGGGCCCGGTCAGCTCCCCAGGAAGAAGTCGCCGCTGGTGAGGTCGTCGTTGATCTGCTGGTACTCGCCGCCCTCGCAGTCGAGGGCGATCCCGACCGCCGCGTAGGTGGGGTCGGTGAAGGCGACCACGTCGACGGTGGTGGAGCCCAGGCACTCGGGCAGTCCGGAGACCAGGGTCCCGTTGCCGAGGTTGAAGTCGTTGGTACCGGTGAAGACGAGGTCCGAGCCGCTGCTGCTCTTGGTGGTGTAGCCGCCCTGGCAGTACTGGGAGCTGCCGTCGGAGGCGGTCGCCAGGCTCAGCGTCGAGCAGTCGCCCTCTCCGCTCTCCATCCCGTTCGCGCTCAGCAGGGCGCCGAAGTAGGTCGTGGCCGGGCCCGAGGTGGGGAATCCCGCGTAGAGGACGTAGTCCTCGACCACGTTGGCGTTGTTGCTCAGGTCGCAGAGCTCCTGGCCACTCTCGCCGGTGGCGACGTAGTCGTCACTGCCCTGGGGCTGGCAGACGTCGTCGGTGTCGCCGGTGATGTAGCTGGGCAGGACGCTCGCCAGCGAGGTCAGTGACGAGGTCGGGCTGGCCACCGGGGTGGCTGTTGGGGCGGCGCTGGCTGTCGCCGTCGCGCTCGGCGAGGACGAGGGGGTCGATACGACGCACTGGCCGGCCTGCAGCCGCTCGCCGCTGGGGCAGGCCGCCAGCGGGGAGGGCGCGGCCGTCTTGCTGAATGGGGGGAGCTTGGCCCCGGCGGCGAGCCCCAGGTACCCGGCTACGAGCACGATGACGATGCCGACGGCGATCAGGGCCCGCAGCCCTCCGCCGCGCTGGCGCGGAGGAGACGGAGGCGGGGTCCAGGCCGGTGGCGGCCCTCCCGGAGCGCCCGGGCCGGGAGGCGGTGCCGAGCCGGGGGGCGGGAAGCCGGGCGGGGGCCCTCCGGCGAAGCCCGGGGGTGGTGGCGGGGGCGGGAATCCCGGCGCCTGGGACGGAGGAGGGAAGCCCCCGGTCGCGGGCTGGAAGCCGCCGCCGGAAGCGGCCGGGAAGCCGCTCGGGGGCGGCGGTGGCGGCGCGTAGCCCATCCCGGGAGGCGGGGGCGCAAAGCCCGTCCCGAGTGGGGGTGGCGCGAAGCCCGTCCCGGCCGGCGCGGACGCGAAGCCCGTCCCGGGTGGGGGTGGCGCGTAGTCGATCCCGGGAGGCGGGGGCGCGAAGCCCGTCTCGGGCGGGGGTGCGAAGCCCGTCCCGGGTGGGGGTGGCGCGAAGCCCGTCCCGGGTGGGGGTGGCGCGAAGCCCGTCCCGGCGGCCGGCGGAGGCGTGGGGGACCAGTCGCTGACCGGGTAGCCCATGGCGCGGGCGAACTCGCCCGCCGCCCAGAGGCTCGCCCGGGGATCCAGCACCCCGTGCTGGGCCAGGCTGCCCGACACCGCCTGCACCGCCGCGTCCGGGCCGGCAGCCGCGTCCTGCTGCGCGAGCAGGGAGCTGGTACCCGCCCTGGCCGCGGCCACCAGCACGCTCGTCTCCTCCGGCGCGGTGGGGAGCAGCTGGTTGAGCACGTTGCCGAGCTGGTGGGGGTTGGCCAGGATGGCCGGCCCGTGCTCCCTCACCGCCGCCGCCAGCGCCTGGCGGGCCAGTCCCTGGGAGTCGAGTCCCCCGGTCGGTGCGTTCATCTGATGCCCCCTGCCTCAACCCTGTCGGACGGAGCCTCAGGCCGGATCGTAGGGGATGCAGAAGGGGGGCTGCAGGCGAGCTTGACCGGGCGCGTCCCCGGGGCTCGGGGCGCTGTTCGGGGTCTCTAGAAGAGCCCGACGATGTTGCCCTCGTCGTCGATGTCGACCTGCTCGGCCACCGGCGCGGCGGGGAGCCCGGGCATGGTCCGCATCCCGCCGCTCCGCAGGAAGACGAAGCCGGCTCCGGCGGCCGCCCTGACCTCGCGGATGGGCAGGGTCCAGCCGGTCGGGGCCCCCTTGAGCTGGGGGTCCGAGGAGAGGCTCAACTGGGTCTTCGCGATACAGATCGGGAAGCCGGCGAAGCCGTCCCGCTCGCACTGGCGGAGCTGCTGGGCGGCGGGGCCCTCGTAGGTGACCCCGGCGGCGCCGAAGATCCGGGTCGCGACCGCCGCCGCCTTCTCCTCGAGGGAGTCGCTGTCGGCATAGAGCATCCGGAAGTCGGCCCCCTCCTCGCTCGCCTCGACCACCGCTTCGGCCAGCTCCGCCGCACCCTCCCCTCCAGCCGCGTAGTTGGAGGAGACGGCGCAGCGCACGTTCATCTCCTCGGCGATCTGGCGGATCGCGGCGTGCTCTGACGGGTGGTCCTCGGGGTGGGCGTTGATGGCCACCACCACGGGAACGCCGAACAGCCGGCAGTTCTCCACCTGCTTGCGGAGGTTGGCCGCTCCGGTCAGCACCTCGTCGGGGTTCTCCTCGAAGAGCTGCGCCGGGAGCCGACGGCCGCCGGTGATGCGGTGGTTGCCGGTGTGGGCCTTGAGGCCGCGCACCGTGGTGACCACGACGGCCGCGTCGGGGCGCAGCCCGCTGACCCGGCACTTGATGTCGAAGAAGCGCTCCGCCCCCATGTCGGCGCCGAAGCCCGCCTCGGTGACCAGGAAGTCGGCGGCGCCGATCCCGATCAGGTCCGCGATGACCGACGCGTTGCCATGGGCGATGTTGCCGAACGGTCCGGTGTGGATGATCGCGGGCGTCCCTTCCCGCGTCTGCACCAGGTTGGGTTTGATGGCGTCGCGCAGCAGCACCGCCATCGCCCCCGCCGCGTGCAGGTCCTCGGCGGTGACCGGCCTGCCCTCGCGGGTGTGCCCGATCACGATGCGACCCAGACGCGCCCGCAGGTCCTTCAGCGAGCTGCAGAGGGCGAGCACGGCCATCACCTCGGACGCCGCCGTGATGTCGAATCCGCTCTGCCGCGGCACCCCGTCCTCGGGGGCGCCCAGGCCGATGACCAGGTTGCGGAGGGCCCGGTCGTCGACGTCGACGACGCGCCGCCAGGAGATCGTGCCGGCGTCGATGCCGAGGGCGTTGCCGTGGAAGAGGTGGTTGTCGACCATCGCCGCCAGCAGGTTGTGGGCGGCCGCGACCGCGTGCATGTCGCCGGTGAGATGGAGCGCGACCTTGTCGAAGGGGACCAGGGTGCTCCGGCCCCCGCCCGCGGCTCCTCCCTTGAGCCCGAAGGTGGGACCCATGGAACCCTGGCGGAGGGAGATTAAGGAGCGCCGGCCGATCTGGCGCAGCCCGTCACCCAGGCCGATGGCGGTCACCGTCTTGCCCTCGCCGAGCGACGTGGGCGTGATCGCGGTGACCAGGACGTAGCGCGCCTTCTGCGCCGTGGGTCGGGCCGCGAGCGCCTCCAGGCGGATCTTGGCGACCCCTTCCCCGTACGGCTCGAGGAGGTCGGGCCCGATCCCCAGCTCGGCGGCGACGTCGCCGATGGCGCGGACCCCGGAGGGCAGGCGGCGGTGGGTCTGGATCACGGTCGTCATCAACTCCATGGTGCCCCGAGCCGGCGGTGCGCACCCACGGTCGCCAGCCCTCGTCAGGGAGGGCCCAAGGTAACCGATCGGTCAGCTCGGACAGATCGACCCGGCCCGGACCAGCGGTGCGGCGCCCCGCCCTACCGGCGGCCCCTGCCCCCACCCTGGGTCATCATCAGGATCATCAGGATGTTGAGGAAGAGGTTGAAGATGTCCAGGTAGATCTTGAGCGCGATCCGGATCGCGTTGCCCTGGGTGGTGGCCGTCGCGGTGACCCGCTGGATGTCATAGAGCAGGAAGAGCGAGAAGAGCACGCAGGCGGCGGCCGAGATCAGGATCTGGAACGGGGTGGACTGGATGAAGAGCCCGATCACCATCGCCACCACCACGCCGATCAGACCCGCGAAGAGCCAGCCTCCGATCCGGCTGAAGTCGCGGCTGGTGGTCCGGGCGTAGATGGTGATCCCGCCGGTGGTGGCGGCGGTGGCCGCCAGGGCCTCGTAGACGATGTACTGATCGCCACTGGCCTGCAGCGCTCCGAGCAGCGGGGCGATGACGATCCCGGTGCAGACGCCGAAGGCGACGAAGAGGAGCATCCCGATCCCCGGCCGGTCGGCCAGCGCCTGGGTGGCGAAGACCAGGACGAACATGGCAATGAACCACAGCAGCTCGCTGCCGGAGGTGTAGGTGTTGACCCCGGCCGCGCCCAGGGCGACGCCGCCGATGGCGCAGGCCACCAGCAGGCAGGTGAGGCCCATGACCTTCTCGGGGAGGCTGATGGCTCCCTGGAGGGTCGGATTGGCCCAGCCGCGGGTCTCGCCGTATCCCTGGCGGCCGCCGAAGGGGTTGTAGAAGCCGCGGTTGGGGTTACCGCCGCCGCCGGGACCGCCGTTGAAGTTGAACATCTCGGGTTCGCTCGCTCCAGATGGGGGGAGTCGGGGTCGTGTCGAGCCTAGGGTACCCGGCCTTTCCCCCGGGTTACACATCGCGGTCCCGCGCCCGGGGCTGAGGCCCCGGGGCGGAACGCGCGCCGGCGGTCGGTCAGGCGACCGTGACCGCCTGGTTCAGGTAGACGTCCTGGATGGCGTTGAGCAGGCCGACGCCCTCGGCCATCGGCCGCTGGAAGGCCTTGCGACCGCTGATCAGGCCGGTGCCGCCGGCCCGCTTGTTGATCACCGCGGTGCGGACCGCCTCCTTGAGGTCGGTCGCCCCCGAGGACGCGCCGCCCGAGTTGATCAGCCCGGCACGACCCATGTAGCAGTTCACCACCTGGTAGCGGGTGAGGTCGATGGGGTGGGGGGTGGTCAGCTTCTCGTAGACCAGCTTGCTGGTCTTGCCGTACTTGAGGGCGGTGTAGCCGCCGTTGTTCTCGGGGAGCTTCTGCTTGATGATGTCCGCCTCGATGGTGACCCCAAGGTGGTTGGCCTGCCCGGTCAGGTCGGCGGAGACCCCGTAGTCGGTGCCGTCGGCAGTGAACGCGGAGTTGCGCAGGTAGCACCAGAGCACGGTGGCCATGCCCAGCTCATGGGCCTCGGCGAAGGCCAGGGCGACCTCCTGGAGCTGGCACGTCAACTCCTCGGAGCCGAAGTAGATGGTGGCGCCGACCGCGACCGCCCCCAGGTTCCAGGCCTGCTCGACCGTCCCGTACATCACCTGGTCGAACTTGTTGGGGTAGGTGAGCAGCTCGTTGTGGTTGAGCTTGACGATGAAGGGGATCTTGTGGGCCCACTTCCGCGAGACGGAGCCCAGCACCCCAAAGGTGGAGGCCACCGCGTTGCAGCCGCCCTCGACGGCCAGCTCGACGATCTTGCCGCCGTCGAAGTAGATCGGGTTGGGTGCGAACGAGGCGCCCGCGGAGTGCTCGATGCCCTGGTCCACGGGGAGGATGGAGACGTAGCCCGTGCCCGCGAGGCGCCCGTGGTCGAAGATGGTTTGGAGGCTGCGGAGCACGCGCGGGTTGCGGTCCGACATCGTCCAGACGCGGTCGACGAAGTCGGGGCCGGGGAGGTGGAGCTGGTCGCGGCTCACCGTCTGGCAGCGGTGCTCCAGCAGGTCCTGGGCGTCGTCGCCGAGGATCTCTTCCAGTTTGCTCAGGGGGGTAGCCGTCGCCGTCGCCATGGTGTCCTCCGGGAAATGGGCGGGCTTCCCCTGGATTCTCCCCCATCCGGGCCGGCCGGCGACCTGCGCTCGATTGACGCGCTCGGTGCGACGCTTGACGGTCCCGGTGCCGTCCGGCCGCCCTCCCGTTTCCTGCCCCCCGCTCTCATGTACCGTAGGCGCGATGGACCTGCTGCGGATCACCGGTGGCGGGCCGCTCACCGGGGAGGTCGCGATCTCCGGCAGCAAGAACGCGGCCCTGCCGGTGATGGCGGCGTCCCTGCTCACCGACGAGCCCCTGGAGCTCGAGAACGTCCCCGAGATCGAGGACATCGGGACGATGGCGGCGATGCTCCGTCACCTGGGGGTGGAGGTGGAGCGTCTCGGCGGCAGCCGCTGGCGCCTCGACGCCGCCCGGGTGCAGCCGGCCCAGGTCGGCGCCGAGCTCACCCAGCGGATGCGGGGCTCCTTCCTTCTCCTGGGGGCGCTGGTCGGCCGCACCGGGGAGGCTGAGATCGCCAAGCCGGGCGGCGACGACATCGGGATGCGCCGGGTGGAGCAGCACCTGGAGGGGCTCCGGTTGATGGGGGCGGAGGTCGCCGAGACCGCCACCAGCTTCGTGGCCAGGGCCCGGCGGCTCCGGGGCGCCCACATCTATCTCGACATGCCGACGGTCACCGGGACCGAGAACCTGATGATGGCCGCGGTGCTGGCCGACGGGATCACCGTGATCAGCAACGCCGCCCGCGAGCCGCACATCTACGACCTCGCCCGCTGCCTGGTGGGGATGGGGGCCCGGATCAGCGGGGTGGGCACCGAGCTGATCGTCGTGGAGGGCCAGAGCGCCCTGCTCCATGGGACCCGCCACCAGGTGACCACCGACTATGTCGAGGCGGGAACCTACATGACCGCGGCCGCTGCGACCGGGGGCAGCGTGATCGTCGACGGGATGCGCCCCTCGGATCTCCGCCCCCTGATCAACAAGCTGCAGGCGGCGGGGTCCACGGTGGTCGAGGGGGGTCGCCACGTGCGGGTGACCGGTGGCCCGCTCCGGGCGGTCGACGTCACCACCTGGCCGCACCCCGGTTTCGCCACCGACCTCCAGCCTCAGTTCGGGGCTCTGATGACCCAGGCGAAGGGCATCAGCATCATCAGCGAGGCGCTGTACGAGAACCGCTTCCGCCACGTCGGCGAGCTGGCCAAGATGGGTGCCCGGATCACGGTCGAGGGCCGGAGCGCCATCATCACCGGCCCCACCCGGCTTCACGGCGCGGCGGTCTCGGTGCCCGACATCCGGAGCGGTGCGGCGCTGGTCATCGCCGCCCTCTGCGCCGACGGGACCAGCGAGCTGGAGAACGTCTACCACCTCGACCGCGGTTACGAGAGCATGGAGACCAAGCTGCGGTCGCTGGGCGCGCAGGTGGAGCGGGTGCGTCCGGATCCCGGCGAGACCACGGCCCGCGACCTCTCCGGTGTGATCGGGGACTGAGCGGAGAGCCGATGCTCGGGAAGCGCCTGGGGATCGACCTGGGGACCGCCAGCCTGCGGGCGGTGGTGCGCGGCGAGGGGGTGATGGTCACCGAGCCGACGGTGGTGGCACGGCACCGGCACCGTGGGTATTCGGCTGCCGGGATGGCCGCCGCCGAGCTCGCCCGGGGGCCGGAGATGGAGCTGGTCCGGCCCCTGGCCGCGGGGGGGATCGCCGATCGCAACGCCCTCGGCGCGCTCCTCCACCAGGTCGTCAACCGGGTGGCGGGCAGGCAGCGCATCTTCCGGCCCGACCTGGTGATGGCCATCTGCCCGGCGATGGGAGGGGACGACCGCCTCACCATCCTCGAGATGTGCGCGCGGATCGGCACCCGCACGGCCTACCTGATCGACTCCCCGATCGCCGCTGCCATGGGGGCGGGGCACGCCCCGAGCGGCAATCGCGGCCACCTGGTGGCCGACATCGGCGCCGGGACCGTCGACGTGGCCAGCATCGCCTTCGAGGGCACCATCGCCGGCCGCACCCTGACGGCTGCCGGCGACGCCCTGCGCACCGCGGTCGCCGACCGGCTGGAGGCGACCCACGCCGCCGTCATCGACCTCGCGACGGCCGAGGACGTGGTCGCCTCGCTCGCCTGCGTCGGTCCCCACGAGGAACGCCGCCTGCCGGTGCAGGTCGGCGCGGGGGCGGAGGCGACCACCCTCAGCATCGCCTCCCTGGAGATCGCCGACCTGGTCGACGCCCACGCCCGCCGGATCGCCCAGGCCATCGGAGAGGTTCTCGAGGAAACCCCGATGGCGCTCCGCCGCGACATCCTCGAGGAGGGGATCACGCTCTGCGGGGGCGGGGCCAGGTTGGAGGGGTTGGACCGCTACCTCGGCGTCCAGACCGGCTACCCGGTCAGGGTCGCCCCGGAGTTCCCGACCTGCGTCATCCGCGGCACCCAGGCGGCCGTCGAGAACCTCGACGTGCTCCGCCGGTCCTTCATGTACATCCGGTGATGGCTGGATCGGCCGCGAAGCGGATGGATCGCGAGCGCTCACCCTCCCTGCAGAGAGCGAAGACCTCGTGCACCGACCCGGAAGTATCTTCCTACCTCCGGGTCACTGCACTAGGCAGGCGCGCTGCAGCGGACGACGGTCACGGTGAGCCGGGCTGCGGTGGAGTTGAGGCGGCCGACGAACCGCACCTGCTCCTGTGGCTGACCGAAGAATGTGACGCGCACCGAGGTCCCGGAGCCTACCGCCACGGTGTCCGTCCACCCCGACGACAGGGTCACCGACTTCACGGTGAGCGTGTTGTCGTCGGTCTGGAGGAGCTTCACCTCCCCGGCAACCCCTGCGGCGAAGGTCTCGCTCCGCTTCGGCCCCGGCGCCGGGACATGGGAGGCCTGCTTCGCCCCGCATGCCAATACCGCCGGAGTTGTCGGGACGCTCGGAGCCGCGTATGCGTTGACGCCCAGCCCCAGGCCGATCGCAACGAACAGTGCGACCCAGCCCAATCGCGCAAGCAACCGGAACATCTGCTCCCCCCCTAACGCGCCGCCCTCGTTCGCATCGTACGGCGCCCACGTTCCCGCGTCAATCACCGATCGGGGCGGGGTGACGGCCTCGTGACGCTCGTGATCGAGCCGCCCTGCTCTGCTGCGGCAGACCTTTCCGAGCGGCCCCGCGCGGCTCCGCATCGCGGGGCCCTGAACCGCCCCGGCGGTCCGCACCGGGAAGCGAAGGGCCGGCCCATGATGGCACCCGAGGTCGCGCGAAGCTCAGTCGGTCCTCACCGTCGCCTGCTTGCGGATCTTGATCCGGAGCTCGGCGCTGAGCACGCGCTTGCGGATCCGGAAGCCCTTGGGGGTCACCTCCACCAGCTCGTCTTCCTCGATGAAGTCGAGGCTCTCCTCCAGCGACATCTGGCGCGGCGGCGTGAGCTTGACGGTGAAGTCCTCGGTCGACGAGCGGATGTTGGTCTTCTGCTTCTGCTTGGTGACGTTGACGTGGATGTCGCCGGGCCGGCGGTTGAGACCCACCACCATCCCCTCGTAGACGGGTGTCCCCGGACCGATGAAGGGCTGACCGCGCTCCTGAAGTGAGAGCAGCCCGTACGCCACCGCGGTGCCGCTCTGGCTGGCCGTGACCACGCCGTTGCGCGTGGTCGCGGGGAGCTGGCGCCAGCGCTCCCAGCCCACCACCCGCGAGGCCATCACGCCGGTGCCGCGGGTCAGGGTGAGGATCTGGCTGCGCAGCCCGATGAGCGCCCGGGTGGGGGCGCGGTAGATCAGCCGGGCGCCGCGGCCGGCGTCGGTCCGCATCTGGTGGAGGGTCGCCCCCCGGGCACCGAGGGTCTCGGTGATCGCGCCGACCGCATCGGTGTCGCAGTCGATGATGCACTCCTCCACCGGTTCGCAGCGGTGTCCATCGATCTCCCGGGTGATGACCGCGGGACGGGAGACCTCGAACTCGTAGCCCTCACGGCGCATCGTCTCCACCAGGATGGCGAGGTGGAGCTCACCGCGACCGCTGACGTCGAAGATGTCCGCGGTGGGGCCGTCCGCGACCCGCAGCGCGACATTGGTCAGCAGCTCGCGCTGGAGGCGGGCCCGCAGCTGGCGTGACGTGCTGCTCAGGATTCCCTCCTGTCCCGCGAAGGGGGACTGGTTCACCGAGAACTGCATGCGGAGGGTGGGTTCTCCGACCGAGAGCCGCG
Source organism: uncultured Chloroflexia bacterium (assembly GCA_963841385.1). Classification (GTDB taxonomy): domain Bacteria; phylum Chloroflexota; class Dormibacteria; order Aeolococcales; family Aeolococcaceae; genus Changshengia. The sequence goes on from CAWJCO010000002.1 coordinate 308,867, forward strand.
GCAGTGCCTCGGGCTGCTCGGGGTCGGCGATGGTGTCGCCGATGGCGACGTCGGCGAGACCGCTCACGTACACGATGTCGCCCGCGGATGCCTGCTGGACCGGGAGCCGCTGCAGCGCCTCCACCGACAGCACGGTCGCGATCCGCTGGCGCGGGCTCGCCCCCGACGCGCTGCACACCACCACGCTGTCGCCGGGTGCGATCCGTCCGCGCGCGATGCGTCCCATCGCCAGGCGCCCGCTCCAGTTGTCGTGGTCGAGGTTGCTGACCATGAGTTGGAGTGGACCGTCAGGATCGCCGGTGGGCGGGTCGATGTGCTCGACGATCGCGTCCAACAGTGGCTCGATGGTGGTGCCCTCGCGGCGCAGGTCGAGGGTCGCGGTGCCCTCGCGGGCGTTGGTGTAGATCACCGGGCAATCGAGCTGCTCGGGGTCGCGCGCGAGCTCGAGGAGCAGGTCGTGAGTCGCCTCCACCGTCTCCGCGGGCCGCGCGTTGACCCGATCGATCTTGTTGATCACGAGGATCGGGCGCAGGCCGAGCGCCAGCGCCTGGCGCAGGACGACGCGCGTCTGCGGCATCGGCCCGTCCACCGCGTCGACGAGCAGCAGGCAGCCCTCGGCCATCCCCAGCACCCGCTCGACCTCGCCTCCGAAGTCGGCGTGGCCGGGCGTGTCGATGATGTTGAGCTTGATGCCGTGGTAGCGGATCGACGTCGCCTTGGCCAGGATGGTGATGCCTTTCTCGCGCTCCAGCTCGTTGGAGTCGAGGATCAGCTCGCCGACCTGCTCGTGGGCTCCGAAGACACGCGACTGCTTGAGCATCGCGTCCACCAGGGTGGTCTTGCCGTGGTCGACGTGGGCGATGATCGCGAGGTTGCGCAGATCGTCGCGGCGCGGGGTTGCGGGCGTCTCCGGGGAGGTCATCGTCGCCGAGTGTAGCCGCCGCACGCCGCCGCCCCACCACTGGCGCCGCCGCCGCCGATGCCGCGGCCGCCCGTCGCCGCGGGTCGCAGGCTGGATCTGTCAGGCCACCGCGTCGGTCTCGACCAGGCCGGTCCCGACCGCCTAGCAGGTGCTGCTCGAGGGCACGCAGGCGACGCCGAGGAGCTCCCCGCCCCAGGCGGGCGGTGGCGCCGAAGGGACGACCAGGGCCGTCCAGGAGTCGCCGGAGCCGGCCTCGACCAACGGCTCGCCGGAGATGAGGTCACCCCGCGTCACGGCGTCCGGCCCGGTGGGCGCCGTCGACCCGACCGCCCAGCACGCTGCTGACGAGCCGGTGCACGCGACGCCCGTGAGCTGGCCGCCGTCGAGGAGGGGCAGCGCCGTCCAGCCCCCGTTCGGGTGGCGGACCAGCACCAGGGCGTGGTACATGCCCGCATCGCCCACCGCCCAGCACGCGCCGCCGGCTGCGCAGGCGACGCCGGTCAGCGCGGTCATGGCGGGACCGGAGCCGGGCATCACGGCGGGGAGGCGAGCGGGTCGCCAGGCGACGCCGTCGTACTCCTCGACCAGCGGCGTCGGGAAGCCGCGACTGCCGAGCCCCGCCCCGACGGCCACGCAGTCATGCGCGTTGACGCAGGTTACCGCCCTCAGTCCGACGTCCATGGAAGAGCCGGCGGTCACGGCCTCCCAACCCGCCTCCGAGTAATGCTCGATCAGCGGCGGCCCACCCTCGGGGTTCGCCGAGTACCTCTGCCCCACCGCCCAGCAGTCGGTGGCGGTGACACAGGCGACGGCGTCCAGCCCGCCGTCCACGCGGGGATCGGCGCCGGTCAGCGGCGACCAGTAGTCTCCGCCCCAGTGCTCGATCAGCGGAGTCTCCGCCTCGGAGTTGAACACGACGCTGATTCCCACCGCCCAGCAATCGATCGCGCTGAGGCAGGTGAGACCGCGCAGACCGTCCCCCTCCTCCGTGCTCACCGCCGACCAGGCGCCGTGTGCGAGGTGCCAGACGCCGTCCGCGTCGTCACCGCCTTCGGTGGCCCAGCAGTCGTCAGCGCTCACGCACGAGATGCTGTCGGGGGCGAAGCCCGCGGGCGCACGCACGATCCGCCAGCCGTCCGCTCCAGGAGCGCCGGCCTGGATCGCGATGGCCATACCCAGGGTGGCGGCTAGGCTCGCGATCACCGTGGCCGCGAGCCTCTTCACGCACGTGAGACTGCGCCGGGTGCCCACGCGTTGTGGGGGGCGGGCCGGGCGGGTCGCGTCGCCGGTCACGCGCCGGTGAGGATCCAGAGCGCGCTCATCCCGGCCGCGAAGCACGCGCCGGTCGCGGGAGCACAGGTGATGTCCGCCAGCCCCGTGTCGTCCGTGCCCGACTGCGGGGTCGCGAGCACCGTCCAGGCGCTGCCGTCGTAGTGCTCGATGACCGGCTGGGGGAAGAGAGCCGGGTCCGGGCTGGGGGTGCTCAGCTCCGCCGGCAGGGCGATGGCCTCGGGCATCGTTGCGCCGACCGCCCAGCAGTCGCTGGCGGAGAGGCAGGCCACGCCGGCCAGCGTGGCTCCGTTGGGCCCGCTGACGTGGGGGCTGGAGACGGTCACCCAGCCCGCGCCCGTGTAGTGCGCGATCAGCGGCTGGGTCGGCAGGTTCGGAACCGTGGGCGCGCCGGTCGACCCCACGGCCCAGCAGTCGTCGGCGACGATGCAGGTGACCCTGCCCACCCCGCTCTGGCTGAAGCCGGGAGACGGGGCCAGCTGCGGGGCGCTCACCACCGTCCACGACGCCCCGTCGAACTCCTCCACGACACCGCCGTCCGCCGTCCCGACGCTGGCCCAGCACTCGTCGGGGCCGAGGCAGGCGGTTCCGTCCAGCCCCGCGTAGTCGATGACGGGAGGGGCGAGCGCCGAGAGGGTCCAGGCGCTGCCGTCGTAGTGCTCCAGGAGCGGGTGCTCGATGCCATCCCCGCCGTTCTCGGAGTTGGCGGCGTAGTTGCCTCCCGCCCAGCAGTCGTCCGCCTTGGCGCAGGTGACGGACGACAGCGAGTCGGCGTCGCCCGGCGCCGGGGGACCCGTGACGGGGCTGAAGCCGGCCCCGGCGTCGTGCTCGATGAGCGGCTTGACCACCGCGTCGCTGGCGCCGGTCTGCGGCACGGTGATGTGCTGGCCGACGGCCCAGCAGTCGTCCGCGCTCACGCAGGTCAATCCCTCGAGGGCGCCCGATCCAACCCCCGCGATGGCCACGCTGGTCCAGGCTCCTCCGGAGTACCGCCAGACGGCGGGGCTCGCGTTCCGGTCGTGGTTGGCGCCGATCAGCCAGCAGTCGTCCGCGCTGACGCACGAGATCCCGGTCGCGCTGAAGCCGGTGGGGAGGTCGACCGTCTGCCAGCCGCCGGCCGCTGCGGCGGTGGGAACCGATCCCCCGGTCGGCGCAGGGCCGCTTCCCGAGCCGGCGCCCCCGAGGAGCCCCACATGGACGGCCATGGCCACCCCGGCCGCCACGATCACGACCGCCACGACGACCACGCTTCCGGCCAGCCGGAGTGCCCTCGCGCCTCTCGAGCGCGATCGTCCCGGCGCCTGCCCATGCGGTCCGCCGTCAGCCATCGACACGCCGAGACTACGCCGCGAGAGGTGGCGGTGTTCCGCACGGCCGCTCCTCGGCGGGGCGGACCGCCAGGAGGGCGTCGGCCCTCGTCCCCGCTGCTGGACCGCCCCGTCCGCCCGTCCGGCGGCCGCCGTCAGAGGGCGGTCTCGATCGCCGCCAGCACGTCCTCCACCCGGATCTGCTCCATGGAACCGCCCGTCGCGTCACCTCGGGGGTGGTGATGGCCCGGGGGTGGCACCGCCTGGACCACCCGGTGCTCGTCGCCGTAGGCGCCGCGCCGGCGGCCGTCGGTGGGGCCGAAGAGGCCGACCGTGGGGGTCCCGACGGCCGCGGCCAGGTGGAGGAGCGGCGAGTCCCCGCTGATGACCAGGTCGCAGAGCCCGAACAGGGCGGCCGTCCCGAGCACGTCGAGCTGGCCGGTGACGTCGGCGTGCGGACCGGCGATGTCGATCGCCGCGGCCATCGCCGCGGTCTGGTCCTCCAGGGCGCCCACGAAGATGACGCCCGCGCCGTGGCGGGTCGAGAGCTGGTTGGCGAGGTGGGCCCACCGCTCCGGCTCCCAGGCCGTGGTCTCCGCATAGGGCGACCGCAGGTCGGCGTGGCCGGTTCCCGGGGCGAGGGCGACCAGCAGCCGGCCGTCGGCGATGGCGGTGCTGTGCAGCTGGACGAGGGCCTGCTCCGCGGCTGCCGGCCCGGGCTCGAGGCGCGGCTCGTGCCGCTCGGCGCCGATGCCGAGCAGGTGAGCGAGGCGGACCCAGGTGGCGGCCTGGTTCTCACCGGGACGGGGCCGGGTGTGGTCGCTGAGCAGCGCCGCGGTGAGCCCGCCGCCCACCCCGACCCGGCGCGCGAAGCCGGCCAGGTAGACGAGCATCCGCGGCCGCGCCGCGGTGCCGCAGAGGATGGCGGCGTCGTAGCGCAGGCGGCGCAGCCGCGCCCAGGCGGCGAGACCGGCGGCCGGCGAGGCGCCCGGGTCCAGGCCGCGCAGCGGCAGGACCTGCCCGACCCCCTCGAGGGCGCGCGCGACCTGCGCCGCGGCCGGAGAGCAGGCGAGCGTGATCGTCCCGCCCGGCAGGCCGGCGGCGAGCGTCCGCAGCAGCGGCGAGGCCTGCAGGGTCTCCACCTGGCGGCCCCATACGAGCACCAGCACTCTCATCGCCGCGTACCCTACCCCCATCGTATTGGGGTGGGACGACCGGGTGCTGCCACGGACGGGATGACCGGCCGCGTGCGAGGCCGCGCCACCAACCTCGGGGCGCGCACGCCGCCAGTGGCTAACGGTGCGAACATAGGCCCAAATGGCTTCGCTGGCGGGACGCGACCTGATCTCCATCACTGATCTCACCGCCGCCGAGATCAGTGAGGTCCTCGACGTGGCCAGCGGGCTGAAGGCGGGGGTCGATCCCGGACGCCCGCTGTCCGGACGCAACCTGGCCATGATCTTCCAGCGGCCGAGCAACCGCACCCGGGTCTCGTTCGAGGTCGCCATCCGTCACCTCGGCGGGCATCCCATCCCCCTCTTCAACAGCGAGATCCAGATCGGCGAGCGGGAGTCCACCGCGGACATCAGCCGGATCCTCGACCGCTACGTTGACGGCATCGTCGCCCGGCTCAGCTCGCACCGCGACCTGGTCACCCTCGCCCGCTCGGCCCGGGGCCCGGTCGTCAACGCGATGACCGACCGCGAGCATCCCTGTCAGGTTCTCGCCGACTGCCTGACCATCCGCGAGCTGCTCGGTCATCTGGCCGGGGCCCGGGTCTGCTACGTGGGCGACGGCAACAACGTCTGCACCTCGTGGATCTACGCGGCCACCCTGCTCGGGATCGACCTGCGGGTGGTCGGGCCACCCGGCTACGAGCCTCACCCGGCCGTGCTCGAGCGCGCCGGCGACCTGGCCGGGGGCCGCTCCCCGGTGCGCCACTCCCATGAGGCCGCCGAGGGTCTCGAGGACGCCGAGATCATCTACACCGACGTCTGGACCAGCATGGGACAGGAGGCCGAGCAGCAGCAGCGGCGCGACGACTTCGCCCATCTGCAGGTCAACGAGTCCCTCCTCCAGCTCGCCCCACCCACCGCGCGGGTCATGCACTGCCTCCCCGCCCACCGCGGCGAGGAGATCACCGACGCCGTCCTCGACGGCCCCCAGTCGGTGGTCTTCGACCAGGCCGAGAACCGGCTGTGGGCGCAGGAGGCGCTGCTCAGCCTGATCTTCGACGCCGACACGGGCGATGGCCGGGGAGCCGGTGAGGACGCCCGCCGGCAGGTCGCCGGCAGGCACGGCGCAGCGGTGACCCCAGCATGACCGACTTCCTGCACAGCGCCCTGGTCTTCCTGGGGGCGGTCGGCTGGCGCGACATCGTCGACATCGTCATCGTCGCTTTCCTCCTCTACCAGCTCTTCAAGCTGATCCGGGGAACCCAGGCGGTGCAGCTCCTGGTCGGCCTCGCTGTCCTGCTGGTGATCGGGCTGCTCGCTCAGGCCTTCAAGCTGCGCCTGCTCGAGTTCATCTTCGCCAATGCCGGGCAGGCGATCCTGATCGGCGTCATCGTGCTCTTCCAACCCGAGCTGCGCCGAGCCCTCGACCAGGTCGGGCGGCTGGGCACGGTCCGCTTCATCCTGGGGCGGCACCCGGTCCCGCCGATCGCCCGCACCGTGGAGGAGGTGGTGCGGGCGGCGGCCACGCTCAGCGAGAGCCGCACCGGGGCGCTCATCGTCTTCGAGCGCGAGACCGGCCTCGAGAACGTCGCGGTGAGCGGGGTGCGGATCGACGGCGAGGTCACCGCCGAGATCCTCACCACCATCTTCTACATCGGCTCGCCGCTCCACGACGGGGCGGTGATCATCCGCGACACCCGGCTGGTCGCCGCCGGCTGCGTGCTCCCCCTGGCCGAGGCGCTGCCCGGCGTGGGCCGGATGGGCACGCGGCACCGCGCCGCGCTGGGCCTGACCCTGCAGTCCGACGCGGTGATCCTGATCGTCAGCGAGGAGACCGGCTTCATCAGCCTCGCGTACAGTGGCAAGCTCTATCGCGGCCTGGACCGCGCCAAGCTCCAGGAGATGCTGACCAACCTGGTGCTCCCGCCGGTGTCCCGCCGGCCCGGGGCCGCCATCCGGCCCCTGGTCAGGAGCGGGGCGGCGCTGCGGGCGCTGGGCCGGCGGAGTCCCTGATGCCCGGCTTTCTCACCCGCAACTGGCGTCTCAAGCTGCTCGCCCTGGTGCTGGCCGTCTTCTCCTGGGCCGGGGTGGTGCTCGCGACCAACCCGCCGGGAACCCGCTCGGTGTCGATCCCGGTGCCCCAGCCTCCGGCCCCGGACGTGAGCCTGCCGGCCGGCTACCTGTTGACCGCGCCGATCCCCAACCTCACCGTCTACATCACCGGGACCGAGCAGCACCTCGACGCCTTCAGCAAGAGCAGCCTCCAGGTCACCGTCGACTACAACGCGATCCGGGCGATCGGGAACCAGGTGCCCGCCACCGTCAGGGTGCCGGTGAAGATCACCAACTCGGACCCCAACATCGACCTCGACGACCCACCCGCCTCGGTGATGGCCGCGGTCGACACCTCGGGGAGCACCAGCGAGACGGTCGAGGTGGCGGTGAGCCACACCCCGCCACCCGGTTACGAGACCGGCAGCCTGGTGGCCACCCCGAACACGGTCACCGCCACCGGGCCCGAGCACGAGCTCATCGGCATCCAGGTCAGAACCCAGCAGATCGATCTCTCCAACCAGCGTGCGAACTTCGAGGGCACGGTGGCCCTCTACCCGTATGACGGCTCGGGTCGCCTGCTCTCCGACGTCAACGTGACCCCCGCCACCGTCAACGTGGCGATCACGGTGGTGGGGGTCGACACCACCCGGACCGCCTCGGTGGTGCTCGGCCCGGTGATCGGGGCGCCCGCCGGAGACCAGGTCACGGTGGACGGCTACACCCCCGTGACGGTCACCCTCACTGGCTCGCAGGACCTCATCAACGGCGCCAACCTGGCCACGGTGACCACCGTCAGCATCGACATCGCCGGCCAGACCGGGACGGTCACCTACCACGTGACCATCCAGGCCCCCACGGGGATCACGGTCAGCCCCAGCACCGTGGCGGTGACCATCACGGTCACGCCGCTCCCGACGCCCACCCCGGCCCCCACCCCGGCCCCGACGTCCAGCCCCGGATGACCCGTAACCGCGGCCGGGCGGGGCACGTTGGACCCTGCGAGGTGAGGAATCCGGCCCGCCGTCCACGCCACCCCCACGCCCGGGCCGCCACCTGATGTGCGGCATCATCGGCTACGTCGGTGGGCGCTCGGCCGCTCCCGTGCTGCTGGAGAGCCTCCAGCGCCTCGAGTACCGCGGGTACGACTCGGCCGGGATCGCGGTCCTCGACGGGGCGGAGAGCGGGCACCACACGGTGGTCAAGAGCGATCGCAAGGTGGCCGACCTGGTCGCCCGCTGCGAGCAGGACGGGGTCCCCACCGGGCATCTCGGCATCGGCCACACTCGCTGGGCCACCCACGGCCGGCCCACGGTGGTGAACGCCCATCCGCACCAGGACTGCCACGGCCGCATCCAGCTGATCCACAACGGGATCATCGAGAACCACCGGGAGCTGCGCGCTGAGCTGGTCGCGCGCGGCCACCAGCTCCGCAGCGAGACCGACACGGAGGTGCTGGCCCACCTCATCGAGGAGCTCTACGACGGTGACCTGGCCGCCGCGACCCGGTCGGCGCTGCGCCGGGTCGAGGGTGCCTACGCGCTGGTGGTGATCTCCGCCGACGAGCCCCACACCCTGGTCGGCGCCCGGCGCAACGCTCCCCTGGTGGCCGCGGTCGGCGAGGGCGAGGTCTTCCTGAGCAGCGACATCACCGCCCTGATCCCCTACGCGCGCCGGGTCACCCTGCTCGGGGAGGACGAGGTGGTCGCCGGAACCCCCGACGGGCTGTCGGTCACCGATCTCGCCGGGGTCGCGGTGACCCCGCGGACCATCGAGGTCGACTGGGACGTCGAGCAGGCTCAGAAGGGCGGCTACCCGCACTTCATGCTCAAGGAGATCAACGAGCAGCCGGAGGCCGTGGAGAACGCGCTGCGAGGGCGCATCGACGCCGCCGGTGAGGTCCACCTCGACGGCTTCCTCGACGCGGAGGCGATCCCGGCGCTGAATGACGTGCGGGTGATCGGGATGGGATCGGCCTGGATCGCCGGGCTCTACACCGCGACCGCCATCCGCCAGCTCGCCCGGCTGCGCTGTGAGGTCGAGAACGCCAGCGAGTTCCGCTACGGCGACCCGCTGGTCGACGAGCACAGCCTGGTCATCGCCATCTCCCAATCGGGGGAGACCGCTGACACCCTGGCCGCGGTCCGCGAGGCCAGGCGTCGTGGCGCCCGGGTGGTGGCCGTGACCAACGTGGTGGGCAGCGCTCTCTCGCTGGAGGCCGACGCCGTCCTCTTCATGCAGTCGGGGCCGGAGATCTGCGTCCTCGCCACCAAGACCCTGGTGGCCCAGATGGTCTGCGGCCTGCTCGTCGCGCTGGCGCTGGGGGCCGCCCGGGGCGCGCTTCCGGTCGAACGCCACCGCGCCGTGGTCGCCGAGCTCAGGGAGCTCCCGGGCCGGGTCCGCCGCTGCCTGGAGCTCGAGCCGCAGCTCGCCGAGATGGCCCAGCGGTACGCCCACGTGCGCAACGCGATCTACATCGCGCGCGGGATCAACGTCGCCACCGCGTACGAGGGGGCCCTCAAGCTCAAGGAGGTCTCGTACATCCATGCCGAGGGCTACGCGGCCGGGGAGCTCAAGCACGGTCCGATTGCGCTCCTCGACGCCGATGTCCCGGTGGTGGCGGTGGCCACCCGCGCCGCCACGCTGGCCAAGACGCTGAGCAGCATCGCCGAGGTCCGCTCGCGGGACGCGCCGGTGATCGCCCTGGTCACCGAGGGCGACGACGACGTGGACCCCGACCTGGCCCGCGACCTGGTCCGGGTCCCCGCCTGCAGTGAGCTGGTCTCGCCGCTCGTCAACGTGGTGCCGCTCCAGCTCTTCGCGTATCACGTGGCCGTCGAGCGGGGCTGCGACGTCGACCAGCCGCGCAACCTGGCCAAGTCGGTGACCGTGGAGTGAGCTGCGCGGTGACGAGGGCACCGTGGTGAGACGGCTCGTCGTCGGCGTGGACGTCACCCCGGTCGAGCGCATCGCCGCAGCCATGGGCCGTCATCCGAGGTTCGCCGAGAAGATCTTCACCGAGACCGAGCGGCGCCGCGCCCGGTCCAGGCCGGAGCGCTTCGCCACCCGCTGGGCCGCCAAGGAGGCGGTCATGAAGCTGTACGGCGAGGCCGGTCTGCGCATCCCCCATTACCGGGCCATCGAGGTGGTCAACCGGCCCGGGGGTGCCCCGACCATCCGGGTCGACGGTGCCCCCACCGAGATCGCGGTCAGCATGACCCACGATGCCGGGCTGGCGATCGCGGTGGTGGCCGCCTCCCTCGAGGGTCCGGGCGGCTCGCCGGCGCTCGCCCCCCCCGACGGCCTCCGCCTGCCCGACCGGCCCGCCGACGGTCACAAGGGGACCTTCGGCACCGTGGTGGTCGTCGCCGGCGCGGTGGGCACTGCGGGCGCCGCCCTCCTCTCCGCGATGGGCGCCGCCCGCGCCGGGGCGGGGCTGGTCCGGGTCTGCGTCCCCGCCGGCGTCTACCCCGTGGTCGCCGGCCGCTGCCTGGAGGTGATGGCCCATCCGGTCGGGGAGGCGGGGGCGGCTGGGCTCGACGCCACCGCGGTCGAGACCCTCCGCCGGGACCACCTCCCGGTCGCCGCCGCCGCGGTCATCGGTCCCGGGCTCGGGCGCGCCCGGACGACCGAGGCAGCATTGCCGGAGCTGTTGCGAGGTCTCTCCGTCCCCGCCGTGGTGGACGCCGACGGGCTCAACATCGCCGCGGCCGCCGGCTTCGACTGGCGTTCCTGCCCCGCGCCGCTGGTGCTCACCCCGCACCCGGCGGAGATGGCGCGGCTGGCCGGGGTCACCACCGCGGAGGTGCAGGCCGACCGCGCCGCCCTGGCCGCCCGGTTCGCCGCGGAGCGCGGGGTCACCCTGGTCCTCAAGGGGGCGGAGACGGTCGTCGCGGCCCCCGACGGCCGCCTCCACGTCGACCGGCACCGGACCGTGGCCCTGGCCACCGGTGGCACCGGCGACGTGCTGAGCGGCGTCTGCGGCGCCATGCTGGCGGCTGGGCTGGACCCCTTCGACGCCGCGATGGCGGCGGTCACCGTGCACGCCGAGGCCGGGTGCCTGGTCGAGGCGGAGCGGGGCAGGGCGGGCGGCCTCGCCGGCGACGTGGTCGAGATGCTCCCCATCGCCCAGGAGCGGCTCCGGCGCGCCCTGGAGCGGCGCGGGGAGGAGCGCGGGCGCGCATGACCGGCGTCGCCCTCCCGGTGGCCGGCCGGCGCCGGGAGCTCAGCAGGTGGGCGGACGTCGATGCCGCGGCCATCCGCCACAACCTGGGGCTGATCCGGCGCGCCGTCGGGGAGGGGGTCGCGGTGATGGCCATGGTCAAGGCGGCCGGCTACGGTCACGGAGCTGCGCTCACCGCTGCCGCGGCCCTGGACGGTGGCGCCACCTGGCTAGGGGTCTCGTCGGCCGAGGAGGCGCTCCAGCTCCGCGCTGAGGGCTTCTCCGCCCCCCTCCTGGTGGTCGGGGGAGCGCACCCGGCTCACCTCGACGCCCTGGTCGCAGCCGGGGTCCAGATGACCGTCTGGGATCCCGAGCAGGTGGCCGCCGTCGCGGGCGCCGCCGGTCATGGCCTGCCGGCGCGGATCCATCTCAAGATCGACAGTGGCATGGGCCGGCTCGGAGCCCCACCGGAGGCGGTGCCGGCGCTGGCCCGCGCGGTCGAGCGCGCCGGTGCGAGGGTCGAGGCGGTGGCCGCCTTCACCCATTTCGCCGACGCCGAGGACGATCCCGACTTCACCCTGAGACAGGATCACGTCTTCGTCGGCGCCGTCGACGGGCTGCGGCGGCGCTGGCCGGGACTGCTCCTCCACGCGGCCAACAGCGCGGCGGCGCTCGGTCTCCCCGAGACCCGCCACGACCTGGTCCGCTGCGGCATCGCCATCTACGGCTACGCGCCCGTGGGGTTCCCGGCGGCCGCCGAGTTCCGGCCGGCGATGAGCTTTCGCGCCCGGGTCACCCAGGTCAAGACCGTGCGCCCCGGCCAGAGCGTCGGCTACGGTCGCACCTGGGTCGCCGAGCGGGACACCCGGGTCGCCGCCATCGCGGCCGGCTACGCCGACGGGGTGCAGCGGGTGCAGTCCAACCGAGGGTTGGTGCTGGTGGGCGGGCGCCGCTGCCCCATCATCGGCAGGGTCAGCATGGATCAGCTCACCGCCGACGTCTCGCTCGTCCATGAGGTGAGGCCGGGGGACGAGGCCGTCCTCTTCGGTCGCCAGGGGGACGCCTGGCTCGGTGCCGACGAGGTCGCCGCCGCGGGCGGCACCATCACCTACGAGGTGCTGTGCGCGGTGTCATCCCGGGTGCCGCGCCTGCGCGTCGAGGAGGCGGGGGAGCACTGCGGGCGGTGGCGGAGCGGGCTCCGCGCGAACCGGACGGTGCCGCCGCCCGCCGGCGAGGCTCAGCCCGAACCGTAGATGAAGCCCTGGAAGTAGCTGGCGTCGTCGGGGAGGACTCGATAGTCGACGGTGTCCCACGCGTCCCAGTTCATCTCGGAGATCTCGAAGTCGCCGGCCGGCACGACCGCCACCGAACCCACCCCCACGTTGGGACCCACCGCCTCGACGTAGGCGACGTGCCCGTAGTAGGCGTTGGCGCCGCCCTGTCCCTGGTTCCAGACCGCGACGGCTCCCACCTCGGGCACCGAACCCTCCTCGTAGCCGAGACGGGAGGCGTTGTAGTACCACGCGTTGGCATTGCCCCCCCAGGGGATGCAGCGCCGGGTCGCCACGTACCAGGTGCAGTCTCCGTAGGCGAACTCGTCGGAGCACGAGCCGCCGGGGATGGTGGAGCCGCCGAGCTGCATGTCGATCTCGTCGATCTCGGCCGCGAGAGTCCGCGCCGGCCCGCTGAGCTGGGCGACGATCTGGTTGCGCTGGTAGACGATGGCCAGCAGCTGGTTGGACTGGGCCGAGAGGTCGGACTCGAGGCTGGAGGCCTGGGCGAAGTCGGACTGGGCCGTGCTCTGCTTGGAGAGGAGGTCGGCCTGGTCGCGGGTGAGCGTGTCCTGCAGGCCGCGGATCTGGGTGGTGACGCTCGACGCCCCCGAGATGCTGTCCATCGCCGCGCTGAAGTCCTTGGCGCTGAGCACGGCGGTCATGACCGTGTTGCCCGAGACGCTCTCGTAGGTGGCGCGCGCCAGCGTGGAGAGCGCGCTGCGCGCGGCGCTCTCCTGAGCCTTGTCGGTGCTGATGTCCCCGTTCAGCGTGGAGAGCTCGGTGTTCAGCGCGGCGAGCTGATCGCGCACCGCGTTGAGCGCCGTCGTGGCCTGGTCGAAGCTGGCCTCGGCGGCGGTGAGGGCGTTCGTGGCGGAGCTCTGCTGGCTGCTGATGGCCGCGAGCTGCTGCAGCAGTGCGGCCCGCTCCGCCTCCAGCTGGGAGGGGGTGTCAGCCCGGACCTGGCGCGGGCCGATGGGTAGCCCGAGGACGACGACCGCGACGGCCAGGAAGGCAGGGATCACCCTCCGGGTAGCCCGCAATCCAATCTCCCCTATGGTCTCCCCGGTCGGCGACCCCCTCCCGGAGCCAGGTCGCACGACCAAACTTGCGGGAGGTTATCCGGCGGAGACGCAGTTGGTCAAGCTGACGTGATAGCCTGGCTATCATAAAAAGCGATATCTCGATCTGGAGAGGCGATCCACCACCGGACGGGACAGGTGGCGTGGAAGTCGCACGACCCGGTGGCGGCTCGGAAGACAGCCTACCCGGCGTGACCGCCGACCCGCCCCCATTAGAGTCGGGGCCGTGAGCAGCCCACCCCCGCCCTCGCGGCAACCCTTCGGTGCCGGAGGCCCCACCCTGGACGAGGTCGGCGAGGCCGAGCTGCTGCGCCGGCTGACCGCCCTGGCCCTGGCCGGAGCGGCCGATCCGCGGCTGGTGGTGGCGAGCGGGGACGATGCCGCGGTCTGGCTTCCACCGGCGGGCGGTGGGATCGTGCTCAGCCAGGATGCGATCGTGGAGGGCGAGGACTTCCTGAAGTCCTGGACCGACCCCGAAGCGGTGGGACGCCGCGCTCTCGCCGTCGCCCTCTCCGATCTCGCCGCCACGGGGGCCGTCCCCCACCTCTGCATGGTCACCTACTGCGCACCCAGCGACGCTCCGATCGATGACCTCCTGGCCATCCAGCGGGGCCTCTGCGCCGCCGCGGCGGATGCCGGCTGCCAGGTCGCGGGCGGCGACGTGAGCGCCATCCGCGGTCCGCTGGTGATCGATGTCGCGGTGGTCGGGACGGTCGATCCCGGCCGCGCGCTGCGCCGCGATCGGGGCCGACCCGGGGACGCCCTGCTGGTCACCGGGAGCCTCGGCGAGGCGGCGGCCGGGCTTCGCCTCCTGCTCGAGGGGTGGGAGGTCGCCGGAGAGGTCGGGGAGCGCTGCCTGGAGCGTCAACTCGCGCCCCGGGCCCGGCTCGCGGAGGGCCGGGCCCTGCTCGAGCTCGGCGTCGACTGCGCGGGCGACCTGAGCGACGGTCTGATCGTCGACCTGGGCCGGATCACCGAGGCCTCGGGGTGCGCCGCCGAGATATGGCTGGAGAGCCTGCCCACCAGCCCCGACGTCCGCGCCCTGATGGGTGCGGCGTGGCCCGGTGCGGCCCTGGGTGGGGGAGAGGACTTCGAGCTGGTCGCCGCGGTGGCGGCCGATCGGCTGGAGGGGCTGCTGGCGGCCTGGCCCCCGGGGCTCCAGCCGCTCCGCGTGGTGGGCCGGCTGACCACCGGTTCGGGCCTGACCCTCCTCGACCGGCAGGGCGGCGAGCCGATCCCCCTGCCGGCGGTCGGCTCACGGCACTTCGGCCAGCCGTGAACGGCGACGACCTCCGGCTCACCACCTGCTCGGTCGACGCCACCGAGGCGGTGGCGGCCCGGCTCTCGGCCCGGCTGCGACCGGGCGACCTGATCGCCCTCGACGGGCCGCTCGGAGCCGGCAAGACCGTCTTCGTGCGGGGGCTCGCCACCGGGCTGGGGGTCGACGCCGCGGTGGTCAAGAGCCCGACCTTCGTCCTTCACCACGTGTACGGGTCGCCGCCCCGACTCCACCACCTCGACCTCTACCGGCTCGGCCCCGGCGCCCGGATCCAGATGCTCGACCTGGACGGCCTGCTCGAGAGCGCGCCGGCGGCGGTGGAGTGGGCGGGCTGCGCCGACCTCGAGCCGTGGCACCCGCTCGGGCTGGTCATCGAGATCGCCGGTGACCAGGTTCGCAGCATCGAGGCCCGCGAGCCGGAGCGGGCCCCGGCCCGGCTGATCGACGCCTGGCGCGCGGCGGTGGCCGGCCGGTGAGCGTCCTCGCCATCGACACCGCCACCCGGCGGCGCCTGGTCGTGGTCCGCGCCGGCCGCCGGGGCGAGCTGCTGGCCGCCCGGACCGGCGACAGCGCCGCCCTGCCCTGGTTGGACCGGGCCCTGGCGGAACTGGGCGTCTCCGGCCTTGCGGCCGTGGTGGTGGTCACCGGCCCGGGCTCGTACACCGGCCTGCGCGCCGGCATGGCCGCGGGGCTGGGACTGGCCCACGCGCTCGGGATCCCGCTCCACGGGGTCAGCAGCCTGGAGGTGACCGCGCGAGCGGCCCCTGACGGCGAGAGCGAGACCGTCGCCCTGGTGGAGGCCGGCCGGGGCGGCGCCTATGCCGGCCGATTCACCCGCCGTGAGGGAGCCCTGGTGATGGTCGGAGAGGCCGGCCGCGTCAGCCTCGCGGCGGTGGCCGTCGGGGACCCGCCGCCGATCAGCCTCGACCGCCTCGAGCTCCCCGGCATCCGCCTGGGTGACCCGGTGACCGCGCTCGCCGCCTCCGTCCCCAGCGCGCTGGGGCGGCCCCCCCTCCAGCTCGCCGGCCTGGCGGCGACCTACCTGGACTGAGCCCGATCCGGCCTGGACGGTCGGCGACCCGCGCGCTCGCTCACACGCTCACCGGCGGCCGTGGCGGCCTCGCGTATGATCGACGCCGATGAAGGTCGCGCCGCGCCTCCTCATCGAGCGGATGCGCCATTCCGACATCCCCGCGGTCCAGGCGATCGAGCGCGAGATCTTCCTCTCGCCCTGGCCCCGCAACGCCTACGCGTCCGAGCTCTCCCAGAACCGCCAGGCCCATTACTACGTGCTTCGCGACGGGGCTGCGATCGTCGGCTACGGCGGACTCTGGAAGGTCGCCGACGAGGCCCACGTCACCACCATCGGGGTCCGCGCCCAGAGTCAGCATCTGGGCTTCGGCACCGGGATGTTCGCGGCCCTGGTTCAGCGCAGCTACGAGCTGGGGGCGCGCTGGATCACCCTGGAGGTGAGGGCCAGCAACGCCCACGCCATCCGGCTCTACGAGCGGTTCGGCTTCAAGGCGATCGGCCGCCGGCGCGGCTACTACACCGACAACGGGGAGGACGCGGTTGTGATGTGGAGCGACTCGCTGCACGCGCCCTCCTTCAAGCGCCGGTTCGCCGGCATCCTCCGGGGCATCGACATCGTGGGCATGGGGCCGCCGCCCTCCTCCGACTACCCGCGTCCGTGACGGGGCCGGTGCGGCGGTGAGCGGGCTCGCCCGGAGGTGAACATCCTCGCCATCGAGACCTCCTGCGACGAGACCGCGGCGGCGGTGGTGCGCGACGGCCGCGAGGTCCTCTCGAGTCAGGTCTCCTCCCAGATCGCTCTGCACGCGCCCCACGGGGGGGTGGTCCCCGAGCTGGCCGCGCGCGCCCACCTGGAGATGCTCGCCCCGGTCGTCGACGCCGCGCTGGCCGAGGTCGAGGGCGGCTGGGACGCGATCGATGCGGTGGCCGTGACCCGCGGCCCGGGCCTGGCCGGCTGCCTGGTGGTCGGCGCCGCCTACGCGCAGGCCGCCGCCCGGGGCCGGGGCCTGCCCATCACCGGGGTCTCCCACCTCGCCGGGCACGTGTATTCGGCCTGGCTGGCGGATGCGGAGCTGGAACCGCCCTTCGTCGCGCTGGTGGTGAGCGGGGGGCACACCGACACCATCGAGCTCTCCCGGCACGGGGAGGCGCGGCGCCTGGCCAGCACCCGCGACGACGCGGTGGGCGAGGCGTTCGACAAGGTGGCGCGGATGCTCGGGCTGCCCTACCCGGGCGGCCCGGTGGTGGAGCGCGCGGCCAGGAGCGGGGACCCGCGCCGCTTCCCCCTGCCGCGCACCCGTCTGGAGGGCGCCTTCTCCTTCAGCGGGCTGAAGACGGCGGTGCGCTACGCCATCCGCGACCTGCCCGCGGCGGAGCTCGACGAGGCCGGCGTCCCGCGCCGGGCCGAGCTGCGCGACTCGCTGGCCGCCGCCTTCCAGGAGGCCGCGGTCACCCAGCTCGTCGACGGCCTCGAGGCGGCGGTGGAGGAGACCGGGGCGACCTCCGTCGCCGTGGTGGGAGGGGTTGCCGCCAACCGGGCTCTGGCCGACCGGGTGGCGCACCGCTTCGCCGGCCTGCGGGTGTCGGTGCCGCCGATCCGGCTCTGCACCGACAACGCGGCCATGATCGGCGCCGCCGGCTGGCACCGCCTGACCCTCCGGGGTCCGGACCTCGACGGCTTCGACGTCGACCCGTCGCTGGCCGAGTTCGCCTGACCGTCTCGGTTGCCGCGGCGCGGCTCTTCGACGGCTCTTGGTACGGGGACGCCGGTGATGCCGGCCGGCCGATTGCCCCCTGGCATGGCCGGTATTCGCCTGCATCCAGCGAGACCCACTCCTGCGGCATGCACGCGAACGGTGTCACGATGCTTGCCGCGATGGCGCTCAGCCCTGCTCACGAGGCCGGCCGTCTCAGCGAGACCGCCGGGCGCTACCTGGAGGCGATCTACTACATCGCCCACGAGGGCGAGGTGGCGCGCCCCGGCGGGCTCGCCGAATGGCTGGGGGTGAGCAGGCCGACCGTGACCGTCACCCTGCAGCGCCTGGCCCGCGACGGCTGGGTGGAGGTCGCCGAGGATCGCAGCATCACCCTCACCTCCGGCGGGGAGTCCGCGGCGTCCGATCTGGTCCGCCGCCACCGGATCCTGGAGCGCTGGCTGGTCGACGTGCTGGGGCTGGATTGGGCCGCCGGGGACCGCGAGGCGTCGCTGCTCGTCCACGGCGTCTCCCAGGAGGTGGTCGACCGCCTCGACCAGCATCTCGGGCTCCCCCGCGCATGCCCCCACGGCAACCCCATCCCCGGGCGCGGGGTCATCCCGCCCGACCTGGTGCGCCTCGACCGGATGCCTCCAGGAGAGCAGGCCGTGGTGGTGCGGATCTCCGAGGTCGCCGAGCACGAGGCTCCCCAGCTGCTCCTCCTGCTCCACCAGCTGGGGATCACCCCGGGTCGCACCGTGACGGTGCGCGCCCTCGGACCGTCGCTCGATCTGGACGTCGAGGGAGAGGTGGTGGCCCTCGACCGCGGGGCCACCCGGGCGGTCTGGGTCGCCCCCGCCAGCACCGCCCCGGGGGACCTGGGCGATGAGGCCCAAGGGGCCTGGGCGATTAGGTTAGACTAAGCTAATTCGCGCCCCGGTCAGGGAGGACGGGCCCGGCCGGCGGCGGAGCCCGACGCAGGCCCCGTGGGAGACGAGACCTCCGTATGCCAGCAGCCCGGATTCGAGCGCTCCGGCGGGGGTGCGGCGTGCTCTGCGCGGCCGCGCTGGCCGCCGCGGTGGGCGGGTGCGGAGCCACCCCGGCGCCGACGGGGGCCGTGGCGGCCACCTGCCGGCAGATCGGCGCGGTGCTCGGCGACGGTCCCGACCCGAGCGCCGACCCGGTGGGATACGCCGAGGCCCAGGTGCTCCCGCTGGGTCAGATCACCACCTCGGATGCCGGCCTGCGCCAGGCCCTCCGGGCCCTGGCCTCCGCCTACCAGCAGTTCTTCAACACCGGTGGTGGCGGTGCGGCGGCTCAGGCGGTCAGCCGGGCAGCGGCGGCGCTCGACGCCATCTGCCCGGGCGTCGCATCATGAGCCGGCGGGGCGGCGGCGGGTGCCGATGACCGGGCGGCGGTCATGCGCGCTGGGGGCGGTCGCGCTGGTGGCGGGATGGCTGCTCACGGCCTGCGACGATCCCTCCGGTTCGGGGCAGGAGATCACCCTCTACAACGGTCAGCACGTGCAGACGACGGACGCTCTGGTCAGCGCCTTCGAGAAGGCGACCGGGATCACCGTCAATGTCCGCAGCGACGACGAGGACACCCTGGCCGATCAGGTCGTCGCCGAGGGGTCCCGCTCGCCGGCGGACGTCATCTACACCGAGAACTCGCCGGCCCTCGAGTACCTCCAGTCCAGGGGCCTGCTGGCCGCCGTCGACGCGTCGATCCTCACCGACACCCCGAGCGGTTTCAACTCGCCCCAGGGAGACTGGGTGGGCGTCTCCGCGCGCGTCAGTGTGCTGATCTATAACCCGTCGCTCATCGCGGCGAGCCAGCTGCCCACCTCGGTCCTCCAGCTCGCCGACTCGCGCTACCAGGGCGAGCTGGCGATCGCACCGGGCGAGACCGACTTCCAGCCGATCGTGACCTCGGTGGCGCGCACGTACGGCACCGCCGCCGCGCTCACCTGGCTGGAGGGATTGAAGACCAACGCCGGCAGTCACGTCTATCCCGACAACGAGACCATCGCCGACGAGGTGAACCGCGGCGAGGTCGGCTTCGGGGTGGTCAACCAGTACTACTGGTACCGGCTGGCCGCTGAGATCGGCGCTGACCACGTGCACTCAGCGATCGCCTACTTCGCCCCGGGCGACCCCGGCTACGTCCTCGACGTCTCCGGTGCGGCCGTGCTCCGGGCGAGCACCCATCAGGCGGCCGCCCAGCGCTTCCTCGCCTTCCTCGTCTCCCGCCCGGGCCAGGAGATCATCGCCCACTCGATCAGCTACGAGTACCCGATCGCGTCGGGGGTGACCACCGCTCAGCCCGAGACCCCCTTCGACCAGCTCCAGCCGAACTCGATCACCATCCCGGAGCTGGGGGACGGTTCGCAGGCGATCTCCCTGCTGCAGCAGGCGGGCCTGCTGTGACCCGCGCTCCCCGCTGGCGCGTGCCGGGTCCGACCCCGGAGGGCGGATGAGGTGACCACGACCGGGATCGCCGCGGAGCGGCGCATCCCCGCCGTGCCCGCGCGCCGCCGTCCTCTCCCCTGGCCCCTGCTGGGGACCAGCGCTGCCGTGGCCGCTGTGCTGCTCGCCCCGCTCGCCTTCCTGCTCATCGAGGCCGGCGGAACCGGGGCCGGCACCATCGCCCATCTCATCTGGCGCCCCCTGACCGCCACCCTGCTCTGGAACACGGTCCGGCTGACCGTGGTGGTCACCGCACTCTGCGCGGTGATCGGCACGCTCACGGCTTGGTGTGTCGAGTGCACCGACCTTCCCGGGCGCCGGATCTGGGCGGTGCTGGTGGTGGTGCCCTTCGCCATCCCCGACTTCGTGGTCAGCTTCGGCTGGGCGTCGATCTCGCCGTTGGTGCAGGGATTCCAGGGGGCGGTGCTGGTCATGACCCTGGCCGTCTACCCGCTCGTCCACCTGCCGGTGGCCGCCAGCCTGCGCAGCGCCGACCCCGGTCTCGAGGATGCCGCCCGGAGCCTCGGCATCGGTCGGGTCCGTGTCTTCCTGCGGGTCACCGTGGGGCAGGCCCGGGGGGCGATCCTGGGCGGCTGCGTCCTGGTCGCGCTGGTGATCCTCGCCGAGTACGGGGCCTTCGAGATCCTCGGCTATCAGACCTTCACCACCGAGATCTTCACCGAGTTCCAGGTCTCGTTCAACGTGCCCACCGCCTGCGCCCTCTCCCTCGTGCTGGTCCTGCTGAGCTGCGTGATCCTGGGCGGGGAGGTCGGCGCGCGCGACGCGGGCCGCGCCCAGCGCACCGGCCCGCTGGCGCAGCGCGCCAGGCGGCGCCGCCGCCTTGGCCGGGCGACCCTTCCCGTCGAGGCCGCGATGCTCATGCTGGTCGGCCTCGCCCTCGGGGTGCCGGTCGGCGCCGCCGTCTACTGGATGGTCGCGGGCGGCGCCCCCAGCCTGACCGGCGTCTCGATCCTGGACGCCGGCTGGCACACCGCGCTGTACAGCGGGTGCGCCGCGGCCCTGGCCACCGTCGCGGCGCTCCCGGTGGCCCTGCTGGCGGTCCGCCACGCCGGTCGTGCCGGCCGGCTGCTGGAGCGGAGCACCTACACCGTGCTGGCCATGCCCGGGCTGGTGATCGCGCTGGCGATCAGCTACTTCTCCGAGCGCTACGCGGGCGGGCTCGGCTACCAGACCTCCGTCCTGATGATCGCCGCCTACGCCATCCTCTTCTTCCCCCTGGCCCTGGTCGGGGTGAGAGCCTCGGTCGCCCACGCCCCGGTGGCCATGGAGGAGGCGGCGCGATCCCTCGGACGCACTCCGCGGGCCGTGTTCGTGCGGGTGACGCTCCCCCTCATCGCCCCTGGGCTCTCCGCGGCCTTCTGCCTCGTCTTCCTTGCCTGCGCCACCGAGCTGACCGCGACGCTGGTCCTGGTGCCCACCGGCGTCCAGACCCTGGCCACCCAGTTCTGGGCCTACCAGCAGAACCTCGCCTACGGCCAGGCCGCGCCCTTCGCGCTGGTGATCATCGCCATCGCGGCGGTGCCGAGCTACATCCTCGCCCGTTACTTCGACCGGCTTCCCGGCCGCACCGGTGACCCGCGGTGAGCGGTGGCTCCGACGGCCTCACGGTCACCGACCTCCACAAGGCCTTCGGGGCCCACCCGGTGCTGCGCGGCGTGGACCTCAGCGTGCCCGAGGGGGCCTTCGCGGCCGTGCTCGGCGCGTCTGGCAGCGGCAAGACCACGCTGTTGCGCGTCCTGGCCGGCTTCGAGCGACCCGATCGAGGGGCGGTCACGGTCGGGGGCGCCATCCTCGACGACGCCGACCGCCATCTCCCCGCCGAGCGTCGCCGCATCGGCTACGTCTCCCAGGAGGGAAGCCTCTTCCCCCATCTCACGGTGGCGGGCAATGTGGGTTTCGGCCTGCGCCGGGGCCGGAGCCGGGAGCGGGTGGTCGGGCATCTGCTCGACCTGGTCGGCCTCTCGGCCCTCAGCCGCCGCTACCCCCACCAGCTCTCCGGCGGCCAGCAGCAGCGGGTGGCTCTGGCCCGGGTGCTGGCCGTGCAACCCCGGATCGTGCTCCTCGACGAGCCGTTCGCCTCGCTGGACGCCGGGCTGCGAGCCGCGGTCCGTGCCGACATCCATGCCCTGCTGCGGCGCTCGGGGGCCACCGCCGTGCTGGTCACCCACGACCAGGACGAGGCCCTCACCTTCGCCGACATGGTGGCGGTGATCCGGGAGGGCAGGATGGCCCAGGTCGCCCCTCCCCGCGACCTCTACGAGACCCCGGTCGATCCCGACCTGGCCCAGTTCGTGGGCGAGGCCAACCTGATCGAGGGCATCTCTCACGGATCGACGGTCGAGACCCGCTTCGGACCTCTCCCCCTCCGCGACGGCCGGCCGCCGGCCGGGCAGGCGCTCACCGTGCTGGTCCGCCCCGAGCAGCTGCGGGTCGCCGCTCGCGCCGGCTCGGGGCCGGCGGAGGCCGGGGAGAGGAGGGGGGTCGCCGCCCGGGTGGTCGAACTCGACTTCCACGGCCACGACGCCGTCGTCCGGGTGGTCGCGGAGGCCGGGGCGGCCTCCCCGCTGATCGCCCGAGTCGCCGGGGAGGTGAGCCTGACCCCCGGGACCCCGGTCACGCTCACGGTCGACGGGCCCGTCCACTGCTGGCCGCGGCCGCCCGCCGGCATCAGGGACGGCCCGCCAGTTGCGGTCCTGGCAGTCGATTCGGTAGAGTGTTAGCAGTCACCCGTCCCGAGTGCTAAAGAGTTGGAGGTCGCACCGTGGCCTTGAAGCTTCGTCCCCTGGCCGATCGCGTCGTTATCAAGCCCGTCGAGCGTGAGGAGGTGACCAAGAGCGGCATCGTCCTCCCCGACACCGCCAAGGAGAAGCCCCAGGAGGGGATCATCGAGGCGGTGGGGAAGGGTCGCTACAACGAGCGCACCGGCGAGCGGATCAAGCTCGACGTCGAGGTCGGCGACCGGGTGATGTACGCCAAGTACGCCGGCAGCGAGGTGAAGATCGACGAGGTCGACTACCTCATCCTCTCCGAGAAGGACATCCTCGCCGTCGTCCAGAGCAACGGCAAGGCCTGAGCCGGCCACCGTCGCCACCTGCCGTGATGGCGGCGCACCGCCTCGGCGGTCGCGCCGCCGTACGCCGTCAGAGGAGCTGAGAGAGCATGCCCGCTAAGCAACTTCGATTCGACACCGAGGCGAGGCAGCTGCTCCGCCAGGGGGTGGACGCGGTCGCCGACGCGCTCGCGGTGACGCTGGGACCGCGCGGCCGCTCGGTGGTGCTGGACAAGAAGTTCGGACCGCCGCTGGTCACCAACGACGGGGTGACCATCGCCCGCGACCTCGACTTCAAGGACCACTTCCAGAACATGGGGGCCCAGCTCCTCCGCGAGGTCGCGGTCAAGACCAACGACATCGCGGGTGACGGGACCACCACCGCCACCGTGCTCAGCCGGGCCATGATCGTCGAGGGGCTGCGCCTGCTCGGCGCCGGCGCCTTCCCGGTGGAGCTGCGCCGGGGGATGCTGGATGCGGCGGCGGCCGCCGCCACGGCGGTCCGGCTGCGCTCCCACCCGG
Organism: uncultured Chloroflexia bacterium; assembly: GCA_963841385.1. Classification (GTDB taxonomy): domain Bacteria; phylum Chloroflexota; class Dormibacteria; order Aeolococcales; family Aeolococcaceae; genus Changshengia. Next base: position 332,193 of record CAWJCO010000002.1, read on the forward strand.
TCGACAGCAACCAGGACATCCGCCGCATCGCCACCATCAGCGCCGACGACGCCGAGATCGGGGAGATGCTGGCCGACGCCTTCGCCAAGGTGGGCAAGGAGGGGGTGGTCTCGGTCGAGTCGGCCGACGGCATCGACACCACCGTGGAGGTGGTCGAGGGGATGCAGCTCGATCGCGGCTACGTCTCCGCCTACCTGGTGACCGACCAGAAGGAGATGGTCGCCGAGCTGGACCGGCCCGCGGTGCTGATCACCGACGTCAAGGTGAGCGCCGTCCGCGACCTGCTGCCGGCTCTGGAGCTCGTGGCCGCCGCCAAGCGGCCGCTGCTGATCGTCGCCGAGGACGTCACCGCCGAGGCCCTGGCCACCCTGGTGGTGAACCGGATGCGCGGCACCCTCACCGCGGTGGCGATCAAGGCTCCGGGCTTCGGCGACCGCCGCAAGGCGATGCTCCAGGACCTCGCCGTCCTCACCGGCGCCACCGTGGTCAGCGAGGAGGTGGGGCTCCGCCTGGACGCGGTGACGGCGCGGCACCTCGGCAGCGCCGACCGGATCACCGTCACCAAGGACGACACCACCGTGGTCGGCGGCGGCGGCGATCGCAAGGCCATCGACGCACGCTGCGAGGAGATCCGCCGCCAGGTCGAGGAGACCGACTCCGACTGGGACCGGGAGAAACTCCAGGAGCGGCTGGCCCGGCTGGTCGGCGGCGTCGCGCTGATCAAGGTGGGCGCGCCGACCGAGGTGGCCATGAAGGAGCGCAAGGCGCGTGTCGAGGACGCCCTCCACGCCACCCGCGCCGCCCTCGAGGAGGGGTACGTGGCCGGCGGCGGGGTCGCCCTGATCCACGTCCGCCAGGCGATCGACGCCCTCGGCCTCGAGGGGGACGCCCTCGCCGGGGCCCGGGCGGTTCGCCACGGGCTGGCGGCGCCGCTGCAGGTGCTCGCCTCCAACGCCGGTCTCGAGGGGGCGGTGGTGGTCCACAAAGTCGCCGAGCTGAGCGGTGATGAGGGTTTCGACGTCGTCGCCGAGGAGTACTGCAACCTGGTCGAGCGCGGCATCATCGATCCGACCAAGGTGGTCATCACCGCGCTGACCTCGGCGGTCTCGATCGCCACCATGATCATGACCACCGAGGCCCTGGTCGCCGACGCCCCCGAGCCCGAGGAGGCGGAGGAGAACGGCCACGGTCACTCCAACGGTGGTGGCGGCTATGGCGGGGGCGGCGGCTTCGGCGGGGGCGGATTCGGCGGCGACGACGACGACATGGACTTCTAGCGGGCGGATCGGCCGATCCTCGCGGGCGGTTCCCGACCCGGGGGTGCGACACGCCGGGTAGAGTTGCCCGCGTGCTGACCCTGGGAACCCCCCGGCTTCTCTTCGCCACCACGCCGGTCGCGGTGATGCGCGGGCGGCTGGCCGGCGCGGACTTCGTGGCCGACGTTCCCGCCGGGCCGCGGGGCACCACCGACGAGACCTGCCGGCTGACCGTCCGCTTTCCCGAGGAGTGGCCGGGCGAGGACGCGCTCACCATGCTGCCGCTCTGGATCGCTCAGCGCGAGCGGCTCGGCGATCCCGGGCCGTGGAGCGACGGCGTCGTGATCCGGCGCGAGGACCTCCTGGCGGTGGGCAGCATGGGCTTCAAGGCGCCCCCCGACACCACCGGGGCGGTGGAGATCGGCTACGCGGTCAACCGCTCTCAGCGTGGCCGCGGCTACGCCACCGAGATGGCGGGCGCGCTGGTCGCCTGGGCGCTCGCCCAGCCGGGAGTGGAGCGGGTGACCGCGGAGTGCCTGGCCCGCAACGCCGCGTCCGCCTGGGTGCTGGAGAAGCTCCGCTTCGACCGGGTCGGGAGACGGGGCAGCCCGGAGGGTGAGCTGATGCTCTGGGAGCGGCGCGGGTTCGGTGACGCCCCCGCGGCCCGGATCCAGTAGCCGTGTGCGGCATCTGCGGCTTCAGCGGCCGTCGCGACCCCGACCTGCTCCGGGCGATGACCGCGTCGATCCGTCATCGCGGCCCCGACGACGACGGTTTCCTCGAGTGCGATGCTGCCTCGCTCGGCTTTCGCCGCCTGGCCATCATCGACCTCGAGACCGGCGCCCAGCCGATGTCCACCGATGGGGACCGGCTGCACATCGTCTACAACGGCGAGATCTACAACTACCGCGAGCTGCGCGCCGAGCTGGAGGCGGAGGGGAGGCGGTTCACCACCCGGTGCGACACCGAGGTCGCGCTGCAGGCCTACGCCCAGTGGGGCCCGGCGGCCTTCCAGCGGTTCAATGGCATGTGGGCCATCGCCCTCCTGGACCGTCGCGGCCCGGACCAACGGCTGGTCCTCTGCCGCGATCACTTCGGCATCAAGCCGCTCTTCTACGCCGAGCACGACGACCGGGTCGTCTTCGCCTCCGAGATCAAGGCCATCCTCGAGGACCGCACCTTTCCGCGCCGGGTCGACGAGCAGCAGCTCTACGAGTACCTCCGGTTCGGCCTCTACGACCACAACGACCTGACCTTCTTCGAGGGTGTGCGCCAGGTCCCGGCGGGCGCCTACGTCACCGTGGACGCGACCGGCATCCACGAGAGCCGCTACTGGACGCCGCTCCTCGGCGAGGATGCCGACCCGGATCCGGCCGAGTTCCTCCGCCTCTTCACCCGCGGGGTGGAACGCCGGCTGGTGGCGGACGTCCCGGTGGGCACCTGTCTCTCGGGAGGCCTTGATTCCTCCTCCATCGTCTGCGTGATGGACCGGCTGCTGGCCCGGCACGTGCCCGACTCGGTCTCGCTGGGCGATCGGCTCAAGACCTTCTCCGCGGTCTTCCCCGGCGACCCCATCGACGAGCGGCGCTACGTCGAGGCGGTGCTGGCGGTCACCTCCGCCGACCCCACCTGGGTGGAGCCGACCTCGGAGCGGTGGCTCGGCGAGCTGGAGACCTGGATCTGGCACGCCGAGGAGCCGATGATCACCACCGCCCCCTACGCCATGTGGTCGGTGATGCGCGCCGCCAGCGAGAGGGTGACCGTCCTCCTCGACGGCCAGGCGGGCGACGAGCTGCTGGGCGGCTACGTGCCCTACCAGTACGTCTATCTCCGCCAGCTGCTCCGCGAGCGCCGCTACCGCGAATTCGCCCTGGAGTCGGCGAAGGCGCGCGACACGGTCGGCCGGCTGGCCCGGCGGCGGGCCTGGGAGAGCCGCCATCGGGTCGACGTCGGCGCCCTGCTCCGCCCTGAATGGACGAGCGGGAAGCGCCGCCCCCACGATCCCCGCTCGCAGGACGACCTCAAGAAGCGCCTCCTCCAGGACCTCACCACCTTCTCGCTGCCCTCGCTGCTCCGCTACGAGGACCGCAACTCGATGGCCCACTCCATGGAGTCGCGCCTGCCCTTCCTCGACCAGGAGCTGGTGGAATGGATCCTCCGCCTCCCCGCATCGGCCATCGTCTCGGGTGGCTGGTCGCGGCGGATCCTCCGCGAGGCGATGCGCGGGATCCTGCCCGAACCGATCCGCGAGCGCCGGCGCAAGATCGGCTTCACGACCCCGGAGTTCCGCTGGTTCCGCCAGCAGCGCTCCTCGATCCAGTCGCTGATGCGCTCGCCCTCCTTCCAGGCTCGCCCCTATTGGGATGGCGAGGCGGTGGCGGCGGCGTTCCGGGTCGCCTGCGCCGGGGGCAGCGAGGAGTCGCTCTTCTTCTGGCGGGCGGTCAATGTCGAGATCTGGCTGCGCGTCTACTTCGAGGGGGCGGCCCATGGCAGCGCGGGCGCCGATGGCGGGACGCGCTTCAGCTTCGCCGCTCACGGCGACCGCGCGGCGGCGGCAGCGGTCGGGGCGGAGGCCCTGGTGGCGGCCGCCCGTCCCAATCCCGGCCGGCACCTGATCATCCGGCGCCAGGCCGAGACCTGGGCGCGCCTGCCCCTCCGGGCCGGGCTGGTGCGCAGTCACGACGACCTGGCCGCAGCGGTCGGGGCGACGCTCGAGGGCGCGCGCACCGCCGGTATCGCCCTGGAGCCCGGTGATGTGGTCGCCATGAGCGAGAAGGTGGTCGCCATCACCCAGGGCCGCTCCTTCCCCATGAGCGAGATCGCGGTGACCCCGCTGGCCCGGCTGCTCTCCCGGTTCGTCAGCCGGGTTCCCATCGGCATCGGGCTGGGCCGGCCCCAGACCATGCAGCTCGCCCTGGAGGAGGCGGGGGCGTCGCGCATCCTGCTCGCCGCCGCCTGCGCCGCGGTCACCCGACCGCTGGGCATCCGGGGCGTCTTCTACCGGGTGGCGGGCTCCCGGGTGTCGGCCATCGACGGCCCCACCGCGTACACCCTCCCTCCCTACAACACCCACGCCAGCAAGGCTCCGAGCGACCCCGACGGGGTGGCGGTGCGGATGCGCCGAGTCCTCAGCGACCGGGCGGGGGGCGACGTCGGGGTCGCGGTGGTGGACACCAACGACCTCGCCGCCGACGTCCTGGGCAGCAGCCCCGGGGTCGACCGGACGGCGGTCGCCGAGGTCCTGGCCGACAACCCGATGGGGCAGACCGACGAGCAGACCCCCTTCTGCATCCTCCGCCGGCTGGCGTGACCGCCGGACCGGGTGATGTCGAGCGGCACGAGGTCGAAACGCACCTCGTGGGCGGCGAGCAGGGCCTCCTCCGCGCTGTGGGCTGGATGGGCCCGGAACCCCTGGCCGGCTGGTCAGGCTCACCGGCTGGCGTCCAAGCCCTGACGGATTGACCCGATGGCGTCACCGGCTGGTCAGATTCACCGGATGGAGTCCGAACGGCGGCTTCCGAACCGTGACGGGGACGCGACGTGTTCGTTCTCTGTGACACGCTGGTCACGGTTACTCTGAGCTCGCGTATGTTCGAGTCCGGGACGGTGCCGATCGCCATCCCCTACAGCCCCGCCTCGCAGCGCCCCGACCGGCTCGCCGTCCGGGGGGCGGCGGCCGCCTGGTTGGCGCTCGCGGCCGTCCTGATAGCGGTGGGGATGTGGATCGGGCACAGCCGCATCGACCTCCTCTCGTTCGTCCCCGTCGGTCTCCTGTTGCTCGCCGCGCTGGCCGCCGCGGTCCCCCTGGAACGGCTGCCCCGCCTGGCGCGGGCGGTGGGAGCCTGGGCCGCGATCATCCTGGTGCTCGCCCTCCAGGTCGTCTTCCGCCTCAAGGCGGTCGATGTCGCCGCCCTGCTCAGCCTCCCGCTCGCCTGGCTCGCCCTCCGCCACGAGGGTCGCTCCCTGGCGATCGGGATCGCCCTCGCGCTGGCCGTCTGCGCCGTCTCCCTGATGGTGGTCCGCGACCCCTACACCGCCGTGGCCACCCTGGCGGCGATCGTCGTCCCCGTCGCCATCAAGGGGCTGACCGGCCGTGGCGCCGATCGAGCCCGCTTCGCATCGGTGGCCTACACCGATTTCCTCACCACCTGCCCGAATCGCCGGGCGCTGGTCGCCGAGCTGCCCCGCCGGCTCGAGACCGCCCGCCGCCGGGATATCCCGCTGGCCATCGCCATCTTCGACCTCGACCGGTTCGGAGCCTTCAACGAGGACTGGGGCCATGCGGCCGGTGACCGCCTGCTCACCGACGTCGCCACCGTGCTCCGCTTCACCCAGCGCCGCGACCCGGAGGCCCCGGGCCTCTCCTACCTCGCCCGGGCCGGGAACGACGAGTTCGCGGTCGTCCTCGAGGGCCTGACCACGGCGGGGGTCGCCGAGCTGGTCCGCGACGTGGAGACCGACCTCCCCGCCGGCTGCACGGTCAGCGTCGGGATCGCCTTCTGGGACCGCCACGAGGCCGCTGACGACCTGCTCAACCGCTCCCTGCGCGCGCTCTCCGCCGCGGGCCGGGCCATGGGCGGGGGCCGGGTGGTCGTCGATGACGGGGCTGGCTCGCGGCCCGGGAGCTGGCTGGAATCCGTGCCCGCCATCGTCGCCCGTCGCGAGATCGAATCGGTCTACCAACCGATCCGGGATCTCACCACCGGCCGCCTGATCGGCTACGAGGCGCTGGCCCGGCCGACCGGGGCGCCCAACGACACCGAGGTCGACGGGATGTTCGCGGCGGCGCGGCGGATCGGTGTCTCGCGCGAGCTGGAGACGCTCTGCCAGGTCTCAGCCATGCGCGGTGCCCACCGGCTGCTGACTGGCGGCGGCTCGCTGTTCATCAACATCAGCGTGGGCGCGTTCACCGATCCGGATCGGGACCTCGGCGTCATCCTCGGCCACCTCGCCAACGCCGCGCTCAAGCCGACCCAGATCGTCCTCGAGGTCAACGAGCAGATCACCCGCTTCGGACGCTTCGCCGAGGCCTGTGCCCGTTACCGGCGGGCCGGCTTCCGGTTCGCGATGGACGACGTCGGCGAGGGGCTGTCGACGATCGAGGCCATCGCGGTGGTCCGCCCCGAGTTCATCAAGGCCGCCAAGAGCCTGGTGGTCACGGCCGAGGACGCCGGCTCGGCGGCGGTGATCCGCGGCCTGGTGGAGGTGGCCCGCAGCCTCGGCGGCGAGATCATCGCCGAGGGCCTGGAGACCAAGGAGGACTGTGCCCGGATGCTCCGGCTGGGCGCCGTTCTCGGCCAGGGGTGGGCGCTCGGCACCCCGCAGCGGCTGCGCGATGTGCTGGCCGCCGGGATGGTCGAGGACGACGAACTCGACCGCGGGCCCGATCCCGGCCAGGCCGAGACCGTGCCGCCCGCCCTCGTCCCCGTGCCCCACCCCGGCTGACCGCGCCGCTCCGGACGCGCCAAACGGGCCGGGCCATCCGCCCCCGTAGAATCGCCCGGTGGTCGCCGACACCGATGCGCTGCTCGCCGCCCTCAACCCGGCCCAGCGCGAGGCGGTGGAGGCGCCCGACGGGCCGCTCCTGATCTTCGCCGGGGCGGGCAGCGGCAAGACCCGGGTGCTCACCCACCGGATCGCCTATGTGATAGCCGCCCGGGGGGTGCGCCCCCAGGAGATCCTGGCTGTCACCTTCACCAACAAGGCGGCCCGTGAGATGCGCGGGCGAGTGGAGAAGCTGCTCGGCACCGACATCACCGGCATGTGGCTGGGGACCTTCCACGCCGTCGGCGCCCGGATCCTGCGCCGCGACGGCGACGCCCTCGGCATCCCCCAGAACTTCGTCATCTACGACGAGGCCGACCGGCTGGCCGCGATGCGGCGGGCGATGCAGTCGATCGGCATCGACGACAAGCGGCTCGCGCCGGCCAAGATCGTCCACGCGGTCAGCGCCGCCAAGAACGAGCTGCTCGATCCCCCCGCCTACGCCGCGCGGGCGAGCGGCTACCTCGAGGGCGAGGTGGCCCGCATCTACCGCGCCTACGATGCCGAGCTCCGAGCCGCCGGCGCCCTGGACTTCGACGACCTGCTGATGCGCACGGTCCAGCTCCTCCAGGACGTCCCCCCCGTGCTCGAGCACTACCGGCAGCGCTGGAGCCACCTCTTCGTCGACGAGTACCAGGACACCAACCATGCCCAGTACCTGATGGTGTCACTGCTGGCCGCAACTCATCGCAACCTCACGGTTGTTGGAGACGACGACCAGGCGGTCTACCGGTTCCGGGGCGCCGACATCCGCAACATCCTCGAGTTCCAGAAGGACTTCCCCGACGCTCGGGTGGTGACCCTGGAGCAGAACTACCGCTCCAGCCAGCCCATCCTCGCCGCCGCCCATGCCGTCATCAGGGTCAATGAGGACCGCGCCGCCAAGCGGCTCTGGACCGAGCGCGGCGGCGGCCAGCCGGTCCGGCTCATCCCCGTCTACGACGAGCGCGAGGAGGCGCTCGCGGTCTGCGGCGAGATCGAGCGGCTGATCGGCTCCGGTGAGTACTCCCTCTCCGACTTCGCCGTCCTCTACCGCACCAACGCCCAGTCGCGGGCCTTCGAGGACGTCCTGCTGCGTCACGGGATCCCCTACCGGCTGGTCGGCGGTCTCCGCTTCTACGAGCGCAAGGAGGTGAAGGACGTCCTCGCCTACCTCCGCCTGGTGGCCAATCCGCGCGACCCCGTCGCCTTCGGCCGGATCGTCAACGTCCCCCGCCGCAAGCTCGGCGATCGGAGCGTGGCCGAGCTGGAGCGGGTCGCCCGGAAGCGCCGGATCTCGCCCTTCGAGGCCGTCGAGCACGCCGGCGCCGAGGCGGAGCTGGGCCCCGGGGCCCTCCAGGCGCTGGCCGGCTTCGCCGCCCTGGTCGCCCACCTCGGCGAGCTGAGCGCCCGGCTGCCGGTCCCCCGGCTGCTGGAGCGGATCGTCCAGGAGAGCGGCTACCAGGCGATGCTCCGCGACGGCACCCCCGAGGGGGAGGAGCGCTGGGCCAACGTCACCGAGCTGATCGGCTACTCGGAGGAGTACGCGGACGTGCCGGCCCCCGACGGCCTCCACCAGTTCCTGGAGAACGTCGCGCTGGTCTCCGACGTCGACACGCTCGACGACACCAAGAGCGGGGTGACCCTGATCACCCTCCACCAGGTGAAGGGGCTGGAGTTCCCGGTCGTCTTCCTCTGCGGGCTGGAGGAGGGGCTCCTGCCCCACGTTCGTGCCCTCGAGGAGGGGGACGAGGGCATCGCCGAGGAGCGCCGGCTGGTCTACGTCGGGGTCACCCGCGCCCAGCATCGCCTCTACCTGCTGCACGCCTTCCGCCGCCACCTCTACGGCAGCGGTCAGCTCGCCCAGGCGTCGCGATTCCTGGCCGACATCCCGGCGGGGATGCTGGAGGTGGTCCGCCGGCCCGGCGGCCCCCCGGTGGCGGCGCCGCGCCAGCCCGGCGCGGTCCGCGAGGCGGTCCACGCCCACGCGGTGCGGGCCAATCCGGTGGAGGTCGCCCCCCAGCGGTACGCCGAGGGAATGCGCGTCCGGCACCCCAAGTACGGGACCGGCACCATCCTCAAGAGCACCATGACCCGGGCCGGCGAGGAAGTGGTGATCCGCTTCGACGAGGCCGGGATGAAGATCTTCGCCGTGGCCGACGCCCGGCTCGACCCCGCCGAGGGCTGAGCTCCCGAACCTGCTCCGCCGAGGACCGGCGCGGCCCCCTCGCCGCGACCTCGCCACGGTTGGAGCCAGGGTATCAGCCCCCCGCGAGCTCGGGACCTCCCCCCCTGCGTTCCCACCCAGTTAAGGACATCGAAGTCCTTAACCGTCCGCACGGAGGGGGGTGACGGCCAGGGGTTGTGATTGCCCAGAGTGACGCTTTCTGCGTCTCCGTCCCCCGTCGTCCTGTCGGGTTGGTTCCAAATCCAACCTGACAGGACACCAGAACCACGCTCATCCCTCGGCCGTGTGTCCCTGCGATCGCGATCAGCCGTTGACCGTGACCAGGGTCAAGCCATCCGCGATGGGCACGATGACCGACTGCGTCCTGGGGTCGGCCAGGACGTGGTCGTTGAAGGCGCGCATCAGGCGCGCCCGGGCGTCCAGCTCGCCCACCCCCGCCACCTTGCCGTGATGGAGGGTGTTGTCGACGGCCATGAGGCCACCCTGGGCCATCCGCGGCACCAGCGCCTCGTAGTAGTCGATGTACTCGGTCTTCTCGGCGTCGACGAAGGCGAAGTCGAAGCGCGGCTCCGCGGGCAGGCCGGCGACGATCCGAAGCGCGGGGCCGAGGTGCAGCTCGACGCGGTCGGTCAGCCCCGCCAGATCCCAGTAGCGCCGCGCCACCGCGGTCCACTCGGGGCTGACATCGCAGCAGAGCAGCCGGCCCCCGGGTGCCAGCCCCTGGGCGATGCAGATGGACGAATACCCGGTGAACGTCCCCAGCTCGATCGCCCGCCGGGCGCCGCAGAGCCGGACCAGCATGCGGAGCAGCGCCCCCTCGTCCGGGCTCACCTGCAGGTCCAGCTCGGGGTACAGCCGGTGGGTCTCGACGGCCAGCTCGGCGAGCAGGGGGTCGCGGGGCTGGGCGTGGGCGACCAGGTACTCGCTGAGGCGCCGGTCGAGGAACGCCGATGCGCGGGCCATGCGCTGAGAAAAGTACCAGTCTGGGCCGCCCGGACCACCCGGGCCGCTTGTCCATAATCGGACGGAGACCTTTGCCGTCACCAGTGGTGGATCGATGACCGAACCCCCGACCGAGACCATCCCCGAGGAGGCCCGCCGGCGCGCCGAGGAGCTGCGCCGGGAGGTGGACCACCACAGCCACCTCTACCACGTCCTCGACCGCCCCGAGGTCACCGACGCCGAGTACGACCGGCTGTTCCGGGAGCTGCTCGACCTGGAGACCCGGTACCCGGGCCTGCAGACCCCGGATTCGCCCACCCAGCGGGTCGGCGGCGCCCCCTCGGAGGCCTTCGTCAAGTTCCGCCACCGGACCCCCATGCTCTCCCTGGCCAACGCGTTCTCGATCGAGGAGGTGGAGGCCTTCCGGCGGCGGATCCAGCGGATCGTGCCCGAGGTCGACCGCTTCGTCTGCGAGCTGAAGATCGACGGCCTGGCGATGTCGCTCACCTACCGGGACGGCGAGCTGGTCTCCGGGGCGACCCGCGGCGATGGGGTCGAGGGCGAGGACGTCACCGCCAACGTGCGCACCATCCGCTCGGTGCCGGTCCGTCTCCGGCGCGTCCCCGACGGCATGCCGCGCGAGTTCGAGGCGCGCGGCGAGGTGTACATGCCCAAGCCGAGCTTCGCGGCCCTCAACCAGCAGCTCGAGGAGGACGGCAAGCAGACCTACGCCAACCCCCGCAACGCCGCGGCGGGGGCGGTGCGCCAGCTCAACCCCACGATCACCGCGAGCCGGGGCCTGCAGACCTTCATGTACCAATTGGACCCGCCCGGTCCGGCCCGCTCCCAATCCGAGGTCCTGACCCTGCTCGGGGAGATGGGCTTCCGGATCAACCCCAACTGCCGGGAGGTGGGCGGGGACGAGATCGCCGCCTACCTGGACCACTGGCGGGACGCCCGCCACGACCTCGACTACCAGACCGACGGGGTGGTGATCAAGGTCAACTCGAGGGAGATCCAGGCCGAGCTGGGGGCGGTGTCGCGGTCGCCGCGCTGGGCGATCGCCTACAAGTTCCCGCCCGAGGAGCAGCAGACCCGGGTGCTCGACATCGGCGTCAACGTCGGCCGGACCGGGACCTGCACACCCGTCGCGTTCCTCGAGCCGGTGCTCATCGCCGGCTCGACGGTGCAGCGCTGCACCCTCCACAACGAGGACGAGGTGGCCCGCAAGGACGTCCGGGTCGGCGACACCGTGGTGGTTCACAAGGCCGGCGACGTGATCCCGGAGATCGTCTCGGTGGTCCTCGAGAAGCGCCTCCCGGACGCCCGCGCGTGGGCTCCACCGCCCGTCTGCCCGGTCTGCGGCTCCGAGCTCGTCCGCGAGGAGGGCGAGGCTGCCCGCCGCTGTGTCAATCCCCTCTGCCCCGCGCAGCGCTGGGAGCGGCTGATCCACTTCGCCAGCCGGTCGTCCCTCGACATCGAGGGGATGGGCCCGATGGTGATCGCGGCCCTGATCGAGGCCGGCTACGTCGAGGACGCCGCCGACTTCTTCCGGTTGACCAGGGAGCAGGTGCTGAAGCTCGAGCGCTTCGCCGACCGCTCCGCGGACAACCTGATCGCGAGCATCGCGGCGCGCCGCCGGGTGCCCCTGCACCGGCTGATCAACGCCCTCGGCGTCCCCCACGTCGGGGAGCACACCGCCCTGGTGCTCGCCACCCACTTCGGCTCGCTCGACCGGCTCGCCGCCGCGACCGAGGAGGACCTGGTGGAGGTGGAGGGCATCGGCCCGACCGTTGCCGCCGCGGTCGCCCGCTGGTTCCACGGCGAGGACGGCCGCAAGCTGCTGGACAAGCTCGCCGACGTGGGGGTGGAGGCGGAGCCGGCCGAGGTGGTGGGGGAGGGGCCGTGGACCGGCCAGACCTGGGTGCTCACCGGGTCGCTGGAGGCGATGCCCCGCCCCGAGGCCGAGGAGCGTATCCGCAGGCTGGGGGCCAACCCCGGTTCCAGTGTCAGCCGCAAGACCCACACCGTGGTGGCCGGCCCCGGCGCCGGGGCGAAGCTGGAGAAGGCCCAGCGGCTGGGCGTTCGCGTCATCGACGAGGCGACGTTCCTGGAGGAGTTGGTGGCCGCGGAGAGGGGCTCAGGAACCGCCTGAGGAGGCGTTGGCGATGGGCTCCGCCAGGCTTGTGCGGGCGAGGCTCAGCGCGTCGGAAGGCTGGCGAGCGCTGCGCTGATGAGATAGGCGACGCCGAGGGCGAACAGCAGGCTGAGCAGGGTCCCGATCAGGAAGTACTCGGCGAACCTCCGCCCGTTCCTCCCCTTGAACTCGGGGTACCGGGCGACGGACTTGACGGCGACGACCAGGGCGACCGTCTCCGGGTGTCCGACCAGGACCCCACCGTACGCGAAAGCGCGCTCCGGCATGCCGATCACCCTGCCGCCGGCCGGGGCCCCGGTTCCGAGGTCGAGAGGTCCGGGCTCGGCACCGGCCTCCTCCGAGGAGCCGGGGAGGCCCTTGATCCGCCGCAGGACCTGCTCCACCAGGACCGAGCCGGCGAGAACCGCGAAGACGAAACCGCTCACCACCAGGAGGATCTGCATCCGCTGCGGGCCGAAGAACCGGTGGCCGGCGGTGGCGGCGATGCCCGGGTCGAGGAGGAAGGGGCCGCCGAACGCAGTGACCAGGAGCAGCGCCCACCGCCAGCCCCGGACGGCGACGGCCGAGGCCGCCACGGCCAGAGCCAGGAGCAGCCACGCCTGCCAGGGGTGGGCGGTGAACTGGACGTTCAGCCCGAGACCGGCCAGGGCGAGCGCAGCCGGTGCCCGCCGGTACCAGCGGCTGGCCAGCCAGCCGGAGGTCTCGCACAGAACCGGCACGGTGCCCACCGACAGCAGGAACACCAGGCCCTCGAAGATGCTCACCGCAGCACCGCCTCCGCGAGGTGCTCGACCAGCCGCCGCCCGGCCTGCTCCTCGGTTCGCGCCACCCGCAGCTGCTGGGAGACGGCCTGCTTGGTGATGCCGAGCTGGTCAGCGATCTGGACGATGGTGAGGCCCGACTTCCGCAGCCGGTTCACGGGGCTGTCGGGGTTGTGGCGCCGGGAGAAGAGCACGCCCATGAGCAGCAGGGCGGCCTCCAGGTCACCGGCGTCCCGACCCTCGGCGAGCACCCGGATGCGCCCCGGCTGCGCCTTCGCCTCCTGGATGGCCTGACGCGCCAGGACGAAGGCGGAGCCCTGGCTCTGCCTGACGCTTTCGGGAAGCGGCTGCTCGACGGAGCCGATCCCGACGCCGATCCACCAGGCCGAGGTTCTGAGCGCGCGGAGCACCACCTCGGTCAGGGTGGCGGCATCGTCGATCAGGGCCTCCATCTCGTCCCCCGCCGTGCGCTCGAAGGGGAGCAGGAATGCGAGCGACGGGTCCTCCATGTCGCGGAGCCAGGGCTCGACGAGGTCGTAGCCTCCCCGGCTCTGGCGCTGATCGAGCAGGATCGCTGCCGCCATCGGTCAAGGCTAGCACCTTGATTAGGCTGAAGTCAAGGGTGAATGGTTGACAGTTTCGCAGTCGGGTCAAGCCAAAATGGTTGACATATTCTTGAGTCAAGCTCCACCCGTTGACCGCTTGCCTGCCCCCACGGGGCCGGCGAGTGCGCCGACGGCCCCCGCCGGGCGCGGAGATACAGTGCAGACGTGGCGCGTGACGAGCCGAGAGTGGCGGGCGCGGTGGCCCGGGCGGTGCTGAGCCGATGAGGCACCAGGTGCTGCCCTTCGCCCTGGTCTGGGACCTGGAGCTTCCCGCCGGAGAGCTCCCGTGACCACGACCGCCCGCCAGGCCCGGCTGATCGACAACCCCGATCTGCTCCGAGAGCGGCTCCGGGCCGCCCCCAAGGGCCCGGGCGTCTACGTCATGCGCGACCTGGCCGGCAGGGTGGCCTATGTCGGCAAGGCGGCGGTCCTCCAGAACCGGCTGCGCTCGTACTTCAGCGGCATCCCCAGCCTCTCCGAGCGCACCCGCCGGCTGGTGGAGGGCGTGTTCGACTTCGAGGTCATCGCCTGCGCCAGTCCGCGCGAGGCGCTGATCCTGGAGAACACCCTCATCAAGCGTCACCGCCCGCGCTTCAACGTTCGACTCAAGGATGACAAGAACTACCTCTACCTCAAGATCCCGGCGCCGGGTACCCCGGACACCCACGCCCCGGGCACCGCGAGGGAGAAGCTGCGCGCTCCGCGGGGCGAGGCAGGGCAGCGGGCCACCCTCTTCCCGCGGCCCTATTACACGCGCAAGGTGCAGCGGGACGGGGCCCGCTACTACGGCCCCTACACCAGCGCTCAGTCGCTGCGGACCACGGTTCGCTCGCTGCGCACCATCTTCCCATTCCGCACTTGCGGCGATGAGCTCTTCCGGAGAGGACGGGTCTGCCTCGACTACCACATCCGCCGCTGCAGTGGGCCCTGTGAGGGCCGGATCGACGAGGCCGGCTATGCCCGTCTCCTGGAGCAGGTCGAGACCTTCATGGAGGGGAGGAGCCGGGTGCTCGCCGACGAGCTTCGCCAGCAGATGGAGGAGGCGGCCGCCGCCCTCGACTACGAGCTGGCGGCGCGCTTCCGCGACCGGCTCCGCGCCATCGATCGGATCAGCGAGCGCCAGGACGTGCTGAGCGGCCGGCGGGGGGACCATGACGCGGTCGCCATCGCCGTGGAGGCGGGCCGGGGGATGGCCGCGGTGCTCACCGTCCGCGGAGGCCGGGTGATCGGCTCGGAGACCCACGAGGTCGAGGGCGTCTCCGACCTCTCAGCCGGCGAGTGCCTGGGCGCCTTCCTGCCCCAGTTCTACAGCGGGACGCCGCGGCTGCCCCGCACCATCCTCGTCTCCGACGTCCCCGACGGGCTCGACGACATCGCCGACTTCCTCGCCGCGGAGCGGGGCGGCCCCGTCGACGTTCGCATGCCGCGGCGCGGCGAGCTGCGCCGCCTGGTGGAGAGGGCACGCGAGACGGCGCTGGCCACCCTGCGCCAGCGCCGGGTCGTCGAGGACTTCGACGCAGAGCGGACCGAGGCGCTGCTCGCCGACCTCGCCGCCCGGCTCGACCTGGAGGTTCCACCGCGGCGGATCGAGTGCTACGACATCAGCAACACCATGGGCACCAACTCGGTCGGCTCGATGGTGGTCTTCGAGGACGGCCGGCCACGGCCCGACCACTACCGGCACTTCGGGATCAGGACGGTGGAGGGCGCCGACGACTTCGCCTCGATGGCGGAGACGCTCCGGCGCCGATTCGTCCGCCATCTCCACGCCGTCCAGGCCGAGGCGAACGGTGACATCCCGGTCGACGACCCGGACGGGAGCAACGGCGAGGAGGCCCCGCCGCAGGGTGGTGGCGGCTCCCGCGGCGGCGGCCGGGGCAGGACCGAGGAGAGCTTCGCGGCGCTCCCCGACCTGCTGCTCATCGACGGCGGGAAGGGCCAGCTCGGGGCCGCCCACGCGGTTCTGGTGGAGGCGGGTCTAGCCGACGTCCCCGTCTTCGGTCTGGCCAAGCGCAACGAGGAGCTGTTCCGGCCGGACCAGCCCGATCCCATCGTCCTGCCCCGCGATTCGCCCACGCTCTTCCTGGTCCAGCGGGTCCGCGACGAGGCCCACCGCTTCGCCATCACCCGGCACCGGGCCCGCCGGGCCAAGTCGGCCCTCCGCTCCCGCCTCGATGGCGTTCCCGGGCTGGGGCCGGTGCGCAAGCGCGCCCTGCTCCGCCGCTTCGGCACCGTCGAGGCCATCGGCCTCGCCAGCGTCGAGGAGCTGTCGGAGGTGGTCCCCGAGGTGGTCGCCCAGCGGATCAAGGAGCTGGTGTAGTCATCCGTACAATCGCGACGAGATGACTGCGAGATGACCGCCGACCCGACGTCGCCCGGTGCGTGGATCCTGACCGGGATGAGCGGGGCCGGCAAGGCGAGCGCGGCCCAGGCCCTGGAGGCGGCCGGCGTCGACGTCGTCGACAACCTGAGCCTCGACCTTCTCTCTGCCTGGGCGGCCCTCCCGCGGCCGGGGGCGGCGGTGGCGGTGGTCGACGCCCGCCAGGGTGCGGCGCTCGCCCCCCTGATCCCGCCGGACGGGGTACGGGTCGTCTTCCTCACCGCGCCCGACCCGGTGCTGCTCCGGCGGCTCGCCGAGAGCACCCGCCCCCATCCCTGTCGCGACGCCGGTGGCACCCTGGCTGCGGTGCGCCGCGAGGAGGACCTCCTCGCCGGGCTGCGCGCTGTCGCCGATCTCATCATCGACACCGGCGAGCTGGCGCCCGCGGATCTGGGCCGGCGGGTCGTCGAGCTGGTGGCCGAGCCCTCCGGGGCCGCGCCGCTGCGGGTCCTGGTCTCCTCCTTCGGCTACAAGTTCGGCCCCCAGGGGGAGGCGGACTGGGTGGTCGACGTCCGCTTCCTCCGCAACCCCTTCTGGGAGCCGGAGCTGCGCCCGCGCACCGGCCTGGACGGAGCGGTGCGCGACTACGTCCACGCGGACCCGCGCACCGCCGAGCTCTGCGACCGGCTCAGCGAGGTGCTCTCATGGGCCGCGGCCCACTACGCGAGCAGCGGGCGCCGCCACCTCCACGTCGCGGTGGGCTGCACCGGCGGCCGGCACCGCTCGGTGGTCGTGGCCGAGGAGCTGGGGCGCAGGCTGCGATCGGAGAACCTCGAGGTGACCGTCCGCCATCGCGACGTCGGCAAGCCCGACCCGCGCTGAGCGCGGCGGTGGGCGGCCCGACGTGACCCGCGTGGCGGCAGAGCGGCGACCTGCGGCCGGTCGCCCGAGCCGGGAGCATCTCGGAGCGCTGCGGGGGGGTTCTTTCACCGAGCGGATCGTCGCCGAGCTCGCCCCCCACATCCCACCGCTCCCCTGCTGCCGCGCCGCGCTGATCGAGGGGATGGCCCTCGCCGGCGGTGGGGAGGCGCCCGTGACCACCCGGCTGGTGGCGGCCCGGGCCGCCCTCGCCGCCCTCCACGCCGACTCGGTCCCGGCGTCGGTGGAGCGCCTGGCGACCCCCCGCCGCCATCGCTACCGCGTCTCGATCCGCCCTGCGTTCGAGGCCGCCGCGGTTGCGGAGGAGATGCCCCCCCGTGGCGTCGGGGGCGCGACCGCCCCGGTCCAGCCGGCTCCCCCGGTGCGCCCGGTCGCGTCGACCAACCTCTGCTGCGCGCGCTCCCGGCTCCGGGGCGCCTTCCTGGTCTGCGGCTCGCTGAGCCGCGGGGACGGACCGCCGCAGCTCGAGCTGCTGGTGGGGTCGGAGGGGGCGGCGGCCCGGGTGCTGGAGGACCTGGCGCGGCTCGGGATCCCGGCGACGTCGCCGCGGCGCCGGGGACGGCCGGTGGTGGCGGTGCGCTCGGCACCCGGTGTCGCCACCCTGCTGAGCTCGATCGGAGCCCACCTCGGGCGGCTCGAGTTCGAGGCCGGCCGGGTGGTCGGGGAAGTGCGCTCCGGGGTCAACCGGCGGCTCAATGCGGAGACCGCCAACCTGCGCCGGACGGTCTCCGCCGCGCTCTCCCAGCTCGAGGCCATCGAGCGCCTGGAGAGCGACCGGAGCCGGTGGGAGGCGCTCCCCCCGGCGCTCCGCGAGGCGGCGGTGCTGCGCCGGCGCCGGCCCCGCGACACCCTGGACGGGCTCGCCGCCGCGGCCGGCTGCAGCCGCCCGGCCATGGCGGGACGGCTGCATCGCCTGGTGGCGCTGGGTGGAGACCTCGGGGAAGGCTGAATTCCCTAATCAGGAGAGGGACGGAGCAGGGTCCAGAGGGGACGGCCGGCCCTGGCGATCCGAGCGGCGACACGTGCATCATGAGTCGTGTCCGGAGCCGCGGAGAACCCGCCTCTTGCTACCCTCCGGGCGGTTCTTTGGTGTCCCACACCCCTGAGGAGTGCTCATGGCTGTCAAAGTCGGCATCAACGGCTTCGGCCGGATCGGACGCAACATCCTGCGCGCGGCGCGCCAGCAGAACGCGGACATCGAGTTCGTCGCAGTCAACGACATCACCACGCCTGCGACCCTGGCCCACCTGCTCAAGTACGACACCATCCTGGGACGCTTCCCCGGCACGGTCTCGGTGGCCGGTGACTCGATCGTGGTCGACGGCAAGAGCATCAAGGTGCTCGCCGAGCGCGATCCCAAGAACCTCCCCTGGGCGGCCCTCGGCGCGGAGATCGTCATCGAGTTGACCGGGAAGTTCACCGACGCCACCGCGGCCAAGGCCCATATCGACGGCGGCGCGCGCAAGGTGATCATCTCGGCCCCCGCCAAGAACGAGGACCTCACGGTGGTCATGGGCGTCAACGAGAACGCCTACGACCCGGCGGTGCACCACGTCCTCTCCAACGCCTCCTGCACCACCAACTGCCTGGCCCCGGTGGCCAAGGTGCTCAGCGACAGCTTCGGGATCGAGTCCGGGTTCATGACCACGGTGCACTCCTACACCAACGACCAGCTGGTCCTGGACGGTCCCCACAAGGACCTGCGCCGGGCCCGCGCCGCAGCCCTGGCGATCATCCCGACCTCGTCGGGCGCGGCCAAGGCCCTGCACCTGGTGCTGCCCCAGCTGAAGGGCAAGCTGACCGGCTTTGCGCTGCGCGTCCCCACCCCCGACGTCTCCCTGGTCGACCTCACCGTCATCCTGGAGAAGGCGGCCTCCGCAGAGGAGATCAACGCGGCCTTCTCGAAGGCTGCCGAGGGAGAGTTGAAGGGCATCCTGGGCGTCACCGACGAGCCGCTGGTCTCCGCCGACTTCCTGCACGAGAACCACTCCGCGGTCGTCGACCTGCTCTCGACGATGGTGATCGGGGACGGCCACGTGAAGGTGCTCGCCTGGTACGACAACGAGTGGGGCTACAGCTGCCGCACGGTCGACCTGGTCGAGTACATCGCCAAGCGTCTCTAGCGCCACCGTCGTGCTCGCCCAGCTCGGTGTCGCCGCCGCAGTTCGGGCGGTCACGCACGTGGGTGCGCTCCGTTCCTGCACGTTCATTCCGGAGGCTGCCAAGTCCAGCGCATGAAAGCCACCATCGACGACGTCAAGGTCCAGGGCAAGCGGGTGCTGGTGCGGGTCGACTTCAACGTCCCCATGAAGGACGGCAAGATCGTCGACGACCGGCGCATCCGGGCCGCGCTGCCGACGCTGCGCGCGCTCCGGGAGCGGGGCGCCCGCGTGATCGTGGTCACCCACCTGGGCCGCCCCAAGGGCAAGGTCAATCCCGACCTCAGCACCGCCCCCCTGGCGGCACACCTCAGTGAGCTGCTGGGGGCGCCGGTGCAGATGCTGCCCGGCCTGGTCGGGCCGGAGGTGGAGGCGGCCGTGAACCGTCTCGCCAACGGCGACGTCGCCATGCTCGAGAACATCCGCTTCGACCCCGGCGAGGAGGCCAACGACGAGGCGTTCGTCGAGAAGCTCGCCGCCCTCGCCGATCTCTACGTCAACGACGCCTTCGGCACCGCCCATCGCGCCCACGCCTCCACCGAGGGGATCGCCCACCACCTCTCCGCGGTGGCCGGCTACCTCATGGCCAAGGAGCTGGACGCCCTGGGCGGCGTGCTGGAGAACCCGCGCCGGCCGCTGGTGGCGATCATCGGCGGCGCCAAGATCTCCACCAAGATCGGGGTGCTCGAGAACCTCCTGCGCCGGGTCGACACCCTCTGGATCGGCGGCGCCATGGCCTGCACCTTCTACCGGGCGCTGGGCAAGGAGGTGGGCAAGTCCCTGGTCGAGGAGGAATGGGTCGAGACCGCCTCCAAGCTCCTCGAGGGAGCCGGGAATGGACGCGGGGAGATCAAGCTCCCCATCGACGTGGTGATCGCCCCCGCGGCGAGCGCCGGAGCCCCGACGACGACCGTGGTCTGGACCGAGATCCCCGCCGATCAGATGGTGGTGGACGTCGGCAACGAGACCTGCGCCCGGATCGCCGAGGATTGCAGGAACGCCAGGACGGTGGTCTGGAACGGGCCGCTCGGGATCTACGAGATCGAGGAGTTCTCCCGCGGCACCCGGCGGGTGGCCGAGGCGCTGGGCGCCTCCTCCGCGACCAGCGTGGTGGGCGGCGGTGACCTCGCCGCGGCCCTCGACCAGGCCGGGGTGGTGGAGAAGATCAGCCATGTCTCGACCGGCGGCGGCGCGACCCTCGAGTTCCTCGAGGGGATCGAGCTGCCCGGGGTCGCGGCCCTCGAGGAGAAGGTGGCGCTGTGACCGCGCGACGTCCCACCCGCCTGGTGGCCGGCAACTGGAAGATGAACACCACCGTCGACGAGGGCCTGGACCTGGCCCGCGCGATGCGGGCCGAGCTCGACGGCAGCCGCGTGGAGGTGGAGCTGCTCCCGCCCTTCCCCCACCTGGTCGGCGTCCGGGAGGTGCTCCGGGGCAGCTCGCTCCGGCTGGGCGCCCAGGACTGCTACGCCGAGGAGAAGGGAGCGTTCACCGGCGAGGTCTCCCCAGCGATGCTGGTGGGTATCTGCGACGACGTGCTGCTGGGTCACTCCGAGCGCCGCCACATCCTCGGTGAGAGCGACGAGCTGATCGCCCGCAAGCTGATCGCCGCCCGCCGGCACCACCTCAGGGTCATCCTCGCGGTGGGGGAGACCGAGGCCGAGCGACTGGAGGACACCACTATGGCGGTCGTCGACCGCCAGCTGAGGAGCGCGCTCGAGGGCGTGGAGGTGGGCGACGAGGAATTGGTCGTCGCCTACGAGCCGGTCTGGGCGATCGGCACCGGCCGGACCGCCACCCCGGCCCAGGCCGAGGAGGTCTGCGTCCACATCGCGAGCCGCCTGGACGAGCTGCTCGGCGAGGTGGCGAACACCGTCCCGATCCTCTATGGCGGGAGCGTGACGGCGGCCAACGCCGCCGAGCTGTTCGCCGAGCCGCACATCCACGGTGCTCTGGTCGGGGGCGCCAGCCTCAAGGTCGACGCCTTCACCACCATCGTGCGCGCCGCCGAGGCGGCCGGCTCCGCCTCCGCGGGGTCGCGGTGACGTCCGGGCCGCGCCCCTTCGTCCTGATCGTCATCGACGGTTGGGGGTACAGTCCGGATGGATTCGGCAACGCCATCGCGGCGGCCCGGACCCCCCATTGGGACGAATTCGTCCAGAGCTCGCCCCACACCCTGGTCGCCGCCAGCGGGGAGGCCGTGGGGCTGCCCGACGGCCAGCAGGGCAACTCCGAGGTGGGGCACCTCACCATCGGCACCGGGCGGGTCGTCTACCAGCCGCTGACCAAGATCAGCCGGGCGGTGCGCGATGGGAGCATCTTCGACAACTCCGCGCTCAATCAGGCGGTCGGCGCCGCCCTGGAGCGGGGCACCAGCCTGCACCTCATGGGCCTGGTCTCACCGGGCGGGGTCCACAGCCACCAGGACCACGCGGTCGCGATCTGCGAGCTGGCCCGGCGGCGGGGGCTCGACCGGGTCTTCGTCCACGCCTTCACCGATGGTCGCGACGAGCTGCCCAATAGCGGCGCCGCCTTCATGGAGGAGTTCGTCGCGGCGCTCGGGCGGGTCGGGGCGGGGCGGGTGGTCTCGGTCGCCGGCCGCTTCTACGCGATGGACCGCGACAAGCGGTGGGACCGGGTGGCCCGCGCCTACGAGATCATCGCCGGCTCGGGTGACGCGCGGGCCGACGACCCGGTGGCCTACATCCGTGGCCAGTACGAGGTCGGGGTCACCGACGAGTTCCTCCCTCCCGTGAGCATCTGCCCCGAGGGCGAGCCGCCGGTGCGGATCGGCGACGGCAACTCGGTGGTCTTCTTCAACTTCCGGCCGGACCGGGCTCGCGAGATGACCCACGCCCTCCTCGACGCGAACTTCCCGCAGTTCGAGCGCAGCCGCGTGCCCCAGAACCTCACCTACGTGACCATGACCGAGTACGAGGGCGGCCTGCCGGTCCGGATCGCCTATCCACCCGACGCCATCCGCAACTGCCTCGCCGAGGTGGTGAGCCGGAGCGGGGGACACCAATTCCACGTCGCCGAGACCGAGAAGTACGCGCACGTCACCTACTTCATCAACGGCGGCGAGGAGCACCCCTTCGAGGCCGAGGACCGGACGCTGATCCCCTCGCGCAAGGACGTCCCCACCTACGACCTGGTGCCGGCCATGAGCGCGGTGCCGATCACCGACGCGGTGGTCGAGCGGATCGAGAAGGGGACCGAGGCGCTGATCGTCGTCAACTACGCCAACCCCGACATGGTCGGACACACGGGAGACCTGGCGGCGACCGTCCAGGCCTGCCAGGTCGTCGACGGCTGCCTCGGCCGGGTGGTCGACGCGGCCCGGGCGGCGGGTGGCGCGGTGCTGATCACCGCCGACCACGGCAACGCCGAGCACAAGATCGACCCCGACACCAACGAGCCGCTGACCGCTCACACCACCAATCCGGTGCCGGTGGTGCTGATCGGCACCCAGGTGGCGGCGCTGCGCGACGGGGGCGGCCTCTGCGACGTCGCTCCCACCGTCCTCGAGGTGATGGGGCTCCCCCAGCCCGAGGAGATGACCGGGCGCAGCCTGATCGAGGGCTGAGCCGCGGGGGACGCCCTGGACGCTGTCTGCTCAGCTCTGGGTGCGGGCCAGGGCCAGGTTGGAGCAGGCCTCGCAGACGGTGGCCGGGATGATCCCCAGCCGCATCAGCACGTCGAAGACCCGGCAGCCGATGCAGAGGGCGAAGACGGACTCCAGGGTGGCGGCGACGGCGACCAACCCCACCAGCACCAGGCCGGGAAGCTCGAGGCGGAAGACCAGCCAGAGCAGGGTCGCGGCGACCGTCAACACGGCCCCCATCCCCTGGGCGAAGCGCTTGGGCGGCCCGGCGATGAGCTTGGCCCTGAAGGGCAGCCGGGGGACGACGACCCGGGTCACGATCTGCCCCCAGGGACTCAAGGTGGGGCCGGAGGCCACCCGGGCGATGAAGCCGTATGCCATGAAGGGGAGGAGCCACGGCCACCGCGTGCCCAGGGTGACCAGGGCGGCCACAGCCACCCCGCCCGCCACGGTGCGGGCCGAGATCTCGTTGACGGGGTTGGGGAAGCGGAAGACGTCACGCAGGGCCACGGTGAAAAGTGTAGTAGTTGAGTCGGGATTCACGCCTTCCGCTGGCGCGGGGGGTGGCCGCCGGGGTGCTGCCTCGCGCGGCCCGGGCCCCGCCCCGCCCCGGCTGGCGGCGCGCCCCATCTGGGGGCGGAGGGGCGATCCCGGGCACGGGGTATACTGGCCGCCGATCTCACTCGGAGGAGCGTTTGCGTGCTACAGGTCGTTCTCATCGCCGCCCAGGTGGTGCTGGCGATCCTCGTGATCCTTGGCATCTTGCTCCAGACCCCGAAGGCGACCGGCCTGGGCGGGGTCATCGGCGGCGGTGGCGATTCTGGCGGCGGGTACCGCCGGCGGCGGGGGCTGGAAGCTGGTCTCCTCCGCATGAGCGCCGTGTTCATCGCCCTCTTCGTGATCGTCGCCGCGATCAACGTCTGGATCGGCAACACCGCCTGATCCGCCGGCCGCCGCGCTGGCTGGAGGTCGGTGCGGTTCTGGTCCTCCTCGTCGTGGCACTGGTGGTCACCGGGGTGGCCGTGGTCGGGCACCTGAGGACGGCGTCGTCGGAGACGCCGCCGCCGGTCGACTACCGCGCCGCGGTCCTCACCGACAGCCTCCCCGTCTCCGTCAACCCGCTGATCAACTCCGAGGATCCCGCGGTCGCGGCGATCACCCCCATGCTCTATCGCTGCCTGCTCGGGCTCGATGCGACCGCCTACCCAGCCCCCGACCTGGCCTCACAGCTCTCGATCAGCCTGAACGGGCTCACCTACACCCTGCCTCTGCGCACCGGGCTCCGCTGGTCGGACGGGAGCTCGATCACGGTGCAGGATGCGCTGGCCACGATTCAATGGGTGCAGTCCTCCGCCTTCCCCGATGCCGCGGTGGCGAGCGTCTGGCAGGGGGTGAGCGCGAGCGCCTCGGGCAACGACCTGGTCCTGACCCTGCAGGCCCCCCGTGCGGCGCTCGCGTACGACCTCACCCAGCTCCCCATCCTTCCGCTCGGCAGCATGTCGCCCGCCGGGCTCGCCGCCCTGGCCCGGCACGCCTCCTCGCCGCTGCCCACCTCCGGTCCCTACCGGGTCGCCGGGGAGAAGGGCGGCATCCTGACCCTCACCGCGAATCCGCACGCCGCCGCCGCGCCCCGCCTGGGCCGGGTCCAGATCGACGCCATGACCAGCTTCGCGGCCGCCGCCAAGGCCTTCGCGGCGGGGACGGTGCAGGCCGTGCTCGCCACCACCCCCGCGCAGCAGGCCGAGCTGCTCCACCACCACGGCGCGGTGGCCCGCGACTCGCTCACCTTCGGGTTCGTGGACCTCCTCTTCAACACCAGCATCCCCGGCCTCGACGACCCGGCGGTCCGCCACGCCATCGCCGACGCCATCGACAGGGAGGCCATCGTCAACGGGCCGCTCGACGGGCTGGGCACCGGCCAGTACGGCCCCATCCCGGCCGGCATCCTCTGGCTGCAGGGCGAGGAGCCCGCGCTGCCCGCCGACCCCGGTGCCGCCGAGGCCGGGCTCGACGCCGCCGGCTGGCTGACCAACCCCGAGGGGGGCCGCACCCTGGGCGGGGTGGCGCTCCACTTCACCCTGAGCGTCCCCGACGCCGCGCCGCTCCCGGCGGTGGCGCAGGTGGTGGCGGACCAGCTCGACGCCGTGGGGATCTCGGTGACCGTCGCCGTGGCTCCCAGCACCGGCTTCCTGAGCCACGTGCTGGTCCCCGGCGACTTCCAGCTCGCCATCGCCTCCTGGGACGCGGGCGCCGACCCCGACCTGACCGGCTTCTGGAGCTCGACCGCCACCCCCCCGCACGGCTACTACGTCTCCCGCGGCACCCCCGACCCCTTCCTCGACCAGGACCTGAGCGCCCTGGCGACCGTGACCGGCCAGCCGGCGAGCCTCGTGGCGGCCGCACAGGTGGTGCAGGTGATGGACCAGGACCTTCCCGCAGTCTTCCTCTACGCGCCGTCCGAGGGGCTGGTCGTCAACGCCGCCAAGCTCTCCGAGGTCATCGTGCCCGCCGCCGGCGACCCCTTCGCCGATGCGGCGCTCTGGCAGCGCTGAGCCTGCCGGGCCGCTTCGCTCCTGCTACGATCGGTTTCCCAATCGCGCCGGGGTGGTGGAACTGGTAGACACGCAGCGTTCAGGGCGCTGTGAGCGTACGCTCGTAAGGGTTCGATTCCCTTTCCCGGCACCAGCAGTCGAATGCTTCTGGCCAGCGGCGCGCTCCGGTCTCCCCACGCTCCCCCCACGCGCCGTCAGAGCTCGAGGATCGCCGGCCGCCGCATCGGCCCGATCTCGGTATCGAACGTGAGTGACGGCCAGTGGTCGGTGTTGGACACGGACCGCGCGCCGGCCTCGGTGACGATGAAGGTGTCCTCCGACTTGGCGCCCTGCACCGTCGGGTTCCAGGCGAAGCCGGCGCCGAGCGTGATGAGGGTCGCGGCGCTGGTGGTGCCCGGCACGACGTCGAACTCCCGGGAGAGGTAGCCGACCGGTCCGCCCTGGAAGTGCGCCCGCCATTCACCCGGGAAGCCGGCGTCCTGGTAGGCGACCTTGGCGACATCGAGCACGCTCTCCCAGCTCCTTCCGGGGCGCGTGGCGGCGATCATGGCGGCCTCGACCGCGCAGGCCGCCCGGTGGCGTGCCTCGAGGTCGGCCTGGGGAGCGCCCGCGCAGACGGTCCGCGAGCACGACACATTGAGCCCACCGCGAACCCCCACGATGATGGCCAGGGCATCCTGCCCGGTGACCGCGTCGGTCGGGATCGGGTGTCGGAAGGCCCGCCTCCGCCGGGCACCGCCGACCAGGATGAGCGAGGCCAGCAGCCGGCGCTCCTCCAGGCCGGCCGCGATCCTCGCCGCGAGCTCACACTCGCGCTCGGCCGGCCGCCACTCGCGCAGGGCGCCCTCCAGAGCCTCAGCGCATTCGGGGCCCAGCGCCGCGAGGCGCTCGCCTTCCCGTGGCGTCAGAGGGAGCCTCAGGCCGGCCAGGGCGTCCGGAACCGGGGTGCCCGGGCCGTGACCGTCGTTGGCGAGCCGCGCACCGCCGGTCAGCTCGCTCGCCACGGCGTCAAGTCCCCCGGGGCGGTCCCAGGGCGTCACCCGCAGGTCGAAGCCGAGCCCCGCCAGGTCCTCCTCCGCGGAGATGCGCTTCCCCTCGACGTTGGTGGTGATCAGGTGAAGTCCCGAGGCGTCGACCAGGGCCCAGACCAGGCCGGGCTCCTCATTGCGGCTCACCCGGTCCTCGAGGCCGGCGGTCACCCAGGCGACTCCCGCCTGGCCGGTGAAGAGAGCGGCGGCGTACCCGGATCCGTCCAGCCACGTCCGCACGCGGTGCAGCTTGGTCGACAGCTCCTCCAGGCGAGACTGCCTGCCGGCAGGGACCGGGGCTGCCTCCCCGTGGGCCGGTGGGCTCCGGTGCGCCTCCGTCATGGCTGCTCCCTTCGATCGATCTCCGACCGCGTTCCGGCGCGATCCCACCCGCTCCGCCAGAGGTGGCGAATCTTCGGTTTTACTTTCGATCTGAACTCTGATCCATGTTGTTTTCGCCATATATGCCGGCGCTGTGAATCCTATCTCCAGGGGATAGGAAGGTCAAGCGCAAGACAAACCCCGCCAACTCCGTGTATGATCCGCACCTTGATGGCACCGGGTACCTCGCCCTCCCCCCCACATCTGGCCGTATCCGATGCCATCACCGAAGCTGATAGCCCTCTCTCTTTCGTACAACGCAAGAGAAACAGAGGGATAACCGAACTAAGAGGCGTGAAGGTCCGCATGGGCGGGTTCCTCGGCCCGCGAAGCCTTCCACGCCGTCACCCGGTTCGCTGGAGGTGCCACGGATGACCATGGGAGCGGAGATCCGCCTCGGGAGGCTGTTCGACGGAGGCCGCAACGCGGTCGTCGTGGCTGTGGACCACGGTCTGTACAACGGACCGCTCGCCGGTTTGAACGACCTGCCGGTGTCCCTTCGAGACCTCGGTGCCGCCGACGCGATCCTTATGAGCCCGGGGATGGCGGCTCATGTCGGACACCTCTTTGCCCATCGGGGGGCACCGGCCCTGATGATCCGGCTCAACTGGGGTACCCAGTACGCCTCGCAGTGGCAGTACCACGAGAGCCGGAGCGTCCCCGTCCTCACCGCGGCCGAGGCCGTGGCCCTGGGCGCCGACATCGTCCTGGTGGGGATGTCCATCCACACGGGCTCCGAAGCGGTCGACGCCGAGAACGTGGAGATGGTGGCTCGGGCCGTGAGCCAGAAGCGCGCCGCCGGCGTCCCGATCGTTGGCGAGGTGTATCCCGCCGACCAGGAGGACCTGCCCGCCGACGAGCGTCATGAGCGGATCGCCGTGGGCTGCCGCGTCGTCGCCGAGCTCGGCGTGGATCTGGTCAAGACCTTCTACACGGGTGCGCGTTTCGGCGAGATCATCGCCGCCACGCCCATCCCCGTGCTCGCTCTCGGCTCGCGCAAGCTGCCGCGCGAGATCGACGCCCTGAAACTCGCCGCGGAGGCGGTCCAGAGCGGTGCACACGGCGTCGTCTTCGGCCGCAACGTCCTCCAGGCGCGGAACCCGGAGCGCTTCCTGTCCGCTCTCTGTGCCGTGGTGAAGGACGCCACGCCCCCTGACGTGGCCGCCGAGCGCTGCGGTCTCATCGAGGTCGTGCCGGCCTGATGGGTCTGCTCCTGGGGGTCGACGCCGGCACCACCTCGCTCAAGGTGGGGCTGTTCGACGACACCGGCACCGAGCGGGCGGTGGTCGTGGAGGAGTACACGCTCCAGACCCCTGAGCCCTCGCGTGCCGAGATGGACCCCCACCTCTACTGGAGCTCGCTGGTCCGCGCGGTGCGCCGGGCCCTCATCCGGGCCCGCACGCGGCCCGCCGACGTCGAGGCGCTGGCCGTGTCCAGTCAGGGCGAGACCCTCGTCCCGGTGTCGGCATCGGGGGTCCCGCTGGGCCCGGCCATCGTCTGGCTCGACAACCGGGCGGTGGCTGAGGCCGGTGAGCTCGCCGCGCAGCTCGACCCCGGCGCCGTCTACGCAGCGACGGGCGTTCCCACCATGGTGCCCACCTGGCCCGCCTGCAAGCTTCTCTGGTGGAAGCGGCACGACGCCGACCTCTTCCGGAGCTCCGCCCGCTTCCTCCTGGTCGAGGAGTTCCTCCTCCAGCGTCTCACCGGCCGTTATGTGGCGGAGGCCGGCGTTCAATCGAGCTCCCTGCTCTATGACATCGCCCACCACGCCTGGTGGCAGCCGATGTTCGACCTGCTGGGGATCTCGCCGAGCCGGTTCGGCGACCTGGTTGCCCCCGGAGCGGTGGTCGGCTGCCTAACCCCCGCGGCCGCCGAGGCCCTGGGACTCACCACCTCCGTCCGCGTTGTCGCCGGCGGCATGGACCAGGGGGCGGGAGCCGTCGGGGTGGGCAACGTCGCCCCCGGCGTCCTCTCCGAGAGCACCGGTGGAGCCCTCGCCGTCCAGGCGTCGCTCGACCGATCGGACCGCGACCCCAGCGGACGGATCCCCGTCTACGTGCACTCCGCCCCGGGCACCTACCTCTACTGTCCCGTGTGCCCGACCGGGGGGATGGCCCTGACCTGGTTCCGCGACCACTTCGGCGAGCCGGAGATGGCTCGCGAGAAGGCGGAGGGCACCAGCGCCTACGACCTGCTCACCGGCATGGCCGCAGGGGTCCCACCCGGGGCGGACGGGCTGATCATGCTTCCCCACCTCTCCGGTGCCTTCAGCCCGGAGTACGAGCCCGCGGCCCGAGGAGTGTTCTTCGGCTTCACCCTCGGGCACGGCCGGGAGCACTTCGTCAGGGCGACCCTGGAGGCGGTGGCCTTCACCCTTCGCCGGAACCTCGAGCTGCTCCAGGGCATCGGTGCCACTGCCGAGGAGGTGCGCTCGCATGGAGGCGGTGCCCGCAGCGCTCTCTGGAATCAGATCAAGGCCGACGTCTGCTCCCTGCCGGTGGTGACCCTCCTGGGGACAGAGGCCGCGGTGCGCGGCGATGCCATGCTGGCCGGGGTGGCCTCGGGGAGCTTCCGCGACCTTGGCGAGGCCTGCGGCGCGGCCGTCCGCCCGGAGGCTCGGTACGAGCCCTGCCTCGAGACGCACGCCGCCTACGAGGCCGCCTACCGGCTCTACATCGAGCTGTTCGACAGTCTCCGCTCGCTGTTTCGATGGGCCGAGCCGCCGCTCGCGGCGCCGGAGGGCGCCAGCCGGCCGGCCTCTCTCCGTCAAGGGTCTCGGGAGGAAGTCACGTGACCACGCAACCGAAGATCGGCGTGCTGACCATGGCGCTGCTCGAAGACGCCTACAACAAGACCGCCCACATGCGCCCGGCAGCGACCGAGACGGCGCGTGGCGTGGCCAGGGCGCTGGAACCGTACGGCACGGTGGTGCACCCCGGCCTGGTGGAGGACGAGGAGCAGGCCGCCGCCGCGGCGCGCCAGTTCAACGCCGAGGGCGTCGACATCATCGTCGCCATGGAGCTCGCCTACACCAAGGGGCTGGTCCCCGCACGCTGCTTCCTCGACACCACCGCCCCGGTGCTGGTCTGGAACACGCAGCAGATCGGCCGTCTCCAGGAGGGGGACGGCTTCGACGTGATAATGCTCAACTCGGGGATGGCCGGCATGCCCGAGCTGACCGCGGCCCTGATCCGCACCGGCCGGGAGTTCTCGCTGGTCACCTCGCGGTTCGACGACCCCGAAGGTCGGGAGAAGCTCGCTCGGGTGATCCAGGCCGCGGGGGTGCGCCGCCGCCTGCGCAGCGCCAAGGTGGGCCTGGTGGGCCATCCCTTCGAGGGGATGACCGATCTCATGTTCGACGCCGTGGCGCTGCGCCAGTCGGTCGGCCCCGCACTCTGGCCGGTCGAGCCGGAGGCGGTGGCGGTGCGCTTCGGCGAGATCCCCCAGGCCGAGGTCGACGCGCTGGTCGCATCCGAGCGGGCGCGCTACCACGTCGAGATGGAGGCGGAGCTCTTCGAACGGTCGGTCCGGCTGGCGCTCGCGCTGGAGTCGGTGGCCCGCGAGCAGAAGCTCGACGCCTTCACCGCCTTCGACCAGGTCTGGCTGAGCGATCCCCGGGTGGGGGTCATCCCCTCCTACGGGACCGGCCGCCTCTGCGAGGTCGGCATCCCGGCGGCACCCGAGGGCGACGTCACCACCGCGATCTCCCAGCTGGTCATGCAGGAGCTGGCCGGCCAGGCCACCACCCTCGAGAACTACGTCATCGACTTCGACGACAACGCGGTGATGTTCTCCCACGACGGCCACGGCAACCCGGCGCTGGGGACGTCCGGAGCGGTCGCGGTCAAGCACTCCATCTACTACAGGGGGGTGCACGGGTACGGAGCCGGCTTCGAGTTCGTCTACGAGCCGGGACCGATCACCAACCTGGCGATCGTCACCGTGGGCGACAACCGCTGGCGGTTCGTGATCTCGGAGGGGCAGCTCCTGCCCATGGAGCCGCGGCCCATCTCGGCACCCCAGGCCCTCTTCCGGCACGACACGCTGGCCGTCGACGAGTGGTGCGATGCGTGGCTCCGGGCCGGGGCTCCGCACCACATGGGGGCGGCGCGTGGACGCTGGACCCGGCAGCTCCTCGAGCTGGCCCGGATGCAGAAGATCGAGGCTGTGGTCGTGTGATGAACCAGCTGCCAGGTTGGTGCCGGTGCCGTCCGCGTCTGGCGAGGCCGGGCGGGTGGGCTGGCTGCGGGCCGGGTGGACAGCCATGGCCAGCCTGACGCCGGCACGCGCACGCCGGGACAGCATCACCAGGCTGCTCGAGGACGGGGGCAGGGTCAGCGTCACCGCCCTGACGGCTCAGTTCGGGGTCACCCAGACGTCCATCCGGCACGACCTCACCGTCCTGGAGGAGGTGGGGAAGCTGCGCCGCGTCCGCGGCGGCGCGGTCAGCGCCCGGAGGCTCACACCACCGTCTGCGGCGATCGAGCGCGCCCGTGAGAACCTGGCGGAGAAGAGGCGAATCGGGGGGTTGGCCGCAACCCTGGTTCGGACCGGCGATGTGGTCCTCTTCGACTCCGGTTCCACGGTGCTCCAGGTGGTGACCAGCATCCCGGCGCCGCAGCGGATCACCGTGGTCACCCACTCACTGCAGGTGATGGAGGAGGTGGGTACGTGGGACTACCCGCACCTCATCTGCCTGGGCGGCCTGTACCTGAGAGAGCACCAGTCGTGGGTGGGACCGCTGACCCTGCTCAACCTCCGCGACCTCACCGGAGACATCGCCTTCCTGGGCTGCGACGGGCTGACGGTCGAAGGTGGGATGACCACCGCGGACATGCTGGTCGCCGAGGTCGGAGCGGCGCTGGCCGCGCGTGCCCGCCGGGTGGTCGTCGTCGCCGACGCCACCAAGCTGGGACGGGCGGGGTTCACACCCTTCGTGACCCTCGATGCCATCAACGTGCTGGTCACCGACGAGCGTGCCGATCCCGGCATCGTGGCCCGGATCCGGGAGATGGGGATCGAGGTGCTGCTGGCATGATCCCCATCCGCTCTTGGGTTGGACTCCACAGGTCGCGGCGCGAGAGCCGCGCGGATTTGGCGGCGGGCATGTCAAGGAGGGTGATGCTGGGTGAAACGCGCACGGGGGGCTTCAAGGTCGTTTTCCGGGTCTTCGGCCGGCTGGGTTCAGATGAGGGGCGTCGCACAACGCCCCTTCCGATGACGAATACGGGGAGCTAGTTATGACAGGCAACTCGACACGAGGGCTGATGGGGCGGCTGAGCCGCTTCGGCGCGGTCGCAGTGGGCACGGCCCTGCTGCTGACGGCGTGCGGCTCGGGCGGCTCGGGGTCGCAGGTGACCCTCACGCTCTGGCAGAACTACGGCACCGAGTCCAACGCCACCGCAACCACGAACTTGGTCAAGGCATTTGAAAAGCTGCATCCCGACATCCACATCAACGTCGTGGCGCAGCCGGCCGACAACTACTTCGCGCTGCTTCAGGCTGCCGCCATCTCCAAGACCGGCCCGGACCTCGCGGTCATGTGGACCGGTCTCTTCACCCTCCAGTACGACAGCTACTTGCAGAACCTGAAGTCGTATATCCCGCAGAGCGACCTCTCCAACATGCTGGGGATGCAATGGGTGGCCCCGGGATTCAACACCTCCAACGGGGCGTACGTCATACCCCTGGAGGACCAGTTCTACATCGGCTTCTACAACAAGTCGCTGTTCACCAAGGCGGGCATCACCCAGGTCCCGCAGAACTGGACTGAGCTGATGACGGACTGCGCGCTCTTCAAGGCGATGGGGACCAACTGCCTCTACTACGGGGCCGACACCCAGGCGCTCGGGGCGGAGTTCTACCCCTACTACGATCTCAGCTACCTGATGATCGGTGCGCTGGGAGTTTCCCAGTGGGAGCAGCTCTACAATGGCCAGCTCTCCTGGACGGATCCCACCGTCGAGGCTCAGCTGACCAAGTGGGCGGCTCTCCACGCGGACGGCTACACCAACTCCAACGTGATCAGCTCGGGCAACTCGTTGATCGCGCTCGAGAAGGGTCAGACCGCCATGATCGTCGATGGCAACTGGGACACCGAAACCCTGTACCAGTCGATGGGCAGCAACCTGGGGACCTTCGTGCCGCCCTACTCGGACACGTCGATCAATGGCGTGGTCCAGTACCCGGGCGACGGGTACTCGATGACCACCTACTCGCAGCACAAGACCCAGGCGGCCGAGTTCCTCCAGTTCCTCACCACCAGCCAGGCGGCGACCGTCATCGACCAGAGCGGTCTGATCCCGGACCTGAGCGGGTCGACGTCGTCGAACCCGGTCAACCAGGACATGCTGAACTTCGCCGCCCAGGACGGGATGACGCCCTACCCGATGCTCGACAACGTGACCCAGGTCGGCGTGGTGAACGAGGGGAGCAAGGTGCTTCCGCAGCTCCTGGCCGGGCAGATCAGCGTCGCCACGGCGGCCCAGGACCTGGAGCAGGCGTGGCAGGCCCTGCCGGCAGGGCAGCGCAGCTCGACGTGGGCCAGCTATAAGGCGTAGTTCCTCCTGAAGGGTTGGGTGGGGCGGCCGCCGCGGCGGCCCGCCCCACCCAACCAGCGGGACCCCGGAATGTCGAACCGGCCACAGGTGGGCGGCGGCCCTGGCCGGTCGGGAGATGAATCGTCCGCCGCTAACATGGGAAGCGAAAGAAGCCAGATGGCAGAGGCAGAGGTCGAGGCGGTTGGGGTCCGGTCCTCGCCGCGCGAGGGCCGAAAGCGCGGCCGCAGGGCGTCCGGGATCGCGCGCCAGCGAGGGCGTGCCGGCATCGTGCTGACCCTCCCGGCCTTCGCCGTGGTCGTGGCCCTGCTGATCATCCCCATCGGCGAGGCCGTCTACTACAGCATGACCAACTGGGACGGCATCACCGCCCAGTGGGTGGGGCCGCGCACCTATCTCGACCTCTTCCAGAGCCCGACCTTCTGGCGGGTCCTCGAGAACAACGGGCTCCTGCTGCTGGCGCTTCCGATCGCCGTCTTCATCCCGCTGGTGATCGCCGGCATGCTCCACGAGCACGTCTGGGGTTGGAAGGTCTTCCGATCCCTCATCTTCCTGCCCACGGCCGTCTCATGGGTGGTGATCGGCATCGTCGCGATGCAGGTGTTCGCGGCGAACGGGACGGTCAACTCCCTGCTGGGCGCCCTGGGCCTGAAGTCGCTGGAGATCAACTTCCTGGGCTTCGAATACAGCGCCCTCGGGGCGGTGGCCGTCACCTTCATCTGGTCGATGGTCGGCACCAACACCATCATCTTCCTGACCGGGATGTCGACCATCGACCCGGCCATCTACGAGGCCGCACGGCTGGATGGAGCCGGACGGCTGATGGTCTTCCGCCACATCACCCTCCCGCTTCTCAAGCGCTACTTCCAGTTCGGGTTCGTGATCACCACCATCAGCGCCTTCACCGGCCTCTTCAGCCTGATCTTCATCATGACCGAGGGTGGCCCCGGGTACGGGACCACGACCCTGGAGTTCTTCGTCTATCAGCAGGCGTTCGCCGTCGGGGCATTCGGAACCGGGGCCACCGTGGGCATCGTGCTGCTGGTGATCATCTTCGGGGTGAACCTCCTGCAGATGCGGATCCTGCGCGGTGAGACGTAGTGGGAGTGGGGAGATGACCGTCGAGGGTGAGACCGCGGCCGCGCCGCTCCAGGCCGCGAGTCGCGAGCGGGCAGCGACCCGACGGGGTCGACCCACCCTGGCGCGCCGGCTGCGGAGGGATCCCGGGGCGGTGATCATGTTCTTTGTGCTGATCGTGGTCTGCATCGTGATGCTGTACCCGTTCGCCTTCATGATCATCAACTCGCTCCGCACCGAGACCCAGTACCTCAACGGGAGCGGCTTCTCCACGTCGAGCTGGATCGGGCTCTTCAACGCTCTGCCGGTGGGCTCGGAGCTGCTCAACTCCACGCTCATCTGCGCGGGGTCGATCGCGATCATCCTGATCGGCTCGAGCGCGGCGGGGTTCGCGTTCGCCAAGCTCCACTACCGCCGTCAGAACGTGATCTTCCTCGGGATCATCGGCAGCATGATGATCCCGGTGCAGTCGATCATCATCCCGGAATACGTCAATCTCAGCAACCTCGGCCTGGTCAACAACTACCTCGCCCCGATCCTGGTGTACTCGGCTCTGGGCATGCCGTTTGCCACCTTCCTGATGACGGTGTTCTTCCGCGGCCTGCCCGACGAGCTGATCGAGGCGGCGCTGTGCGACGG
The DNA here is from genome assembly GCA_963841385.1 of uncultured Chloroflexia bacterium. Taxonomy (GTDB): domain Bacteria; phylum Chloroflexota; class Dormibacteria; order Aeolococcales; family Aeolococcaceae; genus Changshengia. Next base: position 366,882 of record CAWJCO010000002.1, read on the forward strand.
CTTCGGCTACGTGGGCGTCTTCTGGCGCATCGCGGTCAGGATGGCCGCTCCGGCGCTGGCGACCGTCACCGTCCTGCAGTTCATCCAGATCTGGGACGACCTCCTGGTCGCGCTCCTCCTCCTGCAGGAGCCGGCCAACCGGACCATCACGGTGGGGCTTGGGGTCATCTCATCCGGTCGTGCGGTCAGTATCCCCGCGCTGATGGCGGGATCCCTGATCAGCGCCCTCCCGGCGATCATCGTGTACCTGATCTTCCAGCGCTATCTCATCTCGGGCCTCACCATGGGGGTAAGTCGCTGATGGGTGGGAGGCAGGTGAGCTCGTTGCCGGTGGGGAGCCGGTCCATTCGCTGCTGGCCATATCCACGGCCGGAGCCAGGGGAGTACAGATGGCGACAGTAGAGCTGGACGCGGTCAGCAAGGTGTACCCCAACGGCGTGGAGGCGGTCCAGAGCGTGAGCCTCGAGATCGGCGACGGGGAGCTGATGGTCCTGGTCGGCCCCTCGGGCTGCGGCAAGACCACCGTGCTGCGGATGGTGGCCGGCCTCGAGGAGATCTCGGATGGGGAGGTGCGCATCGGGGGCCGGGTGGTGAACGACGTCTCCCCGAAGGACCGGGACATCGCCATGGTCTTCCAGAACTACGCGCTCTATCCGCACATGACGGTGGCCCAGAACATCGGCTTCGGGCTCAAGATGCGCCGGCTGTCCAGGGCCGAGGTCGAGCTCAAGGTGCGCAGCACGGCCAAGATGCTCGGTCTCGGCCAGTGGCTGGATCGGAAGCCGGCGCAGCTCTCGGGCGGGCAGCGACAGCGGGTCGCCATGGGGCGCGCCATCGTGCGCGAGCCGAAGGTGTTCCTGATGGACGAGCCGCTGAGCAACCTGGACGCCAAGCTGCGCGTGCAGATGCGCGCCGAGGTCTCCCGGATCCAGCGGCGGCTGGGAGTCTCGATGCTCTACGTCACCCATGATCAGACCGAGGCCATGACCATGGGTGACCGCGTGGCCGTGCTGCTGGGCGGCGTGCTCCAGCAGTGCGCGGCGCCCCAGGTGCTGTACGAGCGACCCATCAACATCTTCGTGGCCGCGTTCATCGGCTCGCCGGCGATGAATATGTACGAGGGCGGGCTCACCCCGGATGGGACGGCCGTCAGCCTCGGCTCCCAGCGGCTGGAGCTCTCCGAGGAGGTGCGCAGGACGCGACCGGCGCTCGCCGCCCGCCGGGGCAAGGGGGTTGTGGTGGGGATCCGCCCGGAGCACATCTCCGCCGCCGGGCCAGGGGACGCCGCGGTGCTGCAGGGCGATGTCGAGCTGCTCGAGGCCCTGGGGTCGGAGTTGCTGGTGCACTTCAGCCTGGACGCGCCCTTCGCTCAGGTCCCGGGGGCGTCGACCGGGAGCCGCGACGGCCAGCCGGACGGGGACGATTCGGGTACGACCAGCTCGACCTGGGGTGTCGCCCGGGTGGACTCGGGGACCCGGATCGCGGTCGGCGAGCGGGCCGGCTTCGCCGTCCGCGCCGGCTCGATGCACTTCTTCGACCCGGACACGGGCATGGCGATCTGGGATGAGACGCCGGGCGCCGGCAGCGCCCAGATGCCCGCCTCCTGACCTGCGATGAACGCACCTCGCGCCAGCCGCGAGCTGGCCCTCGCCACCCCGCCACCTCGGAGGAGAGATTCCCAGATGTCCGTCTACCACGAGTCGTTCCAGATCCAGTCAGACCGGCTCCCCACCTTCCACGATGTCACGCCTCATGCGCAGGAGGCGCTGGCGCGCTCCGGGATCAGGGACGGCATCCTGATGGTGTACTCGCAGCACACCACCTGCAGCGTCCTGATCCAGGAGGAGTCGCACGACGTCAACTACTGGGGCACCCCGCTCCTGATGCAGGACCTGGTGAACGTCTTCGAGCGTCTGGTCCCCACCTGCCGGACCGAGGGACAGTATCTGCATCCCGGGCCGAAGCACATCGAGGTCGCGGTCTCCACGCTGCATGAGCAGGCGGCCTGGGGGTTGAACACCGACGCGCACCTGAGGTCGGTGATGCTGGGGCGCTCGGAGAGCGTGCCCGTCATCGAGGGCTCGATGGCGCTGGGAGAGTTCGGACGGTTCTGGTTCGTCGACTTCGACCAGGTGCGAGCCCGTGAGCGGACGGTCCGCATCCAGATCGTCGGAGAGTAGGCACCGTGTACCGGGGGCTGGAGATCACGCCGCCCTTCTTCGAGCTGGGGCCGAAGGGCTACATGTTCGGCCCCGAGATGCTCCGGCTGTCAATCCGTGCCGACGAGCTGAGCCGCGAGTACGAGGTGCAGATCATCATCGACCCCCAGTACGTGGACATACCGCTCATCGCCCAGCGGGTTGAGCGAGCCCTGGTGTTCGCCCCGCACATGGATTCACTGGAGCCGGGGCGTGGGCAGGGCGCCGTGCTCCCCGAAGCGCTCAAGGCGGCGGGCGCGGTGGGCGTCGTCCTGAATCACGTCGAGCGCCGGCTGACCCGAGAGCAGCTGGCCCTGACCATCCGCCGCGCCGACCAGGTCGGGCTCGCGACCGTCGCCTGCTCCGACGATGTCGAGAGCGCGGTGTCGATCGCCGAGCTGGCACCCAATGTGATCGTCGTGGAGTCGCCGGAGCTGATCGGGGCCGGCAGCGCCGCTGATCGTGGGAACGCGGCGATCGGGGACATCAACCGCGCCATCTGGCGGGTCAATCCGGAGATCCGGGTGGTCCACGGGGCGGGCATCGGCTGCGCTCGTGACGTGTTCGACGTCATGGCGGCGGGGGCCCAGGGAACCGGGTCGAGCAGCGGGGTCTGCACGGCTCCGGACCCGGAGGCGATGTTGGGAGAGATGGTCAGGGCGACGCGCGACGGATGGGACGCGTGCCATCGAGGGACGCGTGCCCTTGAGAGGGTGACCGAGGTCTGACCACGACCCGGGGCCCGGACCTGACAGGGCCTGCACGCGTGCCGACCCCGCCCTGCCACAATCCCGGAGGTTTGGAGGCCGGAGGCTGAGCGTGACCACGGCAAAGGCGCGACGCGATCTCATCGCGAGGATGATCGAGGGGCGCGAAAGTCTCAGTGTGGCCGAACTGATGGCTCAGTTCAATGTCACCGACACCTCGATCCGCCATGACCTGACCATCCTCGAGGAGCAGGGCAAGCTCCGCCGCGTTCATGGCGGCGCGGTGAGCAGGCCGACAGCCCAGGTGAACGGCCTCTTCGCCCGCCGAGCTCGCGAGAATACGGCCCAGAAGAGGCGCATCGGGCTGGCGGCGGCCGGCCTGGTGCAGGCCGGCAACGCCGTCTTCTTCGACTCGGGCTCGACCGTGGTGGAGGTCGCGGCGCACCTCCCGGGGATCCTGCGCTCGTCACGCTCGATCACCATGGTCACCCACTCGCTGCCGGTGATCCAGGAGGTCGGAAGCTGGGAACAGTCCCATCTGATCTGTCTGGGGGGGCTGTACCTGCCCGACTACCAGGCCGTGGTGGGGCCGGTGACCCTGGCCGATCTGCGCGAGCTCAGTGCCGACATCGCCTTCCTGGGGTGCGACGGTCTGACCGTCGAGGGCGGGCTGAGCACGCCCCACATGCTCATCGCCGAGGTCGGTGCGGCGATGGCCGCCCGGGCTCGCCGGGTGGTGGTCGTCGCCGACTCGACCAAGCTGGGCCGGGCCGGGTTCACGCCCATCGTCGGCCTGGAGGCTGTCAGCGTTCTGGTCACCGACCGGGATGCCCACCCCGATCAGACCGCCCAGATTCGCGACCTGGGCATCGAGGTGGTGCTGGCCTGACCGCAGCGTCCACGGACCTGCTGACATCCACGGTGACCACGTCCGGCGCGGTGACCGCCAACCCTCCGGAGGGCACGATCAACCACGTTCCCGCGTCCGGGCCCGAGGCGCCGGCCATGGCCGCGGCGCAGTCGGCGGCGGCGCGGCGCTCGACCAGGGCCATGGCGCTGCCGCCGAAGCCGGCACCCACCAGACGGGCCCCGTGGCAGCCCGGAACGCGGCGCGCCGCGGCCGTCATCTCATCCAGGCGCCGGGTGCTCACCCCGCAGTCGGCGCGCAGGGACGCATGGCTCTCGTTCATGAGGACCCCCAGGCGGTGGACGTCGCCCGACTCCAGGGCGGCCACCGCCGCATCGGTGCGGCCGGTCTCGGTGGCGATGTGCCGCCCCGCCGCCCGCAGCTCGGCCGGCAGCTCACCCCAGCGGTCCCCGATCTCCTGACAGCCGGTCACCCCGAGGGCCGCGCAGGCGCGCTCGGCCAACCGGCGGCGGGCTCGGTACCCGGATCCCTGGACGTCGTGGCGCTCGTCGCTGCTCGCCACCAGCAGCCCCACCTCGGGCCAGGGCCAGGGAATGTTGGTGCGGAAGCCGGTGGAGCAGTCGAGGAGGAGCACCGCACCGGCGCGACCGTGCACCACCGCCAGCGGATCGAGGTCGCCACACGGCACGCCGACGATCTCCCGCTCACCGGTCAGCGCCGCCCTCACCAGGTCGTCGGCGGTGAGCCAGGCGCCGGCCAGGCGGAGCATCGCCACCAGGCTGGCGGTCATGAGGGCGGCGGACGAGCTGAGGCCCGACGAGCGCGGGATCCGGCTGGCCACGCCGATCTCCAGGGGCGGCAGGGGAACCCCGAACCTGCCCAGGGCGGACGCGGCGGCGAAGACGCGGTCGCCGATGTCCCCCGCCATCGAGGGCGCGCCGCGCTCCACCCGCTCGCCGTCGCTGACCACGCGCCAGCTGCGGTCGGCCGCCGGACGCACCGCCACCGCGAGGGTCAGGTCGATGGCCGCGCACAGGACCCGGCCGCCCACGTAGTCGACGTGCTCGCCGACCACCGTGATCCGGCCCGGCGCCGTCCCGCAGGCGACCGCGGGACCGGCTCCGAAAGCCGCCTCGAGCTCGCCGGTCGCAGCCGTCTCCAGCTCGCCCGGAGTCGCAGCCCGCGAGCTCGACTCGTTCACACCCATGGCGGCGCCCCAGGTTAGCTCACGCCGCCGGGACCGGCTCCACGTTCACGATCGCCGGGCCGGCTCACGTTGACATCGATCGCCGCTCTCAGCGAGACCAGATCGCGGCCAACTCGGGGCCGAGCCGGACGGTGCCGCCTGCGCACGCGGCGTCGCCGGTCATCGCCAGGATCCGCGCCCCCGCCCATCCCGGCGCCGGGGCGTCCACGGGCTCCGGGCCGAGGTTGGCGCCGATCAGGTGGTCGCCGCGCTCGACGACGACCCACGGGGATCCCGCCTCGCTGATCACCCGGCTCTCGCGGAAGTCCCCACAGCCGAGCCCGGGATGCTTGCGCCGGAGCCGGATCAGCGTGCGATACCAGTCCAGCATGGCCGCGTGAGCCGGGTGGTACCGCTCCTCCCAGCGGAGCCGCGACGCCGCGAACGTGGATTCCGCCTGCGGATCGGGGACCTCGGCCGGGTCCCAGCCGAGCCCCGCGCACTCTGCCCGCCGGCCCGCGGTGATCCTGCGCCCGAGCTCGGGCTCGTGGTCCGAGAAGTAGAGGAAGGGTGTGCTCGCCGCCCACTCCTCCCCGGCGAAGAGGAGGGGGACGTACGGGGAGGTGAGCAGGAGCAGGGCCGCCACGCGCAGCCGCGGCGGGGTGGTCAGCCGGCTGAGCCGCTCCCCGGGGGCCCGGTTGCCCACCTGGTCGTGGTTCTGGAGGCAGACCACGAAGTTCTCGCCGCCGGTGCCGGCCGGCTCGCGCCCGTGCCGGCGGTCGCGACTGGTCGAATGCTGTCCGGTGTAGAGGTAGGGCGAGCTGAGCGCCCTGACCACGTCCGGCCAGCCGTGGAAGTCCCCGTAGTAGCCGGAGCGCTCGCCGGTCAGGGCCACGTGGAGCGCGTGGTGGAAGTCGTCGGCCCAGTGGGCGGTCGCGCCCCACCCGCCCCGGGTACGCGGCCACACCCCCCGCGGGTCGTTGCGATCCGTCTCCAGGATCAGCCACAGCCGCCTGCCCAGCTCAGCCTCCAGAGCCTCCACCGTCTCGGCCAGCTCCTCCACGATGTGCCGGGCCGACTCGTCGTGGATCGCATGCACGGCGTCGAGGCGCAGGCCGTCGAGGTGGAAGTCGCGCAGCCACCGTCGCGCGCTCTCGGTCACGAAGTCGCGGACCCCGTCACTGCCCGGGCCGTCGAAGTTGACCGCGGACCCCCAGGGGGTCCGGTGGTTGTCGGTGAAGTAGGGGCCGAACTGATCGAGGTGGTTGCCGGCCGGCCCGACGTGGTTGTAGACGGCGTCGAGGATCACCGCCAGGCCCCGCCGGTGGCAGGCGTCGACCAGCCGGCGCAACCCGTGGGGGCCGCCGTAGGCGGCGCGGACGGCGTAGAGGTCGGCCCCGTCGTAGCCCCACCCCCACCGGCCGGGGAACTCGGCGACCGGCATCAGCTCGACCGCGGTGACCCCCAGGCCGGTGAGGTGGTCGAGTCGCCGGACCAGCCCCTCGAAGGTCCCCTCGGGGCTGAACGTGCCCACGTGCAGCTCGTAGACGATCGCGTCCCGGAACGGCGGCGCCGACCACCCAGCGTCGGTCCACGCGAACCCGTCGTCCACCAGCTCCGAGACCCCCTCGACCCCGTCGGGCTGGAACGGAGAGCGAGGGTCGGGCAGCGGGGGGCCGCCGTCGAGGCTCACCCGGTAGCGCAGACCGGGGACCAGGCGTGCGCTCTCGAGCTGGAAGCAGCCGTCCCCCGCGCGCTTCATGGCGAGGCGCTCGCCGCCCTCGAGCACCAGCTCGGCGCGCTCGGCCCGCGGGGCCCAGACCCTCCGGCGCATCAATCGCGCTCCAGCAGTGCCACCGGGAACCCGTCGAGGAGCTCGGAGACGCGAACCTCCCCCTGCCACGGCGCACCGCCCATCAGGTTGACCCAGCGGCCCTCGGGCAGCTCGACCGAGGTGTCGCCCCAGTCGCTCCCCAGTCCGATCACCAGCCGGGGCACGATGGTGACCGCTCCGGGGTCCGCCCCGCGGGCAAAGGCGACGGCGTGGTCGCGTCGCGCCCCGTGAACCGGGAGGGGGAGGTAGTCGCCGCGCTCGCCGAAGAGCTCGGGGCGACGGCGGCGCAGGTCGAGGGCGGTGTGGACGGTGAGCAGCTTGGTGCGGCCGTCGGCGTCCCCGGCGACCGCCGGCGGGCGGCTCCGCTCCAGCCGGTCCAGCAGCCGGCGGCGCTTCTGGTAGTCGACCGGGCGGCGGTTGTCGGGGTCGACGAGGTCGAGCTGCCAGAGCTCGGTGCCCTGGTAGGTGTCGGGGACGCCCGGCGAGGTCAGGCGGAGCAGGGTCATGGCCAGCGAGGTCACCCGTCCCGGCTCCACCAGCCGGGCGACGAGGTGGCTCAGCTCGGCGACCAGCGCGGCGTCCTCGAGGAGTGCCCGCACCAGCTCGGCGAGCGCCTTCCGGTAGCCGCTGTCGGGCTCGATCCAGGAGGTCCGCTGCTTGGCTTCGGAGGACGCCTTGAGCATGTACTCGGTGAGCCGGCCGGCGTCGATCGGCCAGGCCCCGACCATGGTCTGGAAGAGCAGCTCCGACATGGTGCGGCCCGGCATTCCCGCGCGGAAGGCCTCGGCGTGGCTCTCCCGCCAGCGGCGGGTCAGGACCGGCCAGGCCGCGGCGATCTCGGAGAGCAGGTAGAGGCGCGCCCGCACGTCCTCGCCGCGCTTGCTGTCGTGGGTGGCGGTGGCGAGTAGGGAGCGGGGCCACCGCCGCTGCCGCTCGTGGTTGGCGGCGTGGAACTCCGCCACCCCGACGGCCGGGTGCCGTGGCGACGCACCGACCTCGCAGGCGGCGCTCAGCACCGGGAAGCGGTAGAAGGCCGTGTCCTCCACTCCCTTGGCCTGCACCACGGTGCTGACCTGCTGAAGGCGCAGCACGAAGTCGTGCTCCAGCCCGGGATCACGGGGCTCCAGCAGGAGGGCCCCCATCAGCTCAAGGGTTTCGGCGTCGCCGCCGCTGGCACCCGCGCGGCGGAGGGCGGCGCAGATCCGCGCCCGGTCGGAGGGATCGGGCTCGGCGTCGGCAGCGTCGACGTAGGTCCGGTAGACGTCCAGGCCCAGCAGGTACTCGACCACCCCGGTGCGCAGCCGGTCGGACGCGCCAGACAGCTCCTCCCGGGCCCGGTCGCGGCAGACCGCGCCGAGCATGCGCACCAGCCGGTCGACGTTGGGCCGGAGCGTTCCGTCCATCACCTCGAGCTTGGCGTGCCGGGTGATCTCCTCGAAGTCGTCGGGGTGCCCGGTGGCCTCGGCCCAGCTCTGGCGGAGCGCCACCCAGCCCGCCGGGTCGATGAACAGGCCGCCGGCGAGGGCGCCGAACTCATAGCCGGTGGTGCCGTCGACCGGCCAGGCGTCGGGCAGCGCCTCGTCGTGGGCGAGGATCTTCTCGACCCAGAGCCCGCTATCGGGGTGCCGCCGGCGCATCCGCTCCAGGTAGGCCCGGGGCTGGCGCAGGCCGTCGATGTGGTCGACCCGGACCGCGTCCACGTCGCCACGATCCAGCAGCGCGTCGACCATCACGTGGGTGGCATCCAGCACCTCGGGGTCCTCGACCCGGACCCCGACCAGCGACGTGATGTCGAAGAAGTTGCGGTAGTTCATCACCGTGGCCGCCTCGTGCCAGTCGGTCAGTGCGTAGTTCTGTTCGTCCAGCAGGCCGCGCAGGGCGTCGGGGTCGCGGTTCCAGCGCTCGAGAGGCTCGGTCAGGGCAATGGCCTCGGCGTCGTCGAACGCCGCGAGCCGCTGCGCCATCTCGTCGCTGGCGGCCATCCGCTCCTCGGCGAGCTCCGCGTCGTGGATCCGCTCGGCGAGGCCGGCCAGCTCCGTGCCCGCGAGCACCGTGGGAAGGGTCTCCCGCGAGAGCGGCAGCCGGCTGTCGCCGTGGGCCACCACCACCCCGGAGTCTGTGACCAGCTGGACCAGCCGCTGCTCCAGGGCCTCGTCGAGGGACCGGTCCAGGAGCGGAGCCATGACCCGCCCCCGAACCAGCGGATGGTCCCAGTTGATGTCGAAGTAGCGGGCGAAGGGGCTGCTCCGCCCCGCCACCAGCACGTCCCACCACCAGCGGTTGCGCCGGTCCGCGACCGACATGTGGTTGGGGACGATGTCGAGGAGGATCCGGAGTCGCCGGTCCCCGGCGGCGTCGACCAGGGCGCGGAAGCCGCCCTCGCCCCCCAGGTCGTCGGAGATGCGGGTGGGGTCGACCACGTCGTACCCGTGCGACGAGCCCTGGGCGGCCTGGAGGATGGGCGAGCAGTAGAGGTGGCTGACCCCGAGGCCGGTCAGGTAGTCGAGGCTGGCGGTGAGCTCCTCGAAGCCGAAGCCCGGACCGAGCTGGACCCGGTAGGTCGCTCTCACCGGCGGGGCGCGACCAGCCGGAGCACCACCACCGACCGGGCCGCCACGGTCAGGCTGCGACCGCGGCCCAGCACCCGGGTGCCCGGCTTCTCGTCGGGCGCGGCGGTGTCGAGGACGACCTCCCACCTCCCCGGCGGAAGCCGCCAGTCGCGGTCCTCGTCGGAGGAGTGCAGGAGCACGGCCAGGGTGTCGTCGGCGATCCGCTCGCCGCTCGCGGTGCGGTCGGGGATGAGGCCGCCGTCGAGCACCATGGTCAGGGACTGACGTTCGTGGCTGGCCCACGAGTCGTGGGTCATCTCCTGCGCGTTGGAGCGGAGCCAGCGGACGTCCCTGCGCCCGCGGCCCACCACCTCCCCGGTGAAGAAGCCCTGGCGGTGGAGGACGTGGTGGCGCGCCCGCAGCTCGATGAGCCGGCGGGTGAAGGCGATCAGGTCGCCGTCGGCGTGCTCCCAATCGATCCAGGAGATCTCGTTGTCCTGGCAGTAGGCGTTGTTGTTGCCGCCCTGGGTGCGCCCCAGCTCGTCGCCGGAGAGGATCATCGGGCAGCCCTGGGAGAGCAGCAGGGTGGCCAGGAAGTTGCGCCGCTGGCGCCCTCGCAGGTCGTTGATCGCGGGGTCGTCGGTCTCGCCCTCGACTCCGCAGTTCCAGGAGCGGTTGTCGTCGGTGCCGTCGCGGCCGTCCTCGCCGTTGGCCTGGTTGTGCTTGCCGTCGTAGGAGACCAGGTCGCGGAGCGTGAAGCCGTCGTGCGCGGTCACGAAGTTGATGCTGGCGCTGGGCGCGCGCCCGTCCTCGGCATAGAGATCGCTGGATCCGGTGAGCCGGTAGGCGAGGTCGGAAACCCCGATGGGGGCCCCCCGCCAGTAGTCGCGGATGGTGTCGCGGTAGCGTCCGTTCCACTCCGCCCAGCCCACCGGGAAGTTGCCGACCTGGTAGCCGCCGGGCCCGATGTCCCAGGGCTCGGCGATCAGCTTCACCTCGGCCAGCACCGGGTCCTGGTGGATGATGTCGAAGAAGGCGGAGAGGCTGTTCACCTCGTAGAACTGGCGGGCCAGCGCCGCCGCCAGGTCGAAGCGGAAGCCGTCCACGCGCATCACCGTGACCCAGTAGCGCAGCGAGTCCATGACCAGGCGCAGGGTCTGGGGCGCGCCGGCGTTGAGGGTGTTGCCGGTCCCGGTGACGTCCCAGTAGTGACGGCGGTCGTCGGGGGAGAGGTAGTAGTAGGCCTCGTTGTCGATGCCCCGGAAGGAGAGGGTCGGGCCCAGGTGGTTGCCCTCCGCGGTGTGGTTGTAGACGACGTCCAGGAAGACCTCGAGGCCCGCGTCATGCAGCGCCTTGACCATCTGTTTGAATTCGACCACCTGGCCACCCGTGTCGCCCGACGAGGAGTAGCGTCCCTCGGGGGCGAAGTAGCCGATGCTGTCGTAGCCCCAGTAGTTGCGCAGTCCCAGCTCGCTGAGGTGGGCACCGTCGACGAAGGCGTGCACGGGCATCAGCTCGACCGCGCTGACGCCCAGCCTGCGGAGGTGCTCGATGGCCGCGGGGTGGGCCAGCCCGGCGTAGGTTCCACGCAGCTCCGGCGGGATCTCCGGGTGGCACATGGTGAAGCCCTTGACGTGGGTCTCGTAGACGACGGTGTCGGCCCAGGAGGTGTGGGGCGCGACCGTCTCCCCCCAGTCGAAGCTCTCGTCCACCACCACCGCGAGGGGCACGCTGCCGGCCGAGTCGAGCTCGCTGGGCTGGTCGTCGTTCATCTCCCCGTTCCACTCGTAGCCGAAGACCCGGGGGCCCCATCGGACGCTGCCGGTCAGTGCGCGGGCGTAGGGGTCGATGAGGAGCTTGCGGGGGTTGAACCGCTTGCCCTCCGCCGGTGCATACGGCCCGTGGACCCGATAGCCGTAGAGGGTCCCCGGGCCGACGTCGGGGAGGAAGCCGTGCCAGGTCAGGTCGGTCCGGTCGACCAGCTCGTAGGTGGCCCGGGTGCTGCCATCCGGGTTGGCGAGGACGAGCTCCACGCTCTCCGCGTTGGCGCTGAAGAGCGAGAAGTTCGTCCCCCGCCCGTTCCACCGAGCTCCGAGCGGGAGATGCCTCCCGGGCCACGCGGTGTCGGCGGTCGCGGCCCGCGCTGATGCCGGCGCTGCCTGGCTCCTGCTCATGGTCTCCTCCTGATCGAGCCCTGCGGTCACGCCACGCGCCCGCGCCAGCCCGGCCGCCGCTCTCCGGTTGGGATCGCGTGGACGCAGATCCGGGTCAGATTCTCACACCGCGGGCGCTGCGTGACCTCGCCCGCGGCGGCCGGCCGACTGGCCATTAACATACTGCTATTGATATCATATTATCTGATAACGATGGCTGGGCAGATCACCTCCGGGCCACGGCTCTCGGCGTCATCGGCGGCCTGAGATGCTGGTCCTCGCCGTGGTTGTCAAGGGCCTGATCGGCGGCACCCTGGTGACCCTGGCCTGGGCCATCCTGGTCGGTCTGGGGTGCTGATGCGCTGAGACGGCCACCCCGCCGCCGGTGCGCCAACCGCCCCGCCCACCCACGGCGTCGACGGCAGCCCTCTGTCGGGGCACTTGACGCGCACCCCTTACTGGCCAAAGATGTCGGTACGCTGCCGTACATACGGGCGGCAAGCTTCGTGGTCGTCAGAGAGCCTGTTCCGTCCGAGAGCCTGCTTGGTTAGAGAGTTCCGTGTCTCAGGCGCCATCTGGGTGAGCGCTTTCGAGGGAGGGGATGTCGCGCTACCTCGATACGGCTCGTCTTGCCGCGCAGGTCGCGTCAATTCCCGGGTCGCCCAGGTCCTCAGGAATCTCATCGACAACGCCGTCAAGTAGTCGCCCCGGGGTGGGGAGATCGACATCAGCTGGGAGGCCGACGCCCAGCGCGTTCGCACCCGGGTCCGGGACCGCGGCGTGGTCTCGGACCCGGCCAGCTTCCGTGCTCTTCACCCGCCCCAGCAGTCTGGTGACCCCGGGAGGCGAGCCACATCCCACCCTCCCGCCTCGCGCCGTGGCGCTCCCCAGCCCCTCGGGCGGCCTGCCCCGGTGGGAAGGGGGCGCGGGCGCCCATAGTGATAGAATAGCTATCATAATTAGTGGTAGCAGCTAAGGCGGATGACAATGCGAATTGCCTGCCCTCTGACCAGCGACTTCGCGGACTCGGAGTTCGGCGTCCCGTACCGCGCCTTCCGCGAGGCCGGTCATGAGGTCGTCGTGGTGGGGACGGAGCCGGGCGAGCAGATGAAGGGTCTGCAGGGCGAGGAGATCGCCCAGGCCGCCCTCGGCGTCGAATGTGCGCGGCCGGACGAGTTCGACGCGCTGTTCGTCCCCGGGGGTTACTCCCCTGACCACCTGCGCGCGGACCCGCGGTTCCTGCAGTTCCCCCGCGCCTTCGCGGATGCCGACAAGCCGATCCTGGCGATCTGCCACGGGCCCCAGCTCCTGAGCAGCGCCGACGCCATCCGGGGACGGCGCCTGACCGCCTGGCGCACCGTCCAGCGGGACCTCGAGCGGATGGGGGAGAGGGTGACCGATTCCACCGTGGTTGTCGACGGCCAGTTGGTCACCTCGCGCCAGCCGGACGATCTCGACGCTTTCGTCCGCGAGAGCCTCCGCACCCTCAGCATCGTGGCTCAGCGATGAGCCGCGAGCCTCGCGCACCGATCGAGGACGGTGCCGGAGAGCCTCGCGCGGCGATCGGGGACCGTGGCGGCGACCTGGCGAGCGACGGCGCCCGCGAAGCGGGCGATGCCGTCTGCTGGCTCCATCTGGTCTGCCCCGCATGCGGGGAGCTGGGAGGCCATCTCCCGAGCTGCCGGGTCGCGGCCGAGATGGCCGGCGGTCAGAGACGCGCGGAAGACCCGCCGTAGACGGTCATCGGGTTGGTCAACCCTGGGGGGCCGGGACGTGGGTCACCGAACGCCCGCTGGTCGACCACCTCCGGATCCGCGCGCGGGCGGTTGACGTTCAGCCGCAGGTCTCAGCGGCCAGCCCTGCCGGCCGGATGCTCGGCGTCCGCCGCGGCCACCGCCTCCCTGACCGCCGGGACCACCTCCTCGGCCCAGCGCGCGAGCCCGGCTGCGGTGAGGATGCCTCCCGGCTCGCGGTAGACGAAGCCGCTGGCGCCGTGCTCGAGCACGGCACCGGTGAGCTCCTCCACCCACTGCTCCACCGAGCCGCCGGTCCAGCGTCCATCCCCGTCCCGCGTCGAGGTGGGGGCGGAGTCGCTGATGGCGCCTGCGAAGTTGAAGACGCTGATGACGTCCGTCGGGTCGCGACCCGCTGCGCTCGCGGCCTCATCGATCAACGGCCTCTGCTCCCGGTACTGGGGGCTGAGCCAGTCCGCGCCTCCGCTGGGCATCCATCCGTCGGCCAGGCGCCCGGTCACGGCGAGCGACCGGGGTCCACGCGACCCGGTCCAGATCGGCGGCGTGGCCACGGGCGCGGGCTCGAGGCCCGACACCGTGTAGAAGCGGCCGGCGAACTCCACCGGCTCTCCGCCTCCGGAAAGCGCCCGAATCAGCTCGATGGCCTCCTCCATGGCGCTCACCGATTCCCCGGGAGTGAGCCGCGGCACCCCCAGCTTGACGATCGAGTCCCACATGCCTCCCGCGCCGATGCCGAGCACCACACGACCTCCGGAGAGGGCGGACAGCGAGGTGATGGCATGGGCGAGCACTGGCGCCGGCCGGCTCGGCAGGTTGGTGACAGTCACCGCGCCGTGGATGCGCGACGTGGCGCCGAGCAGGAAGGCGAGGCCGGAGTAGGCGTCGATGCGGTTGGCCAGGTACGGGTGGTCGGCAAGGGTGAAGAGGTCGAGGCCGCTCTCGTCCGCAAGCACGGCCCGCTCGTGGATCCCCCGCGTCTGGGCGAGGTCGGCGCCGGACCAATCACCGAGGCTCACTCCGAACAGCAGCTTGCGTCCCGGCACTGGTGCGCTCCTCCTCGCTGGCGGCCTCCCCGTCCGCCCCCAAGTGGAAAGGCTATCCGAGATCTTCGGAGCGGCGCTCATCCACTACCTGGGCCGGGCTGCTGTCCCTCCAGCCCGAGGCCGGCGCCCGACGAACCGTCGCCGGCCATGGCCGGGGGACGTCCTAAGGGTTGGCAAGCCGTGGAGAGCTGCGGTCGATCCTGCCCTCCGCCCGACGCGGTAGGGTGAATTCACGGCATGGACACGAGCCATAACGCGCCCATCACACCGGAATTGGCCAGCCCCGCCGACGCCCCGGCCCTACGCGCTCTCTACGCCGCCGGAGGCTGGCGGCCCCAGTCCCGCTCCGTGCAGGAGCTCAAGGAGCGCATCGGCCACGGCGAGGTTGCCCTTCTCCGCGAGGACGGCCGGGTGGTGGCCAGCGTTGCCGTCACTTGGGAGGACTCCGTGTGCTGGGGAGCGGCCGGCCGTGACGGCACAGCCGGCTACGTCCACGCCCTGGTCCGGGACCGGGAACGGACCGCCTCGGGGCTCGGGCTCCGGCTCCTCGTCTGGGCCGAGAACCGGATCGTCGCCCGGGGCCGGCACCTCAGCCGCCTCGACACCGTCGCCGAGCGGACCCCCCTTCTCCGCTATTACCAGGCTCACGGCTACCGCATGGTCGACACCCGCACCTACCGCTGGGCCGCGCATGCCCTCACCCTCTTCGAGAGGCGGCTCCCATAGGGCCGGCCACCAGCGCGGCCTCGGGCCGGGTCCGCATCGTGATCCGGCCAGAGATCCGACCGAGTGAGGGGTCGTCCCTGGGGGGTTGCCTGATCAATTGACGAGGTTGGTCGGTCCGATGCGACCGGCCGCACGCGGCCCGATCTACCCGCTGCCGTCGGGTGGCCCCCGTCATCGGCGCCCCGCCTGATCGGGCGGGGACGACGCGCCAGGCTCCCCGCCGGCCCTCAGGAGGGTGATCGGCTGCCAGAGCATGGCCAGCAGCACCACCGCCCAGACCGCGAAGCCGGCCCAGGTCCAGATGCGGGCAAATTGGTTGATCGGGGGGATCCCGAGCGTGGTGCCGACGGCGAAGCTGCAGGCGGCGTACATCGCGACCGGGAAGACCGTGGACCACCGCTGCACCTCATAGGAGCCGCGTGGCGAGATCAGCTCGGTGACGAGCAGGACGGGCAGCCAGCAGGCGGCGGCGACCCAGAGGACCAGGGCCGCGCCTCGGAGGGCGGTTCCCCCGCCCAGCAGGTGCAGCGTGCTCGCCGCCTGCGCCGCCTCCGCGCAGGCCAGTGCTGAGATGGCGAGGGCTCCGCCCGCCACCCACTGGTCACCCCTGCCGGCCAGGAGCTGGTGGAGGTCGAAGCGCCAGATGACGAAGCCGTAGAGGCCGACGCCGAGGGTCAGCGGGACGACGCTCGCGAACACCAGCCACCCCGCGTGGCCGGTCACGCCCAGCGTGGCGAGGAGGACCGCCAGCGACTCTGTCGAGACGCAGAGCAGAAAGGAGGCGCCCACGGTCGGGGTCACCCGGTGGCGCAGCTGCGGCCCCAGCAGCCCGAGCCACAGCAGCACGGCCAGGATCAGCAGGACCGCTCCCGCCCATCGCCATCCGAGCAGCGTGAGCCGGGTCCCGAGGACCGCGGTACCCGCCACCGAGGAGAGCCCGGCGGGACCGCCTTCAGCGGCTGGGAACAGCTGGCGGCGCCGGAACATCTGGTCGCCGCGGAGCAGGCCGAGGAGAGCCCAGGCGAGACCCGCGACGGCCACCGTAACCAGGGAGAGTAGCTTCTCGCCGGTCATCTCCAGGTCGATGGAGACGATCCCGCTGCCCATCACCACCGCACCCGATCCCGCGGGGATCGCCCCGGCGACCCGGGCGAGCCCCGATGCGGCCGGGAGCTCCTGATCGTTGACCGAGGACGTCATCGGCATCCCGAGAGTAGCCGCGGGGGGGCCGGCCCGGTCAGGGACAGCACCCGGCCACGCCCACACCGGGCTAGGATCATTGGGGTGCTTGCCTGGATGGACCTCGAGATGACCGGGCTGGACCCGGCCCGGCACGTGATCGTGGAGATCGCGACCCTGATCACCGACGACGACCTGACCGTCGTCGCCGAGGGCCCCGACCTGGTCGTGCACGCGGACGGCGACCAGCTCGACCGGATGGATTCTTTCGTGCGCGCCATGCACACCGGCTCAGGCCTCCTGGCCGCCATCGAGAGCTCGCCGATCTCGATGCGCGAGGCGGGCCGGCAGACCCTGAACTTCCTCCGTCGGCACATCCGCGAGCCCCGCAGCGTGCCCCTCTGCGGCAACTCGATCGGTACCGATCGGCGCTTCCTGGCGGCGCAGCTCCCCGAGGTCGAGAGCTTCCTCCACTACCGGTCGATCGACGTCTCCAGCATCAAGGAGCTCTGCCGACGCTGGTACCCCGACGTCCTGGCCGCGGCCCCGTCGAAGGCCGAGGCGCACCGCGCGCTCGACGACATCCGCGAGTCGATCGCCGAGCTCGCCTATTACCGATCGACCATCTTCGCGACCTCGCCGGAGGGCCCTGCTGGATGAACGCTCAGCGCCGGCGGGCCGCCCGCGTGGGCTCCGAGCGCCTTCCGGCGTGGCTCCGCCCATGACCGCGCCGGCGCGGACTCTCCGCGTTGCCGTCGCCCAGTACCCGCCGCGCATCGGCGACCCGGAGGGCAACCGGACGGCGGCCGTCGCATGGGTGGAGGCGGCCGCGGCCGAGGGCGCCCAGCTCGTCGTCCTCCCCGAGCTCGCCTCCTCCGGGTATGTCTTCAGCGGCGAGGAGGAGGCCGCCGCGCTCGCCGAGGACGCCGACTCGGGAGGGACCGTTGCCGCCCTGGTCGAGGTCTGCCGCCGCCGCGACCTGCACGTGGTGGCCGGGTTGGCCGAGCAGGGCGACGGCTGCCGCCACAACAGCGCCGTGGTCCTCGGGCCCGCGGGCCGGCTGGCCACCTACCGCAAGCTCCACCTCTTCTACGACGAGCAGTCCTGGTTCCAGCCGGGGCAGGAGGTCGTGGTCGTCGACCTCCCCACGGCCCGGGTCGGGGTCGCCATCTGCTACGACCTCTGGTTCCCCGAGCTCGCCCGCGCCCTCGCCCTCCGCGGGGCCGAGGTGATCGCCGTCCCGACCAATTGGGTCGCCTCCTTCCGGCGGCGCCACCACGACGAGCACGGGTACTGCCAGGGCGACATCATGGCCATGGCCGCGGCGGCCGCCAACGGGACCCCGGTCGCCTGCGCCGACCGGGTGGGGGAGGAGCGGGGGGTGACCTTCCTCGGGGCGTCGATCATCGTGGGGCCCGACGGCTGGCCGCTGGCCGGCCCGGCCAGCCCCGATGGCGAGCAGCTGCTGGTCGCCGACCTCGACCTGGACGCGGTGGAGCGCGCCCGCTGGCGCACCCCGCGCAACCACCTCCTCCGCGACCGCCGGCCCGACCTCTACGCGAGCGCGCCGCCGCCCGAGGTCCGGGGCCGCGCCTCGGCCGCGCCCGGCGACAGCCCGCGAGCCGGCGGCACGCCCGGGTGACAACGGGAGACCGCGCTCCCCCCATCCCCTCTGTGGCCGTGCCGGTCCTGTGTGCCCGTGCCCTTTCACCCCCTCCTCACCGTGGGGGAACATGATATAGTCACTATAAGGTGATGTGATAGTTAGCTTATTGGGTCAGGGGAGCCGGTGTTCCGCTCCCGCCCGTGGCATCACCCGGGAGGTCGCGCATGCTCGCTCTGCTCCTCTTCCTCCTGCTGGTGCTCGTCCTCTTCGGGGTGGGCACGGCAGCTCACCTGCTCTGGTGGATCGCGATCATCCTGCTGGTGGTCTGGGCGGTCGGGTTCCTGGCGCGTCCACGCGGGGGCCGCTGGTACTACTGGTGATCAGCGCCTGATTCAATCCGTCCCCAGGGCCGGGGCATTCCCTCAGGCCCGCCGGTATGGGCTGACACCCCGTCTGCCCCGCCGGCGACGGCCGGATACCATGGTCGATCTGGTACATTGGTACCATGATCACAGTCGAGCGGGTACAGACGGGCGTCCGGATGGAGCGCCGGATGGTCAAGGTCCTCAAGGGCCTGGCCGAGTATCTCGACATCTCTCTGGGGGACCTGCTCGAGGGCATCGTGCTCCACGCCTTCGAGCAGAAGGTCCCCTTCAGCGATGCAACCCTGGTGGTCGTCGGCCGGCTCAAGGAGGTGTACGGGCTGGACCTCACGGCCGCCGACAGCCACCAGCTCACCAGCCTCGACGACGGAGGTGTGAGATGACCAATTGCGCGCACGTGCAGGTGACCGGCAGCTTCCCGGTGGCCCTGCCCCCGGATGAGGCCTTCCCCCTCTTCACCGCCCGCGTCGAAGGGTCGTGGGTGGATGGTTGGGACCCGCAGTTCCCCAGCCCGACGGCGGACGACACCGAGCCGGGGACGGTCTTCACGACGGCCCATGGGCCGCACGGGACCACCTGGATGGTGGTGCGCCGCGAGGGCCGCCGGCTGATCGCGTACAGCGCGACGAGCCCCGGCGATCGTGCGTCGCTGATCACCATTGCGCTCGAGCCGTCCGGGGCGGGCACCGCAGTCACGGTGACCCACGACGTCACGGCGCTCGCCCCCACGGAGAATGCCGGGGTCCAGGCGCTCGCTGACGGCTACGCCGAGTACCTGGATGGCTGGCGGGACCGCATCGTCCGCCGCGGGGTCCCGGCCCTGCTGGCCGGACGCTCCTGACCGTCCTCGCCGACCCAGGGGCCTCCGACGGAGGCAGATAATCGGCGCATGGGATCCGATCGTTCCGGGTGGGGCAGAGCCGGCGAGCAGCCCAGCCGGGGGCTGGGCACGGCGGCGGTGCTCCGCCACACGCTCCTCTGGGCATCCCGGCGACGCGGCGTGCAGCAGGTGGTCTCCCGTTCCCCGCTGACCCGCCGGCTGGTCCGCCGCTTCGTGGCCGGCGAGGGCCTGGGTGGCGCGGTCAGCGTGGTCCGGACACTGACGGGAGATGGTCTCGCGGTCACCATCGACCATCTGGGGGAGGACACCCAGGACGCTGCGGACGCGCGGGCGGCCGTTGCCGTCTACCGCGCGCTGATCGAGCGGCTGGCCGCCGAGGATTTGACACCGCGGGCCGAGGTGTCGCTCAAGCTCTCCGCGCTCGGCCAGGGCGTGGACGCGGAGCTGGCCTTCGAGAATGCCCTCGAGGTCTGCCGGGCTGCGGCGGCGGCGAGGATCGCGGTGACCCTCGACATGGAGGACCACGCCACCACCGATTCGACGCTCGAGATCGGCCGCCGGCTGCGGGTGGAGCATCCCTCGACCGGCCTGGTGATCCAGGCATCGCTGCGCCGCTCCGAGGACGACTGCCGCGCCCTCGCCCATCCTGGCTCGCGCGTCCGGCTCTGCAAGGGCGCCTACCAGGAGCCGGTGGCGCTGGCCTGGCAGGGCCGCAACGAGATCCGCGTCGCGTACCTCCGCTGCCTGCGGATCCTGCTCGAGGGCGGCGCCACGCCCCTCATCGCCACCCACGACCCGGCCCTGATCGATGCCTGCCACCGGCTCATCGCCGCACGCGGCGACGGCATCGCGCACGAGCACCAGATGCTGTTCGGGGTACGCGGCGACGAGCAGGTCCGGCTGGTCGCCGCCGGGGAGGAGGTCCGCATCTACGTGCCCTTCGGTGAGCGGTGGTATCCGTACCTGATGCGCCGGATGGCCGAGCGGCCGGCCAACCTGGCCCTGGTGCTGCGCGCGCTGGCGAGCGGCTGATCGCCGGCCGCCGGGCGGCATAATCCCGAGGGATGAGCACGAGGGAGGGCGCGATCCGGGTCTCGTTGGAGACGGGGTCCCGGCTCTCCTTCGCCTCGGCGCTGGACTGGCCGGGCTGGTCCCGTTCCGGGCGCGGCGACGAGGCGGCCGTGGAGACGCTCCGCGCCTACGCGCCGCGCTACGCGCCCGTGGCGGCCGATGCCGGCCTGGAACCACCCGACCCGGCGAGGGTCGAGATCGTGGAGCGGCTCGCCGGCTCGGGAACGACCGACTTCGGGGCTCCCGGCACCGCCGGGCAGCTGGACCGCGAGCCGCTCACCGAGCCCGAGGCAGCGCGGCTGGTCCGCATCCTCAAGGCCGGCTGGGCATTCTTCGACAGGGTGGTCGCCGGCGCTCCGTCCATCCTCCGCAAGGGGCCCCGCGGCGGGGGGCGGGACCGCGACGTGATCGTCGATCACGTCGTCGGCGCCGAGGTGGAGGCGTACGCGCGGAAGCTGGGCATCCGGCTCCCCCGGCCGGCCTGGGATGACCTGGGCGCCCGGGCCAGGGAGCGCGAGGCCATCGCGGCCGCTCTGCGAGCGGCGGGCGGTGCTCAGCCTTCGGAGCCGGTCGCGGCGAGGGGCTGGGCCCCGCGCTACGCGGCCCGGCGGATCGGCTGGCACGTGCTCGACCACGCCTGGGAGATCGAGGACCGGAGCGTCTGAGGGGCCCGTTCCGCAGGGTGGCCCACGGCTCGACACCGGTTGAGCGGGCTCGCGAGCAGCCGACGGCCCGAGGTGCCGCGAAACTGCGCGGGCACGGGGGGCGCCGGTGGTGCCGGGAAACTGCGCGAGCAGGGAGGGAGCCGGCGGTGCCGTTAACCAGTTAAGGACATCTTCGTCCTTAACCACCCTGGAGGGTGAGAGGTGCCGGATGGAAGTCGCCCCGATCGGGCAACCGGGTGGCCGAGCACTGAGCACGGCGTCATCCGCGCCGGCCGGCCCCTGAGCGCGGCGTCACCGCGCCGTGAGGCTTCCCTTCGACACGTAGTCGAAGAAGCGCTCGGTGGTCCCTTCCGCCGTCCAGGCGGCGCGCAGCCGGGTCCGCCGCTCCTCCCGTCGCAGCGCCGAGAGCAGGTCGCGGTTGAGCTCGCGGGCGCTTTCGCCAGTGAGCTCAATCTCGATGTGGAAGCCGTCTTGCGTCGCCGTGACCCCGGTGGGGAGCAGTCGGTCCATCACCGGGCGAATGCGCTCGGGGTCGTCGCTGCTCACGTCGGCGACGAGGCGGAAGATCGGCATCACGGCGGAGGGTACACGCTTGCGACGAGGCGGGTGGAGGTAAGGGGGAATGGCCGCCAGGAGGGCGTGGCCGTCAGGTCGGCCGTGGCCGCCAGGGGTTCCGGCTGTCTTAGAAGGGCCCCGTGGTCGCGAACCCGACGACGAGCAGCACCGCTGCGGTGACGTTCCCGGCCAGGAGCGCCCGCCACGATCGATTCGGCACCCGGCCCAGCGCGTAGATGGAGAGCAGACCGAGTGCGACCAGTGGAAGGCCGATCGAGAACGCGCCCAGGATGCCGAGCACCAGCCCGCCGACGGTGGTGAACCCGTATGCGAAGGAGCGGACTCCGGGTGGCGCGACCAACAGGCCGGCCAGGCCCAGGCCGCCGAGGGCGGCGATGAACGAGGCCACGAAGAAGACGCGGCTGTCGGCCGGCCCGCCTTGCTCGTACAGGGCGACCGCATAGGCGGCCTCGTCGGCCACCGCGATGACCACGACGAAGAGGCCTGACAGCGTGCTCGGCCTCGTCCGACGCGGGGAGACGGCGGACATCCTCACCAGGTTACGCGGACCATCGTCCTCCGGCTACGGCGCGGCCTCACCCGCCTCCCGGGGCGGCCGGCCCCGGCGGGGCAGGGGGCCCGCGCCGGACGGCAGCCGCCCGGCCGCCTCCAGCCCCCGCCGGAGAATGAACTCGATCTGTGCATTGCTGCTGCGCAGCTCGTCGGCGGCCCACCGCGCCATGGCGTCGTGGACGGCCGGGTCGAGCCTCAGCAGGATGCTCTTGCGTTCGGCCACCGGGTCAGAACCCCACCATCCCCTGGCGTCGAGATCACTGGTACAGGGTGCCCGCGTTGACGATGGGCTGGGTGTTCTGCTCGCTGCAGAGGACCACCAGCAGGTTAGAGACCATCGCCGCCTTGCGCTCCTGGTCCAGCTCCACGATCTCGCGCTCCTCGAGCTTGGCGAGCGCCAGCTCCACCATGCCCACGGCGCCTTCCACGATCGTCTTGCGGGCGGCGACCACGGCGCTCGCCTGCTGCCGGCGCAGCATCGCCTGGGCGATCTCGGGGGCGAAGGAGAGGCGGGTGAGCCGCGATTCAATGATCCTCACCCCCGCGGGGGCCACTCTCTCGGCGATCTCCGCGGTGAGCTGTGTGGTGATCTCGGTCGCGTTCTGGCGCAGCGAGAGCTGGCCGTCCTGGTGGGCGTCGTAAGGGTGGGTGCTGGCCACATGCCGGACCGCTGTCTCGGTCTGGATGTCGACGAACCTGGCGAAGTCGTCGACGTCGTAGAGGGCCTGGGCGGTGTCCTCCACCTGCCAGACGACCACCGCGGCGATCTCGATTGGGTTGCCGTCGGCATCGTTGACCTTGGCCACCTGGGTCTCGTAGTTGCGGATCCGGGTGGAGACCTTGCGCCGCTCGGTGAAGGGGTTCACCCAGATCAGCCCTGGCTTCCGGACGGTGCCGACGTAGCGGCCGAACAGCTGCACCACCCGGGCCTCCCCCGGGACCACCTGGGTGAGCCCGTGGAAGGCGACCGCGTCGCAGATGATGACGAGCACCCCGACGCCGATCAGGATGCCGACGGCCGGCTCGCCTCCGCCGGGCCGGTTGGCGAACAGCCCGCAGAAGACGAACAGGCCGGCACACAGAAGCGCCACCACGCTGATCAGGGTGAGCGCGCGCATGCCGCGAGCGGCTGTCTTGGCGCGCTCTTTCATGGCCGCCCGTGCGGCCTGCAGGCCCTCGGTGCGGGTGGGGTCGGTGGTCACGGTCCTTCCTCCGAAAATGGCCGCCCGCGCGGCCTGGATTGATGCTAGCATACTGATATCAGATTTACCAGGAGGAGCTGAACGTGGCCGAGCCGGTGCTGGAGATCGACCGGTTGTCGAAGCGCTACGGGAGCGTCCTGGCCCTGGACGAGGTGAGCTTCGAGCTCGGGGCGGGCGAGCTGTTCGGCTTCGTCGGGCCCAATGGCGCCGGCAAGACGTCCACCATGCGCATCGTCCTCGGCGTGCTGGCCGCGGACAGCGGGGCGGTCCGCTGGCGGGGCCAGCCGATCAGCTTCGCCACGCGGCGACGGATCGGCTACATGCCCGAGGAGCGCGGGCTCTACCCGAGCATGGGGGTGACCGAGCAGCTCGTCTATCTCGCCGAGCTGCACGGCATGCGGGCCCCCGCCGCCCACGCCGCGGCGGCCCACTGGCTGGAGCGGCTCGGCCTCGGCGATCGGGGTGGCGAGCAGCTCCAGAAGCTGAGCCAAGGGAACCAGCAGCGGGTTCAGCTCGCCGCCGCGCTGCTCTACTCCCCCGACCTGCTGGTCCTCGACGAGCCCTTCTCCGGGCTCGACCCGGTGGCCGTGGACGTGATGAGCGCGGTGCTCCGCGAGCAGGCGGACGCCGGGATCTCAGTCCTCTTCTCCAGCCATCAGCTCGACCTGGTCGAGCAGCTCTGTGACCGGGTTGGGATCATCAGTGCCGGCCGGATGCTGGCGGTCGGCTCGGTGGCCGAGCTGCGCGCCGGATCGGCTCCCCGCTACTGGGTCGACGCGCCCGACGCCCCCGCCGGCTGGGTGGAGTGGGTGCCCGGAGCCACGCTGATCCGCCAGGAGGATTCGCGCGTGCTGGTCGAGCTGGCCGCGCCGGCGGGCGATCAGTCCCTGCTCCAGGTCGCGCTCACCACCGGGCCGGTCCACGAGTTCCGCCGGGACCTGCCATCACTCACCGATCTCTTCCGCAGCGTGGTGGCCGAGGAGCCCGGCCCGAGCGGCGCCACCGCCCAGCGCGACATCGAGGAGGCCGCATCATGAGCAACGCCGCCCCCGACAGTTCCGGGCTGAGCCCCCGGCGCGCTGTCTACCTGATCGCGCGGCGCGAGTTCGCCACCCGCATCCGCGGCAAGGTCTTCGTCATCGGAACGGTCGTCGCCGTCGCCCTGCTCGCCTTGTACGCCGTGCTGCAGCTGGCGGTCATCGACAGGATCAACACGACGACGACCTTCAAGGTCGGTTTCTCCGGCCCCGCCACGGCGCTTGCCCAGCCGCTCGAGGCGGCGTCCCCGTCGCTCGGGTTCAAGGTGCACGTGAGCGACATCGCAACCGAGGCGCGGGGCCGATCGGAGGTCCGCGCCGGCAGCCTGGACGCCCTCGTGGAGGGCACCCCCGGCGCTCCCCAGGTGGTGGTCAAGACCGGGATCGACCCCACCCTGCAGGCCGCGCTGGTCTCGCTGTCCAAACAGCATGTGCTCTCCACCGACCTGAGCGCGGCGGGGCTCAGCCCGGCGACCGTCGAGGGCCAGATCAACGCCGTCGCGCTGGGGGTCGACACCCTCCAACCGGCGACCGCCGCCCAGCTGCAGGGGCCGATCATCGGCTTCGTCATGGCCTTTGCCCTCTACATCTTCATCGGCATCTACGGGGGGGTGATCGGGCAGGGGGTGGTGGCCGAGAAGGCGAGCCGGGTGGTGGAGATCCTGCTCTCCACGGTGAGGCCGGGGCAGCTCCTGCTCGGCAAGGTGATCGGGATCGGGTTGGTGGGGCTGCTCCAGCTCGGCATCATCGCCCTCTGCGGGCTGCTCTTCACTGTGCCCACCGGCGTGCTGGCCCTGCCCGGCGCGGCGATCGGGGCGGTCCTGATCGGGGTGATGTGGTTCGCGCTCGGATTCATCCTCTACGCGCTGATGCTCGCCGCCACCGCGTCACTGGTCTCCCGGGTCGAGGAGGTGAGCAGCGCGACCGTGCCCGTCACCATGCTGATGGTCGTCACCTGGCTGCTCGCCTACGTCGTGGCCATCCCGGCCATCGACGCGGTGACCGGGGGTGGCGCGGCGTCGCACGGGCTGGCCACGCTCACCACGGTGCTCTCGCTGATCCCGCCGTTCACCCCGGTGCTGATGTCGATCCGCATGGCCGCCGGGGGGGTGCCGCTCTGGCAGGGGCTGCTCGCGCTGGTGCTGGTGCTCGCCAGCATCGGCGGGGTCACCTGGCTGGGCGCGCGCATCTACGCCAACTCCGTGCTCCGCTTCGGGGCCCGGATCAGGATCCTGGACGCGCTCCGGCGCTGAGGCCCGAGGCCGTCCCGGCCGCGCCGCCCGTCTGCCCGCCGATGGCGAGCCGCCGCACCCCGCCAACCGCTCAGCGGATAATCGCCGCGCCGTGAGCACCGCCCCTGACGAGTGGACCTTCCACGTCGACCACCTGGTGAAGCACTTCGGCACGGTGGCCGCCAACGACGGCATCACGCTGCAGGTAGAGCCCGGTGAGGTGTACGGGCTGCTCGGTCCCAACGGCGCGGGCAAGTCGACGCTCGTCAAGCAGACCATCGGCCTGCTCAAGCCGACCTCGGGGCGGATCACCCTCGGCCGCTGGGACTTGGTCGAGAACCCCGACGCCGCCCGCCAGCTCTGCTCCTACCTGCCCCAGGCGCAGATGCCGATCAACTCCTTCCGCCTGCGCGAGGCCATCGAGCTGGCCGGCCGGATCCGCGGCGCCGAGATCGGCCGGGTCCGCCGCCGGACCGACGAGCTCATCGAGGCGCTCGAGCTCGGCGAGTGGAGCAGGACCCTGGGCGCCCGTCTCTCGGGTGGCGTCAAGCGGCTGGTGGGCTTCTGCATGGCGACCATCTCCCCCGGCCACCTGGTCATCCTCGACGAGCCGACCAATGACGTCGACCCCCTGCGCCGCCGGCTGCTCTGGAACGAGATCCGGGCCCTCGGGGCGCACGGCTGCTCGGTGCTCCTGGTCACCCACAACGTCCTCGAGGCGGAGAAGGCCGTCGACCGGCTGGCTCTGATCGCGAGCGGCCGCCTCGTGGCGGAGGGAACGCCGTCCTCCCTCAAGGAGGCGGACCGGGCTCAGCTGCGCCTGCAGGTGATGCTGGTGCCGGGAGCGGAGACGCCCGCGCAGCCGGGGTGGGCGGGCCCGCCGGTCCGCGTCGGCAACAACCTGGTCACCACCATCGCCGAGAGCGACGCGCCCTCCGGCATCACCTGGGCCGCCGGCCTCATCGACTCCGGTGTCGCCGAGGAGTACGCGCTCGGGGCCAGCACCCTCGAGGATGCCTACATCCGGCTGACCTCCGACATCCCGGTCGACGGTCTCCATGGCGACGAGTGACGTCGCGGGCCTGATCCTTCCCTTCGGCACCGTCCAGGGTGGCGTACGGCGGTCGCTCCGCGACTACGGCTCGATGGTCCGCTGGCACCTCGCCGGCCTGCGGATGTGGCTCGTGCTGCTCGGCTCGGTGCAGGCCCTTTCCGGCGTCGGTTTCGTGCTCGGCATCTCGCTCTTCTTCAGCCGCATACCGACGAGCGCCGCGCTCTTCGTCTCGACCGGCGTGCCGGTCATCAACCTGGTCATGGTGGGGCTCGTCTTTGGCCCCCAGCTGGTGGCCAGCCAGCGCACCGCCGGCAGCTACGACTATCTGCGGACCCTGCCGATCAGCCGCGCGGTCACCGCCGCCGCCTGGTACACCGTGTGCCTCATCAGCGGCATCCCGGCGGTGATCGTCTCGCTGGTCGTGGCCCAGCTCCGCTACGACCTGCCCCTCCACATCTCGCTGATGATCGTCCCCGCCGTCCTGCTCACCTGCCTCACCGGCACCATGCTGGGCTACGCCCTCGGCCACGCCGTCGGCAATCCGATGGTCACCCAGCTGATCTCCCAGATGCTGGTCTTCATCATCTTCGGCTTTGCCCCGATCCTCTACCCGATCCAGCAGATGCCGGGCTGGCTTGCCGACCTCAACTGGTGGTTTCCCTTTCGCCACATGGCGGTGGTGATGCGCGCCGCGCTCACCTCATCGGCGGACCCGGCGGTGCCCACGGCTTACGCGGTGATCGGGGTCTGGGCAGTCGTCGCGGCGGCACTCGCCGGCTGGTCGCTGGGGCGGCGGCCGTGACCGGACTGGTGACCTCGGCGAGGCTCACCCAGCCCCTCCGGCCGCGCGGCGAGCTGCGCTCCGGGTTCCCGTACTGGCTGGGCAGCTTCCGCGCCATGCTCCGTTACGACTGGGGGCGGCTGCGCCCGTGGGTCGGCATGATGGTGGTGATCCAAACCCTGATGGGGGCCGGGATGGTGCTGATGTACGGCTTCTTCTACCCGTCGATAACCCCGGAGCGGGCCCTCTACATCGCGACCGGGGCGCCCACGCTGGCCCTGATACCGCTGGGCTTGGTGATGGTGCCCAACGGGGTGATGCAGGACAAGCTGCAGGGGACCTTCGACTACGTCTGGTCGCTGCCGACGCGGCGGAGCGCACAGATGCTCTCGACATTCACCCTCTACACCGTGATGGCGCTGCCGGGCACGGTGCTGGCCCTGCTGGTGGCGACCTGGCGCTACGGGGTGCATCTCTCGCTCTCTCCGATCCTGCTCCCCGCCGTGCTGCTCTGCGCCCTGATGTCGGTCACCGTCGGATACGCCCTGGCCCTCGCCATCCCGAACCCACTGGTGACCAACGTCATCGTCAACGCGCTCATCTTCGTGGTGCTGCTCTTCTCGCCGATCGTCTACCCGGCGTCGCAGCTCCCCGGCTGGCTCTTCGACGTCCACCGGGTGCTCCCCTTCGAGAGCATGGCCCAGGTGATGCGGGCCGGCCTCGCCAACGGGCTCGCGACCGACGTGGGGGTCTCGTTCATCGTGCTGGGCGCGTGGACCCTGGCCGGCTGCGCGGCGGCCGCGTGGGTGGTGGGCCGGCGCCACTGAGCTCAGCCCTCCGGGGCCTCCGCCCAGAGCACGACGTCGATGCGGGGCTCGCCGGTGTCCGAGCCCTGGCTGCGCTCGCGGCGTTCCAGGAGCAGGGTGCGCAGGCCGGGGAGCGCGTGCCGCAGCACCTCCTCGGTGTAGAGGAGTTCGGGGTCGGAGGGACCCGGGCATCCCAGCGAGTTGAGATGGTGCCCGACCAGGAGGAGGTGACCGCCGGGGGCGACGGCGCGGGCGGCGTCACGGAGCATCGCCGCCCGCTGCTCGGGCGCCGGATGGATGTTGGCGATCAGCACCAGTTCGTACGGGTCGCCCCGGCTGAGGAACGCCCCGATGTCGGAGTGGACGGCGGCGACGCGCAGCCCCTCCACGGCCGCTCCGGCACGCACCCTCTCCAGGGCGACCGAGGAGCCGTCGACGGCGGTGACGTCCCATCCTTGGCGGGCCAGCCAGAGGCTGTTGCGTCCCTCGCCGGCGCCCAGATCCACCGCCCGCCCCGGCTGGAGCGGGGTGGCCAGCTCCACCAGGGCGGGGTCGGGCTCGGTCGTGAAGAGCCGCTCGACCGCCGCGTACCTCTCGTCCCAGGTCTCCTGACGCTCGACGGTGCCACCTCCCTCCGGTGGCTGGGGACGCTCTCGGTCGCCGTCGGCCACGGTCAGCCGTCCACGCAGGCGCCGTCGCCCACCGCGACGGTGCGCCCCTGAGCGGCCCGGACGTCGGAGCTGATGTCCGAGGTCGCCAGCGCGTACCCCTCGTCGGAGGTGGTCGTGCTCATCGCGAAGGTGACCCCGATGACCTGGCCGTCGAGGTCGACCAGCGGGCCCCCCGAGTCCCCGGGGATGACGTCGGCCGAGACCACCACCGTCTCGCGGGTGAGGTAGCCGGAGTAGTAGATGTTCCAGGTGGAGGCGTCCTCGGTGCCGCGCACGGCCGCCGCGACCGTCGCCTCGGACCCGCCCTGCGGGTAGCCGATCACCGCCGCCTGGGTCCCCGCCGCGGGGTAGGCGCTGGCGATCGGGAGCGGGGACATCCCGAGCCCGGGGACCTCCAGGATGGCGACGTCGACGTTGGGGTCGAAGAGCACGACCTGGGCGGAGAGCGGCTGCCGCCCGGGGGGCTGCACGGTCTGGCTGTACGAGCCGGCGACCACGTGGGCGTTGGTCAGCATCAGGTCGTCGCCCACCGGCCACGCCGAGCCGGCCACCGCACCGCCCGGGCCCCCGCAGCCGTACGCGATCACCCGGGAGACGTCCGCCTCGGCGGCCCGGACCCCGGCGGTGTCGGTGCTGGCCGGCAGGGGCTCGACAGGCAGCGACGGCATCAGCCCGCTGAAGGGGTTGGGGAGGTCGCTGTTCTGGAGGAACTCCTGCACCTTGGCGAGGAAGGCGGGGGGCTGGGGGGCGATGGTGAGCAGGGCCCGCTCGATCGCCGAGCCGTTGATCTGGGTGTTGACCACGCTCAACGAGCTGTTGGCGAAGGTGTAGCCGAGGAACCAGGCGACGAATAGGACGCCCAGACAGCTCGAGATGCTGCCCGCCACCGAGTCCCAGGTGGCCAGCCGGGTCTTGAGAGTGTGCACCCGGGCCCGGTACCCCAGGGTGCTGCCCAGCCCCTCGATGACCAGGATGGCCGCGATGAAGATGCCGGCGGCGATCAGCGGCTCGTCGGCGCTCCCGGGATGGGGCGAGAAGAACCGGGTGAGGGGAGGGGCGATCAGGGCACCGACCAGGGCGCCCACGACCAGCCCGATCATGGCCAGCCCGCCCCAGGTGAAGCCGCGGCGGTACCCGGAGAAGGAGAGGGCCAGGATCAGGAGCACGATCAGGGCGTCGAGGATGTCCATCCGCTCCGGAGTCTGACGGGTTGGGACGGGGTCAAGCCGGCCGGTGGAGTGTTCGGTGGGCGCGGTGGGGGTGGTCGGCGCGGACGCGGCGTTACCCAGTTCGGAGTCGGCCGAGTTTGCCGTCAGGAGCGTGGGGCCTCATGCTGGGCGGTGCGGCTCCACGGCACACGCCTGGCGCAACGCTGCTCTGAGGAGTTCCCATGGCTGACGTCGTCCGTGTCCACGTCCACAACGGCCTCAACCGCGAGTATGCGGCGACCAACTTCTCCCTCTCTCCTCACGGGCTGACGATCACCCGCCCGCGTTCGGATGGACAGCCTGGCGAGGAGATCGTGGCCGTCTTCGACCACGGCAAGTTCGACTGGGCGGAGCGTGTCCCCGAGGGGACGCCGCTCGCGGAGGAGCTGACCCCCTTCGACGCCTCTGAGCTCGGTCGAGCCAGCCGCAACAAGCCGTGACCTCGGACCGCCGCGACCCGGGGGCCCCGCGCCCCCCTGGTGGGTGCCCTATTCTCTAGGGCATCGGGGCGTGGCGCAGCCGGTAGCGCGCTTGCTTTGGGAGCAAGAGGTCCCCAGTTCGAGTCTGGGCGCCCCGACCAGCAGGTCATCTGGCCGTCGGTTTTGAATTCACCTGGTGCACTTGCTTCGGTGTTGTCTGGGCCAAGCCGGGCCCCGAAGTGGATCCCGAGAAAAGCGCAGGTAGATTTACCGTATCCGCGGGGAAGCAAGCGACGTAAATCGTATTGGTAAAGCCCCTTTGAACGCGGTTTGATAGGCGATGTGACGAGGCATGTCTCTGCACGTAGTAAGCGAATCACTATTGCGTAATCCTCCAGAAAGCGCTATGGTAGGTTTCCACAGGCAAGCGAGGTAACCCATGCCCCGAAAGCTCGCCGTCGTCGCGCCGCCGGCACCGACCGCCCTGGAGCGCTCGGTGGGCGACTACCTGGCCAGCGTCGGGGCGCGGGGGCTCTCGCCACGCACCCTCGACCACTACGAGGGCGTCCTCCGGCGAATCCTCCTGCCGTTCCTGATCGAGCAGGGGATCACGGCGCCGGACGAGATCACCCAGCGGGTGCTCGATCGGCTAAGCACCCATCTCCTCGATGAGGGCGGTGCCCGGGGAGCCCTGAGCCGCCACTCCGTCGCCACCTACCTCCGGGCCATCGGCCACTACCTCAGCTGGTGCCGTAAGGAGGGGGAGCTGACCACAGCGGCCAAACCTCAGCCCATCAAGGTGCCCCGCCGGGTCCTGATCACCCTCACCCGCGAGCAGATTCGGGCCATGGAGAACGCCGCCACCAACGAGCGGGACAAGCTGGTCGTACGGGTGCTCGCGGATACGGGAGTCCGGCTCGGGGAGCTCCTCGGGCTCACCACTGGCGACCTAGTCGAGCAGGGGCGTCTTCGGTTCCTGAAGGTCGTGGGCAAGGGGTCGCGCGAGCGGCTCGTGGCCCTCACTCCGGCGCTGTTCAGCCGCCTGCGCCGCTTCATCAACCACACCCGGCCCGAAGACGCCGCCACCGACCGCGTCTTCGTCACCCTGCGCCGCAGCCGGATGACCGGTCAGTACGAGCCGCTCGACCCGCGGAGTGTCCAGACGATGGTGGGCGCCCTTGCCCGCCGGGCGGGGGTCACCGACCGCCCGACCAACCCCCACGCGTTCCGCCACGCGTTCGCGACCTTTGCGCTGCGCCGCGGCATGAACGCGGTCGCCCTCCAGCAGATCCTCGGCCACGCCGACCTGACCATGATCTCGGGCACCTACTCGCATCTGGTGCCGGCCGACACGGCGCAGGCGATGATGGCGCTGCTACGGGCAGAGGAGTGAGGGGTCCTGTTGGGGCGGCAAGACTTAGGGCCACACCTTTGGCCGGTGTTGACGCTGGTAAGCTCGCTCGAGGTGCGCGAGATCAGTCCCCAGGTAGGGTGATCACTGCAATGCCGAAATTGGCCGCGAACCTAGGCCGGGAGAAGGTCCGGCTCGGCTTCGCCCTGAACCCCTATGCCCTCCGGCAGCATCCGAGTTGTAGATGTCGCATTCGGGGACGTGCCGCAGCCGACAGGGCGGGCCGAACCGCACTACATCTCTCCGTGGAGAACGCATCTCGGGCTCGTCGACCCCTTCAGCCTGCCGCCTGGTTTGCTTCAGCGATGCGGTGCCAGACCTTCTGGACAAGTTCAGCTTTGGAAGGGTGGAGCCGGTGCAACTTTCGGTGAGTCACAACCTGTATCTGGACTTCTTGGGTCCCTGTATCTGGGCCCGGCGGGCCAGGGGCAGGCACCAGGACGCGAAGGTGTCGTCTCTGACCCTACCCCTTGGGCGACGCGCGGCGGAGCCGGAGGTAAGAGCTAGCGTTGGGGCTCGGAGGGGTCGCGGTGAGGAATCGCGCGGCGGCCCTGACGCGGTGCCTCCCGCGGTGGACCACGTGCCGTACACGTGGGAACAGATCCGACCTCGCTAGGCGTGGAACCCTCGCTGCGCAGCGCGGGTCGCCACGGGGGATCGCCGCTCCACCCGCTGCTCCGCCTCGTTCTTGATCATCGGCTCGCGAGGCATGGCTGCGATGGCGCCCAACAACGGCGTGGGCGCTACGCATTGGCCGGCGGCTTCTTACACGCTTGCGCAGGGCGGCAGGCGGGGATCGTGAAGTTCACGCAGCCGCTGCACGAGCTCAGCGAGTTTGTTGGGGCGTGGGGATATGGTCGGCGTGCAGCCGTCGCCGCTCTAGCAAGAGAGCGGCGAGTTGATCTGCGGCCGCTTCGGGATCATCGTGCTCCCAGACACGAAACGGGGTCCATCCCGCTTCGCGAAGCCGGGCGTCGGTGTCGGCATCGCGTTCCCGAGTCCGCGCGATCTTAACCCGCCACCAGTCGGCATTCGATTTCGGCCACCCAATATGAGCGGGACATCCATGCCAGAAGCAACCATCGACAAAGACGGCAACCCTAGTGCCGGGGAAGACCAAGTCTGCCTGACGCCGGAAGTCCGCGAGAGGGCGTCGGTGGACGCGATACCGGAAGCCGCGGCGGTACACAGCGGATCGAAAGGCGAGTTCGACGAGCGTATCCCACGAGGGTTGGCGCCTGAGCCGTGCGCTAGCCTTGGGCGACGAGGGCACGGGCCCACGCTGTGTCTTGAGATCGCCCAACCCACGTCGGCCTAGGGCTCGCACGCTCTGCGGGAGGGCATCCATCATGCTGCCCGCCGGCTCGGATCCACCGCGGTGGGGGTAG
Organism: uncultured Chloroflexia bacterium; assembly: GCA_963841385.1. Classification (GTDB taxonomy): domain Bacteria; phylum Chloroflexota; class Dormibacteria; order Aeolococcales; family Aeolococcaceae; genus Changshengia. Next base: position 399,982 of record CAWJCO010000002.1, read on the forward strand.
ATTGGCTAACTCCGGCCAGATCATCGACGCGTCCGCCGATGAGCTCCATTATTACCCGAGCCATAACCGGCGACACGCTATTGCCGATCATCCGAAAACTATGCCAGCGCGTTGGATGAAACCGGAAGGAGTCGGGGAAGCCCTGCAAGCGTGCCGCCTCGCGGACAGTGATGACACGGTCCTCATCGGGATGAATTGGCCGTACAGACTGGTGCTTACCGTGGTCGGCACCGGTACCAGCGCAGAGGGTCGGGCATTGGCCATCCCATGACAAGCGGGCGTGCCGACCTACGGCGTCCCGGCCTCCCGGTGGCACGGAACCGAATCGCCTACGTACCGCTTTCGAGTGCTCGGTCCGTGCGTGACCGGTGAACAGGCCTGTCGGTGAGCGCAACCGAGACGCGTATCGCGATGGGCGACCGGGGCTGGCGATCTTCCACTCGTCGAAGCCATCGGCCATGCCAACGAAGCGCGCCCTCTGGAGATCAGAAACGGCTGCCTGAACGGTGGCGGCGGAGCTCTTCGCGGCAATGAGATCCGCCATTCGAAGCGGCGTACAACGGCTGCGCTGGAAGCCAAACACGAAGAGACGCGGGCGTGTGGTGGCCGCCCCGAAATCAGCCGCGTCAAGGATGATCGGCCCTAGCACGTCATACGTTCCCGGGAGCAGATTGAGGCCTTCCTCGAGGAAGCGCCGCGAGCCCGCGTAACCCAGTCCCTTCACGTTCTCCATGACGAAGAACGCGGGGGCTAACTCCGACACGAGCCGGAAGAAGTGACCAAGCAACGACCGACGGGGATCGTCTTCCCTCCGTTGCCCTATCTCGCTGAACGCTTGACAGGGTGGTCCACCCAAGACCCCCAGGACTGGTCCGCCGGCTTTGGCCTCAATGTCCGCGCCGACGAGTCTTGCGACATCGGCAATCCAAAGTTCGGTCGACGGGTGATTGCAGGAGAACGTGGAAGTCAGTACGCGGTCCATATCGACTGCCAAACGCGGCGGAAGTCCCGCCTGGGCGGATCCGAGTGAGAGACCGCCGCACCCACAGAAGAGGTCTATTAGTAGCGCCATGGGAGCTATGCGTTGATCTGGGCGAACGTGGGGTAATACAAGTAGTAGGTCTCGAAGGCTCTGATCTGATCGTCCTCGAGATCAAAGCCCAGCCGCCGTACAGAGGCCCGTGAGAGGCGGCGGGATCGCGGAAGCTCTGCCTGAAGGGCGCTAACCTCGCGAAGTGTGAGGAGCGGAGCCGCAACCGGAATCTGGGGCATGCTTGGCCAGTCATGGCCAGCAACGTCCGCCTCGACAGCGGGGCGCGCGGCTCGTGCGGGTAGTACTCCCCCGACGGTGATCATCGGCGTGCTGTCGCGGTAAAGGACCCGGAACGCCTTTACCAGTCCGGCGGGCTGGCCAGCGTTGGCGGCGCACGCCACCATGTAGTCGAGAAGCAGGTCGGCAAGGAGCCGCTGCGTCGGCTCGATCCCCTGACAGTCATCGAGGGTTAGGTCATCTGGGACGACGGAGCCGAAGAGGGTTCTCAAGCGCTGAGGCCGCTGTGCCGGCCTATCTGCAATCCGACGTTCGGCCGCCCTGACCGTGACGAGGACGACGCTATTGGGCGGGGCGCGTTCGATGACGAGGCGTACGTCGTCGAGCTTATCCTCGGATACATCGTCGTCGTAGTCCAACCACACGAGCCATGGCCTCAGGGACATCTGTGGATCAGCACACAGGCGGGGAAGCACGTCACGTGAGGAACCCGTTTCGACGCGGACGGTCCGGTATGGCCGATTGAACTGAGCGCGTCGTGCTCCGATATCGTCCTCTTCGATCGAAACCATGTCGCGAACACGGAGGAGTCGGTGAGCCAGGCTGAAGTCAGTGAACCAGATGGATCCAAAGCCTACATAGGCCCACCTATTCAGGTCGAGCACGCCTTGAAGACGGCGGAGACCATCGAAGACTAAGCTCCGCTGGATGGCCTTGTTGGGTCTGAGGCTGAAGTTGACGACGTTGAAGGACGGCACGGTCAGTCCCCGCCCACGAGTTCATGATATGTGTAGTCAAAGGACTGGATACCAACGTCCCGGTAGGTGAGGTTGACATCGCCGAGGGGACTCGGCGAGTTTATGGACGCGACGCAGTGGCATCGAGTAGTTGATGTGTGCCACACGTACCTTCGGGGTGGTGCTCAGTGTCGGAAGAACGAGCGTGGCTTGCTCAGGGATATCGAAGATCGAGCGCGGCTGAGCCTCGTTCTCCTTGGCCTTGGCCTCCGGGAGGGCTTGCTTGCGCGCGTTTGTGTAATCAATCCAGGCTCGGGAGGCATCACGCATATGCTGACGGGCGTGTAGGAATAGGTCGGTGGAGGCGTCGACGCTCCTCTTCGTGGTCGTCAGGGGCAGCAGAGTTGGATCGTCTGCTGAGAAGAGGACGAGCCCGATGAAGCCGGCGTACTGGGGATGCCATCTCGGCCAGTCGTCGGTGCCCCAGCCGGAGAGCTCGGTACGGTCGGCTGCGACAACGATGCGACCGTTGCACGCGACGTACCAGCCGGAGCGGTCCTCGGAGCGGATGGCTTCGTCCGGTCCGACGTCGTCAGGGGGTGGTGACACCATGCCTGCAAGCACTTCGACGTCGACGGGCGTCCCCTGTGACGCGTCGGAGTACGTCTTCCGAATGGGGACAAAGTCTTGACTGTGACGGAAGTCAAGTTGCCAGGAGGGGAGCGGGCGGTCGTTGACGGTAATGCGGAGTCCCTGCCTAAGGTAGAGGGCGTAGTCGCGGGCGATAGTGCGACGAAGCCCGAGGACGAAAGCCGGGTTTCCGAACGCCGTGGATGTCTCGGGGTGCAGCTGTTGGACCGTGATCACGACGCCGTCCTGAGGAAGAGGGCGATCAGGCTCAAGGTCGAAGTCCCAGTCACGGCGTGTATCGGCCAACCACGAGGGAACGTCGATCGGGACGCGGAAAGAGTTCTCGAGGATGGTTGGGAGGCGTGTAGGTGCTGCGGATCATGACGTCAGCGCCCATCTTGAAGACGGCGCGCTTCATACCAATGCCATAGACGCCGATGGCGTAGCGCTCGGGCTTATCGGTCTCCTTCCGGCCGAAGGTGAAGGCGTAGTCCGCGGCGTCGTCCAGGGTGATGCCTCCACAGTTGTCCTTAATGTCGAATCTCGTAGGGGTTGCCGTGACCACGATGTGATACGGAGAGAGGTCGGCCGACGCGTCGAGACTAGGGCGGCTGCTACCTTGGCGTCGCCACGCGCTGTCGACGCTATTGTCGATGAGGTCGAGGATACAATCCTGCAGTGAGATGTCGCGGGTGACCATGCGAACGAAGAAGGCCTTCGTAGGGTTCGCGTCGGCTTTCCTGTTGTGAGTCGGTGCGAGGGTCATGGGAGGGCGGCGTGGTCGCGGCCACGGCTCTTCGATGGCAGGGGTGGGGGTGGTGGGTCAGGCAAGAGGGTGGGGGAGACGGCCCTCCGGAGCGTCTCGGCGCTTTCGCGCCCTTCGATACTTTTCATGCGCCTGCGGGAGGGAAGCGGGATGAGGTCAAGTGGCCGTTTAGCCGGGGCCGGAGATGCCGGCGGGCTGGTATACAGCATCGTGCGAGAGAGTTCACGGCGTGGATTGGTAGGCAGCCTGGCGAAAGCCTACACCGTCGCCCGCCCGTTTGGCGGGGGGGCTGGTACTGCCGTTGCGTGACGGGTGGGAGCTTGAGATCAGGACCGCCGGCCGTGTTGAGCGTGGCACCCGAGCAGCAAACTCCAGGAGTTGTTCCGCTCCCCCGCGATCGTTGCATCCAACCCGGGGGGCGGTCAGTCCCGGCCTTCCGTTCCTGAAACGGGCTGGGGGTTCAAGCTGCTCCCATGGCTCGCCTGAGCGTCCCCAAGCGAAGAAGGTCGTCGATATGTGCCCTTAGACCCAGCGCGATGTCGGTCCCGCGAAGTAGGACACCAACCTCCAAGTTGCGAGCCGATCCTCGCTCAGTGAGGTTGGCGCTGGTGATGAACGCCGTGCTCCCGTCCACCAGGACGAGCTTGGCGTGGAGGGAGCCGCCACTCGGCGACCGTTCGTGGGACGGCCAATGCAGTTGTTCGACCGGCAGGCCGCGAAGCACTCGACCCGGATCACCACGGAAGCCCGGGTTGTCAGCGGGGTCCTCGGCGAGGACGACGACGTGGACCCCGCGGCCCGATGCTTCGACCAAGGCCTCGCGAAGCTCCTCATACATCTGGAGGGCGAAGGTGACCAGCAGCACCTCTTCGTGTGCCTCGCTGATGAGCTGAAGTAGGACCTGCTCGGTGCGTCGGGCGTGGAGGGCGCCACTGCTCGGGCCGCTCACTACCAGCTCGACCTCGCTCGAACGGCGGGCGGAGGCGTGGGCGTGGGCTGCTGCCGCCACCGCGGTACCGACAGTCAGCCCAGTTACCTCAGGACATGAGCGCCAGCTTGCGAGTAGCTGATCGACCGCCGCAGCGAACGGCGCCGTCGGGATGAGCGCCGCGATCGACACCGCTTCGTCGGGGGACCTCGCCTCGTCGAGGGCACGGCCGAGTCGCTCTGCCTGAGCTGGAGGGAGGCTCCGGGCCGCAAGGACCGCGGCTTCCAGTAGCTGGCGCGGTGGCCACTCGGTCACCGTGTCCACGGATCGCCTACTGCTCGTGAGGGAGGTGCTACCGGGCTCACGATTGTGCGCTTCTCCATTGGTCAGCCGGCCGGTGACCCGAGCAGCGCCTCGAGTGCCACATCGCCATCCGGGTCGAGCGACACCACCAGGCCCCGGTCGAGGAACCGGTTCCCGTTCTCGCAAGTAGTCTCTGAGGCGAAGAGGCAAGCGTGGCATGCGGCGGCGTGGAGCGCGTCCTCGGTGGCCAGCGGCACGTGCTCAGCGCAAAGCGGATCGGACGAGCAGCGCTGCGCGTGCTGGAAGGCGGCCTCGAGGATGGGGGCGAGGCGGTGAGGCTCGGCGAGCCGGACCAGCCCTCCGAGGGTCCCTTCGCTATCGGTCGCGGCAGTGTACAGGAGAATTCCGGCTCGCTCCGGGTCGCTCTTCCCATAGATCCGCTCCCGGATGCTCGCCGCCGAGTAGCCGCACTCCAGGGCGATCTCACGGACCAGCAGGTGAGCCAGGGTGTGAAGGAGGAGGTAGCGATCCCCGGGCCACCGTTCATGGGGATCACCCTCCAGGCCGCGATTTGCCCTCCATCGCGGGTAAGCGTCGCGCAGCGCCTGAAGACGCCAACTCTTGGCCGCTCGCGCTTCCCACCTCCGGACCACGTCGGGGCGCAGAACGAGGAAGATGCCCTCTCCATGGGTGACGGCGGCTGGAACCCAGTTGGTGTCGCCACGGCTGATCGGGGCTCGCCGTGCCCCGTCGATCCGCCCCCACTCTGGGGCCTCGACGCGAGTGAACCCGACCAGAGCCCTGGTCTCGCGGAGCCGGCCGATCTGGACTACGCGATCGAGAAGCCCGGCCCATCGCTCCGGAACCGCCACCTCGCGGGCGGTGAAGTCCGGATCGTCGCGGCGCGCTCCCCGGTCGACAAGGACCTCGTACTCGCGCGCGAGCAGGTCGACCGGCTCAGCGGGCACCGCCTCATCCTCCCGCTCTCGCTGCCGGACCACCTCTGCCTGGATGAGCTCGAAGGGGAACGTTTGCCCCAGCTCGCGCAGTTCAGGGTGGGTCTGCAGCGCGTAGCGGAGGACCAGCTGGTCCGCCGCGCCGCGCAGGAGCGCCCAGCGATGCTCGACCGCTGTCGCCAGGTCCCCGGCCGCGCTTGGGATGTAAAGGGCGCTCTCCACCAGACCGAACCACTGGTTCGACGCCCCGAGGACCATGGTCCTCACCGTCTCCGGACACCCGTCTTCGAAAAGGGCGAGGTGAGGGTGCCGACCCCGACACCCGGGGAGAGCACCACGCTCCGGCACGCGGTGGTGGCGCAGGGCGTCTCGCATGGTGCGCTGGGCTCCGCAGCTGCAGCGGAGGGTGACCATGGAACCGACCGTCGACCCCGGGTCCTCCATCCGCAGCCTGCCCTCTGGGCCGTCGGGGCACACCGTCGCCTGGTGGGTGTATTCAAGGTACGGGAAGTCATCGAGGTGGCCGGCGGCACAGACGAGGACGAACCGGGCCGGGATTGCGGTCGGCGGCTTAGAGCTCCGATTTCCCGGGGGCAGTCCCGGGCATTCCGAATGCACGAACCTCGCCTCGTCGGGCCGGTACGGATTGCGGTTATCGAGGCGGAAGGGGCGGTCGCCGTCAGCGCTGAGGCCGGCGAGAAGGTTGCAGCGGGTACAGCGCATCCAGCGGGGGAACGGGGCGACCGGAATCCCCACGCGGTTTGCCTCGGCGACGTCGTGCGGATCGTCGGCGCCTCGCCAGGGTGGCTGACGGAGATGGCGAACCTGAGGCCCGAGCACCTGGCGGACCCGCTGTAGGAGACGTGGCTCGGTCAGCTCCGGCAGCTCGGCGTAGCGATGGTCCCAGTACTCCAGTCCCCTGATGACGACGGTGAGGTGGGGGAGATCGACGATCGCGCCGACACCGTCCGAGTAGAGAAGTGCGTTGGGGCGGAGACTTCCCACTCTGCGGTTGGGGCGCGGGTCGGGCGCGGGTCCGATCATCATCCGGCTTCCACGACGGTGCGGGCCGCGATTACTCCCATCTCGTCCACCATCAGGGGCTCGTCAGTCTCTTGGGCATCGCCGTCGGTGACGGGCTCCGGTGGGGGAGGAAGGACCCACGCTGGCCGCTCGCGGACCTCTTCAGCCGCAACCTCGATGAGAAGGTTGACCTCGGGCTCCACGTCACGCAGCGACCACGGCACCGACCAGCGCTCCCACCGGCCGGGCGCGGTCTCGAGGAGGGGAACCATGCCATCCGCGCTCCGCGAGTAGGTGAGATGGCCCGCTTCGAGCCCGCGCCGTCGACGGTCCCAGTCGTCGAGGAGCTCGCGGCAGCGACGGCGCAGCTCCTCGGCGCTCTCCACATCGGAGGTGACGTCATGGGCACGAGCGCTGATCCATTCGATCGCCGCCGCGACATCGGCGTCGCCTGCGGTTACCCCGTGGGCGCCGGTCTCTACCTCGATGTCGGCGCGGGCGTGACGGATCGCGGAGACGAGCACGCCGACCAGCCCGCGATCAAGGGCGCGCTCAGCGAAGGGGGTGGCGGAGAGCGGCTCGACCCGGGCGTAGGCGGTGGCGTGGAAGTGCCCGAAGGTCTCGAAGTGAGCCAGATCTCGGGGCCGAGCCCAGTTGGCGATGGTCACGACCAGTCCGGGCCGCGAGGGGTCGCGGCCGATCCGGCTCGTCGCCTGGATGTACTCAGCGGTCGACTTCGGCTGACCGGTCACCACCATGAGGCCGAGGCGGGGGATGTCGACCCCAACCTGGAGCATGCTCGTCGAGAGCACGATGTCGACGGGAAGGGCGTCGGGTGCGTGCCGGGGGAGCGTGTCGAGGGCGGCTCGCACCTCTCTCTGTTGGTCCGTACCTCCTGAGCGGCGCCTGCGCAGCAGCGCCAACCTCTGCTCCCGGGCCGCCGTCGAGTCGATGCCGGGATCGAAGCTGAGCTCGAGTGCCCCGAGAGCCCTGGTGATCTCCTGACTGGAGATGCGCGAGGTTAGCTCACGCACCTCCGGCGCCGGCCGATTGCGGAGCCCGCGGCGGTGCTGCTGGCGTAGCCGGGTGGCGATGTCGTCGTCTACGAGCCGACGCATCCCGGCCAGCTCGGTCCGCGACGAGAAGTAGTCGACGAGTGTCATGTAGGGGTCAGCTACCTCTCCGTGCTCATCGAAGAGGAGTTGGGCTGCCGCGAGCAGGATCTGGGCGACGCGGATCTGGACCTGCTTGAGGCGCTGGCCATGGGGACAGACCCCCACGTAGCGTCGCCCGGGATGTGCCGCGTCGACTGCCACCTGGCGCGAAAAGAACGTCTCGCCGGCATCGAGAACGGGCGGCGGGAAGATCGCGACCTCACGGTCGAAGATGGCGTGGACCTGTTCGCTGGCCCTCCTTACGGTGGCGGTGGAGGCGACTACCTTGGGGCGTACGCTCCGTTCGCCGACGACCCACGAGGAAAGCCGGTCGACGGCGGCCTCGTACAGGGCGACCATCGTGCCAAGCGCGCCGGAGATCAGGTGCAGTTCGTCTTGGATAATGAGGTCGGGGGGGCGCAATGGGAGGCACCGTTCGGGTTGAGTCGCCGGCCACGGCCCGCGCCGGGGGTGACGCCCGCGGCACTCGGTGCGCCCGGTGAGGTCGTCGTGCTGGTACCCGTGGCGAGCGCAGATGGTGGTAGTGCGGCCGAAGAGGAGCCCTGTGTACCCGCGCAACGGAAGCTGGGCGAACTTGTCGACGGTTCCGATGAGCAGGCTGGGGCAGAGGCGGAAGATCTCCTCGTCAACGGTGACGGCCGGGATTCCCTCGCCCCACCTCGCCGACTGACGGCGCGAGAAGGGACAGGTGCCGTCAGGGTCACCGCACCAAATGAGCGTGCGGCGGCGGTCGTCGTCGCAGTCGACGTCCTGTCCGGGCCGCAGCTCGCGGGCGCACCAGGGGCAGCGCAGGAGCTGGACGGGGTTGTTGGTGGGCGTGTTGGCGTATTGGTGGCGGAGGGCAGTCACGGCTAGGCGGGCGTCCTCGTACCAGTTAGGGGCAACCTGCGCCCCGACCCAGAGGCCAACCCGGAAGGGGACATCCCCCCACGGGTTGGAAGACCCGTCCGCCTCCGCGGCAAGGGCCGCCTCGCGGCGGAGCTGCTCGCACGCGCACATGAGGGTCGCGGCGCGCTGGTATTGCTGCGCGGTGAGGAGGCGTAGGGTGTAGCGCATCATGGCCGCGATACCGGCGCCGCCGTCTCGGGCTTGGTCGCCCTCGCCCACCACCCCGTGAAGACGACGGATCGCGACGGCGTAGGCAACGAGGCCTAGGTAGGCCTCGGTCTTGCCGCCGCCAGTGGGGAAGAAGAGCAGGTCGACGACTCCCGGACCATCTTCGGCTGCGGCCTGGGCTCGGTCGGGATGGGTGGGGTCGGTGAGCGACGGCAGGTTGAGGAGGACGAATGCGAGCTGGAAGGGTCGCCACGAATGTCGGCGCGGCTCGTCGACCTCGTGCTCCGCCTCCGCGAGTGGGATCTCCGGACGCTCGCGGCGGAGAGACGCGATCTCGGTATGGACGCGCTGCAGCGCCATAGCCCGATTGGCGAACCGCCACGCCTCCCAGGCCCGGTCATCGCGAGCGAGGAGGTCGATCCCAGCCTCGATCCGTGCCGCCGCCCGGCGGGCATGGTGGATGTGGTGGTTCGCGATGTTGGCATGCCCTTCCAGGTTCGGGTCACTCTCGAGTTGCGCCTCCTGCGCGTCAAGCCAGCCCTGGTAACCGTCGACGAGAGGGCGCAGCCCCGCGATCACGGCGGATCGTTGGCCCGTGACGAGGGTGTCCATGTCGAGGATGGCGGGGTCAAGGCCCGGGAACTCCGAGGGGTCGGGGGCCACGGTCTGAGCGATGTCAAAGGTCGGGAGCCACGTGGTAGTGAGGCGCCAGGCCCGCTGTTCTCCCGGCCTCTGATCGGCGTCGACGGCGACGTTGCGGCCGACCGCGAACTCCCGGCAGGCGCGATACAGGAGATCGAGGCCGCGGCGCTCGGCGTCCGCCGAAGGGCCGGTGTCGCTGGCACCCAGATGAGAGGGGTCGTTGTGGGGAAGGAAGGCCGCCGACGATCCGTCGGGGGCGGTGACGGTGAGCCGGGACTGGTAGAGGCGGGCCTCGTCGCGGTTGTGCTCCGGTTCGGTCTGGAAGTTGACGAGGGCGAGGTCGATGATCCGCACGCGTCCCCTGAGCCGCGTCCGGGAGCGGAGCAGCACGTGGGTATGACTGGGGTCAGGCACGATCGTCGCCTCTCCTCGGGTCAGGTCCAGGTCGACCCCACCACCGGCTTCCGATCGGCGCCAGACGCGACGAGGACGGCCGGCGTCGGTGAGCTGCTGTGAGGAAGGGGCGACCTCGTACCGCCCCCACGCGGCCTCGACGCGCAGCCCGGTGACCAAGGAGTTGACGCTAAAGGAGAGGCCCAGGGACGCCGGCATCATGGAGCCTGCCACCGCGGCAGCATTGATGTCCGCGGAGCTTTCCCCTGTGCCGTCCTCCGCTGGCGTGTCGTCGATCAGCTCCGCCTCGAGAGGGGTACGGGCCGGGGAGAGGACGCCGACAATGTACCGCTCAGAGGGTGTGGACCCATACGGGAGCTCCTCGTCGGGGCCGAGCCACGGTCCCAGGAGATCTCGGGAGAGGTACTGCGCCAACTCGTCGCGCACCTGCCGGGATGTCCAGGGAGGCTGAGCGATGGTTGCACGCTGAAGCGGCAGTTCACCATCAACGGCGTCGAGCGGGAGCCCGGCCGACTGGGTCACACCGTGCCATCCACGAAGAGCTCTCCCTGGGGTGAGCTGGGAGAAGTCATGCGGTGACTGCGGCTGCCCCTCCGAGCCGTCCCGGATCTCTGTTCCACCGCCCAGCGCTCGTGGTTCAGCTCAAGGAGGCGGTCCAAGACCTCGCGCTGCACCGCGGGGGCGACCGTCCAGCGCGCGCCCTGGCGGGTCTCGTGGTGGCCGTGCCCAAGGGTAAGGTCGTCCCAGCCATATGAGGAACACGCCGCCTCATCGACAGCGACGTGGATCTGTCGGAGGTTCTCGACCTCCGGGTCTCGGATCCGGGGATCGTGCATGAGGTTATACGTAGCAGTGAGGCCGAGTTCGCGGTCGAGCATGAGGGCGCGCCGCCCGCGCTCGAGCTGATCACCAACGAAACGGAGCGGGGCAGTCATCGGCGGGAGTGGGAAGGTCTCAAATACGTCAGACTTCGAATAGCGGAGGTCCCCCTTCAGGGTCGATGCGCGTGCTATAGCCCACCAGTAATGAAGCGAGCTGGATAGTAGGGCTAGCATGGCGGGGTCATCGGTCGTAAAGACGATGAGCGTTTGCTGAAACACCTGACGGGCGGAGACGAGGTGCGGCATTAGCGTCTTACTGGTCTGAGCGATCACCAGAACCCGCTCAAGACCGCTGATGTGCTCGTACAGCTCTGACCGCGGTGCCCAGTATTGCCACCAACAGTCGATGATGCGCTGATACCGTTGCGGATCCAGTTCTTTGCGCTCCGGCTTCACCCTATTCTGTACCCATTCCCAGGGTTCATGGTAAGTCGCGGCTTCCGCCTGAGATCTGAGTTGAAAGTCGATGACCCATCGCGAGCCAATTCCGAGAGGAGACTGTAGAAGATCTTGTCCACCTAGGAATGGCCGAAGCACCTCGGCATTGCGCGGATCGTCCACGATCATTGTCTCGGCGTCGTGTGGGGAAACGGTAAAACCGATGCCATGCAAGACGCTGCCCTCGAACGCCGCGTGCTCGTTGGCCCGCAGTCTTCTCGACCGCCAATCAGTCCGCCCCGTTGGAGCTAAGCTTGGACTGATGGAGTGCACTCGCTCGCCGTCGAGCATACTAACCACTGAGGTAGTCCGCTGTGGCGCCGATAAGCAGACGATTGCGAAATGCACGACGGCGCTTCGGCTTGGCCAGCGCTCGCTCTTGACGGCACTGTAGATTCGCCAGCCTTGGTCATGGAGCTGATCGAGACCGATTTCGCGACTATCTCCTTGAGCCACTGTGTTCGTCGCAAGCAGACCCAGAATAGCGCTTGGATGAGCGATGCGAGCGGCCTGCAAGAAGAAGAATGCCACGAGATCAGGTCGCTTCGCCCTCTTACCGTAGGCTACTGCATCCCGCAGGTGGGTGCGATACTCTCCGCCAAGTATGCCACTGATATCACCGCCTCCGAGGTACGGCGGGTTACCGATCACGGCGTCGAACCCGGGGTGGTCGCCCTGGAAGACCTCGGGGAAGAGGAGCGGAAAGTGCGCGGGTCGCCGGACACTCCGCGATCGGTCAGTCAGGACGAATGAAACCTGCTCCTCCAGCGTGGCTGTGTCGGTGCTCGCCCTCCTGCTGTACGCCTCGGCGAGCTGCACCGCGAGGTCGTAGCTTCCCGCCGAGCCACCGCGAAGACTCGCCGCCGAAAGGGCGTCGGCGATGCGGGCGAGCCAACTCGTCACTTCCCGCGCCTGGTCGAGGAGGCGGCCCTTGTCCTCCGCGGAACGCACGTCGATCATGGGGATCCCGGTGATCTGCCGGCGGAGCTGCGCCGCTTCGCCGATGAGGCGGCCGACGTCACCCGGCCAGAGCGGCAGGCGGTCGTTGCGAACCTCGCCCGCGCGTGAGGTCATGGAGAGGTTGACCAGCTGGTCTGCGCTGGTGATGCCCAACAGGCTGTCACCGACCGCGATGCGGTCGTCCAGGAAGGTAAAGGGGCGGCTGCGGTCCAGGGTTACGAGCCACAGCGAGAGTTTGCACATCTCAACCGCCATGGGGTTGATGTCTACCCCGTAGATGCAGTGGTCGACGATCGCGCGGCGCGCGTCCAGCTCCTGGGCTGCGGCCGCTCGGTCGGTGACCTCCACGAGGAGACCCTCGTGCAAGGCACGGGACTCGATGAGCCGCGCTGCCAGATAGCGGGTGGCGGCGACCAGGAAGGCGCCGCTCCCCGCAGCAATGTCGATGACTCGGAGCGCGAGGATCTCGTCGGGCGGGCGCAGGCGCCAGGCGGCGCGGTCCTCGGTGTCGAGCGGCCCGGGCGCGTACACAAGTGGTTCGAGGGCGCCGACCACCACCCGCTCGGCGAGGGCTCGCGGGGTGTACACGGTGCCGGTGTGCGCGCGGTAGTCGCTCTCGGTCAGGTAGAGGCTGAGCGGCGGGTACACGACCGGGAGTTCGCGCGGGTCGCGGCGGAGCAGCCGGCCGAACGGGAGGATAGCCCGCGCGGCGGCCTCGTCGCCGCCGCAGGCCTCGAGCACCGCCCGCCACAGGCTGTCGTCGGCCTCGGCGAGGATCGCCTTTAGGATGGATGCCTCGCTGCGTCGGCCCGCCGAGCTGTCGGTGAGCGGCGCGAGCCAGCCGGCAAACTCCTCCGGTCCCTCCTCCAGCTTGAGCTCCATCTCACGCAGCGCCAGCTCCGGGCCGTCGCGCTCCCCACGCGAGTCGCTGGCGACGCCGAGCACCCAGTCGTCCGAGCGCATCGCGTCTTCGCCGATCAACCCCTCGTAGACGTAGCCGATCTGCTCGACGTCGAGCTGCCGGAAGGAGATGCGCCGGCGCTCGCGGCCGAACCGGAGCGTCTGCAAGGCCTCCATGGAATGCAGGAGGGTGCGGTCGTCGATCGCAAGCGGCGTCGCGCCATCGATGGGATCGCCCGCCGAGGCACGTCCCTCCAGCCAGGGGAAGCGGTCGGGATCGAAGAGGCTTCCACCGTAAGCGGGAAGTCCGAGGTCCTCGTGGCGGCTTCCGCGGTGGATCGCCCGGCTGGCAGCGAGGATGCGGTGCCAGGCCTGCGATGACCTTTCGAGTGCATCCTCTCCCATCTCGGTCGCCCGCGCGCGCAGCTCCGCTGCGAGGGTCGAGGCGGCGTACGCCTCCGAGTAGATGGGGTCGTCGAGCGGGAGAAGCCCCTGCTCCTCAGCGTAGAGGAGGAAGACCAGGCGCATGAGGATGGTGACCGCGGCCGCGTAGACGTCGCTGGGCTTCACGGAGTTGGGCAGAAGCCCCTGACGCTCACGTGCGCGCTGCTCGCTATCGAGCCGCCCGATGGTGGCGACCAGCATGTCGACCACTGCCTGGGACTGCTCCTTGAGGCGCTCAGTAATCTCCTCCTGGCGCTCGAGGCTGAGCCGCAGGAGGGCGGGGAGGGCACGCTCCTCCTCGACCCCGAAGAAGCGCTGCCGGCAGAGGAGGGCGTGGAAGGCCCGGAGCGTCTCCGACTCGTCGAACCAGACGTGGCGGGTCCAGGCCACGGTGGTCACCGCCCCGCCGGGGAGGCAGACCAGCGCCCATTCGGTCCCGTCGGTGACAAGTCCGAGGGGGACCTCCTGGGAGCGAAGTGCGTGGGCGAGGCGATCAGCTGGGCTCGCCGTCCAGGCCGAGGACGCCGAGCGGCTCGTGGCGGTTCGCGCCGTGGCTCGGGTGCCCGGGGCCGTGATAAGGCCGAGGAGGGCGGGCTTCGCCCCGTCGGTTGGCAGTAGCGCGAAGTCGGGGCGGACCTCGGTAGCGTGCTCCGGGATCGGGGTGGTCAGCCCCGCGGGCAGGTCGCGGGCGAAGGCGAGGTGGTCTCCCCAGCCGAGGAAGTCGGCGAGGACAACTCGGAGGAAGGCGTCGCGGCTGCCGGGGCTGGCGTCAAGGAGCTCGCTGGCGTCGCGCAGCCGGGACACGGCGTCGCGGTCCAGCGCCGGAAGCCCCGTCGACCAGACGTCCTTGACCACTGGAGCTGCGAGGAAGGGGCCGTCGACAGCTATAAGGTCGAGCCAGTCCGCCCCAGATGCCGCTCGGCTGCGTCGGCTAGGCGTCGTCGTGACCCCTCGACCCCTCATCGCGACGACCCTCCGCGCGAGAGATGAACCACCGCGGCGGTGAAGACGAGGGCGGGCGTCGTCTCGTAGCGGCGGGCGATTGCCGCCATCTCGCGCTCCCGCTCCTCCGGGATGCGGTCGAGTCGCTCGCGCCAGGCCGCGGCGTCCTGTTCAAGCTGGGCACGCTCATCAGGCGCCTCGTCCGCTCGGAGGTCGGCGAAGGTGAGCTGGCGGATCGCGCCCAGGCGGGCGACCGCCGCCGAGAGGGAGGCTGCGAAGTCGTCGAGGAGGCGGTTGGTCCGCGCCTCGTCCTCGCTCCGCCGCCTCTCCAGGGCCCGTCCGAGGCTTCCCTCGCGCTCCTTGGCCCTCGCGTCGATAGCAGCCGTGAGCCGTGGCATCAGCTGCGGCCAGATCCGCGCCAGTTCGTCACGCATCGAAGGAGGTGCTGCCGACGGTGTGGCGTCCGGCCCGAGGGCCGCGTCGAGGAGCGAATCGAGCTCCTGAACACCAAGTCGGGTGAATGAGGTGCCCCGTAGGGAGCCACCGGCCGTGAACAGCTCCTCGTGGAGGCGGTTGCCATCGGCTCCGACGATCACCAGGCGGCAGTACGCGGCGAGTACGGCATCGGTGAGCCGCCCGTCGGGGATCGTCAGCGCCGCGACGCGGGCGAGGTGCTGGCCGCTCCACACCTCCGCGCGGAGCAGCCGGGTAGCCATGGCCACTAGGGGGTGGTTGAGATGGGCGAGGACCAGGTCCTGGCGCGATGCTGCCACCTCGGGATCGAAGCTGATCCGGCGCCGCCCGTAGTCGCGATCCTCCAGCGCGGACGTGGTGCGTGTCCAGGAGCCGGTGAGCTGGGGGACACTCCAGACCTCCGCACCGGATACCCCGTCCGTCTCCGCCTGGAGCGAGGGCTGGCGGCCGAGATCCAGCCCGACCCGCACCACCCGCTCGATGTCCGCCGGCGAGCAGTGAAGCGCACGTTGCGACTCGCTCAGGCTGTCACGAAGGCGCTTGGCGTCCTGGCGCAGTGCCCGTTCGACCTTGAGCGCCTCGCGCGCTGCGGCGACGGGGACAACCTTCTCCGGATCGAAGCCGGCAAGGTCCTCGCCGAGCATCCTCGCCTCCACTGCGCGGGCGAGCACCGGGTTGACGCTTCCCAGGTCCTCGCGCATAGTCGCGACCTTCAGGGCAACGCGGGTCAGGAACTCGAGGTCGGCATCGTGGCTCTCGGCCCCCGCCGTGCGCCAGTGCGATCCGACGAAGTGGCGAATCTCGGGAGGGTGGTGCTGGCCGTAGCGGTCTATGCGTCCCGCGCGCTGCTCTAGGCGGTTGGGGTTGAACGGGATGTCGTAGTTGACCAGGCGATGGCAGTGGAGCTGGAGGTCGATCCCCTCGCTCGCTGTGTCGGTGGCGAGAAGGATGCGCACCGGGTGGCGATCGGGTGGCTTCTGGAAATCGTCCTTGGTCCGTTCGCGCTCCTCCTCATCCATGCCACCGTGGAGGAGGGCGAGGCGACCACCCTCAGCGAGCCCGTGCGCCTCAAGCAGACGCTGAAGCCAGTTCTGGGTGTCCCGATACTCAGTGAAGATCGCGACCCGCTCGTCGTTCCAGGCACCATCGGGGTCACCGCCGCGGCAGACCCCGCGCAGGTAGGCGATGAGGGCCTGGGCCTTGGCGTCGCTGCGCTCGGCGTGCTCGTCGGCCCAATGAAGGAGAGTAGTGAGTAGCTCGCGCTCCCCAGTACCCGGCGGCCCTGCCGATCGGGTCGCGGTGCCCGCAGCAGCCTCCTCTGCTGCCTCGAAGGACTCGTCGTCAGCCCAGTCCCCGAAGAGCAGGTCGCGGCGCTGCGTTTCGGTCCAGCTCCCGGAGAGGTCGCGGTCCTCGCTCGCCTCGGTGATCGCCCGGGCGTGAAGGCGCAGGGTGCGCGCGAATGCGAAGGGGCTAGAGAAGAGCCGCTTCTTGAGGAGAAGCGTGATGAGGTCAGCCGAGCGAGCCGCCTTGTCGTCACGTTTCGCCAGCCGCTGGTGGCGGGCCGCGGTGTAGTCGCGGAGCAGCCGATGTCCCTCGAGCTCGCGTTTCGGGTAGGTGACCGTGATCTCCTCCACGACCCGCGCGGGGTAGCGGGGGGCTCCGCCGGGGTCGGTGAGCTCGCTCTTCAGCCGGCGGATCAGCACCTGCTGGAGCGCCGACGCATTGGGCGCGACGCCGCGGGCGAAACGCTGCGGGTCCAGCATCGCCAGAAGCGCGGTCCACGACTCCTCGTAGCCGTTGTGAGGAGTAGCGGAGAGGAACATTCGGTGCTCGGCGCGGTCGGCGATCCGGTGCACCGCCCGCGTCTGCTGGCTGTCGATCGCGTACCTCCCGCGTCCGGGCGGGGCGCAGTGGTGCGCCTCGTCCACGATGAGCAGGTCGAGGGGATGCCGGTGGCTCAGTCCCTCCCCCTCGGCGAGGAGCTCCTCGATTAGCCGCTGGCAGCGACCGCCGCGCAACCAGGAGAGGCTGACGATCGTGCGCAAGTGGACGCGGAACGGATTGGCGTGCAGTCCCCGCTCCTGGCGGACCTGGCGCAACTCGTCGGTGTCGACGATCTGGAAGTCGAGCCCGAAGCGAGTTGCCATCTCGTCCCGCCACTTGGTGGTGAGTGGGGCGGGGCAGACCACCATGATCCGACGGGCGCGATGGCGGAGGAGGAGCTCCTGAACGACTAGACCCGCCTCGACCGTCTTGCCGAGGCCGACGTCGTCGGCGATGAGGAGGTTGACCCGGGGGAGTCGCAGGGAGCGGATGAGCGGCTCGAGCTGGTAGTCCTCGATGGCGATCCCGGCTCGGAATGGGGCCTGAAGAACCAGGCTCTCTGCGTTGGTGACCGCTCCCCAGCGCAGCGCGTCCAGGAAGGCCCCGATGGCGGCCGGGTCGTCGAAACGTCGCCGACTCGGGTCGGGGAGGGTGCCGGCCTCGAGGATGCGCCGGCCGGGTTCGACCTCCCAAAGGACGGAGATCTCCTCCCCGATCCCGTCGTCCTCAACTGAAGAGAGGCTGACGATGGTCTCCCCCTCCGTGCCGTCGCGGCTTCGGGGGTCGAGGGGGAGGTTGGAGTGGCGGACCTCGGTGACCAGCCAGTGGCGTCCACGGGCCACGACGAGGCCCCCCGGGTTGGGGATGGCAGAGCGGGAGGCGAGGCTCACGGTCATCAGCGTCTCGACCGCGAGGGTAACTGTTCCATGACGGCTCCGGGCACCTCCTCAGCGCTCCTGAGTTCAGACCCAGCCATCCGCTTACGGCAACGGCAAGAGGATGCCCCGCCCTGTACCACTGACCCATCGCATCTCTCCCGACCGAACCCTTCCCCGGAGGCCGCTACTGGGCGCTCAGGCACCGCTACAGCCCCAGGTAGCTAGAGGCGTTGTCCCGGTAGCGATCCCCTTCGCGGATGTAGCGGCGGACCATCTCCAGGCTGCGGTGGCCGGTCTGGCGCATGATCGCCCGCTCCGGCGCGCCCTGGGCGGCCGCCTCGGTGGCGAAGCCGCTCCGCAGGGAGTGACCGGCAACCTCGGTGGGGTCGAGGCCGGCTCGCTGGGCGGCGCGCTGGATCACCCGGGCGATCCCCTGGGGGCTGAGCCGCCCGGGAGCCAGCCGGCCGGCGGGGTGGCGTCGCGGTTGCCTCGCGGAGGGGCGGCCGCCGGGCAGCGTGCGGGGGAAGAGAGGATCCCCCCGGCCCGCTTCGGCGAGGAAGAGCCAGCGCTCCAGCGCCAGCACCGGGCAGGTCTCGGGATGCCGCCCGCGAGTGATGCCGATGGTGCGGCCCTCGCCGGCGGGATCGGTTTTGCCGCGGCGGATGAGCACGTCGACCCCCTGCTCGACGAAGCGGAGGTCGGAGACGTCCAGGGCGCTCAGTTCGCTGCGCCGCATCCCGGAGGCGAAGCCGAGCAGCAGCAGCGCCCGGTCGCGGACCGCGAGCAGGTCGTCCTCGGGGGTTGCCGCGAGCATGGCCCGGAGGGTGGCCAGGCGGATCGGGGTGACCTGGCGAGGGCGCGACCCGCGGGTGCGGGCCAGGCCGGCCATGGTCCGCCGCACGGACTCGGCCTGGGTGGAGGAGGGGAGGTGGCCGGCGGCCCGGTGCGCCTGGGAGATGGCGACCAGTCGGCGGCGCAGGGTCGACGTCGCGGCGCCCGCCTCGCTGCAGGCGGTGAGGTAGAGGGCGACGGTATCCGGTGCGGCAGGCAGGGCGGACAGCCCGAATCGCCGGCACCAGAGCTGGAAGGCGGCGAAGTCGCTCTGGTAGGCGCGCAGGGTGGCCTCGCTCTTGGAATTGCGGATGGTCTCGGCGGTCCTCTGGCGGAGCGCATCCAGCTGACGGGCGGCGCTCTCGGGGGTGGCCAGGTGGCTGGCGTCCAACCGGTCGCGGAGCGCGCCCGCGCGCGGCCGAGGCGTCGCGGACGGCCCCTCCAGACCGTCGGCACGGCTGGCGGAAGGGTGAGGGGTAGGTGGGCCTTGATGCACGATAAGTTCATATTATCGTGCATCTAAAGCGGCGGCTCCAGCGTTCCACTTTTCCGACCAGTGGGGCGGCGGGGATGTCCAGGGGGCAGCTCCAACTCAGTGAGCCCCCCGGATGCGTCGTGGCTAATCCATCTCCGTGCGTGAGTGTCGCGACGTGGGGCCCTATGGGCGTCCCAGCGACCGATGGCGTCGAGAGAGACCGTGACGTGGCGCGCCGGGAGCTCGCCAGTCGCTATCTCGTCACGTCGTTACATCGGGTTGGTCGCCGGCTCGCCGTAGGAAGCAGGTGGCCTCGCACCCGAGATCTCGCCGGCGAGGAAGGGCCGGAGTTTCTCATCGAGCTCCTCGAGGCTCGCCACCCCGAAGGCCTCCAGCGCCAGCACGGTGAGCCGGTATCGGTTGGCCCGTCGCCCCTGGCTGTCCCGAACCGCCGCGAGCAGCCCGGCATCCACCAGGCGACCGAGCAGGGTCTCGCAGTCTGCGCCGCGGAGCTCCTCGAGTTGGCGCCGGGTGGCCTCCCGGTGCCAGCCGACGAAGCCGAGGAGGGCCACCGCGTCCGCGGAGAGCGCGGCGTGGCGCTGCGCGGTCATCACCCTGCCCAGTGCCCGCAGGGCGGGCTCCGCAGTGGCCAGTGCGCCGAGCCGGATCTCGACGCTGTCCTCGGTGAGGCTCATCCCGCAGGCGGCCAGCCGAGACGCCACCTGGGGCAGTTGGTGGCGCACCGCGCTCGTGGGGAGGCCGAGCGCGCCGGCGAGGTCGGTCAGGGCGACGCGTCCTCCGCACGCCCAGAGGCAGGCGGCCAGCCGGACCAGCTGGCTCTCGAGGCCCTCCACCGGCTCCGGTGGCCGCACCATCATCTCCACGGGCGCATCGAGACCAAGACCACGGCAGAGCCGTTCGAATGTGCGGACTGTGGGCAGCCGCCGACCGGATTCGATATCGCAGATGACCGTGTGGCTCACCCCGGTGCGACGCGAAGCCGCGCGGACGGAGAGGTGGAGTGTCTCCCGCCGAAGGCGGAGCTCGACGGCGAGCGGGCTGGGTGCGGCTGTGGCTTGCGGAGGCGAGGACCGGCTTGACGCTGCATCCTCTGACCCTGTTTTGGCCCCGATTTCCCCGCCACCACGCGAGAGCTTGTCCGCAATCCCCCCCGTCATGGTCACCCCCGCCTTCCCATGTCGAGGCCGGGGCAGCTGGGTGCACTCACTCAAGCTCGATCATCGAGCGGATAGAGGCCCGCCAGCCAGCGGGTGTCACCACTCCAAGCGGCCGCGTGCGCCCACAGGGGGACGAAGCGGAGCTGATTCTGACCCCTGCCCCGGGTGCTGACCCGCGCATAGCCCCACCCTCAACTGGTTGCCTTCCCACTGTGCCACTGCCTGTCCGGGGGGCCTCGCTGAGGGCTCCGCGGCGCCTATCAGTCATCGGACGCACTCATCGTGGCCCCACCCATTACGTTCCAAGGCGTCCGCAGCAGCCTCAGCGGCGGGGCTTCCCGCCGGTATCGCTATCGATTCCTTGCACCCTGAGCAGCGGAAGGTGACGCGATTCTCGGCTGCGCCCCGCTCGTACCCTGCTTGGAACCCCTCGTCGTACCCGGCCACGCGTCCCTTCCTCATGCCGTCCTGGTACCCGCGCTTCCGTGCCTCGCCGACATCCCCCTTGACGATGCCAAGTCCCTGCAGCATCAGCTGAGCCTTGGACAGCCCAGTTGCCGCACAGAGGCTGACCAACTCGTCGCGCGCGGCTCGGGGAATCCGCGCGCTGATCGTCGGATTCGCTACCTCATAACGTGCCCGGCTGGGTGGCTTGTGAGGCGCCCGCGTCACCGCTCCCCCCTCGGGGTGCGGCGCACGCCACCGTGCCCGCCATGCCGTACACCCGGTGGTTGACCACTGCGTTTACCCCTGTCGTTTACCATGTCCTGCACAACCTCCTACTGCGCGTGTCCCTCGCGCGCGCGCGCGTGGTGCACGCGTGGTGATGCCCGGCGGACATGACCGCCAGCCGCAGCGCCATTGCAACGCCACGCTTAGCGCTCAGGAAGCCGCGGAGCGCGGCCTCGAAACCGTCCCGATCTCCCGCGCAGGCGGCCTGGCAGAGCCCGCTCCAGGCGGGCTCAGGTCGGAGAAGCAGGCCGCCCCACCGGGGTTGCAGGTTCGCCATGGGATAGCTCATCGACCTCACCGGCGCGCTCCGGCCCGCCAGTTCTGGTCCATCGCAAGACCAGCGGAGAGGTGCGACGAGGGCGTCATCAGTTATCCGGAGGTGCTCATCCCCCCTGAGGGCGTCTATCCTCCAGCCCTGATCACCTTCCCAAAGGGGATGCGTATCTTGGGCCGGCAAACACCGCAGCCATCCGCTGGGTACTTCGATCTCGCTGGAGGTTACCGAGCCAGTTTCACCCGTGGACACGTCTATGCAGCCAGTAGTTCGAGAGCCACAGCGGCTCGCGCGCAGGTGACCTCCAGGACCTTTCCGGGGTTTCCTGGTTTCCTGGGTGTGGTGAAGCGCATTGATCGAGGGAGGCGAAACGTGATCGGTGAGATGGCTCGGGTGATGTTGGGACCTCCTTACCACCAGTTCCGGGACGGAGCACCGAGCCAGGAAACCAGGAAACCCAGAGAAGGACACGTCGGCTACCTACGCACTCGGCTCGGGCTCGTACCCTGGCGCGTACACGGTGGTCCCGAAGCGACCCGTGATCACCCCGGGGCGCCGACCCTCGAGGACGCAACCCGGGAACCGCTCCCCGTACCGGTCGAGGAGGCGGTCACGCTCGTCCTGGGTCTTCACGCCGGCCACTCCACTGGCGAGGACGTCGCTGGCGGCGGCGTAATGCTCGGGACGGCGTTGAACCCACCCTCGAAGCTTGTCGACTCCCGCGTCAAGTCGGACGGTCGCCAGGTCAGCGGCGCTGGAGGGTTCGCCCGGGTCAACGGAGAGCGCGGCGGCGATCGCATGGTTCACCAGCGCGTACGCCCGCTCGACAGGCTCCGCACCCACCTCGGCCCCCGCCCCACCCGCGACGTGCAAGATGAGGCTGAGCCGCGCAAGCTGGGACGTGGCCTTGGCGATCACTTCCTGACCGAGCGGTGAGACCCCCGGCGCCTGGAAGGCGCTCCTGAACGTCTCAGTCGCGCGGGCCATCGCCCTCTTGCCCGACGCGGAGAGGGTCAGGCGGCGAGTCTCAACCCGTGGGGGCCGGGGATCGTCCGGCTCCACGACGAGGCGGCGTGCCAGTTGTCGCCACCCGGCTTCGGTGTCGTCGGTGAGGCCGTGGTCAAAGCGAGGGGTCGCAAGCCCGGCGTCGGTGCGGTTGACAAGGAGGAAGCGCGCCCCGAGGCCGTCCCCTCGGCCGAGTAGGTGCTTGAGCTTGGCGGGTTGTATGGAGCCGGTCACCGAGACCCGGGGACGTGCAACGATGATTCGCTGGTCGAGGCGGTCGAACTGAAGAGCGCGGCCGTCCCATAGGGTCAGTAGTCGTGCGCCATCCGCGCCGCGGCCGGCCGGTTTGTACTGATCAAGCCCACTCACCAGTCCGGTCAGCTCGGCGGCCTCGATGACAAGGCCAGTGCCCGCGTTCTCCATCAGCGGCTGGCGCAGGGATTCGAAGGTGATGTCAGCCGCCCGACAGCGACGCCGCAACGGCGGGGATGCCGCCTCGTCGTCGCCGAAGGGCAAGATGATGGAGCCAGCCCCACGCCGACCCCGCGACGGCGGGGGTGTAGCCTCGTCGTCCGCGCGATCGCGGCACCACTTCGCCACCTGGTGCTTGTCGTACGCCTCGCTCCAAGCGACCTCCAACTCGACGAGCGGGCGGGTCGCGAGGTCGAGGGCCGGTGTCTTGCCCGCGCCCGGGCTCGCGATTACCGCGGTGAAGAGCACTGCGGGGGCGACGAAGCCACGCACCACCTCCAGGTCGTAGCTGCCACCGATCGCGGCGGCAAGCACAGCAAGACCCGGAAGGGCAACCAGCTCGCCGGGGTACCCAAACGCGGCCTCGGCTGCCCGCGCCAGATCGCGTAGGGCGCCTGGCAGGGCCTCGAAGGGATACGGCTGCAACTCGGAGCAACGCGTCCACTTGGCAGGCTCCGGCTCCGGGGACTGGGCACGGATGACCTCAGCCCCGAGGTCTGCCCAGTCCCGCTGCCCCGCGGCGCTCACGCCGCCCCCTCCTCTGGCGGGACGAAGGCCTCAACCGAGATCCCCAGCCGGCGGGCGCGTCGCGCCAGGTCGACGGCCGCGTCGAGCCCCGGCGGGTCCGAGTCCGCCCAGATCTCGAGCCGGGTGAGGTCGCAGGGCAGCCCCAGCGCGGCAACGCCCCGAGCCGAGCCGGCAGCCCAGACCGAGACTCCGCGAGCTTCCTGGACAGCGAGGCCCGTCTCGATGCCCTCCGCGACGGCAAGTCGCCCGTGGCTCGGCTCCCCGAGATGAACTGCTCCCCCGGCAACCCGCCCCAGGAAACGCTTGGGCGACCTCACCTCCGCCTTGCCCGAGCCAGAAGGGTCGAGGTAGGTACGGTGCAGGCCCGTGACCGCGCCGTCCGGGCGCTGGAAGCGGGCGACCATCGCCGGGAGCCACCGCGTCGCCTCGGGAGGCGCACCGTAGCGGAGCCGCGGATGCAGCCGCAGGGCGGTCGGAACGACTCCGGTGAGACCGCGAAATCGGAGGTAGGTGACAAGCCGCGGGTGGTTCGGCAACGCCTCCAACCACAGGTCGTCGATCAGCGCCGGGGTCACGCTCAGCCGGGTCGGGCGAACACTCCGCCACGCCCCGAGCTCGTCGCCCGTCAGCCGCTCGCGGAGGGTGGCCACCAGCGCATCGTGCTGGCACCCGGCGAAGCAGATCACGAGCGCCACCTGCTCCCCGGGCCGGACGGCGAGCGATGGCCGTCGGTCCCCGAGGCGCTGCCCATGGTCGGGCAGCGGACAGTGGGTCACGCCGAACCCGCGCCGCGCGGAGGTGACGCAAGGGCACCCCGGCCGCCGGCAGGAGAGGGCGTCGAGCACCCTGGCGGTGAGGCTATGCTGGTCGTGGGGACCGGTGTCCACGCGCCGTCTCCCGCGCCTCCGAGGCTGCAACCTCGGGGGCGCCCGAACGTTGAGCGGGCCTCCTCGATACCTGCCCGGTGGGCGCGAGAAACTCGGCTCCTTCCAGTGGCGCGGTAGCTGCCAGAACCCTGGCGATGGCCCTCAGGGTGGTGAGCCCTAGCCTCCGGCGGTTGAGGGCGTGGCTGATGGTGGCCGGCGTCACTCGCGCAAGGGTGGCGAGTTGCTGGCCGTCCAGACCGCGTCGGGCCATCTCCTGGCGAAGCCTATCGGCGTCGATTGAAACGCCCATGGACGGAGTATGCCAGCTTCGTGTTAGGGTAGAAGTTAGAAGAATGAGGACTAAGTCTACTAACGCTAGCCGCTGGTGGGTCGACCCCACCGGGTCCGATTGGCTTCGGCAGGACCCCGACGACCGGTTCCGGCGGCTGTTATGGAGCATCACGGGCCGTGAAGGGCTTGTCGAGGTGGCTCCGCCGATACCGCTGCAGTGTCGGTACCTCGACACCCCCGCGGAGGTGGTGGCCGGCCGGGTCCCAAACGGGCTGGCGAGCGAGTACTACGCCGCGGAATTCCGGCGCCAGATTGAGGCAGCGACGCTCCTACGCGTTGAGATCCAATACGTGATAGAGAGGCGGCCGACGGGTCCGAAGCTTGTTGGCGTCTGCAGGTCTGTCCGCTTCCTCCCTCCGCGCGACGGAGGCGAGATCACCCGGATCCCCAAGGTGCAGGTCGGTGATCTGATACGCAGGTATGTGAAGGACGTCTTCTTGCCCGGAGCCCCGGTCGAGCTCCCGAGGCGGTTTGGCGCCGAGAAATTGGCCCAGCTGCGCCGGGTCCGAGACGTCTGTGAGGCCGCCCCTGCTCGTCGCCAGGCGGCGGCGGTGGCGCGCGTCGAACTCTCGCACCACACCGGGGCGCGAATAAACCGGCTAGCTGCGGCTCGACAGCTCATTTGGGAGGCCAGGCAGGCTGGGCTTTTACCACCCGCCGGGACCGTACCTCCGCGGGACGTCTCCGTCGGGGGATCGGATTCGCCTGAATCGGGTGCATAGTGAGCGTGACGAGCAGCGCGGTACCGGGTGCCGCCGCCTGCCGGGCGATGGGTCGCGCGGTAGGAGATAAGGGGTTTCAATTGGCCACCATCGAGGTCAAGGCGCCTACCGGCCCGAAGGGCGGAGGGTCGAGCAGCCAGCCTGAAGGCAGGAAGGTCGAGGCCCGGTGGCAGAAGGGTGAGGAGCCGCTCGCCAAGAGGGTCGAGAGCTGCCTCCCGGGAGGGTCGCCAGCCGCCGCACTGCGCCGCTCATCGGGGTGCTGCCTCAGAGGCCAGCTCGGTCAGCCACTCCAGGGCCGGACAGACCGTCTCCACGCTGCCGCCGTGGGCGGGGGTCGGCATGAGCGGCGCAGAGGTGGGCCTGAGCTGCCGGACCGGCATGGGTGATCCGCTCCGCGCGTGCGCTCCGCATGCAGCGGTGCTCCGCAGTTGCTGCTGGGTGGGTACGTCGGCTGGCGACACACATGGAGTTCGCTGCAACTCGCCGTCGCCGATGAGATCGCCTCGAACCGACAAGCCCGCTTGGCTGGGCACTGGCAACGACACTTCCCCTTGGCCTACACTTCCCACACCGATGCCCAACTTCGTGCCTGCCCTTCCGGGCATGAGCTCGGAAGCGCCCCACGATTGGCCGCGTCGTAAGGTCTGAGGTCAGGAGACGGGCATGATTGGTTACGCCGACTGGGTCGGCGCTCTCCAGGCACTCGCTTGGCCTCTCGTTATTGCACTCGCCGTAGTTGCCATCGGCCTGAGCCCGACCGCACGGGCGTTCCTCGCTCGCCTCGCTTCGAAGGTGACCAATATCCAAGTCGGTGGTGTCACTATCGCGCTCTCGCCAGAAGGAGCAACTCAGGCTCATGAGACCATCACCGACACCTTCAGCCGCTACCGGCAGGCGATCAACGCGCGCTTTGACGCTCTCGCACGACGATATGACGTCGAACGCCTTCTCGAGAACGTCGTCCAGACGAGTGTCCTACAGCACCTTACCGATCAAGCCAAGCGCAGCTACCGCGTCACCCTCCACGTTCCAGACGTTCTCTTCGACGATGCCCTCTACCAGTTGATCGACTACTACCCCAGCGGCTCCGGCCGTGGCCGCGCATTCTCGACGCGCGTCGGCATCATCGGCCGAGCTTGGAGGCGCAACCTTAGCCAGGTTGAACCAAACGTCTCTACGAACAGCGCCGATCTGATCGACGAGTGGGCGATGACTCACCGCGAAGCAGCCGACCTTGGCAAAGGCCGTCAGTCCTTCCTCTGCGCACTGCTGCGCAACGCCAGTCAGATTCCTATCGCCATCCTGTACATTGATGCTATGTCCCCCGAGGCCTTCGACCCGGATCTGACACCCGAGGTACTTGAGCAGGCGGCCAGCAACGCAGGCCTCACCGGCCAGCTTGAAGTGCTGTGCCGCGATATGCGTGCCATCGGACCGGTTGTGCCAATCTACACCGAAATCTGAGCATGACCCTGCTAACCCATCGCCCTTCGCTGGCGACTTACGACACGCTCGCCATGGAGTACTACGATCCCCTGCGTCATCCCACATCCGCGAACCTCAGACGCGCCAGCGAACTCTACCTTGAGCCACAGCTGCAGCGGCTCGGCGCAACCGCCTCCACCTGGTGCGAAGTCGGGTGTGGCAAGACAATTGCAGCTCCAATTGCAACAAGACTTGGCCACGCGCTAGGCGACCTGATCCTCGTCGATCTTTCACCCACAATGCTCAGCTACTCGGATACGTGGACGTCCCGTGGTGCTCGAGCACTTGCAGCCGACGCTGAGCGCCTTCCCATACGCGCCGACACGCTTGATCTCGTCATATCATCGCTTGGCGACCCCTACAACACGCCTGCATTCTGGCGGGAAGTCGCCCGTACGCTCAAGCCGGCAGGGATTTGCCTGTTCACCTCGCCCAGCTTCGCCTGGGCCCGCGACTTCCGCGGGGCCGGCCCTGACGCGCAACAGGCATGCTTCTACCTTGCCGACGGCCGCCAGGTAGCTGTTCCGTCGTTTGTGCGCTCTGATGACCGCCAGGCGAGCGTTATACTCGAAGCCGGGCTTGTGATCGAGGATGTCGCGACAATCACGCTCGGCGAGCTTGCGCCGATGGCCATCTCTGCCCAACTCCTCCCGGGAAGAGGTCCCGCCGGGCCGGTTGTCACGGGATGGAGGCTAAGACGCCCCTAGGCAGTTCGTGGAAGTCGTGGAGCATGAAGCTCTGTCGCGCCTTCGAACGGCGTCCGTGCCGGTAACCGTCGTGAGCGCACGTTCCTCGAAGTTCCAGTCGATCGACGGGCGTGATATCGGGATACCCAGCGCGGGCAGTGCGCTGCCTTGGCCCGACGCTTCTGCATCCCGTGATCCAACGCCGTGGTCAGCGACCGTTGTGGGCACCGTAACCCTCGACGAGGTGACCACGGCGGACGGCTCGCATCATTATGGAATTGGCGGCTCAGGTCTCTATGCCGCGATGGCTGCGGCGCGCTATGTGCCAGTTCACCTAGTGGGCGCCGTCGGACGAGACGCCACCGCGGCGCTCACCAGATCCCTCCGGGGTCTAGCGGTCGACGCGGCGTCTGTGGACATCAGTGACCTTCCTAACTTCTGGTGGCGCGCGCAATATGAACCGCGAACTGGCGAAACGATCCGTGAGACGTACAGCGAGGGGCCATACGCAGGGTGGCACCCACGCATGTCGCCGGCGGCTAGGTCCGCGCAGGTTCTCTTTCTTGGTGCCCTACGTCCCGACTTGCAGAGCGAGGTGCTGGGGCAGACACAGTCCCTCATCATTGGAGCAGACAGCCGTCAGGCACACTTTGACGATCGAGCGAGACTTCTGAGTGTCGTCCGCGGTGTTGATGTGCTCTTCCTCAATCGGAGGGAGGTCGCCCTACTCACCGGGCGCGACACCGATGCGTGGCTCGCCGCGGCCGTATCCCTCATCGGGTTTGGCCGATTGCGGCTGGTCGTTGTAAAGGGAGGTCCACACGGTGCCGCGTGCGTCTGGCGGGGTGGGGCACTAGAGCTTCCCGCAGCGCCAGTCACGCGCGTCAGAGACCCCACGGGTGCCGGCGATGCGCTCGCTGGCGGCTTCCTGGGGTCGTGCGCTCGTGCTCGACGTTTCGATCCGCGTTACTTTCCTGTCGCGTTGCGCGAGGGGCTCGAATGCGCTGCAGCGGCGATTGCCAGAGTCGGTACTTCGGGGCTTGCGGCCGCCGTCAGGCCGTCTTCGTGAGGGCGACCCCGCCCCGCCTGTGGGTGGTGCCGACGGCGCAGCGGGCGTCCCTGATGGCGCGCCCACTCGGCGACTCGGATGGCCGTGGACGAGCGAGAACGTGGTGCTTCGCTGTTGGCTTTGGCTTAGCTCGGGCTAGGATGGCTCGCGATCTCGGTTCTCCCGTGGAGGCGCCAGTTACTGGTCCCACAGCCGCTGTTGAGCGCGGGTGCGCGTGGTAGTACCTCGCAAGGCGCGCCATTCAGAGATTGGCGCACTCTTTCGTTGGAGGATCAGGACGTAGTCGACGGATTGCCACTCGCGCCGGTTCGCTAGTGTGCCGTTGACCTGGCTTGCCACTCCCAGGGGATCCGCGCGAAAGGCGATCGCGCGGCCCCTCACCGGGTCCAGCCCGGACCAGGAAGCGATGAAATCGGCGCTACTGACCGGCTCCTCCCGTTCGGCGCAGGACGCTAGGAGGTTTGGGCGGAGGTGCCGCGCCAGAAGGCGCCTCGCCGCGCCCGACCCTTGCGGGCTATAGGGCCCCCCTCCCTCCTGCTGCAAGCGCCGTGCCTCCCCCGAGCGGCTGGGCAATTGCCGGAGGACGTGGTAAACCTGACTCTGTCCGTGGCTATTCTCGTCCCGTGCGAGAAGGAAGACATCAGTATCGGTGAGCACCTCGGACACTCTGGTCAGCGCAGCTTCCATGGACACGCCATAGAACCTCGCAAGGTTGACAAGGGATGACGGGGAGACTGGTTCGGCAAGCAAGCGGACCCTGAAGTCGTCAGTGGGCATGAGCATCGCCCCTGCACCGCGGTTGCACAGCATCTCCACCGTCTCGTCAGCATGATCCAGGACCAACGCTGTCACAAGGGACGGATCACGAACGACCACGCCTTCGTAGAGGAGGATATGGCCAATCTCATGCGCAACTGTGAAAGCGCGCCTCAAGTGTGGTGCAGACGACTGTACTGTTATCACGTAAGCTGCGCTGTCGACCGTCAATCTGCCAAGGGTCGGGGCGCGCGATGAGTCCCTCACTACTGCGCGGGCTGCCTTGACCAGGTGACCCAGGCTGGGACGACCTCCAGCGTAGCCGGAACGTGATAAGAGTGAGGCACACGCGAGCTCCATAGCCACGAGGGGAGTACCCGCACCCTCACGCTTCGCGAAGGCAACCAAGGCCTCATCAGCGCTACGGCGGCCAGACGTCAAAGAAACTCGCCCTGCCCGCCTGTGTTCGGCTTTGGATGACGCTTCTCGACCATGGCGTCTACCCACGCGCCGCTCGGCCGCCACCCACGCGGATCGTTTGAGCGGGCAGCTGCGCCCTCCTGTTGTTCGAGCAGCCAGCGGAAGTCCTCGGTGGTCACTGCCAGAGGCGCGCGGGAGCGCTGACAGGCGTCGAACATACCAACGGCGACTTCAGTAGCTCTAACTGCGAGCGCCCGTCCCACTTCCGCGAAGGCTTGGTCGGGTGCGGTGGCGGCGGGAGCGGACCCACCGATGAGAAGGCCATCATAGCCGCAGAGAGGGAGTCTCATGAAGTCAGTGGGTCCGTCGTCAATTGCATCGTGCGGCAATGCGCTCCGTGATGCCAGCTCCGTGCCGAGTCCGGCCTCAAGTTTCACCTTCATCCACCGATATACCGTGATCTCACCAACCATGGCAATGAGCGTCAACAGATCGATTGGCCACTGACGCTGCTCGTCGCCATAGTCGCCCTGCCGCAAGCCCGATTCCTCGGAACCTGCCAGGCGCGCGCCCACACCCCATGGTGAGTCAAACAGCGCGGCATAGCGGCGCGGAGCTACCCCAACGAAGTTGGCAAAGTGCACCGGTGGCTTGGGAGGCGCGCCACCCGTTGGTGGCGTGGCTGGATCGTCGCCCCCAGCTGCCGGGGCCGTCGCAGATCTGTCGGCTGCGTCATCCGGGTCGCCTTCAATGTGAATGGAATCGCCGTAGAATTCTCGAACCAGGGACTTTGGATAGGGCGCTAGATACACTACGCGTTTGATTCCAGCAGCCACTATGTGCTTTGCGCAATCGTGGCATGGCAGTGCCGTCACATAGAGCACGCCGCCTTGGACAGCCACTCCGCGGCGGGCGGCGTCTGTGAGGGCAAGAGCCTCGGCGTGGACCTCTCGGTTGTACTCGATTGTGTCATCTAGCAGGGTCCGACCCGGCACTCCTGAGGCCTCGTGCTGTTGCTGCCAGGCCTCAAATGCATCAGCGCTATCGCGAGGGTTGAAGAAGAGTTCCGAGTAGGGAGATCCCATCTCCTTGAGCCTCTGGAAGACGCTCGTAAGGACTTCCCTGCGCAGCTTCTTAGCCGGATCCTCGTCAAAGGCGCCCTTCGCTAGGAGGCGAAAGGTTCGCCCGTCATGGTCCTTCTCAGAAGGGGTGTCGGACCAGTAGGCACCACCGCCACGAGCGGGCGCCTCGTTGGTGCCGATCGCGAGGAGCTGACCGGCTGCGGTGCAAATCGCCGCACCCACCTTGCGGGTGAGCGCGGACGAGCGCAACGAAGCCGCGTACGCGAGGAACATGCCCTGCTCGTCGCGCGTCGGAGTATGTACGTGCTTTGGGACTCGCAGGTAGAGTTGAAAGAAGCGCTCAAGGGCTCGCTGTGGCTCGGTAAACTCCTCAGGAGATGTATCGGTGCGAATGACCAGATCGGCTAGGGCGAAGGCGTCGCGTACGTTCTGGCTGTAGAGGTTGGTGGCTGCACCATGCTCGTCGGTTGCTATGAGCTCAGTAGCTGACCGTCGTGCTGCATCGTCGAGCTTCTCTCTGTCTAGCCTGACCGGCGCCTTTGCGTGGAGCTGGATAGAGGAAGTGAGGTTGTGCGTTCGGACGTTCTGAGGAGAGTGGCACGCGATGACCACGAGCAGTGGACCATAGATGGCCCTAAGTAGGCTGATCTCCTCTGGCGTCTTGAGTGAGTCGATGAGGTAGGCGGTATCGCGCGCGGGCGCGAGGCCCGTCTCGATACCCGTCGCTTGGATTCGCTGGTCTACGACGCCTCGAATTACTCCGAGGACGGTGGCGCCCTTGTGCTTGGCCAGCTGGCGGATCCTGTCACCCGCATTAATGCCCGCGGCATACCACTCGGGGAGGGGAACCGTCCTCTTGTCGGGGAGTGTCTGCCCGTGGAGCAGCCAGTCGAATTGTCCGCTGACCTTTACCGGGCGTGTCGTGAAGCCGAGGTCGGCGAGGACCGTCCCGGTGGCTTTGACTGTCTCGTCGAGCTTAGAGCCGAGCGGGCCAACGAGCTAACGTCGAAGCTTGTGGAAACAGCCGCTGAGGTCCCGGCGGAGCCGGGAATGAATACGGCGTAGCCTTCCAGGTTGCTGTCAACAAGAGCGACCCGTACCAGCGGGTCGACCTGGAGGCCACGCCGTGTCTGCAAGGTACCAAGTTCTGCCCCCGACTGCACCTGTTCCGGCGCCCGAGGACGTGATCGAGCAGCTGGTCCGGCAGGGCGCCCAGCGGCTGCTGGAGGCCGCCCTCACCGCTGAGGTCGACGAGTTCCTAGGCCGGGCCCGCTACCAGCGGGTCGGCCAGCTCCGCGGCTACCGCAATGGCCACCTGCCGGCTCGGAGCATCGGGGTGGGGATGGGGGCGGTGGAGATCCGCCAGCCGCGGGTGAGCGATGTCCCCGAGGGGGCCGAGCCGTTCCGTTCGGAGATCGTGGGCCGCTGGGAGCGGCGCTCGCGGACCCAGGGCCGGCTACTCGCCCGCCTCTACCTCGAGGGGCTGGCCAGCGGCGACTTCGAGCCGGTGTTCCGGGCCCTGGTCGGCGAAACCGAGGGGCTGTCGCCCAACACCATCCTGCGGCTCAAGCAGGAGTGGGAGGACGAGTACCGGCTCTGGCGGTGCCGCCCCCTCGGCGAGCGCTACGTCTACGTCTTCGCCGACGGCCTGTACCTGAAGGCCGGCCAGGAGCGAGAGAAGACGGCCGTGCTGGTCGTCATCGGGGTGCGCGCCGACGGTCAGAAGGAGCTGCTGGCCATGGAAGAGGGGTACCGGGAGAGCACCGTCTCCTGGTCCCAGGTGCTGCGCGGGCTGCGCGATCGTGGTCTCGTCGAGCCGCCGCTCGTGGCGGTCGGTGACGGCGCCATGGGGTTCTGGGCGGCCCTCGAGGACGTCTACCCGAGCACCCGGCACCAGCGCTGCTGGAACCACCGGGCCCTGAACGTCCTCGACAAGTTGCCCCGGCGCCTCCATGGCGAAGCCCGCGGCCGGCTCCACGCCATCTACGAGGCTCCCACCCGAGCGGAGTGCGCCCGGCTGCGTGCCGGCTTCGCCCAGGAGCTCCGCGCCCAGGGCCAGGCCAACGCTGCCGACTGCCTGGAGCGCGACGCCCAGGACTTCCTCACCTTCTACGACTTCCCCGAGGAGCACTGGCTCCATCTGCGGACCACCAACCCCATCGAGTCGATCTTCGCCGGGGTGCGGCTGCGCACCAACGCCGCCAAGCGGATGCGAGTTCGGGAGAACGCCCTCTACCTGGTCTTCAAGCTGATCCTGCGGCTGGGCACCAACTGGCGGGCCATCAACGGCCGCAACCAGATCTCCCTCCTGCTCGCCGGCGAGCGCTTCGTCGACGGCAGGCTCCAACGTCAGCCGGCCACGGAGGGTGCCGCCGCATAGCTCATCTCACTCGACTTGCTGGAAGGCTTCTCCACAAGTATTGACAAGAGCTCCGGGCCAACGAAGGCAACCACGAGCTCTGGGAAGAAATCGTCAGTCGCGGTGTTACCGTCCACCATGGCCGCCAAGTGATATCTCGGACGATCGGCCGAGTACCGCGGGGAGCACCGAGTGCGTGCCGCCTAATAACGGATTATTAGGCGTCTACTTAGGTTCGTCAAGTTAGCTCGGCTATGGGTAGTGGGTAACATAGCCAATGCTGAAATACTCTCTAGGGCGAGTATCCCTTGACTGTAGAGGACGGATGTGCGATACTCTAGGCATGGGAACCAACCGCAAGAACCCAACCCGGGCGATGTCGTCCGAATCCCGGTACTCGCTCATGGAATTCATGGCCGAGTTCCCGGACGACGACGCTTGCCTGGCCTACCTCTGGCGGTCCCGCTTCTCCCCTGACGGGGAGCACGCGACGTGCCCGCGTTGCCAGGTTGAGCGGACCTTCCACCGCTACCACACCGCCCAGCAGCGCCAGTCGTGGACGTGCTCGGCCTGCGGGCTCCACGTTCACCCGACGGCCGGGACGATCTTCCACAAGTCGTCCACCTCGCTCCACCTCTGGTTCTACGCCCTCTACCTGATCACGAGCACCCGATGCGGTATCTCCGCGAAGCAGCTTGAACGCGAACTCGGCGTGACCTACAAGACCGCTTGGCGGATGTTCAACGTCATCCGCAACTCCCTCATGGGCGACGACGGGATCACCCTCTCGGGCGAGGTCGAGATGGACGCCACCTACCTCAACCCCCGCCGCCGTCGGAACGAGCCGAAGGGCCAGCCCGGCCGCAGTCTCCGCGAGCGCGTGGTGATGGGAGCAATTGAGCGGCGTGGGAAGGTCGTCCCCCTCCAAGTCGGGGCCGAAGACCGGCTCAACGCGGCCCATCTGGCGCAAACGCGGATTCTGCCGTCCTCGATGATCTACACCGACGACTTCGCCGCCTACCGGATGTTCGACGGCTCCAAGCACTACACCCATCGCCGGGTCAACCACTCGGCCGGGGTCTACGTCCAGGGAGACACCCACACCCAGACCATCGAGGGGTTCTGGTCCCTGCTCAAGAGCGGAATTCGGGGGACCTACCATTCCGTCTCCGCGAAGTGGCTTCAGTCCTACCTGAACGAGTACGCGTGGCGCTACAACCACCGTGAGTTCACCCGTCGCCAGCCCGGCGTCCGCCGGATGCCCGACGGGGAGGCGAAGTTCCGCCTACTCCCGGGGCTTGCCTGCCGCCCGACGGCCTGACACCTTCCGGGGGGGCTTGGGGGCCTTCAGGAGCTTCGCCAGGTTCCGGTCGAACTCCCCCCGCGTAGGGGTGGGGATCGGCGTACCCTTCCGAGTCTCTTGCATCTCTGGCTCCTTCTCGGGCATGGATAGAGGATAGCGCGTGGCGAGGTCCCCCGAAAGTGCGCGCCTGAAGATACGAAGGGCCCGCGATCACATCGAAGCTCTCCACCTGGAAGTCCAGCGGTACATCAACAGCCGCCCAATAGGCTTCTACGTCGATCGCAACCTTGACCGAGTCCAGCAAGAGGGACATCTGCTTCGAGCTAAGGTGAAGACCGTCCCCGATGTTGACTACTGGGGGTCGATCGTGGGCGACTGCTTGGCCAATGCCTTCAGCGCCCTGGATCATGCCATCTGCGCGAGGTCCACGCTGAGTTCCTGCGAAGGGCTGGGCTTCCCCATCTTCCACTCGGAGGCGGAGTGGAAGCAACCGTGGAAGAAGGACTCCGCAAAAACCGTCGTAGAGCATCTGACGCGAGGGATCGACCCTGCTGTAGTTGCACGAATCAAGGAGCTGCAACCCTTCCCGGGACGAGACCAGAGTATTTGGACCCTCAAGCGACTGGCGAACGAGGACAAGCACCGGGCGATCCACGTGGTGGCTTTGGCCACCCATCTGACCGACATCAAGCCCGTCGGTGACCCGCCGATGCCTTCCGTCGAGTTGCTGTATGCCCGTAACTTCGCGTTCGAAGATGATGCAATAGCTGCGGGATTCCGACTGAGGGTCGCCGGCGAACTGACAGACGTTGAAGTGCACATGAACGCTTCGTTCGCCGCGGACATATGCTTTGGCCAGGAAACCCCCGAGGTCCCCGGCAAGGAGGTTATGGGGATGCTCGAAGAGCTCTTGTCAATACTTGTGGCTTGGAGTCCATCGGTGGATGCAACACCTCGTGCGAGTAGCGATGATCGCTGACCGCGGGAGGTGTCATGAGAAGACGACGACGGTTCACCGAAGCAGAACGGGCTGAGATCTGGGACCGGCTCGGAGCTGGCGAAACGGCAGCCTCGGTGGCGGCGGCGTTCGGCCGCTTCCCCAGCGCCGTCCGGGCCCTGCAGCTGGCGAGCGGTGGGGCGAGGCCAGCTCCGCGGCGGCGTCGGGCGGGGGCGCTGGACCTGGTCGAGCGGGAGGAGATCTCCCGTGGACTGTCCGCCGGCATGTCCCTGCGCGCCATTGCGGCGGGCCTCGGCCGGGCACCCTCGACGGTGTGCCGGGAGGTTGGCCGCAACGACGGCTTGACGCGATACCGGGCCTGCGCGGCTGACCGCCGAGCTCACCATCGGGCCCGACGGCCAAAGGTCCCAAAGTTATCGAGATGCCGCCGCCTCCAGGAGTTGGTCGAAGCGAAGCTCAGCCTGCGATGGTCTCCTCAGCAGATCTCAAGGTGGCTGCAAAGCGCCTTCCCAGGTGATCCGGAGATGCAGGTGTCCCACGAGACGATCTACATGTCGCTCTACGTCCAAGGCCGGGGCGCCTTGCGTCACGAGTTGCACCGTGCCTTGCGAACCGGGCGAGCTCTGCGTCGCTCGAAGCAATCGCTGCCGAACGGCTCGGGCATGATCCCGAACATGGTCCTGATCAGCGAACGGCCTTCCGACGTCGAGGACCGAGCTGTCCCAGGCCATTGGGAAGGGGACCTGATCATGGGCCGGCGCAAGACCTGCATCGGCACTCTGGTGGAGCGCCAGACCCGCTACGTCCTGCTGCTCAAGCTTCCCGACAACACAGCTGCCGCCGTGCGTTCGGCGATGAGCACGAAGATCCTTACCCTTCCTGCCGAACTGCGCCGCAGCGTCACCTGGGACCGCGGCAAGGAGATGTCCCAGCATGTCCGGTTCACCGTCGACACCGGCGTTCAGGTCTACTTCTGCGACCCCAACAGCCCTTGGCAGCGAGGTACCAACGAGAACACCAACGGGCTCCTGCGCCAGTACTTCCCCAAGGGGACCGACCTCTCGGCCTTCACGGAGGGGCAGCTGGACGCGGTGGCTCAGGAGCTCAACGAACGCCCTCGACAAACCCTCGGCTGGATGACACCATCGCAGCGGCTCGCCGAGCTTGTTGCGCTCACCGGCTGAATCCAAGGGAGAAGCCTTCCAGCAAGTCGAGTGAGATGAGCTATGCGGCGGCACCCTCCGTGGCCGGCTGACGTTGGAGCCTGCCGTCGACGAAGCGCTCGCCGGCGAGCAGGAGGGAGATCTGGTTGCGGCCGTTGATGGCCCGCCAGTTGGTGCCCAGCCGCAGGATCAGCTTGAAGACCAGGTAGAGGGCGTTCTCCCGAACTCGCATCCGCTTGGCGGCGTTGGTGCGCAGCCGCACCCCGGCGAAGATCAACTCGATGGGGTTGGTGGTCCGCAGATGGAGCCAGTGCTCCTCGGGGAAGTCGTAGAAGGTGAGGAAGTCCTGGGCGTCGCGCTCCAGGCAGTCGGCAGCGTTGGCCTGGCCCTGGGCGCGGAGCTCCTGGGCGAAGCCGGCACGCAGCCGGGCGCACTCCGCTCGGGTGGGAGCCTCGTAGATGGCGTGGAGCCGGCCGCGGGCTTCGCCATGGAGGCGCCGGGGCAACTTGTCGAGGACGTTCAGGGCCCGGTGGTTCCAGCAGCGCTGGTGCCGGGTGCTCGGGTAGACGTCCTCGAGGGCCGCCCAGAACCCCATGGCGCCGTCACCGACCGCCACGAGCGGCGGCTCGACGAGACCACGATCGCGCAGCCCGCGCAGCACCTGGGACCAGGAGACGGTGCTCTCCCGGTACCCCTCTTCCATGGCCAGCAGCTCCTTCTGACCGTCGGCGCGCACCCCGATGACGACCAGCACGGCCGTCTTCTCTCGCTCCTGGCCGGCCTTCAGGTACAGGCCGTCGGCGAAGACGTAGACGTAGCGCTCGCCGAGGGGGCGGCACCGCCAGAGCCGGTACTCGTCCTCCCACTCCTGCTTGAGCCGCAGGATGGTGTTGGGCGACAGCCCCTCGGTTTCGCCGACCAGGGCCCGGAACACCGGCTCGAAGTCGCCGCTGGCCAGCCCCTCGAGGTAGAGG
The DNA here is from genome assembly GCA_963841385.1 of uncultured Chloroflexia bacterium. Lineage (GTDB taxonomy): Bacteria > Chloroflexota > Dormibacteria > Aeolococcales > Aeolococcaceae > Changshengia. Next base: position 437,311 of record CAWJCO010000002.1, read on the forward strand.
CGGGCGAGTAGCCGGCCCTGGGTCCGCGAGCGCCGCTCCCAGCGGCCCACGATCTCCGAACGGAACGGCTCGGCCCCCTCGGGGACATCGCTCACCCGCGGCTGGCGGATCTCCACCGCCCCCATCCCCACCCCGATGCTCCGAGCCGGCAGGTGGCCATTGCGGTAGCCGCGGAGCTGGCCGACCCGCTGGTAGCGGGCCCGGCCTAGGAACTCGTCGACCTCAGCGGTGAGGGCGGCCTCCAGCAGCCGCTGGGCGCCCTGCCGGACCAGCTGCTCGATCACGTCCTCGGGCGCCGGAACAGGTGCAGTCGGGGGCAGAACTTGGTACCTTGCAGACACGGCGTGGCCTCCAGGTCGACCCGCTGGTACGGGTCGCTCTTGTTGACAGCAACCTGGAAGGCTACGCCGTATTCATTCCCGGCTCCGCCGGGACCTCAGCGGCTGTTTCCACAAGCTTCGACGTTAGCTCTGCTCGAACCGCTGGTGGCCATCGCTGAGCGGGCCACCGAAACCGTCTTGGCCTAACCCCGGCGAGAGTGGAGGCATCATGGCTACGCCTGGTCCCCGACCAAACGCCCATTCGAGTCCAGCGCAAAGCGGTCCCGAACGATGGGCAGGTACTTGCCCTCTCGGGTCTTGGTGAACCAGGCGACCTCGTACTGCCCCGGCTCCACAGGCACCTCGGGGAGCATGTTCGGCAGGGTGCAAAAGTTCTGGTCCCCCTCTCGGATAACCGTCTTGCCCGACGGAGAGGTGATGTGGAGGCACAGGCCGCGGGGGTTGAAGGGCAAACCTGGGTTGCGCTGAGCCAGCCCGATCGCCGTAAGGCGAAAGTGATCGCTCCAGGAGATTTCGGACCGCCACTCACAATCCTGACCTCGAAGGTTGTGAAGTAGGTGGGTCGCGTACTCCCCACCAACGTCAGCCACGAAACCGGCCAGACCTAGGAAGGGGACCAGGCTCCACACGTCGGTCAGCATCGCCCCGAGCACACCGACGGCGACACCGACGATTAGCCCCCTCACGATGGCTCCGCCGCGATCGCGCCATGTGCACATTGCGGCGCGTCTTGCGCTCTGAAGCATTGACCTGAGCTTACCGCATCCTCTACAGTAAGGGGATACTTGCCCTCTCTAGTATGGTACGGTCCCGTCCGCTGCGTGGTTCCGGCCCGTGGGAGGTGCGGCTCCGACCTCGGTTGGCGACTTCCCGGTGGAGCAGGGCGGTCTCGACGTGAGACGAGATGAGGCGGAGACCAAGCCGGCCCAGACCGCATCTTGCCCTGGCTGGGCGCTATCCTGCGCCGACCGACAGGAAGGTACGGGGCTCGGCTCGGTGATCTTCTCGGGGTCCTGTCGTGCCTGGCGGTGGTGGCACGGATCCTGCTGGGGTCAGGTGGGCCCGTGGCTCGGTATTGGGGTTGAACCAGCGGTGGTGGTCGGGGTCACGGCGGCGCTCTCGTCTGCCCTTCGGATCAGTCTCGGTGCTGAACGTGCCGGTGGTGGTGGTGGTCTGGCTATCGCGATCGAGAAGAGTTCGGGCGCCGATCGCCTGCCAAAGTACGCTCGAACTCGGCGGGCGACAGCATGGCGATCGACGAGTAACGGCATCAAGGGTTGAACCAGCTCTCGATGTGGTTAGACCGCAGACGGACCTTCCGTGCCGCACAGGGAGTTAGCTGGACAGGAAGCCGGACTGAGGAGGACGGCAGTCATCCCCCTGGTCATCGCCACCCATGCGAGATTCAGAGCTCCGCGTGATCGATGTGGCGCAAGCGCTCAGAGAGACACAATGCGCTTATCTTCGGAGAGCTCTGCCGTATATGGAAAGACACCGAGCGCCTTGCGCTGTAGCCTCGCGCTGATCGCGAGGTTTGCATGGGCTTCGATCCCGATGGGGATCTTGGATACCAACGTCAGGGCGTATATACCCTCCAGCGGGTTGAGGTTGCTGCCAGTGAACTGCCATTCCGGGGCGGACTCCAGCTCCCCAAGAGCCACCAGCAACGGATCCGTTCCCGGCTGGACTTCCTGCATCTGGCCTGACGGGGCCAGAAGACCCAGCTGTGCTGTCAAACCGATCGTTCTCGTGATCTGCTTCGGCGGACGATACAGTCGCCTGGGGTCGAGCGACCACGCGATTGGAGGATTTGCGGCACCGTCACTTTGCAGAAGTATTGCGACCACTGCCTTGGTGATGGGGGCCAAGGGATCAGGGTGGAAGCTCACGGACAGCCGCATCAGCGAATAGCGGCTGACCTTCGCCTCGCTCTTCACAAAATCCGCGAGCTTGCCTGACGCCACTCTGTCCGCGGTGATGGCCACAACGATGGGTCCTCCGATCGACACACGTTTCCCGACCCGTGGCACCTGCGGTCCACCACCCAGGGTTCTCTGCGCCACTAGGTCGACATCGCGCTCTTGACCGATCTCGGGTACCTCGAAGACGCTCTCAGTCATGCTGATTCCTCTTCACGCCAGTCGCCAAGGAAGCTGAAGGAACCCCAGTCGCGGTATTGCGGATAGGACGCCCGGGTCGTCTGTTGAGCGGTCCGGAACGCATACAGCACGCCACTTCCCTCCGCGATTGCCCCGTACAGGGACCGAAAGAATGCCGCAGCAACGTTCGGTTGGACCGGCCAGAGGCAACCGATCATAGCCTTGGCCCCGGCGCGGAAGAACGCGCCCGGAAGGCCCCACAGATTGTCACCTAGATCGAATCGCCCGAGGCCTGACTCGCACGCGCTGAGCGTGACAAGTCTGACTCCCCGTAAGTCCTTTTGCTCGACACTGTGGGCGAAGACGCGCTCATCGGTGTCTCCGCCGCCGAGATAGAGCTGATGAAATGAGGGCGCCGCATCGAACACCGAACCGTGGGCAGCAATGTGCACGTACGAGGCATTTTCAATCTCGTCGAGGAATCTCTCGGCCGTTGCCTCTCTGTCGAGGATCGGCTGTTGGTCGAAGAGCGACGCGATCATCCGAGCCTGATCACATACCGCTTCCTCGACCGGGAGCCCAAACAGGCGCCCGCCTGTTGAACTGGCCACCACCAGGACACGTTTCTGTTCCGGCATGCGACTCGGCGGCCGTTCGAGCATGTTGAGGCTGGGCAGGACGCTGACGGTCCAGCTGTCGGCCAGGGGCTTGCCTCCCGGGGACAGCAAGTGGAACGGGGCGAAATGCAGGGGCCCGTGCGGCCACACGCAAAGGTGGTCGCGGCCTGCGGTGTGCCAGGCGGTCAGCTGCTCATTGCCAAAGCCGAGCCAGCGGGCGATATTCGTTTCCAGCCAAGACTGTCCTTCGCGGCTGACCTCGCGGAACAGGGGATCATCCCTGACGGCTTGGCGAAGGTTCGCGCATTGCCATGACAACGGGTGCACACGCACATCCCCCGCCTCGACGATCGTGGGTTCACCGAGCGGAACGACGGACAGGTCAACTGAGTTGTGCGTTACGGCAACTCCTTGGACGAGAGCCCCATCCTTTCCCTGTCCGAGGAACACCGAGATCAGGACGGTGTTGGCCGGCAGGTTGCTTTGCAGCGGCTTGAGCCACACATATGAATCCTTTCGTGGGTGTACTCGCCAGCGCAGGCGCCGCTGATGATCGAGCTCGAACGTGCGTTGAAGCCTGAGAGTCGGATCGGGAGTCTGGTTCTCCGGCTGCACAGCTTCGCCCGTCCAGAGATAAGAGTCCATGGGTAGTTCGCCCTGCAGTGAGCGAGGCAGGTCCTCGCGTGGCGGTGGCGTAGCGGAACTTGCGTCCGCAATCAGCTTGAGGAGAAGTCGCTCGCCTTTGTCCGGAGGCACGGGGCCTGCCTCTGACACTGCGGCGCGAAAGTCCCGACCCTTGGCGACTTGGTGAAGCCCGGTCAGCAGGCCGGTCGTTGGCGGATCGTTGTTGAGCTCGATGCACGCGTGGCGACAGATCTCCTGAATTATGAACTCGGGCTCGCCTCGGGCGAAGGTGGACAAGTCCGACGCGACATTTGAAATAGTCGGAAATACTCGAAGGGTGGCGTTCAGGCCACCGCGTTCGACGCACGTGTCCACTCGCACTAGACCTTCTAGGCTGCGATGCGCGATGCCCAGGTCAGTCCAGCGTGCCGTTGCTGATGCGTAATAGGCGGATGCCTTGACGTAATCTAACTCAGCTTCGAGCTTGCGCCCGTATGCGTACTCGAGGGCCGCCGAGAGGTTGAGCAGTGGAGCGCCCGCGTCGCTCGACGACAGAGTTGGATCCGCCTCGTCGGTCCGTCTCAACAGATCCAGGCCTTCGGCGTATTCGCCGGACGTCAGCGTGTGGGCGGCGAGGTGGGAAAGGGCCGATGCGTATTGGCGGTTTGTCCAACGATCTTGTTTACGAAGCGAGCGCAGCTTGTCCTGTGCGTTCTTGAGATCGAGGTGGTCCGGGCCAGGACATGGAGTCGGGTCTTCTGGAAGGGCATGAATCGCCGCGTTCCAGAAGACCTGCCGCTCGGCATCGTGCCACGGCGGAAGCAAGGGGCCAATCTCGCTCAACAGCGGGCGGAGGAGATCGGCACGCCGGGCAGTCAGTGCAATGTCGAGGGCGATTCTTGCGCTCACGAGGAACGGGCTGATAAGGTCGTGTTCGATGAAGGAGGCATAGGGCACGGGCCGCAGCGTGTATGCGTCGAGGTCGAAGGTCGGCGAACCTGTCTGGAGCGCTCGGACCAGCATCAGATAAGCGTCGGGAGACAACTCTGCGCGGATCGTGTCAAGGCCTGTCTTGGCCCTGCCTGCGATGTCTTCGCGATGCACCGATAACGGCTCGAGCTGACTCGCGGAGACAAGCAGCTGGGAGCTCACAAGTGCAGCCTGAGCGAGCGACTGCGAACCAACTATCGCGACTGCTTCTGTCAGATCCGCCATGGCCCGTTTGAAGGACTCGCCTGGGGCGGGCATCTGCTTGTCGTCGGGGTAGTCCTTGGCTCCGCTCTGCAAGAGCCGCAGCCACCGGCGGTCGGCGAGCAGGTCGCGATCCAGCCACTCGCGAAGCGGATACGGCCCCAAAGCGTAGGGGTCATGGCGAAGTTGGGCAGACAGGACAAGGGCGATGCCCAGCCACTCCTTGTCTGGGTCCTGGCGAGCGGCGGCGATCATCGCGTCAGCAATCTCACAGGCCCGATGGAAGAGCTCGGGATCCGCAGTCTGAGTCAACGCTCGGGTGGCCGTCAGGACGAACAGGTTGGCCGCCTGACGCCACCAGTCACGCCGCGCTGGCTCCGTGTTCACCACTGCAAGCAGCGCTGCCGCCACGGCCCAAGCAGTAGAAGCCTCGCCGTTTTCGGCGAGCTGCCATGCGTAAGTCGTTACGGCTCCAAGTTGCAGGTTATCCAGATCCCATTTCTGGGCTTTGGCCAACCGACCAGCCTCGGCCTCGGTGAGCGTCCCCACCTCCAGCATCGCGACCAGCGGCTGGATCCGATTGAGAAGAGGAACCCGGACGCTTGAAGTGGATGTACTTTGGTCGCTCACGGCCCCTTCAGTGCACCACTGAGGCGTCTTGAATCGCTCGCTCGGCGATTCTGTCGGACACGTAGTCGGTGATCTCACCCCGGAGCAAAGGCTGGATGTGCTCTGGGCTGATGCCTAATTCGGCCGCGCGGCGCCGTAGCAGAGGCTCTGAGCCAGCAAGGTGTAGGAGGTCCTGGGCGTACCGAGCAGCAAGCACCGTAGCCTCCCCCGCGCTCTTCAGCGCGTCAGTGAGAGCTCCCTGCGGGTCGGGATCGTGGATGTTGTCGTGTGCCGCCGACACAAGGACTCGTGGGAGAGGTCCGAGGTTGGTCGGATCGTGTGTTGGTTGCGGAACCGGCGTCTTCCCCAGCCTCTGGGCGACCTTCGCGCTGACCCTCTTTGCGTCGTCGGTGGTTAGCTCGAAGCCTATGCCTCCTGGGAGAGTGACTTTCGACAGCCGGTTGTAAAAGACCGCCATCAGAGCAAATAGTGCGGCGGCACCGAGCAGTGCGACCTCAAGAGTATCGGAGCCAGTGGAGCTGGTGGTGGTCGTGCTCGTCGATGAGGTAGGGGCGGCCGAGGGGCTCACTATTGGAGACGGGCTGGGGCCAGGGCTCGGAGCGCTGGTGGCCGGGGTCGTGACCACCGTCACCGTGGACGTCTCGAACTCAACAAGGCCGCGTACGACTCCGATTACGAGCGCGACCGCCCCAGCTGCAACTAGCGCAGCCCGTATGCCCCACTTCTGCCGCATGCTGTCTCCACAGCCGATCATGAGGTCGTCCGCGACCCGGCGCTAGGGACCAACGGCCCTGGTAGCGTTGAAGAGACGTACCTGCCTTACTCGAGCACGCTCTCGGTTTGAGCTGATGGACGGCAGGTCCCCGGTCTTGGTGGACGGCAAGGAACGCGGCGGCGGCGCGGGGTGTCCGGGCTGACGGCACTTGCGGCAGGTAGGGAGGCGGGAATGTCGGAGGGATTGACGAGTTCAATGCCTCCGGCGTTCCGGAACCAAAACATTAGTTCGGAGCGCACTAATGTTCGTCATCCATCTAGGACGCGGGTGACGGCGGGTAGCCTCACCCGAGATCGCGGTGGGTCAGCGCACCACCGTAAAGTGCTTGCCCTGGGCGCGGGTCCCCCCGATCACAACGGTGCTGTGAGCCCGCATGACGGAAACACCACTGGCGCCGCTCCATGGCACGCCCAGCTCGGGCGACCAGCCTGCCGACGTCACACGGGCGCCATAATGGTGCGGTTGGGCCGGAAACGGGGCTCAGGTGATAAGCGATATAGAACCTCGTACATTAGGCAGCAAGCGAAACAACTGAATTCAGAATCATCGGGGCGTGGCGCAGCCGGTAGCG
>CAWJCO010000003.1:0-361516 GCA_963841385.1 uncultured Chloroflexia bacterium
CGTCTCCTGGGTGATCGCGCTCATCTCCGCCTTGGATTCCTGCGCCAGCAGGGTGACCTTGCGCCGCGCGTTGCCGGCCCGGTAGGTGAGGAAGAGGAAGACCGGCATCATGAAGAGGGAGAGCGCGGTGAGCTGCCAGCTCAGCACCAGCATCGCCACCACCGTGCTGGCGATGACCACCACGTTGGAGACGATGGAGAAGGCGGTGTCGGTCACCACCGACTGGATGCCGCCCACGTCGTTGGTGAAGCGGGACTGGATCTCCCCGGTGCGGGTGGAGGTGAAGAAGCGCATGGACAGCCCCTGGAGGTGGGTGTAGAGCGCGTTGCGCAGGTCCTCCATCAGCCGCTGGCCGATGCTGTTGATCTGGTAGGTCTGGGCGATCCCCACCGCACCCGTGATCATCGGGATGAGGATCATCAGGCTGGCGTAGATGCCCACCAGCCCCATCTCGGGCCCGCCGCCCCCCCGAGGGAAGAGGGCGTCGAAGACGAACTTGATGAGGATCGGGTTGACCACGCCGAGGCCCGAGGTGAAGACGATCAGCCCGACGGCGATGACCACCTGACGGCGGTGGGGGCGGAAGAGGCCGAACACCCGGCGGGCGAGGTGGCGGTTGGTAACCCGGCCGGTGGGCTTCTCGTCGGGGGTCGCATGGGCCCAGCGGTGCATGGTCAGGAGGTTCCGGGGAGGGTGGGGCTCACGCCTTCACTCTACCCGCGAGCCCGTGAACGGGGACCTGAGGGACCCTGCCGCTACTGGGCGGGCTCCCCCTCGGGGAGGTGGCCGGAGGCCCGCTGCCACTCCTTGCGGGCCTCGTGGTAGAGGGCGCGGAAGAAGGGGCCGCCCCAGAGGCCCACCGAGAGCGCGGCCCCGAAGAGCACCACGGCGTCGACGCTCTCCCTGCCCTGGCGGGCCCAGTAGACGTCCTTCAGATTGAGCCAGAGAGCGAACTCGTCGAGGGTGATCGCGGATGCCGCCCCATAGGTGACCGCCGTGACCTTGAAGGCGCCATCGTCGGGGTGCTCCCCGCTCCCGGTGCCGATCTGGACCAGCCAGAGATACCCGGTGCCGAGCAGGCCGGCGATCCCGAAGACCAGGTGGTGGAGATGGCGGCCGCCGACGCCGAGGTTGTGGAAGGGCGGGATCCCGCGCCGGATCGCGTGGGTGATCCCGCGGGTGGCGGCGAACGAGGTGAAGAAGCCGACCGACGAGAGGAAGAGGCGCTCCCGCCTCCGGTCGGTGAAGTGGAGCCGGTAGAGGTGGGCGACGCGGTGAGGGGCGATGGGGCGCATCCGGCGAGTCTGCCTCAGCCGGCACCCCTCACGGGCGACGCCGGCGCTTCTCCAGCTGGTCGTGGATGTCGAGGTAGGTCGGCCCCCGGTAGCGGCTCCGGGGCCGCGGCCGGGTGGGGCGGAGGCTGAGGCTCCACCAGAGCAGGGCGGCGAAGCCCACGGCGAGGACGATGAGGACGATCAGCCCGGACACTCAGGATCAGTCTAGGCGGCGGGTGGCGGCCCGTCGCGCCGGGGATGGTGGCTCCCAGCTCAGAGCCCGGAGATCGCGACCACCCCTGACCGGGTCCCCACCAGCGCCAGGTCGCCCAGCAGCGCGGGCGAGGTGAAGTCGGGCACCGAGCCAACCCCAATCTGGGCCTCGACGGCGCCGTTGGCCGGGTTCAGAGCGTACAGCGTGCCGTTGTGCCAGTCCACGGTGACCAGGCTGCCCCCACCGAGCACGGGTGGCCCATTGCTCCCCGAGGGCGTCTGCCAGAGAACGGAGAAGGAGCCGTTGGAGGCGACGGAGATGGCCTCGATCCCATTGGAGCAGGGCTGGTACAGGGTGTCGCCGCTGAACGACGTGTCGCCGAAGGAGAGCGCCCCGCCGCACACCTGGGCGCTGTAGACCTGGCCCCCGACCCCGCCCAGTGACGATGCCTTGAGCACGTACCCGATGCCGCTCTTGCCGGCGATGAAGATGTACCCGTCGGGGAGCAGGGTGGGGGCCACCGAGCCGAGATCGAGGTCGTGGGCGTTGTCGTAGGCCCACCGGGAGGGCGCGAAGTCGCTCACCAGCTGGAGGGTGGGAGTGAGCTCCAGCACCGAATCGCTCTCGTCCCAGGTGCCGCCCTCGGTGGCGCCGTTGCCGGTGGCGACCAGGATGTCACCGTTGGCGGTCAGCACCGGGCCGCCGGTCGCCCAGACCGCCCCCTCGCGGCTGGTGGGCACCATGAAGTCGAGGCTCGAGCCCTGCCCGCTGGTGGGGACGGCCACCACCGCCCCGACGTACTGGCTGCAGTCGCCGTCCAGGCCGCCGAAGCCGATGTAGACGTAGCCGTTGGCGACGGTCAGGGCGGGTCGCTGCTGGACTGCGGCGGGGTGCTCGAGGGGGCTGGAGATGTCCACCTGGCGGGACCACTGGACCGCACCGGTGGTCGCGTTGAAGGAGTAGAGGACGTGGATGGGGCCGGTCTCCTCCGCCACCACGAAGATCGATTGGGTGGCGGCATCGTAGGCCGGGGTTCCGGTCATCCCCAGCGGGAAGATGTTGCCGCAGGGCAGGTCAGCCTGAGGCACCGGGGTGCCGACGTGGTCCTGCCAGACCACCCCGCCGGTCAGCGGGTTGAGGGCATAGAGGGTGTCGTTCTCGGTGGCGACGATGACGTTGTCGCCGACCACGATCGGCTCCGCCCACACCGCCCCGTCGAGCTGGGCGCTCCACTTGGTGGCCAGGGAGGTCAGGGCGGGCGTGTTGGGCGATTGCCCGGTCCGCTGCTGGTTCTGGTGATAGACGGGCCAGGCGTCGGCGGCCGCGGGGACGGGCGTGATGGCGGCGGTGGGGGAGGGGGTCGCGGTGGGGGCCGGCGAGGGCGAATGCGAGGGCGAGGCCGGGTGGCCGGTGGTGCCGCCGCAGGCGGCCAGCAGGGTCGCCACGGCGAGCGCGGCCGCGGCCCGGGCAGGCCTTCGGCTCCATCCGGTAATGGGCATGTCGATCGCCTCCCCCGTGCTCCAGGACCCCGTGAGGCTGTCACCCTCGATCCCAGTCTATTTCCGCCGCCCGGACGGATGCCAGCCGGAACCGGTGACGCCGGGCCGCCTCAGCCCGGCGGGCGGTCCCGAAGCGGCGTAAGGTGGGAGGCATGATGCACGTGGTCCGTCACCCGCTCTCGGCTGTCCTGCTCGTCCTGGTGGTCCTCTTCTTCGTCTTCTTTGTGCTGTCTCCGCTGCTTCACGTGATCTTCGACGTCCTCGTCGTGCTGGCGATCGTGTGGGTCGTCATGAAGCTGATGAGCTTCCACCGGAAGTACCGGACCAGCGGCGCCAAGCGCTGACGGGCTGAGCCCGGGGCGCCGGTCCCCGGCCGCGCCTCTCCGTCAGGGCGGCGGCGCTCTGGCAGGTCCATGGCCGGGCCACGAGCCCAAGGAGCCCCCACTCCCACCGGGTCGAACTACCCTTGCGCCGACGCAAAGCGCCGCGCAGATTCTGCTTCCTGAGCCGAGCTCAGGGGCGTCGCTTTTAAGGGACAGGAAGACATGGCCGTCCACACAGAATTGGCGCGCAGAGCGGCGAGGACGGGCACGGCCAGGCTGGTTTCGAGCCTGCAGATTGGCCTGGCGCTCGTCCTCCTGATCCTGACTTTTGCCACTCCGTTCGTCTGGTTCGAGTACTACGGTTACGCCTCCTTCGGCATCGGCTTCGCGGAGAACGGCACGACCGTGCTGCTCTGCGTGGCCATCGCACTGACGAGCCTCGCCCTTGGCTATTGCGGTTTCCAATGGGGCTGGGGGCCTGCCGGGCCGGCCGCGGCGAGGTTCGCCAGGATGACCCTGGTCGTGGGCTGCTGGGAATGGGTTCTGGTCCTCTCCGCCATCCTCATCATGTGGAACCGGATCACGTCCTATGCCGTCTACGCCTGGCAGGGCGATTACTGGGGGGTGAGCACCGCCGCCTACGCCCTGGTGGTCGGGGTGATCGTCTTCCCCATCATCGGTGTGGTGGGGATGCGCCTGACGAGGTCCGTAGGGCCGCCGGGGTACCAACTCCCCTCACAGCCTCCGGCGGCGGTCGCGCCCGCGGAGGCGGGCTGGACGCCGGGACACCGGGTCCCGGCGAGTGGAATGCCCGCCCGGGGGGTGCCCGATCCCAGCGCTCCCACGGTGGCCACCCTGGTGGGTGGCCTCCCGGTCCAGGTCATCCAGACGAGCGGAGCCTGGGCTCAGGTGGTCTGCTCCAACGGCTGGACTGGCTGGGTGGATGGACGGCTGCTCGGCTCCGGGCCGTGATCAGTCCAGCCGTGCGGTGAGTCTGGAGCGGCACGACCACCTGGCCGCACTCGCGTGCGGCGGTGGGGGTCATCCCAGGGCTAGGAGTCGCCCTTCAGCGAATGTCGGGCAGATCGTCAGGAGGGTCGAGGTCGAGGCGGCAGCGGAAGCCAGCCCTGCCCAGCCCACCAGCAGTTGTCGTCCGGCGAGCGCTGCGCGCTCTGGGGCGCGGAGACGAATACGCTTGCCCATGCGTCGCCGTCCCACCACCAAGCCCGATCGCCGGAGATACTGAAGGAGGGGGCTCGGCCGTCGAGGATGGCGCGCTTCACCGGGCGGAGCGAGCAGACACGGGCGAGGATCAGGCAAATGACGAATGCAGCCGGTCCCAGCAGCCCGACGAGAGTGGACAGCGGCATGGTCGCGACCGTTGAGGACGGGCCGGCCACCCGGAGCACCCAGCCTGCCACGAAGGACCCGGCGAGGGGGAGCACGTAGGCCAGGCCGAACCACACCTTGGCGGCGGGACTGCCACCCAGTCCCCAGTCGCGCATCATCAGCCTGACCCCCGTCCGGCCGGCGGTGGCAATGACCGCCAGCCCGTACCCGGCCCCACCGGCGCAGATGACGAGGTAGGGGAGATCCGCCGGCCAGGGCATGCCCGGCACCGATGTCAGCGTCCCCCCGGCTACCGAGTAGACGTAGAAGAACAGCAGGACGCCGAGCATGGCGAAGCCGCGCCAGGAGCCCGGGCGCCGCCAGGCCGGCACCGCCAGCGGCGGCCTGCACCATGCCGGCGCTCCCGCGGCGGGGCGTGGGAGGCCTGCCCCGACCACCGTCATGGGCGCCAGCATAATCCGCCGCAGTCGGCTTGGCGGAGAGGACGGCTCAATACGGACTCTGGCGGAGAGGGCGGGATTCGAACGAGCAGCCTCACGACGCCGTCTCCTCGAACCGAGAACCTTTACCCGAAGCCAGGCACGACCCGACAGCGGGCGCCGTCGTCGCATGGGCTCGATATTGGTGTACGCGTGAGGTCAGCCTGCAGACAACCCATGCACGCCCTCGACGACGATGGAGACCAGAGGTGGAAGCGTGCACATGCTGAGATCGATGCTGCTACTCATCGTCCCGCCCGGCACGGAAACGGTGAGCGACGTGAACTCAGGGCAGCTCGAAGCATCGCCCTGCGGAGCATCGGTGTCGCTCAGATAGAAGCTTGCCGGTGTGCCCTCGCTGATCACCACTGGGATCTCGGGACGGGCCTGGAAGATGTAGCTCGAGGGCGACGGTTGCGCGGTGGTGGCGGCGTACCCGTCGGCACCGCTCAGGGTCACCACGGGATACCCTTCCATCGAGCAGGGGGCACCGCGGGTCTGCAGGATGATCTGGGCTATGGTGTTCCCGAGAGCCGCGCCCTGAACGCCGGCCGCCATCGAGAGGTTGGCCACCAGGCACTGCCCAGGGGGCGCCGTGATCGAGAAGTCGACCTCCTCCCATGTCGCACCGGCATCGCGGGTGAGATAGAGCTCGCCCTGCGCTCGTGCACCGGACGTGGGACTGTCCAGCACCAGGAGTTCCTTGAGCGACATTGGTGAATCCGAAGTCCTTCACCTGCTGACCAGGACCGAGCGAACCGACGAGCGCCTCCCATTCGGCCCCATCGAGAAGATAGACCGAGGTGTCCGCCGCTGTGGTCACCATGTAGGCCGCTCCCGAATCCGACGTCGCCATCGCATCCAGCTGGCCTGTGGATGGCGGAGTCGCGAGGGAGGTGTACCCCGTCGGCTGGTAGGTCGCCCCTCCATCGGTGCTGAACATCGTCACCTTGGGTGCGCTCGCGCCCTCCTCGGGACCGGAGCAGCCGAGCAGGAACCAGCCGGGTAACTCCGCGGTGTCCGCCGCCAGCCTCTCCGACGCCTGGAGATTGGCGGGACAGCCGGTCGCATGCGGGGTCCAGGCGCCCGACAGCTCGCCACCCACGACGCTGGGGCCACTCAGCAGGAAGCCCCACCCGCCCACGACCGAGAGATCGGGAGCTCCTTGGCTGGCTCCCGACAGCGTGGCTCCGGGTATCGGCGTCCAGACCGGCCGGCCAACGGGACTCCAACTGACTTGGAGACTTCCCCCTTCACGCGCAGACACGAGCGCCACCAGCCAATCGCCGGAAGCCTCCAGGTCCAGGAGCACAGCCCCATCAGCCTCGCCCGGATAGGTCGAGCGGAACCACTGAGCGCCCCCGTCGAGAGTCGCCTCGAGCTCCTGTGGCCCGTACGCGTAGCCATCGTCCTGGTTGGCGAACCTCAGATGGTCGAGGCTACCGGGCGGCACCGCCGGCCCTGTCCCCGGCACCCAGCTCCAGCCCGCATCAGTTGTGACCTCGAGGGCCGTGCACACGCTCCCCCCGCACGTGGCGATTCCAAGGGCGAAGCCGTCCAGGGCAGACACGAAGGTCGCCGAGATCGGAGTGAACGTGGATGGAGAGGGGGTGGCCGAGAGCGGCAGCGGGTCACTCGGGGCGAGGGAAGGCGACGCCCGTGGTGTGGGTGCCGCCGGAGCCCATCGAGGAGTGGACGTCTGGCACCCCGACAACCCGACCGCCACGATCAACGCGCTGGCCGCGAGAGCCACGAATCTCGCCAGCGAGTCGGCCGTCAGGCCGACCCTGCGGAGCTTGGCGTGGCCATCAGAGGAGACACGCTTCACACCCGGTGATACGGGTCTGGGCCTGACCCGCTTTGACGGACACGTTTGTTAGGCCGAGCACACAGCGGCCTGGTCGGATTCGTAGTCTGCCGGACTCCGGTTGCCGAGCGTCGAGTGACGGCGCTCCCGGTTGTAGAAGACCTCGATGTACTCGAAGATGGCGCTCCTCGCCGCCGCCCGGGTTGGCCAGCTGTGGCGGTACAGGAGGTCGAGCTTGAGCGTCGAGAAGAAGCTCTCCGCCACCGCGTTGTCCCAGCAGTTCGCTGGCCGGCTGAGGCTGGAGCGGATTCCGTGGCTCGCCAGGACCTTGGTGTATGCCTCCGACGTGTACTGGCAGCCCCGGTCGGTGTGATGGATCAGGGTGCCGGCGGGACGGCGCCGCGCCAGGGCCATGTGCAGGGCCCGGAGCGGCAGCTCGGTGCGCAGGTGATCGGCCATGGCCCACCCCACCACCCGGCGCGAGTAGCAATCGAGGAGGGTCGCCAGGTACAGCCAGCCCTCCCAGGTGCGGATGTAGGTGATGTCGCCCACCCAGAGCTGGTCCGGGTGGGTCGGCGTGAAGTCGCGCCGCACCAGGTCGGGGAGCTCCGTGAGGAGATCGGCGACGGTGGTGTGCCGGTATCGCCGGGGAATGCGGCCGGCGAGGCCAGCAGCGTGCATCAGGCGGGCAACCCGCTTGCGGCCGTGCCGGTCGCCGCAGACCCGCAGCTCGGCGTGCACCCGGGGCGCGCCGTACGTCTGCCGGCTGCGGGCGTGGATCGCGGCGATGCGTTCCGTCAGCGCCAGGTCGGCGCGGGCGTGTGCCGACAGCGGCTGGATCGACCAGTGGTAGTAGGCGGCGCGGGAGACCTGCAGCACGCGGCACAGCGTCCTGATCGCGTGGTTGACCTTCTCCACCTCGATGAACCGATACCGGCTCACCGGATCTCCTTGGCGAAGAAAGCTGCAGCCTTCTTGAGGATGGTCCGCTCCTCCTCGAGCACCCGGACCTGGCGGCGCAGCTGGGCGATCTCCTCCCGGGCCGACGTGGTCAGGCCGTCCCTGACGCCCCCATCGACCTCCGCCCGCTTCACCCACTCGCGGACCGCGGTCTCGGTCAGGTCGAGGTCGCGGCTGATCTGCCCGATGCTCTTCCCCGACGATCGCACCAAGGCAACCACCTCAGCCTTGAACTCGTCGGTGAACTTTCGACGCTCCCGTCGAGCCATCTGGACCTCCTTCGTGGGGTTGCCCCCACATCATGGTGGTCCGTCTTACCGGGTCAGGCCCACTTGACGTACCCCTACAGGAGCGGCACCGCCCATCACAGGGCGGCATGAAGGCCGGACGGCCGAATACGAAGCGGCACTGGAGCCCACCAGATATGACGCGTTTGGGGGATTTGTAAACCGTAGGATGGGAGTTCGAATCTCCCCGTCGGCTCGCTCGCCTTTGTAGTGATTCAGGCTTGACGAATTGGCTTTGCCTGAAGCTTTACAGGGTTTCGGGTGAGGCTTTACAGCTACGTCGGGGGTCGCGTCCTGGCTCTGCTGTAAAAGCGAGCGGCTAGCCACGCGCTTGTTTTGGTCACTCTAGGCGATAAGCTCCTGTGCGGTCAAGTCCTCCTTGGCAGCTGGGCGGCGGGTGAGTAGCTGGCGATCCAGGTCGGTGAGGCCGAGGCCGCGGCCACCGCTGATGACGAGGTCGAGCACTGCCCAGCAGAGGCTGAGGCAGCTCGTCTCCCCGGGGAAGCGGCCGATCACCTTGACCCGCCGCCGCACTTCCTCCAGAGACCGCTCCAGCAGGTTGGTGCTCCTCAGCCGGATGCGGAGGTGGAGGCGATAGTCCAGATGGACGGTCAGAGCCGGCAGGTCGTCGGCCAGGCAGGCCGCCGCACTCGGATACTTCGGCTCCAGATCGGCGACCACCGCCCTCAGGCCGGCCTCGGCGGCAACGCGGGAGTCTGCCTCGTCGAGGGCCGCCCAGTAGGCGGACCGCACGCGCGCGTGCAAGGCCGGATCCTTGGGCAGCTTGGCAAGGATGTTCCGGAGTCGATGCACAGCACATCGTTGACGGTCGGCATCCGGCCAGAGCTCCTCGATGGCCCGGATCAGACCGGGCGCCCCGTCGCTGACCACCAGGGCCGGCGGCTGCAACCCTCGCTTGGTCAGGTTCCGCCCCATGTCGAGCCAGTCCTCGTGGCGCTCGCGCTGGCCCAGGCAGACATCGAGCAGCGTCCGCTTGCCCTCCCTCGTGTAGCCCCAGGCGACGAGCACACCCTCCTTGGCCCCGCTGGGACGAGTGGGCAGGTAGATGGCGTCCAGGAACAGGACGAGGAGGTCGACCTGCGCCAGCGAGCGGGCCCGGAAGGCGCGGTACCGGTCCCGCAGCTCCTTGCAGATGCGGCTCACCGTGCTCTTGCTCACGGTGCCCAGGCCGGCCTCGGCGACCAGGCTCTCGACGTCGCGGTCGGAGAGGCCGCGCACGTAGGCGCCGATGATCAGCGCCTCGAGCGGTCGGGTCCGGATCGCCACCCGGGTGTCCGGGATGACCTTGGGCACGAAGCGTTCGGCGCAGTTGCGGAGCTGGGGGATGGCGATCTCCAGTTGGCCCTCGGCGGTCTGGACGCGGCGGGGACGCACCCCGTTGCGCGACCCCCTCGCCTCGGGCGTGCGCTCGTAGCGGGCGCGCTGAAGGAAGGCAACCACTTCCTCGTCGACGGCCTGCTGGAGCACCAGGCGGGCACCCAGGCGGCCCAACTCGGCTAGCTGCTCGCCGGCGACGCTGCCGCTCTCCAGCAGGGCGTCGATGGCCTCCTGAATCTGGGCGCTGGGCGCTACTCTCTTTCCCACGGCGTAGTTCTCCTCGGTGGTTTCTCAGACCTACCGCGCGAGACTACGCCGCTCCACTTTTACAGCGCCACCGGTACGCCACCCGTGGCCGAGCAGCGGTACCAGGCGGTCCTGGCGGTGGTCAGGGACGGAAGGACGGTCACCGAGGTGGCCGCCGAGTGGCGAGTGAGTCGGCAGACGGTGCACACCTGGCTGGGACGGTACGAGGCGGGGGGTCTGGAGGAGCTCGCGGACCGGTCGCACCGGCCGGCGAGCTACTCCCACCAGATGTCGGCGGAGCTGGAGGCGATGGTGCTCGAGCTGCGCCGGTGGAAGCCGTACTGGGGTCCCCGCAGCCTGGTGCTGGAGCTGGCCCGGCGCCAGGTGGCGCCGGTGCCGTCGGAGTCGGCCGTGTATCGCTGCCTGGCGAGGTCGGGGCTCATCGATCCCAGCCGGCGCCACCGCCGGCTGCAGAGCTGGAAGCGCTGGGAGCGAGGCCAGCCGATGGAGCTGTGGCAGATGGACGTGGTGGGCGGCTTCCTCCTGGCCGGCGGGACCACGGCCAAGGCCTTGACCGGCGTCGACGACCACTCGCGGTTCTGCGTCTCGGCCCGGCTGATGCCGAGGGAGCGCACCCAGCTGGTCTGTGATGGCTTCAGTGCCGCGCTCCGCAGCTACGGCGTGCCGGAGCAGGTGCTGACCGACAACGGCAAGGTCTTCACGGGCAGGTACGCCCAGCCGCCGGTGGAGGTGCTGTTCGATCGGATCTGCCGGGAGAACGGGGTGGAACACCTGCTCACCCGGCCGCGGACCCCGACCACCACCGGCAAGATCGAGCGCTTCCACCGCACCCTGCGCGTGGAGTTCGACACCCGCCAGGTCTTCCGTAGCCTGCAGGTCGCCCAGGAGGCGCTGGACGAGTGGGTCGCCTACTACAACACCGCCCGGCCCCACCAGTCGCTCGCCGACGCCACGCCGGCGAGCCGCTTCCAGGCGACCGGGGAGGTCACCCGGGCCCTGCGGCCCAGCCCGGAACGCACCGGCGACCACTGGGTCACGCGCCGGGTCGCCTCCAACAGCGTCGTCACCGTCGGCTACCAGCAGATCAGCGTCGGCAAGCACTACGGCGGCAGCCCCTGCAACGTGCTGGTCAGCGCTGACCTGCTCCAGTTCTGGGTGGGCAATGAGCTCCTGAAGACGGTCGCCCGAACCACCCGTGGTGAGATTCGCAAGAAGAACGCGTCGGGGACAGCCCCGAGGTGAAGGATGTCAGCCTGGGAGTGTCAAGGATCAACCGGAGTAGCCGCGTCAAGCGTCAGCCGAAGGCCCACATCGGCTCGCTCGCCTTCAATACCTCCACGCGCGACGCGGCATGCGAGCGTGGCCTCGCTGGTCGGTACACCGCCCTGAGTGCCGACCCCGTCCGTGACGGCACGATCAGCCAGAGGGCGATGGCGTTTCGAAGTGCAGCTCCAGCGGAGTTGACCTAGGCTCGGTCGGACGCGAGGCCAGACCTTTCGCCGGCGGGGCCGGCCGGGGCCAGCCGCACCAGTGCTGGGTAGGTGATTAAGGCGATCGCAAGGTGCATCAGCATCAGGATTCCCACTCCGCGGATCGGCTCACCCCGGTGCAGTATCCAGAGATCGGGCAGCCACAGCACGAGCGTCACCAGCACCGCCAGGCGCAGGAATAGCCAGCGCGGCTGGGACGATATCCAGGTCACCACGGGCCATGCGATGCAGGCGATGGTCACACCGACGAGGGTGAGTTTCGCGTAGTCCGAGAACTGGAAGTGCTGGAAGTTCTGGGTGGAGGGGAAGATCCACCTCCCTAGGGTCACCAGGATCGCATCCGATATCAGGGATCCCGCGTTGGCAACGATCAGCGCGGTCACCCAACGGAGCGTCGATGGGGGCGCAGGGCACGCCCCCGGGTCGATCTTGATGGCGCGGAGCCATCGCCGGGCCGCGGGCGGCAGACCGCTGAGCATCTCCTCGACCGCGCGCCCGACACGGCGGTTCAGGGATTGAGAGGAGGGCGACGGATCGCGCTGAGCCCGAGCGGAGTCGCTCCGTTCCGGGGGGGTCATGGTGTCTCGCACCTCACGAGCCTCCCGTGACCACGCCGCCGCCCTGCCCGAGGCTCGGAAGCTGGCTGGGAGCCTGCAAGCCCGCTGCCGGCGGTGCTCGAGGCGGTCGAGCCGCCCGTCACCACGCTGCCGACGCTCTGGCCCGTGGCGGGTAGCTGGTTCGGCGGCTGGAGCTGGCCGCCGGTAGCGGCGTGCCCGGGCAGGGTCGAGGCGGCCACCACGGCGAACACGGCGGTGCCTGCGGCGGCGAGCCCGATGGAGAGGTTGCGGATGTGCGCGCGGAGCTCGAGAGCGCGGTCTCGCTCCGCACGGTTGCGCCTCATGCCCGGCTCCGGCCGCAAACCCCGGTGGGGCCGCGTTCGATCATCGTGTCCATGGGCCGAGAGTAATGGCGAAGTCTGACGGAACGCTGACGTCAAGGTTCCGCAAGGTGCCCCCCCTAGGCTGGTCGGCATGACTTCCCAATGGCTCTGGTACACGACCCGCGGCGCCGGCGTGATCAGCCTGGTGCTGCTGAGCGCCGTCGTCTGCCTCGGTCTTCTCACCCGGCTCCGGGTCAGAGGCGAGGGGTGGCCCGGCTTCCTCACGGCGGCGGTCCATCAGGACCTGGCCCTCGTCGCGCTCGTCTTCCTCGGTCTCCACATCGTCACGGCCGTCGTCGATCCCTTCACCAGCCTCGGCATCGTGGCCGCCACCGTGCCCTTCGGTTCGTCGTACCACACCGTCTGGCTGGGGCTGGGCACCCTGAGCTTCGAGCTCGGGCTCGCGGTCGGGCTGACCAGCCTGGCACGACGCGTTATCGGTGTGCGGCTGTGGCGGCTGGTCCACTGGCTTGCCTATGCCTGCTGGCCGCTGGCCGTGGTCCATGCCGTGGGCACCGGGACCGATGGCCATTCCACCTGGTTGTTGGGGATCACGATCGTCTGCTGCGGCGCGGTGCTGACCTGTCTCGCCTGGCGCCTGGTTGCCGCACCACCCGACCCGCTGGCTCAGCTGAGGCCCGGGCGCCTCATGGCAGGGGGCGGCCGATGAGCGCCGCCTCCCTTCTCGATGGTCCCGACCTCCGTTTCGAGGCTGAGCCAGTCACTAGTCATCTGGCGCGACTGGGCCCAAGCCTGCTCTCCGGCGCAGCGCTCATCGACGCGCTGGATCAGGGTGACCTGCGTGGGAGGGGAGGGGCTGGGTTCCCGGTGGGGAAGAAGTGGCGATCGGTGGCCGGACGCCCGGGCCCTCGCGTGGTCATCGCGAACGGGGCCGAGGGCGAGCCGCTCAGCTTCAAGGACCGCCTGCTCATGCAGACGCGACCGCACCTCGTGCTCGACGGGGCAACCCTCGCCGCCCACGCTGTGGATGCCGACCAGATCGTGCTCTACATCGGGCGGGAGCACTCCGCGGCAGTGGATGCGATGCTCCACGCCGTGGCGGAGCGCCCCCCGCGGGAGCGCCGCCGCTTCCAGCTCTCTAGCGCCCCTGTCGCCTATGTCTCCGGGGAGGAGACCGCGGCAGTTCAGTTCGTCAACCGGGGTGTCGCTCTCCCCACCAGCGTCCCGCCGCGCCCCTTCGAAGCTGGGGTCCGGGGGCGCCCGACGTTGGTCCAGAACGTGGAGAGCCTGGCCGCCGCGGCGCTGATCGCCCGCCGCGGCGGCGCCTGGTACCGCTCCTCGGGCACCCTCCTGGTGACCGTCACCGGGGCCGTCGCCCGTCCCGGCGTGATCGAGACCCGCCTGGGGACCTCCGTGGCCGAGGTGGTCGACAGGGCCGGCGGCCCTCCCGGGGCCATCCAGGCACTGTTGCTCGGTGGGTACTTCGGCGGTTGGGTCGCGGCCGACGACGCCTGGGACCTTCCTCTCGACCCCGAGCGGCTGCGAACCACTGGCCGCTCACTGGGTTGCGGGGTGGTGTCTCCTCTCCCGTTTGATCGCTGCGGTGTGACCGAGACCGCCCGCATCGTGGGCTATCTGACCGGTCAGAGCGCGAGGCAATGCGGACCTTGCGTCTTCGGCCTCGGGGCGATCGCCGCGACCCTGCGGCGGATCGCCATAGGGCTGTCCCACCCTGACGACCTGGCCCACCTTGATCGCTGGAGCGCAGAGCTCCCGGGGCGCGGGGCCTGCCGCCATCCCGACGGTGCCGCGGGCCTGGTCCGCTCGGCCCTGAGGGTCTTCGCCGATGACTTCGCCCACCACAGCGACCGGCGCGGCTGCACCGCCACCAGCCCCGTCGCCGTCGGAGCCGTCTGATGTTCGAGCCCTCCGCCCGACGTTGGCAGGGACCTTCGGGCAGGTCCCGCGTCGGCACATCCCGGCCGTCGCTGGCCGTCGATCGAATCAGGTGCGACGGTCGCGGGTACTGCGCCGAGCTGCTGCCGGAGATGGTCCGGCTGGACGATTGGGGCTACCCGATCGTGAGCTCGGATCCGGTGCCCGATCACCTCCTCGATCACGCGAGGCGAGCCGTCGCCACCTGTCCGCTGCTCGCGATCCGGCTTGCCGAGGGGGGAAGGTCGCGATGATCGACACGGCTATCGCTCGCGATACGGCCATGGGCACCTCGATGGAGGTGGCGGCAGCGCAGCGGGATCGGCTGGTCCCGGCCAAGGCTGCCGCCGACCGCGTCGTCGCCGCCATCGACCGGAGCTGCAGCCGGTTCCGCGAGGACAGCGAGCTGAGCATGGTGCACCGGCGGCGCGGCCATGAGGTGAGCGTCTCCGGGCTGCTTGCCCGGGCTCTCCGGACCGCCCTGCGCGCCGCCCGGCTCACCGACGGCCTGGTGGATCCCACCGTGGGAGCCGCGCTCAGGGCAGCCGGGTACGACGCCGACTTCGAGTCCGTCCCACGCTGCGCGGGTCCGGTCACGCTGACCCCCGGGCCGGTGCCCGGATGGGAGAGGATCCACCTTGATGAGCGGCGGATCCGCGTCTTCGTTCCCGAGGACGTCGAGATCGACCTCGGCTCCACGGCCAAGGCCCTCGCGGCCGACATGGCGGCAGAGGCCGCCGCCCGCGAGGCGGGCTGCGGTGTCCTGGTCAGCCTCGGCGGGGACATCGGCACCGCGGGCGCGCCACCCGTGGGCGGGTGGCATGTCCAGATCGCCGAGGACAGCGCGGCGGCCGTCGACCCCGATGCCGAGACCATCCTGATCCAATCGGGGGGGGTCGCCACCTCGAGCACCACGGTGAGGTGCTGGACACGGGGCACGTTGTCGCTCCACCACATCATCGACCCGCGCACCGGGGTGCCTTCCGATGGCCCCTGGCGCACCGTGACCGTGGTCGCGGCCTCGTGCGTCGATGCCAACACGGCCTCGACGGCTGCGATCGTCCGCGGAGCCGACGCGCCTGGCTGGCTCAGCGCGCGCGGGTTGCCGAGCCGGCTCGTCGACAAGAGCAGCGCCGTCACCCGCTGCGCTGGCTGGCCGACACCGCGATGATGGGGCAGCCGCCCCCGCAGTTCATTGAGCAGGATGAAACGCCTCGGGTTCGCCGCTCACCGAGCTCACTCCCCTCCCCACCGGCCAGACCACGGCGAAGCGGGCCCCTCCGCTGGTCAGGTTGGTGACGCGCCAGCGCCCCTGGGTGGCCCGCACCACGAAGTCGGCGATGGCAAGACCCAGGCCGGCGCCCTCCCCGACGGACGTGCCCCGATGGAACCGGTGGAAGAGTTGGGGGAGCTCGGCCTCCGCGATCCCCTCGCCGTCGTCACTCACTGAGAGCTCCGCCCGCCCCCCCTCGACCCCACGCGTCTCCACTCGCACCGTCGTGCGAGCGTGGCGGCAGGCGTTGTCCACCAGAACACCGACCAGCCTGTCGAGCCACTCCGCCGGCATCGAGACCAGCAGGACGTTCTCCGGAGCGACGACGGTGACGGCGAGGGACCGCGCCGCCACCACCGAGGCAAAGCGCTCTTCCGCCAAGCGAGCGACAGTGCCCAGATCGATCAGCTCGGCGTGGGGCGGCCGGGGCTCCGAGTCGAAGCGGGCGAGCCAGAGCAGGTCATCAACGATCCGGCGCATCCGGCCGATCTCGCCACTGACGCGCCGGAGAGCTGGGCGGAGATCGCGGTCGCTGCCGGAGAGGGCCAGGCTGGTTTCCGCCTGCATGACCGTGAGCGGGGTGCGCAGCTCGTGAGAGGCATCGGCGGTGAAGGCGAGCTGCCGCTGGCGCATCCGCTCCACCGGGCCACCGACGCGGCTGCCAACCGCGAAGGCGCCGGCGAAGACGAGGACGAGGAGGAGCGGGCCCACCACCAGCTCGGCGAGCACCAGGTCCCCCATCTGCTGGCCGGCCGGGGTGAGGCTCGCCCCGACCACCAAGCCGCCGCCCGCGGTCCCCTTCCCGAGGAGCCGGAACGGATGGCCCGCGACGTCAGCGGTGATCGGCGTCGTCGCCGCACAGAGACCTGAGGGCAGGACCGGAGCCGAGCCCACGGGCCGGCACTGGCCGTCTGGTTGGATCACCCAGGCCAGGAGGGGTTCATCGAAGTCATGGTCGGGGTCGATCCCGGTCAGCGAGGCGGTGGGCTGGGCGGCAGCTTGAGTCATCCACTGGCTCAGGCGCCCGTCGATCGCGGCGGTGAGGTTGTGAGAGACGAGAACGTCGGTCGCGGTGAGCACGCAGGAGAGTCCGAGCGCCACCAGGGCGGTGGCAAGGGCGGCGGTCCGCAGGGCGCGTCGGCGCAGCCGGCTGCGAGCCGTTGAGCTCATGCGCTCACCAACCGGTATCCGGTGCCGCGGACCGCGACGACAACGACTCCCGCATTACCGCCGAGCTTGGCGCGAAGGCGGGCCACGTGCGCCTCCATGGCGTTCCAACTCGCCTCGGCGTCCGGCCAGACCTGCTCGGCGATGCTCTGCCTCGTCACCACCGCTCCAGCCCGGCGCAGCAGCAGCTCCAGGATGGCGTACTCGCGTGGGGTCAGGGCGACCAGCCGTCCTCCACTGTGGACCTCGCGCGTCGCCGGGTCCAGTTCTAGGCCGGCCAGCCGGAGGGTGGGACCGGCAAGCGCACCACCCCGCCGGAGCAGGGCCCGGATCCGGGCGAGCAGCTCCTCGAAGTCGAACGGCTTCACCAGGTAGTCGTCGGCGCCCGCGTCCAAGCCGCGAACCCGATCCTGGGAGGTGTCCCTGGCGGTGAGCATCAGGATCGGCAGGCGAAGCCCCCGGCGCCGCGCCTCGGTGATCACCTCGGCTCCGTCCAGGCCTGGCATTCGCCAGTCCAACACCGCGGCGGCGAATTCGCCCACCCTCAGCATGTGCAGGGCGTCGTCCCCCGTTCGACGGTGTCGACCAGGTAACCGTTCTGGCGAAGGCCGCGGGCGAGCACCGAGAGCAACGCCCTGTCGTCCTCGGCCAACAGGAGTCGCATTTCCGTTACGGTACCTCCCGGCAGGGCGCCCTGGGGCTGGCTGCGGTCGCCGCGCGATCCACCACGATCGGGATCCTGGCACCCGATGCTTGCGGAATCCTGAAGCGAGCTGGGATGAGCTAACGCGCCGTTCCCGGCCGAGCCGGTCACCGCCGTCAGCCTCCCGTCAGCTGACCGGCTCAGGATCGCCGCCATGCCCCACCCCACCTCGCCGGCGGCCTTGTCGCGCCCCGCCGCCAGGCCCGCTTCTGCTGCCACCCGGCGCTCGCTGCGGGTCCCCCGTACCTGGGGACTGCGCCCGAGTGACGTGGTCCTAGCCGTGTCCGGCAATGCTGGGCTGATCGTCGTGTTGTGGGTCCGCCACGGGCAGTTCCCCCATCTGACCGACCCGGCCGCGGCGCTGATCGCACTGGGCCAGCTCGGAGCCCTGTTGGGCACCTACTCCGCGCTCGTCCAGGTGGTGCTGATGTCTCGAAGCCCCTGGCTCGACAGCCTGTTTGGGATCGACCGGATCGCGGGCTGGCACCGCTGGCTGGGCTTCGCCACTGTCGACCTGATCGTGGCCCACGTCGTCTTCACCACCGCAGGCTACGCGCTCGCCGATGGCCGCTCCTTCACTGCTCAGACCTGGACCTTCCTGACCACCTACCCCTACATGCTCATGGCCTACGCCGGCACGGCCCTCTTCATCCTCATCGCGGTGCTCTCCGTGCGGGAAGCGCGCCGGCGGCTCTCCCACGAGGGCTGGCATTTCGTCCACCTTCTTGTCTACCTGGCGATCGCGCTCAGCTTCGCCCACCAGCTGGCGGTCGGCACGGACTTCGTCCACGACCCCGTGGCGCTCGCCTACTGGGTGTCGCTGTACGCGGTCGCGGCCATCCTGGTGGTCGCCTTCCGGATTGTCGCCCCCGCGAGGATGTCCCTCCGCCACCAGCTGCGTGTGCAGAGCGTCGTCGAGGAGGCCCAGGACGTGATCTCGATCTACATCCGAGGTCGCGACCTCGCCGAGCTCCCGGTGCGCGCCGGTCAGTTCTTCAAGTTTCGCTTCCTTGCCCGGGGTCTGTGGTGGCAGGCCCACCCGTTCTCCCTGTCGGCGGCGCCCAACGGCGAGTATCTCCGCATCACCGTCAAGGAGGTGGGCGATTTCACCCGCTCACTGCACCGCCTGTCAGCCGGGACACGGGTCGTCCTGAACGGCCCGTATGGCGTCTTCACCGCAGTGCGGCGTCGCCGTCCACGGTCACTGCTCATCGCCGGCGGCATCGGTGTCACGCCGCTGCGGGCGCTGATCGAGGAGATGCCCCAGCGCAAGGACTCGATCACCCTGCTGTATCGCGCCCACTCCTGGGAGGACGTGGTCTTCAAGGCCGAGCTCGATCAGCTGGTCGCGGCGCGTGGTGGCGTCGTCCACTACATCGTCGGACGTCGGGGGCAGGACGTCAGTGTTCACCCACTCGCCCCCCGGTTCCTGCTCGCAGCCGCTCCCGACCTGCGCGACCGCGATGTCTTCATCTGCGGCCCGCGTGAGATGGTCGACGCCGTCATCAGCAGCTTGCGTGCTCTCCGGGTCCCCTCCGGCCAGATCCACGTCGAGCGCTTCGCGTTTCTCGGTTGAGGGTCCGGAGATGCCCGTTCGTGCTGTCGTCACACTGTTCGCCGTGGTGGCTGGCGTGGGCCTCGCCCTCAGCTTCCGCACTCCGCCGCCCGGCGCGCTGGGCACCGCGGTCGCCCCACCTCCGCCGAGCTCCTCCTCCGTGTCGGGATCGACGCCGACGCCCATGCCATCCGGCGCCCCTCCGTCGGGTGGAAGCTCGCCGGCTCCGACCCCCAAGCCCGCTGCCACCGGGCTGAAGGATGGGACCTTCACCGGCCAGAACGCTGCCAACTTCTTCGGCCCGGTGCAGGTGCAGCTGGTGATCGCCGGGGGCAGGATCACCGACGTCAAGGTGGTCCAGTCTCCGAACGACAATCCGCAATCGGCGTACATAGCCTCGGTGGCCATGCCCCTGCTCCGGCAGGAGGTCCTACAGGCACAGAGCGCCCAGATCAACATCCTCAGCGGGGCCACCTACGACAGCCAGAGCTACGCGCCGTCCGTGCAGTCGGCGCTGGACCTGGCCCATGCCTGAGCAACTCCCAGCCGACGCACTAGCCATCTCGCGAACGGTGCGCGCCGAATCGATGATGGGGACGGTGATCACCGTGGACGTCCGCGACCCCGGTATCGGCGAAGCTGCGGTCGACTCGGCGTTCGCCTGGTTCCGTGAGGTCGACGGCACCTTCAGCACCTTCCGGCTCGACAGCGAGATCAACCGGCTCGACCGCGGCGAGATTGCCGAGCGCGAGTGCCGGCCGGAGGTGTGGGAGGTCCTGGGTCTCTGCGCTGAAGTCGAGCGCCGCAGCGGTGGGTGCTTCGACATTCATGCAGCCGGCCGGCTTGACCCGTCCGGCCTCGTTAAGGGATGGTCGGTGGAGCGGGCGGCGGCCCAGCTCCAGGCCGCCGGAGCCCGGAACTTCTTCATTGCGGCGGGCGGCGACCTGGTGGCACGGGGGGAGCCGGCCCCCGACCGCCACTGGCGGGTCGGGATTCGCCACCCGGAGCTCGCCGACCGCGTGGCCGCGGTGCTGGCGGTCCGCGATATCGCGGTGGCCACGAGCGGCTGCTACGAGCGCGGTGAGCACATCGTGGATCCGCGCACCCGCCGGGCTCCGGTGGGCCTCCTGAGCATGACCGTCATCGGACCGAGCCTCACCTATGCTGACGCGTTCGCCACCGCCGCCTTTGTGATGGGGGAGGCCGGGGCGGCGTGGGTGTCCGGGATCGACGGTTACGATGCCCTGGCCATCACGGAAGATCGCCGCACGATGTGGACAGCCGGCCTGGACCGTCTACTGGTGCGCACCTCGGCTCCCACCGCCTGAGTGCTACCCGGCTGCGCTGATCCGGCCGGAGGCAGCATGCCACGCGGCTTACCGTCCCCGGCCATGAACCGGCGCAACGAGCTGTCGGGACCAACTCGACGACGCCGGCGACGGAGCTGTCGATCCAGTCCTCGGCGACGCCCCCTCCCACGCGTCGGGGCCGCCCCGAACCTGCTTCGCTTGCTGCTGGCTCGCGCTCGCCGTCAGGGTGGCGTCAGCGGCTGCGGTTACCGTGTGAGCAACGGGCCGCCATCGCCGGCGGCCTCCGCCGACACCTGGAGGACACTCTCATGTGGCCACGCTGGAATGTTCGCCCAACCCTTCTCCCGAGCCTCCCTTCGCCGTCACGCCCGCGCGTCACCGGATCCCTCATCGTCAGCGAGGCGCCCCCTGCCTCGCACGCCGTCTCGGCGTCGCCCCGCCAATCCTCGGCCCTGTCGATCCCGGCCGGGGTCAGGGCGATGTCAGTCCCTCAGCGCTCGGTCACCGCCAGGGTCGCTCGTCCGCGTGGGCGACCTCCGCCCACCCGTCAGGCCCCTGCCGAGGCCCCCCCTCGGTCAGGCCCACACGGCCGGCTTTGTGCGTCAGTAGCCGAGCCGCACGGCGACCCTAGCCCGTCGCTCCGGTCTGCGCCTCCGCCGCCTCGACGAGCTCGCCCTGGATGGTGATCTGCACCTCGGTACCGATCACCATTCTGTTGTCCATGAGCATGTCCACGTTGAGCCCGAAGTCCTTGCGCAGGATCTGGGTTTCCGCGCCGTAGCCGATCCGGTGACCCATGTTGGGATCGTTGAACTCGCCGTACCTGACCACGGCGAGGGTCACCGGTCGAGTGTTGCCCTTGATGGTCAGGTCGCCGGTCATCGAGTACTGGTCCTGGCCCGTGCCTACGATCTCAGTGCTCCTGAAGGTGATGGTCGGATGATTCTCGACGTCCAGGAAGCCGGAGGTGCGCAGGTCATTGTCGCGACGCTCGTTGTGAGTGCGGATGCTCGCCGTCTGGATGACCACGTCCACCGTTGACTTCTCCGGGTGCTCCACGTTGAGGTCACCCGACGCCTGCACGTCCACGAAGTGGCCGCGCACCGTCATCATGCCCAAGTGTTTCACAGCAAATTCGACCTGAGTGTGCAGCGGGTCCAAATGCCAGACGCCCATCAGCAACCTCCTCCGAGCACGTGATCCCAGGCGGGGTGATGGCGCCTGCACGGGCGCGACTACCTCATTCGCCACCGCACTGTTTCTCTGTTCTCAGTATGGCACCGAGCGGTGGGTGGGTCTGCGGGCGCAGTTCGGTTCGAATGGCGCGCTGCCTGTCTGGAAGGCATCCCACTTCACGCAGGCTAGGAGACGTCGAAGACGTCCACGGCACCGGACTTCAAGTGACCTCATCCAACACTGGTCCGCGCCAGAGTTGCCTCCTTTACCCCTTGACGTACCCCCACAGGAGCAGCACCTGCTGTGACGGCGCGGCACGAACCTTGGACGGCTGAATACGGAGCGGCACGGGAGAGCACTACTTATGACGCGTTCGGGGGATTTGTAAACCGTAGGTTGGGAGTTCGAATCTCCCCGCCGGCTCCGGATTCGTGGGCTAATTCGGGTTGACGGATTGGCTTCGCCTGAAGCTTTACAGGGTTTCGGGTGAGGCTTTGCATTCAGGGCTACAATGGCCCGGATGAGAGGCAGAGGCTTGTTGGCCGTGGGGCAGATATGGGTCAAAGAGCGCTCGGATGCCGAACGCTCGATTGCATACGTCGCCTATGGGCTGACGCTCACGGCAGTCATGGTGGCTGTGTGCATCCTGATCCGCCCCCAGAGTCTGCGCGTCGACTACGGCCTCAGCTACCTGGGCGTGTTCACGGATACGATCGTGCCCTACGCCGTCGCCCTTCTGGGTGCCGCCTACTGCATGTGGCGGGCCTCCGCTCTGGTGACCGATTGTGACCACAGCTCGATCTTGGGCTGGTCCATGAAGATCATGGCCTTCCAATTGGTTGGCCTGCTGCTGACGCCGTACACTCGTTTTGACGCCGCCCATGTCTTCTTCGGGTCAACCCTTTTCTTGGTTGAATTGGGGCTGGCTTTCCTGGCCATCAAATGGCTGGGCGGCAGCGACCGGCAGATTGCTTTGCTGACTGGCATCATGGTGTTGAGTGGCATCGCATGTGCCTATTACCTGCCGCTGTCGCGAGGCTTCGAGCTGCAGACGCAGGTCGTCTTCCAGCTGGCGTTCTCGGTCCTGTTCATCAAACTGCTCCGTGGCCTGCAGCTCCAGCCGGCCAAGGCCGGCTGAGCGCGGTGGCCAGGGCCTCCGTTGACGGCCGCCCTCATCGGGTAACGAGATGATGGGGACCCCAGGCGAGTAGCCAGGTTCGCGCCCCAGGGCAGCGCGGGTGACAGAAGAGGCGGTCCACCTCCGTATATGGGCATGACCGGGTGGATGGATCCAGCCGACGCGGTGAGCCACGTCCTGCCGAGCGGCCTCGACCAAGCGGAGGCTGAGGCCTTCGAGGAGGAGCTCGCACCACTTCTCCTTCCCGGCTCGCCGGCTGGCCCTGGGGCTGCTGATGAACGTTGCCCAGGCGGAGGATGCCGTCCAGGAGGCGTCGCTCAGAGCCTGGGACAGGCGGCGCAACCGCCGCCCCGGGACCCAGCTGAGGCCGTGGTTCCCGGGAATCGTGGTCAACCGATGCCGGGAGGAGCGCCGGAGCCGCTGGGCGAGGGTGCTGAGGCTCCCTGAGCCACGGGACTCCGTGTGGGCATCCCGCGCCGCAGATACGGACTGGCGTCTCGACGTGCGCCGTGCCCTGCGGACACTTCCCGTCAAGGCTCGCCTCGCCCTCGTACTCCGCTACTACATGGATCTTCCCTTCCCCGAGGTCGCATCGATCCTCTGGTGCTCCGAGAACGCCGCCCGCGTGCGGGTCTCCCGTGCCACCGCCGCCCTGCGGGCGGCCCTTGGCGATGCCATCGAGGTGATCCCATGACCAGTGAACCCGCCGACGAGATCCGCTGGGCCGAGCTGCTTCGCCGGGCGTTGGACGAGCCCGTCTCCCCAGGGTGGGACCTGCGCGTCCGCCGGGGGATCCGTGAGCGCGCCGCCGCCTCCCATCGCAGAGCTCCCCGACTGCTCCTCAGTGCGGTGGTCTCGACGATTCTCGTCGCGGCACTGGTGGGAGGGTTTCTGGCGACCCGCCCTGCCTCGAACGCCAATCCAACGGTGCGTGCATTGACGAATGGCGTCGGTCCTGCGGCCGCGGTGGCCGATGGATCCTCGTCCTTCGTGTGGATGGAGAGAACGACACCGCTACCGACGTCGCGTTGCGCTCCCGACTATGTCTGCCTCACCGCCACCGTCGACGTGCTCGACTGGACGGGGGCGTTGCGCTATCAATTCCCTCCACCCCAGGTGATAGCCGGCCCCGGTCCTGCATCCGCCGCAGACATCCTTGCCATCAGCCCAACCGGAACGCGAGCTCTGCTCAACAATGGGAACGTCATCGACGAGAGCGGACACGTGGTCGCCCGGCTGACCTCGCTTGGCAGCCTGCTCAGCGCTGCCTCGCCGGCCCCCCTCGCGGTGGCGTGGATCACCGACGGCAGCGGGCTCTGTGTGCTGGGACCGTCGCGATGGCTCGATGACCCGCAGGCCGCCGCCACCGAGATCGAGGCTTCGGGATCCGCAACAGATGATAACCTGGCTGCCGACATCACTGATCTCACGCTCGAGACCGTTGCGCTCAGCGGCGACACCCGACGCGTCGCTGACGTGAGTCTCGGACCTTTTGAGCCTGGCCTCGAGCAGGGTTGGTCGGCGTACGCGTGGCCGGGAGGTGGCAGCGTGAATGCCTCAGTGGCCTGCGACCCTGCCATGGATCAGGCCGTCATCGCCATCGTCGCCGGCGACCCGTACTCCACGCGTGGGATCAGCGGACCCAACGTCTGGGACATCCGGCTCTCCACCGGGGCGGTTGTCTACCATCAGGCGCCGACCCCCAGCGCGACCTACCAAGGACCCGTGGGATTCTATGCGGGCGAAGGCGGAAGCCTTCTCGGCGAATACGGCACCAGCCCGTCCTCCGATTGCGTCAACAGCCGGCTCACCGTCCTTCGTCTCCCCTCCGGCGACGCACACGACCATCGAGTTGCTGGACGCTGGGAGTGGTTCCCCTGTCCGTAGCGTCACCCTTCCAGGTCAAGTCTCCAGCTTCGGCGCAGTCGCCAGCCCACAAGGCGCCGAATTCATGCTGCAGCTGCCCGGTGGCTACCTCTTCCTCATCGACGCCGACGGCGGTGTCACCCAACTCCAGCCCCAGGGAGTCCGCCTTCAGCGGTGGTCGGGTGATACGAGCGGGTTCTTCCTGTGCACCTGAAGGCATGCGATAGCAGCGTTTCGCGCGATTGGGGTTGTCTGTCTCGACAGATGTTCCACAGGGAGTCGCGGACCCTGCGAGCCCGCTCCGTCCGAGAGACAATCCCCTCAAACTCGTCTCAGCAGGGTCCGAGCGGGCCCCTGAGGGCCGGGAGTACCGGTTACCGGAGGTCTCCATGACCACCACACCAGACCTGGCGGCGGCTCGCAGCGGGGCGGGATCGGGTGCCGAGGTGGCGCGGCTCCACGCCGCGGCCGAGCCCGACTTCGCTCGCTACGAGGTCCTCAAGGACATCGTCGACGAGTGCATCGACCTCTCCCTGAACTACCGTCAGAGCGGGCACCCGGGCGGCTCGCGCTCGAAGGTCCACCTGCTGCTCTCGCTGCTGCTCTCCGGAGCGATGCGCTGGGACATCCGGCGGCCGTGGCTGCGGTTCGCAGATCGCTTCGTGCTCTCCGCCGGGCACACCGTGCCGCTCGTCTACTCCACCCTTGCCGTGCTCAACGAGGGCCTGCGGGCGCGGCACGAGCGGAGCGGCGACCCCCGCTTCGCCTTTCCCGCCGGCGGGCGCCACGCCCTGACCTGGGAGTGGCTGCTCGAGCTTCGGCGCCGAGGGGGCCTGCCCGGCCACGCGGAGATGGCGGGGCGCACCCTCTTCCTCAAGTTCAACACCGGGCCGTCGGGTCACGGCATGCCGCCTGCCGCCGGCGAGGCGCTGGCCCTCAAGCTGGCCGGCGCCGAGGAGGTCAAGGTCTTCGTCGTCGAGGGGGAGGGGGGGCTGACCGCCGGGTGCCGCCCACGAGACCAAGAACACCGCCTGGGGCCTCGGCCTCGGCAACCTCGTCTTCCTCGTGGACTGGAACGACTTCGGCATCGATCCCCGTCCGGCCTCGAGCGTGGTGGCGGGTGCCCCGGTCGACTGGTTCGCCCCCTACGGCTGGAGGGTCACCGGGACCGAGCGGGGCTCCGAGTGGGAGCCGGTCACCCGCGCGGTCCTGGAGGCAGCCTGCGGCGACAACCCGGAGGGGGTCCCCAGCATGGCCTGGTTCAGGACGCGCAAGGGTCGCGGGTATGGCAAGCAGGACGCCGCCAGCCACGGCAGTCCGTGGCCGATGAACTCCGCGGAGTTCTGGGCGACCCGTCACCAGTTCATGGCGCGGTATGGAGTCGAGTACACCGGCGTCGACGCCCCGGCGCCCGCGGATGCGGCGGAGGTGCGGGGGCAGGCTGAAGCCAACCTGCGCGCCGCGCTGGATGTCCTGCGCCGGGACGACGCCCTGGTCGGGTGGCTGTCGGACCGGCTCCTGGCTCTCGCGGAGAGCGTCCCGGAGCACATCGACGGCTTTCGCCTGGACGGCACCACCGCGGGGATCTTCACCGACCGGAGGCTCTTCGACGTCCACGGCTACCCGGTGGGGATGTGGAAGCAGCCGGGGGAGAAGGCGCCCAACCGCGCCGCCCTCGGGGCCTGGGGCGCCTACGTCAACGCGGTCGCCAGGCGCGACTACGGGCGGCCGCTCTTCATCGCCGCCTCCGCCGACCTGGCCGAGTCCACGAACATCGCCGGCTTCGCCCAGGACTGCGGTGAGCTGCCGGGGTTCGGCTGGTACGAGCGGAGCTCCAACCCGCGCGGCGCGCTGCTGCCCACCGAGATCACCGAGTTCACCAATGCCGGTCTGCTGGCGGGCATGGCCTCGGTGAACCTGGCGGCGGACCCGTTCACCGGCTTCGACGGCTTCTGGGGAGCGTGCTCGACCTACGGGTCGTTCTCGTACCTCAAGTACGGCCCCATGCGCCTCTTCAGCCAGCTTGCCCAGGACTGCGACCTGCGGGTGGGGAGACTGCTCTGGATCGCCGGGCATTCGGGCCCCGAGACCGCCGAGGACTCGCGCACCCACTTCGGCATCTTCGAGACGGGCGTCACCCAGCTCTTCCCCGAGGGGCAGGTCATCGACCTCCACCCCTGGGAGTACAACGAGGTACCGGTCGTCCTGGCCGCGGCCTTCGCCTCCCAGGTGCCGATCGTCGTCCTGCACCTGACCCGGCCGGCCATCGAGATTCCCGACCGCGTCGCCCTGGGGATCCCCTCCCACCTGGCGGCGGCGCGGGGAGCGTACGTCCTCCGTCCCTTCCGGGACGGCCCGCCCCGGCGGGCACGGTCTACGTCCGGGGCACGATGGCCACCCACAACCTTCTCCGCGTGCTGCCCGACCTGGACCGGCTGGAGCTCAACGTCAAGGTGGTGGCGGCGATCAGCCCCCAGCTGTTCGCGGCCCAGGACCGGGCCTACCGGGAGAGCGTCGTCGGCCCCGCCGACCGTGTGGACGCCATGGTGGTCACCAACGGCGCCTTCGCCCTCATGCGCCACTGGGCCGGCGGCCCCCGGGTGCGCGAGTACTCGCTCTCCGCCGACTGGGACGACCGCTGGCGCACCGGTGGGACGCTCGAGGAGGTCATCGAGGAAGCCCATCTCGACGCCGGCCACATCCTCGAGGCGATCAAGCGGTTCGCCGTCGAGCGCCCGCAGCGGCTGGGCGCGCTCCGGGATGAGCTCGAACTCCGTGCTGGGTCGCTGATCGTGGGAATGTCGAAAGACGAGGGGCGCGCGTCGACCGGGCTGGCCCCGCACGCACCGATGGATCCGTTCAACTGGAGATGACGAGATGCCGGAGATGAGATTCGCGGAGCGGATGTCGCGGTTGGGGACGGAGTCGGCGTTCGAGGTGCTGGCCCGTGCTCGCCAGCTCGAGGCCGAGGGACACGAGATGGTCCACCTGGAGATCGGCGAGCCCGACTTCTCCACCCCGGAGAACATCATCGAGGCCGCCGTCCAGGCCATGCATGGCGGTGCCACCCACTACACGCCGGCGAGCGGGATCCGGGAGGTGCGCGAGGCGACCGCTCGCCACGTCACCCGTCAGACCGGAAGCCCGACCCGCCCCGAGCAGATCGTCCTGGTTCCGGGGAGCAAGAACATCCTCCACTTCCTCCTCCTCGCCCTGGTCGAACCCGGGGACGAGGTGCTGGTCCCCGACCCCGGCTATCCCATCTACAGCTCCCTGGTCAGCTTCGTCGGCGCCACGCCGGTCTCGGTGCCGATCCGCGAGGCCAACCAGTTCCGCTTGGACGTCGAGGAGCTGCGCTCCCTGGTGACCGAGCGCACCCGGGTTCTGGTGGTGAACAGCCCGGCGAACCCCACCGGCGGGGTGCTGACCCGCGAGGACTGCGAGGCGATCGCCACGCTCGCCCGGGAACGCGACCTCTTCGTGCTGAGCGACGAGATCTACTCGCGGATCGTCTACGACGGCACCCACGTCTCCCTGTACGGGATCGATGGGATGGCGGAGAGGTGCGTCCTCATGGATGGGCTCTCCAAGACCTGGGCGATGTGCGGCTGGCGGCTCGGCTTCGGCGCGATGCCGGTGGAGTTGGCCCGGCGGATGGACACCCTGATGATCAACACCTCCTCGTGCGCGGCCGCCTTCACCCAGCTGGCAGCGATCGAGGCCTTCGAATCGCCGGAGTCGGATGCCGCCGTCGCGGCGATGGTGGCCGAGTTCTCCAAGCGGCGTGATCTGATCGTGGACGGCCTCAACGGCATCCCGGGGATCAGGTGCCACAGGCCGTCGGCCACCTTCTACGTCTTCCCCAATGTGGAGGGGACCGGCTGGGCGGAGCGCGACCTCCAGCGGGGACTCCTCGAGGAGGCCGGCGTCGCGGCGCTCTCGGGAACCGCCTTCGGCGGGTGGGGCAGGGGCTACCTTCGCTTCAGCTATGCCAACAGCCAGGCCAACCTGCGCAAGGCCGTCGATCGCGTGGCCGCCTTCCTGGCCAACCGACCCCGACCAGGCCGTGAGGCTCAGCCGGTCGCGGGCTCGCGAGTGTAAGGGCGGAGTGCAACCGATCCAGGCCTGAAGGGGATTCCTCCCCGACCGTCACGCCGACGATCTGTGGGCGACCGCCGTGGCCTCCTCCCGGTCCACCGCCGCTCCCGTGGCCGGCGGGCCGCTGGCGGCCACGGTCGTGACCTCGCCGGCCTGCATCTCGTCGTGGATATACCGGCCGCCTCGTAGCAGGCTCGCGATCGCCGCCAGGACGCACGCCGCGATGGCGAAGTCGAAGGCCGCCTTCAGCCCGTCCATGAAGGGGCCGGAGATGAGGTGGGGGAAGAAGGCGCGGCCGGTGAGGTATGCCTGCTGGGCATGGCTCAGGGTCGGGAGCACCGGACCGAGCAGGGAGGCCATGGGGTTGTAGCCGAGGAACGAGGCGAACAGGCTGCCCACCGCCGGCAGGTGGGAGATCCGGGTGGCGGCGCTGGCGGGCACCCCCTGGGTGACCAGCCCGTGGTACAGCGTGACGGGAAGGCTGGAGGAGAGTCCGATGATGATGAGGGTGAAGAAGATGCCGATCGAGAGCACCATCGCCGAGTTCTGGAAGGTGGCCGCCATGCCGGCTCCGGCGCCCCGCTCGTCGGGCGGCAGGCTGTTCATGATCCCGGCCTGGTTGGGGGAGGCGAAGAGGCCGCTGGAGAGCCCGTAGAGTCCGAGCAGCAGCGCGAACCACGCGTAGTTGAAGTTGGCCGGGAGTACCTGGAAGACGGCGAAGATCACCGCCGACCCTGCCACGCCGAGGGTGGCGAACAGGCGCGAGCCGTAGCGATCGGAGAGGATGCCGGCGAGCGGCCCGGCGATGAGGAAGCCGGCGGTCATGGGCAGCATGTAGATGCCCGCCCAGAGCGGGGTCTCCTCGAAGCTGAAGCCGTGCTGGGGCAGCCAGATCCCCTGCAACCAGATGATCAGGATGAACATCAGACCGCCGCGGGCGAGTGAGGAGAGGAGCGTCGCCAGATTGCCCGCCGCGAAGGCGCGTATGCGGAACAGACCGATGTGGAACATCGGTGCCGCAACCCTGGTTTCGACATAGGCGAACAGCGCCAGGCAGGCGACCCCGCCCAGCATGGCGGTGAGCACCAGCGGATCGCCCCAGCCCATGGTCGCGGTCCCGTACGGGAGGATGCCGTAGGTGATGCCCACCAGCAGGGCCACCAGCCCGACCGCGAAGATGAGGTTGCCCCACCAGTCGATCCGGGCCGGCCGGCGGCGCCCGTTGTCGCGCAGCATCAGGAAGGCCCAGACGGTGCCGAAGAGGCCCACCGGGACCGACACCAGGAAGACGAGCTGCCAGGCGATCGGGCCCAGCACCCCGCCCAGCACCAGGCCGATGAACGACCCGGCGATCGCGGCCACCATGTTCGTCCCCAGGGCCATGCCCCGCTGGTGCGGGGGGAAGGCGTCGGTGAGGATGGCGCTGGAGTTGGCCAGGAGCATCGCGCCGCCGACGCCCTGGAGGATCCGCATCACGATCATGTAGAGGGCCCCGGACGGGCCGCTCATCCAGGTCAGCGAGAGCAGGATCGAGAACAGGGTGAAGACCAGGAAGCCCAGGTTGTACATGCGCACCCGGCCGTAGATGTCGCCGATGCGCCCCAGGGTGACGACCAGCACCGCGGTGACCACCATGTAGCCCATCAGCATCCAGAGGAAGAGCGGGGTGTTGCCGGGGGCCAGCGGGTTGAGGTGGATGCCTCGGAAGATGTCGGGGAGGGCGATCAGCACGATCGACGAGTTGATCGTCGCCATCGAGATGCCCAGGGTGGTGTTGGAGAGCGCGACCCACTTGTAGTGGGGCCCCGCCGGCTGGTTGGTCGAAAGCGCACTGCCGGGCAGCAGGTCCCGGATGCTCACCACGCTCACCGCAGCACCCCCGCCGCTTCGCGCGACTCACCCTGGGCCGGGTTGGCCTCGTGCCCGCCATCGTCGTCGTGCTCGGCGATCTGCGCCTCGGCCGACTGGAGCCGGTCGGTGACGCGGCCGAGCAGCGCCGCGAGCTGCTCGCGGTCGGCGGGCGCCAGCTCCTCGACGGCGGCCCGGATCTCCCCGCCCTTGCGCGCCGCCGCCTCCGGAAGGAGGCTCCAGGCTGCATCGGCGAGCGCGAGGTCGGTGACCCGCCGGTCCCCCGGGCGCGGCCGGCGCTCGAGGAGGCCCCGCCGGACCAGCCGGTCGATCAGGGCGGTGGCGGTCGAGGCGGTGATGCCCAGGTGCTCGGCAAGCTGGCCGCAGCTCGCCGGGTGGTCACGCAGGAGGTGGAGGACACGGAGCTGGCTCAGGGTCAGCCCGAGGTCGCCGAAGCGCCGCAGGTCGAGCGCCTCAATGCTGGCCAGGAGCTGGACCAGCGCTGCCAGGGCTCTCTGGGTGCTGTTGGCGGACTCGTCCCTCGGTGTGGCGGGGCTCTCCACACCGAGGA
Source organism: uncultured Chloroflexia bacterium (assembly GCA_963841385.1). Lineage (GTDB taxonomy): Bacteria > Chloroflexota > Dormibacteria > Aeolococcales > Aeolococcaceae > Changshengia. The sequence continues at coordinate 30,830 of CAWJCO010000003.1, forward strand.
TTGTACGCTCATGGCGCACCTTTTATCGAGGGCGAACTAATTGGCGCGGTCGGCGGAGGTGGCCTGGATCCTCGGTGGGGGCGCTGGCGTCAGGCCCCCACCGGCTGACCGGAGAGGTTGCGACGCCACAGCTCGAGGGTGCGCTCGAAGTGCCGCTCCGACGCGGCGCGATCGTAGACGGCGAGATCTGCCATGGCGTACCCGTGGGCGGTGCCGGGCGCCCGCTCCACCACCCCACGGATGCCGCGCCGCTCCATCTCGCTGCGAAACCGGTCGACGACCTCCGCGGTCGCCGAGCGGTCGTTCTCGGCGAAGGAGACGTAGAGCTCGCCTCGGATCGCGTCGAGGTCGTGATGCGGGGAATCCGGATGGTCGGTGACCAGAGCGCCGGGATGGATGCAGGCGGCCGCCACGAACTGGTCGGAGAGTGCGGCCGCGGCGTGGAGCGCGAAGCGCGCGCCCATGCAGTAGCCGACGCACACCTTCGGTCCGGGGCGCGCCGCGGGGTCCGCGGCGATCGCCTGGAGCAGCGCCTCGGTGTCGGAGACCACCTTCTCCGGCGTCAGGCTGCGGACCAGGCTCATCATCCGCTCGGCCTCCGGACCGCCGAAGCCCTGGGCGGCCACCCGGCTCAGGTCGAAGGTCAAGCGTGGGCCGCCGCGGTAGAAGAGGTCGGGTGCCGCGCAGCAGTAGCCGCCGGCGGCGAATCGCCTGGCGTTCTCCTTGACCTGCTCCCGGTAGCCCACCCCGTCCATGTAGAGCACCGCCACCGGGAGCGGCCCCGCGCCGTCCGGATGGGTCACGAACGCCGTCATCTCCCCATCGGCCGTGCGAACGACGATCTCCCTCTCGCCCATGCTCCACCTCCTGCCCGTCTTCGGCCGGCTCATGATGCCCCACCGCCACCCCCGCCCCGCCACCGAGGTCCGCCCCAAACCGGCATGGCGGCCAGCGGGCCGATCTGCCCGGCCCGCCGACCCCACGCCGCCCGGACCTCGGCGGGCAGGCGATCAGTCGCGATCGACGAGCTCGAAGACCACCGTCATCGTCTCGCCGAGCTCGACGGGCTCCGGGGCGATCTCCATCACGATCGGGGAGCCGTCACCGGCCGGGCCGGCGGGTGCGGCCAGGCTCATCGCCCTCATCGCGCGCACCGCCCCGCCGGCCACCGGCGCCGGAGCGTGGGCGGCCGCGGCGCCGGCGAGGTCGGCCAGCGCCTCGTCGCGGTCGGAGATCACCAGGGCTCGACCCAGCTTGCGCCCGGCGGCGGCGGCCAGCCCCGCAGCTCGGCTGCGCGCGTTCTCCACCGCCCTGGCCCGCAGCTCGTCGGCGATCTGCTCGCCGCCCGAGATCCGGAACCGCGGGCCGCTGCTGGAGGCCACGTCCTCGGCGACGAGGAGGTGGGGGACGGCCCCGCTGACGGCGACCGCCACGTCGATCCCGAGCGTCGCCGTGGCCGAGAAGCAGCGCCGGCGGCGCCGCTGCTCCCCGATGCTCTCCCCGATCTGAGCGATCACCCCCTCGGGCAGCCGGGTCTTCTTGAGCTGGTCGGCCACCTCGGTCCGCAGCTCGCGGTTGACCACGAAGTAGTGCTCGATCTCCTCGGCGACCGCGATGCGGCCGGCGCTGACGCCTCCCTTCTCGATGGCCTCGAGGCGCTCGACCAGAGCCTCCCGGGCGGCGGCGCAGCGCCGGAAGGCGGCGTCGCGATCGCCATCCTCGGCCCGCACCGTGACCGTCCAGCAGGCGCGGTCGGGGATGACCTTGGTCTCCGCGTGGCCACTGATGCGCAGCCGGTTCTCGACGTCCATCGGCCCGGATCGTGACCTCGCCAGGCACCGCCCGTCAAGCCGGCCATCTCACCCCAAACCGGCATCGGGTACCATCTCCCGGTTCGGTTGCCCGGCCCAAGTAGCTCAGAGGTAGAGCAACGCCTTGGTAAGGCGTAGGCCGTGGGTTCGATTCCCACCTTGGGCTCCAGTGTCATGTCTCAGGACGGGATTGTGTACTTGACACGGGGTTGCATGGTAGGATCGGCCGATGGCTGAACCACCCCAACCGGAAGCCCAGGCCACGCCCGAGCCGCCCACGCAGGTGGCGGAACACCATCCTCCGCCCGAGGGCGTCAAGTGTGCTGGTTGCGGCTTCCTGTCGACCCAGCCGCTTTCGGCTATGGACGAGTCCGGTTTTGGCGAGGTCACTCGCTTCGACCGCGATAAGCACCGCATCCCTTACCAACATGCCCCCTATTGCATCTGTCAGGCGCATGACCTATCGGCAGAGTATTTGGGGCTTCCGCAAACCCGCATGGGGGCCGCGACTGGCTCACCCGTGGCCGGGCATGGACCAGCGCGCACGCTCGAAGAAATCTTGGATGGCAATCGGCAATGTCTACGCTGGTTCTCCTATCGCCCCGGGTTCTCTCCCAAGGAGCACTTGGAGGTGGAGCGGATGGAGGAGCTAGAGCAGCGCCGCCGCGATCATGAACTCCGCCTCGCCGCGATGGAACAGGAAGCCCGCAGATCGGCCGAGCAGATTCAAGCAGACAGCCTTGAGATTGCGAAACAGATCAAGGCCGCCACCGAGGCCAACAAGGCGACCGCAGAGGCGACCGGCAAGTTCACCAGCCGTTGGACCTATGTTGCTGTAGGAATAGCCACCCTGGCAGTGTTGCTCGCTGGAGTTCGGGGCGTTTTTCACGGCCATGACATATCTCCGTCCGGCGCCGGTTCATGTTCAGGCGCCGGTGCACATCTCCATCAACCTCCCAACCCCCGTGCCGTGAGGTTAGGCTGTGAGCGCCTTGTACGGCAGCGTCTCCGCCGCAAGCAGCCGCATCATCGTGTCCCGGAACAAGTACGGGTTCTCACGGTTGTTGAACCGCCACTCAAACTCGGAGAGGTAGGCGGGGAGATGCTTCACGCTGAGCTTGTGGTAGCTACCCATGATGGCCCTGTCGAGCAGAGACCAGACCGATTCGATGGTGTTGGTGTGAACGTCACCCCGCGCCCACTCGCCAGCCCGGTGGTTGACCGAGGCGTGGACGGTGTCGGCATCCCCGACCTGGGCGTAGCTTTGGAACTCGTCGCTGTAGATGGCGGCGGCGTGATCGTCCACGGCGCTTTCCAAGAAGGCCATGACGTTGCCCTTGCGGGCGTGAGGGACCATCTGGAGCCGCACCTCCCCGCCGCGCTCGACCGCGCCGAGCACGATGGTCTTGTTGCGGTGCCAGTCCTGGCTGGCCTGGCGCCTGCGCTCGGTATCGAACTTCTCACCGTGCTGCGGGTGCCCCGCCTTGCGGCGCGGCTTGCCGCCCAGGTACGTCTCATCCGTCTCCACGACGCCCGTAAGGGGCTTCGGTTGGACCTCCGCCATCGCGGCCCGGATGCGGTGACAGAGGTACCAAGCGGTCTTGTAGCTGACCCCGAGCATCCGCCCGAGTTGGTTGGCACTGACGCCCTTTCGGGATTCGGTCATTACGTAGACCGCCAGGAACCACTTGCGGAGCGGAAGGTGGGTGTCATGGAAGATGGTCCCGGCCGTGACCGAGAACTGGTAGCCGCATGAATCGCAATCAAACTGATCGCGCTTGTACATGCGGGAGAGCTTCGGGCTCTGGCAGCGGGGGCACAGCGGCCCACTCGGCCAACGCAACCCCTCCAGAGCCGCCCGGCAACGGTCGTCGGTGCCGAAGCTGTCCATCAGGTCGATCAGGTCCACGGGGAGGCTCATAGGTGCCCGAGAAGAAGCCGAAGCCTTTCCACGAGATGACCTCGGACGAACTGGCGCGGCACGTCTTCCCGCCGAAGGTGCAGCGACACCTGAAACGGCTGGCGAACCCGCCCGAACCTCCGAAGTCTCAACCGGGGGAATCTCGTTCACAGGACAAGGATAAATGATCCATGGACCAGTGTCAAGTATATAATCCCGTCTCAGGACATCCTGGACTCCCGGGCGGCCCCGGGGAACCCCGCGGGGCTGGTAGTCGCGGGAGGGGTTGAGGGTCAGCTGCCGGGAGAAGGAGCCGTCGTCGGTGAGGATCCGGACGGCCCGAGACGCCAGGACAGACCCCTCCACGATCGGCAGGGCGATTCAGCCAGTCACGGTCGCTTCCGCTGGACCAGGCACCCCACCCGAGAGAGCTTCGATGACTCGGGCGGCGGCGGCACGGCCTTGGGCGACGCAGTGGGGCACGCCGACGCCGCCGTACGAAGCACCGGCAATGGCGAGATTGGGCAGCCCGGCAAGCGCCGCACGCGCTCCGGCGACCCGCTCGAGGTGACCGACCGTGTACTTAGGCATCTGGCCGATAGAGCGCGCCACCCGAACCAGGAGCGGAGCGCCGCGAACCCCCATCGCCAGGGCGAGGTCCCGCTCCGCGAGCGCGACGAGCTCGGCATCCGAACCAGCCAGCACCCCTCCCGAGCGCGAGCCGATGAAGAGGCGCAGGAGGATGGTTCCGTGGGGTGCCCGCCCGGCCCACTTGAGTGAGCTCATCGTGCAGGCATCGACCGCCAACGGCTCCCCTTCGGCGACGAGGAACCCGTGGCCAGTCGGCGGCTTGGGGAACTGGTCGAGGCGGTAGCCGAGCGAGACGACCGCCGTCGAGCCGTGGGTGATCCATCGGACGTGTGCCGCCGCTACTGGAGCGATCTCGTGGAGAAGCGCGGCTGTCGCGGGCCCCGGTGACGCCAGGACGACCGCCTCCGGACGGAGAAGCTCACCGTTCGCGAGGCGGACGTCGAACCCGCCACCGCGTCTCCCGAGGGCGACGGCCGTCGCATTCATCCGAACTGCGACGTCCCGTGACCGTTCGATCGCCTCGACCAGGGCCCCGCCGAGCTGGCCCATACCGCCGACCAGGCTGACGAACGGCGAGCCGCTCCCGCCGACCTTGGCGGCGCGCCCGGAGGCGAGGCTAGCAAGGAGCAGGCTGCGGTGCCGCCGCTCGGCGTCGCGCAGCTGGGGCACGACCGCCAGAAGGCTCAGCTCGTCGATCGGGGTGGCGTGGACGCCGCCGAGGAGCGGGCCAGCCAGCCGGTCGACGAGGACGCCGCCGAGCCGTCGGCGGAGGAACGCCCCGACGGAAACATCCCGGTCGAGCCCATCCCGCGGAAGGACCAGGTCGAGCCCGATCCGCAGCTTCTCGAGCGGCGAGAACATCGCGGTCTTGATGAACGGACCCAGCCGGGTCGGCAGGACGAGACCCATCGCCTCGGGCAGCTGCACGAACCGTCCTCGCGAGCGGATCCACACCGTCCGCGGGTGGGTCGGCCCGATGATCGCCTCGCCGAGGCCCAGCTCGCGGGCCAGCTCGAGCGCCGCCGGCCGATAGCTGATGAACGAATCAGGGCCGGATTCGACGAGAAACCCGTCGATGCTCTCAGTCAGGACCTTGCCGCCGAGCCGGTCAGCCGCCTCGACCAGTGTCGTCGGGATGCCGGCCCGACCGAGCGTGTACGCCGCGGTGAGGCCGGTGATCCCGCCGCCGACGACCAGGACCGTCATTGTCGGCGAACCCAACTCACTGGTCCGGAGTGCGGACTGGCGGCGGGACGAAGGCGCAGAGCGGATCCGACTCGAGGAAGTCGCCCGTCCATGTGTATGCCCGAGCCCGCGAACCGCCGCACAGCCAGGCGTAGTCGCAGCGGCCGCAACGGCCCTTGTAGGTCGTCACGTCGCGGAGGCTCGTGAATACCGGATGGGTTCGGTAGAGCTCGACGATGTCGTCGCTCCGAACGTTCCCGGTCCGAACAGGGAGGAACCCGGAGGGCAGCACGGAACCGTCATAGGCGATGAACATGATCCCGTTGCCGTCGCGGACGCCAAAGCCGCGTCCGACGGACGTTGCCGCGATCGCCGCCTGGTCCATACCCTCGGCCAGCATCCGCTTGATGGCGACCCGGCGATAGTGGGTCGCCTCGGTCGTCTTGATCTGGAATGGCGACGTCTTCGACAGATCGTAGAGCCAGTGATTGAGCCGCTCGGAGTCGACCGGCCCGATCTCCCGCAGGCCGCTGCCTCGCCCCATCGAGATGAGGAGGAAGAGGCTCCAGCGCATGATCCCGAGGGTCTTCATGAGCTCGTACGTGGCCGGGAGGTCGGGGAGGGTCTCGTCGGTCACGAGCGTGTTGATCTGGAGTGGCAGATCAAGCCGGTGCGCCCAATCGACCACTCGCATGGTCATCTCGAACGTGCCCGGCACGCCGCGGAACTCGTCGTGGCGGGCGGCAGCCGAGCCGTCGATGCTGAGTGACATGGTCTGTATGCCGGCGGCCTGCAGCGTCGCCAGGCGTTCGATCGTCATGTCGGGGGTCACCGCCGGGGCGAGCGACGCGCCGATCTTGCGCGCGGTCGCGCCCGCGACGAGAGTCTCGAGATCCGGGCGACGAAGGGGATCACCGCCGGTGAGGACGAGGTGGGGATACGGCTGTCCAAAGTCGGTCACCCGTTCGAGCAGCTCGAGGCCCTCTTCGGTGGACAGCTCGGCAGGATCCCGGTCCGGCATCGCGGTGGCTCGGCAGTGCTTGCACGCAAGGCCGCAGGAGAGTGTCGTCTCCCAGTAGACGAGCATCGGTGCTCGCCCGTAGAGGTAGCCCTCGGGCCGGACGGCCCCGATGGCGCTCGGGTGCCCACCAGGATGCCCGCCCGGGTGGCCCGGGCGATCGGTGATCAGCTGGCCCATCGTCGGCCTCGCTTCGGGTGGTGGTTGGTCAGGACGCGCTCGCTGGTTGGCGCTCTGTTTCGGCGAGGCCGGCCGCCGCGACGTCGGCCAGCCCAGCGATGAAGGGCGGATCATCGTTCAGCGAGCGCGCTCGCTCGAGTCGGACGCCCACCTCTCGGGCAACGGCCTGGGCCTGGAGGTCGATGTCGTAGAGAACCTCCAGATGGTCGGCGACGAATCCGACCGGTCGGACGGCGAGCTCACGCACGCCGGTCCTGGCAAGCCGTGGGATCTCTTCGAGGATATCCGGACCGAGCCACGCTTCGCCGGTCCGCCCGGCACTCTGAAAGGCGAACGCATACCCGGTGAGGCCAAGTAGCTTGCCGACCAGCGCGGCGGTTCCGGCAACCTCCGCCGGATAGGGATCGCCCTCGGCGACAAGCCGCGCCGGCAGGCTGTGGGCGGTGAACATCACCCGGACGCGCGTCGGGTCGGGGAACCTGGTCAGCGCCTCCCTGGTCGTCGCGGCGAGCGCCTCGATGAAGCGTGGCTGGTCGTACCACGGTGTCCACGAGGACGACCGACGGCGCCCCCTCGCCGAGGCCGGCCAGGGCGGCATCTATGGCTCGCCGGTAACCAGCCGCATTCGAGGACATCTGGGGCGCCAGAGCGATCGCCGCAACCCGCTGGACACCGTCGGCGACCATCCCCTCAATGACCCGGCCGATCCGTGGCTCGATGTGACGCATCCCCGCATAGACCCGGACCGGTCGTCCCCGGGCCGCGAGCTCAGCCTGGAGCGCGGCCCGCTGCGCCTCGACGATCCGTGACAGCGGCGAGCCGCCGCCGATCGCGCGATAGCGGCCGATCAGCTCCTCGAGGAGTTGCGGCGATGGCGAGCTGCCCCGCCGGATGTCCGTGTAGTACGCCTCGACCTGGTCGAGCCGGTCCGGGCTGCCATAGGCCATGAGGAGGACGGCCGCCGTCACCGGGTACTCCGGACAGGGGTGGAAATGGCGACGGAGCGGTTCACGCGGCCGGCCGGCGGCGCCGCAGGGTGCATGTCCGTAATCAGGCACCACTGGTGGGCACTTGAGCCAGTGCCGTTAGCCTCAGAGAGGCAGGGTCGTTAGCCCCTTGGTCCCGCCCCTGGCGCCCACGCGCGAGTTGACGAGGAGCGCCAGCGCGCTGGGATGCCCACTTGGCCCGCGCAGCCGGTCCCACGGGCCGTTGGGCCACTCGACCCGGAGTGTCAGGCCCGATCGCAATATTACTTAGGGACGTCTGACCCTGGGGAGTTGCGTCCGAGCGACGGAGGATAGCGGAATCGACCAAGCCCGGCCGCATGGGGCCGGGAGCACCGGAGACAGGCCACGAGAACCATCGGACACATCGCCGGGCGACCCGGAGAGGTAGTCGGAGGGGCCAGAACTCGATGGCGCAGGCGCGCGCGCGCTCCCGGGTTCGGCGCTATGGCCGCCTCCCACTCGCCGGGTCGGGAAGGTTGTCGGACGCTCGTCCTGAGGGGGCGAACTCGGTCGCCTCAACCCACACGACACCGCCTGCAACAGAACCCCGTGGGTTCGATGCGATGGTCCCGGATCGAACGCCCGCGTTAGCTGGAAGAGCGATTGCCTCTCCGGCAAAGCCGCGCATTGCCGTGCGGACATACCTGGCGTTTGTCAAGCCCCATATTGACGTGACATTCGTTCTCGTCGCACTTAGCGGAGCTTTGCTCGGTTGGGTTCGTTCTGGGCCGTTCCCCCTCCTGCCCGTAGTCATAGTAGCGGCTGCCGTCGCGCTCCTGAGCGCGGGGGCCGAGTGCTGGACGAATATCCTCGATCACGACCTCGACGCTCTGATGGTCCGCACCGCTAAGCGTCCTCTCCCGACAGGGGAGATCCCCCTGCACAGCGCAGCAGCCTTAGGCGCTGTTCTCACCGCTGCGGGACTGTTACTGGCGGCCACGCTGGGCGTCATACCTCTCCTCTTCCTCACCTTCGCTCTAATCAATAACGTGGTGATCTACAGCGCGCTGACCAAGCGCTCGACGCCGTGGAGCATCGTCCTCGGTGCCGGGGTGGGCCCGCTGACCCTGTGGGCAGGTTACGCAGCGATTCATGAACCGATCTCGGCCACCGCGTGGCTGCTTGGGGCCATGGTGGCTGTCTGGGTTCCCATTCACATCTGGACTATCGCCGTACGCTATCGCGCCGACTACGCAAGAGGGAGTGTCCCGATGGCACCGGTCGTGTGGACTTGCCCGCAACTCGCGGTCGCATCCCTCCTCTCGACCGGTGTGATGGGCGCGCTCGCGGTGGCCTCACTCGTCTCGCTCGACGGTCCCGCAGCAACTTGGCTGGCCATATCAATCGGGATCCTGTCTCTCCTCCTCGCGACCGGATCCGTGCTCGTGCCCTGGCACGAACAACTGGCACGGCCGCTCATTCGCGCAGTGACCGTCTACCTCGTGCTCGTCCTCGTCGCGGTCGTCGGATGCGCGCTGTGAGGCGGGACCTTAAGCCATGCAATCAAAGCCAATTGCCGAGCACCCAAAGAGTAGGAAGGACAGGAGATGACGACCACGGCACTCCCAGCTGAACCCGGAACGGACCAGGTCTCGGGCTCGAACCCGCCTGACTTCTCGTCCGTCATGGTCAAGTTGCTCACTGCCTGGATCGTGATAGTCGCGGTACTCAGCTTCGTGACAGCGCCGTGGCTCGCACCGGGCAACAACGGGGACCTCACGGCGCCGCTGATCTGGTTCTACCACGCCCTCATGCTGCCGGCGGCACTGCTCTTCCTGATTCTGTGCACGAGGGTCTTCGTCCTGCATCCCTGGGTGAGGTACATAGTCACGCACAGCGCGCTGGTTGCCATCTTCGAGGGAATCGGCTTTCTGATCCTGGGGTACGGAACGCTCCACAACGTGGCCTCGCTCACCACCTTCGGATTCTGGGTCATTCTTCCAGCCACGTTGGAACTGACGGCCGCAACCCTCCTGTTCGTGATTGATCTTGCCTATGCCGCGCTGGTCCCGCCACGAGGACAGCCTGTACCTCCCCAGAAGGCCGAAATCACCTGGGTGTTCTTCTTCACGGGCGTTTCTGTCATCACCTGGGTGGTGTTCGGCTTGGCTGCCGCCGCCTCCCAGGTCGGCATCAGCTGGAGTTTCTGGGCAGGTGCGCAGCACGAGTTCGACCTCCACTCTCATCGGCAACATTGTCACCTCCCATTCCCATGGGATGCTGCCCTCGTTCATGGCCGCAATAGTGATCCTGGCGGCCGAGGCATTCGGCTATTCGAGGTTGACGGGCGTGCGCAAGCAGGTCGCCCGGATCGGCGCCGGTACCATGCTCGGCGGCATCGCTCTCTACTCTGGCATCTACACCATCTCCGGAATCGGCACCTTTTCCATTCCCGCCTGGTTCCCTTCCGGAGCCGGCGGCGTCAACGGGATCGCCATGGATGACACCATGACGGGACTGGTCGGAATCGGGGCTTTGATTCTCGCGGCCGCCATGCTACCGGAATTGAAAGGCAGTTTCCTCAGGCTGTCCCGCACCGCAGTCCAACGCTTCAACCCCGTGCGGCTGGGCGTTTACCTCACCTACGTGATGGCGACGGCAGCGATGTTCATCTATGGCTTCTCTATCGAGATGAACGAATCGCAGTTCGGCTTCGCCACCACCTCGACGGCATCACATGTTATCAATGACCAGATCTTCACGCGGAATGACTCTTCTGTTCGTCTTTGGCTCTCTTCCGATCATCGCCGTGTTCCTCCTTGCGGCAGAGCTCGCAGGCAACCTCTCAAAGGTGGGCGTCGCTCTGAAGCAATGGATGGCAGGCCTCGTCATCGTGGGCATGGTAGTCACCCTGATCGGTATGGGGACGTGGGTATTCTCGACCGCCGGGAACCAGGCGAACTGGGCTCCCGGCAGTATCGGACAGATCCTCTACATTCTCGGTCAGGCTCTGATACTCGTCGGAGCGGTGATCGAGCTCTTCATACCACCATCGCTGGCCGCGGCGGAAGACACCGACGCAGAACGGCGCGCTGGCGCGCTGGCGCTGGCCCGGCTGGCGGTGGGCGAAGGCACGGCCACCTCCCCTGCAGGACCCGACGGCGGCCATCCGATCCCGATCCGTACGTGAGAAGGGGACCGCACGAGATCCGACATTGCAACGCGATAGGAGGCACCGAAGATGGTGCGGCCTGCGAGGCGAGCCATGACGCGGCCATGCAGGTGATTTCGGTGGCGGTGCGCAGAGTGGTCGACGGCCAGCGCGGCGCTCGCCGGGCTGCGGAACTCGCCACTGCCGGCGCCGCCTTCCAGGGCATCGGCGTGCCCTGCTGCGTCGCCCAGGGCCGGGCAGCTGCGGCCCGTGTCGCCAAGGCTCTGTCGGGCGGAGTGCCTGGTCCTGCGGAAGCCAACGAGGCTGCGGCCCCGTGGCAAGTATCGTCAGATCCAGCCGCTGCCGAGGCCGCCTCCGAGCTCGGTGGCTGCATCCGCGGCGCCGCCTCGTGCCTGGCTGGCATCGACTTCACCGAGAAGGCGGCGGCGATCCGCGCCGCGCGCTCTGACCCATATCCGAGTGAGGGAGTCCCATGGACACGATTGCCGATCTCATCTCCGAGCACAGCTTCTTCCGGGGGCTGGAACGCGCTGACCTCGAGTTCCTCGCAGGCTGCGGCCGAAACGTCCACTTCAGTAGTGGTGAACGCATCCTTGCCGAGGGGGATCCTGCGAACGCGTTCTTTGTCCTTCGCGCTGGCAGGGTGGCCCTCGGGTTCTTGGAGCCTGGGAACGGCAACGTCATCATTGACACCCTGGACGGCGGCGACGTGCTCGGCTGGTCGTGGCTCTTCGAGCCTTACGTCTGGCACTTCGATGCCGACGCCGTCGAGCCGGTGTCGGCGGTCGCCTTCGACGCAGTCTGCCTCCGCACCAAGTGCGAGAGTGACCCCCGGCTCGGCTATCGACTGACGCAGGGATTCGCCCGTGTCATCCTAGCGCGGCTGCAGTCCACTCGGCTGCGCATGCTTGACATGTACGGTGTCGTTCCCACTCGCTGAGGACGCCGCGCAGATCCCGGCCATCCGCCCTCCGACAACACCTCGGCGTACCATCACTTGCCCGCGGCACTATGGGCGCTGGCAAATTCCGCTCTGGCGCGCGTGCTCAGGCCCTTGCTGGCGGGCCAGTCGATTCCCACCTTGGGCTCCACTGTGATGCCTCAGGTCAGGTGAAAGTCCGGTAGCCCTGTCCCACAGTGGCTCCGGCTCGTCCGTCTCGTCCGGAGACCCGGCTCCGGCTCCCTGGCGACACCGGATCCGGTGCCTGGGTCCCACCCGCTCCACCGCCCAGTGATGCTGACCTACGTGGCCGGCGGCCTCGGGGCTGCGCCGGCGGCCCCCGGGTCGGGCTGCGAGGGCCACCAGAAGCGCCGCCCGATCTGCACCACCAGGGCGGGAACCATCAGCGATCTCACCAGGAGGGTGTCCACCAGCACTCCGAAGGCGACCAGGAAGCCCAGCTCGGTGAGCGCCACCAGGGGCAGGACGCCGAGCACGGTGAAGGTCCCGGCGAGCACCAGCCCCGCCGAGGTGATCACGCCACCGGTCGCAGCCAGGGCGCGGAGCATCCCGGGGCCGGTGCCGCGGGGCGCCTCCTGGCGGGCCCGGGCGCTCAGGAAGACGTTGTAGTCGATGCCGAGCGCGACCAGGAAGACGAAGCCGAGCAGGATCAGCGAGGAGTCGACGCCGGCGAACTGGAAGATCCAGCGGAAGCAGACCATCGCCACCCCCAGCGACCCGAGGAAGGACACCAGCACCGTCGCCACAAGGACGAGGGGTGCGGTCAGCGACCGGAGCAGAAGGGCCAGCATCAGGAAGACGATGACCAGGACGACGGGGATGATCACCAGCCGGTCCCTCCCCGCCGCCTGGTCCAGGTCCACCTGGGTGGCGGTCACCCCGCCCACCAGGACCGCGCTCCCCACCGCCCTCTGCTCGTCCGAGCGCAGCGTCTCCACCACCATCTCCGCCCGCTGCCCGGTGGGCGAGTAGGCGAGGGTGGCGCTGGCGAGACTGATCCCGTCGTGGGTCTCCGCCGCGCCCACGTGCTCGATCCCGGATACCGACCTCGCCGCCGCCACCGCCGCCCCGGTTCGTGCCGGGTCGCGCACGGCGATCACGACCGGACCGCTGATGCCGGGGGGAAACGATTTGTCGATCAGCTTCTGGGCGGCGACCGACCCGGCGGTGCCGCTGAAGGCGTCCGACTGGGGAAGGCTGCCGGGATAGGCGAGCAGCCCGACGGCCATGACGGCCAGCAGGGCCAGCACCCCCACCCAGGTCGGTCCGGGGTGGCGCCCCACCCGGCGCGCCACCCCCGCCCAGGTGAGCCGGGAGGAATGGGCCGAGCTCCGTTCGCTGAACTGGCCGGCTTGCGAATTCGTGCCGAGGTCGGATGATGGAGCCGTGACCGGGGGTGATGGGGTGGGGTCCGAGCGGATGGGCGACCCCGCGTCCGGGGGTCCGGTGCCGGATATCGAGGACCGGCCGGCCGGGCCGCTGCTGGATGACGACACCCGGCACCCGGTCCGGCGCTTCCACCGGGGGCGGAGCGCGGCGATCACGGTAGAGGGGGCCGGGTGGGCTCCGCCGCGGCTGAGCGGCGAACGCGGGGGCGGGGGCGCCGGCCTCGAGGCGGGACCTTTCGGGGAGGAGCCGCGGCGGATCGCGTCCCCTCTCCACGCGGAGGCGCAGGGGCCCGGCCCGGTCTCAGGGGGCCGGCGCACCACCCTCCTGGCGGTCGTGGGCCTGGCGGTGGTGGTGGGCGGCGCATCCGCCGCCGTCGCCCTGATCGGACAGAGCCACCCGGTACCACCGGTCACCCCCCCGGTGATCGCGCCGCTGCTGCCCGCCGACGCCATCGGACACCTGCAGATGTACACCCCGAGCACCGGGTGGGCCCAGCGACTGACCGATGGCGCCATCCTCCACACCACTGCTGGTGTCGAGCGCTGGACCGTGGCCACCCCACCGTCGGCCGACCCACCCCTCGCGGTGGCGTACCTCGGCCCCGACCTGGCCCGGGCGCTGACGGTTCCGCCGGACACCGGGGCCCAGGCGACGCTCCAGGCATGGTCCACTCGAGACGGGGGGGCGACCTGGGCCCGCGAGGGGACCCTGAGCGTGCAGGGATTCAACCGGACCATCGGCGGCGGCGTGCTGGACTTCGTGGACGCCGAGCACGGCTGGTACTCGCAGATCGAAGCCGCCTCGGGGGTCGCGGGGAGCGCCCTCTACCGCACCGCTGACGGCGGTGCCCGCTGGACCGAGGTGGCGGCCACCAGTGCCGGCGCGCCGGCCACCCCCGGCGTGATACCGCAGGGCTGCGCGGCCCTGACGGCCGTGTTCGTCAGCGCCTCCACCGGCTGGATGACCGGCACCTGCCTGAGCGGGACGCCGCCCTTCTACGTCACCCATGACGGGGGCACGACCTGGACCGTCGCGGACCTCTCCCCGGTGCCGGCCGGCGCCCTCGAGGAAACCTCCTTCTCTCCCATCTTCGTCTCGGGACGGGACGGGACCGTCCTCACCGAGAACGACAGCGAGGCCGGGATCACCACCAGCCTCTTCACCACCTCCGACGGCGGGCTCTCCTGGAGGCTGCAGTCGACGACCGCCGGCCAGGCCTCCACCGAGGACTTCCTCGACGCGCAGCATGGCTGGCTGGTCACCGATGAGGACGGGGTCGGCAGCGCACCCGACCTCTACGCCACCTCCGACGGCGGGAGCACCTGGACGCACGTCAACGCCTTTCCGTACGAGGGCCTCAGCCTCGACTTCCTGACCCCGACCAAGGGCTGGGCGGCCGATGACCTCGGTCAGAACGAGAGCGGGCCCACCTACCTGGTCCAGACCGTGGACGGCGGTCGCGACTGGACCTCCGTGGCGCCGCGGATCAGCGGCGCGCCGCCGTCACCCTGAGCCGTCTCTCCGCGGGCGCCGGGCAGGCCCCCGGTCGCGTGGCGGGTGCGGGCGTCTCTCATGAGACGGCCAGCACCGCCACCACGAAAGCCACGCAGCCGGGGATGATGACCCAGCCTGCCCAGCGCCGGAGACCCCGCCGGTGGAGGCGAGGGCCAGCGTCATGTGGTCACCCCGACGGGGCGCGCCGCCGAGTGGGCAACCGCTACCCTGCTCGCCGTGACTGGGACACAAACGATCACGGCCGAGCACCTCGCCCGCTCCTTCGGGACCACCCGCGCCCTGGTGGACGTCAGCTTCGCGGTGGAGGCGGGCACCGTCTGCGCGCTGCTGGGCCGCAACGGCGCCGGCAAGACTACCTCGGTCCGCATCCTCACGACCCTGCTCCCCGCCGACGCCGGCCGTGCCCGGGTCGCCGGCTTCGACGTCACCGACCAGGCGACCGAGGTGCGGACCAGGATCGGCGTCACCGGCCAGACCGCAACCATGGACGAGCTGCTCACCGGGGTCGAGAACCTGGAGACCATCGGGCGCTTCTGCCACCTGGGAGCCGCCACGTCGCGGCGACGGGCCCGCGCCCTGCTCGAGCAGTTCGATCTCACCGACGCCGCCCGACGGCTGGTCAAGCACTACTCGGGAGGCATGCGGCGGCGCCTCGACCTGGCCGCCAGCCTGATCGCCGAGCCCGAGGTGCTCTTCCTCGATGAGCCCACCACCGGCCTGGACCCGGTCAGCCGCGCCGAGATGTGGGCGTCGATCCGCGGCCTGGTCTCCGGGGGTACCACGGTCCTCCTGACCACGCAGTACCTGGACGAGGCCGACCGGCTCGCCGACACCATCGTGGTCATCGATCGCGGCCTGGTGGTCGCGGAGGGGACCCCGGAACAGCTCAAGGCGTCGATCGGCCGGCCCTTCGTCAGGGTCACCCTTCCGGAGGCGGACCCCGCGGCGCTGGAGCAGGTCGGACGGCTCCTCGGGGCGGGTGCCGAGGTGCGCGGAAGGTCGGTGAGCGCGCCCGCCGGCGACGGCCTGGCCACCCTCGACCAGGTGGTGGTCCGGCTTCGCGAGCTCGGCGTGCCTGTCCACGAGGTAGGGCTGGAGCACCCCAGCCTCGACGAGGTGTTCAGCGCGGTCACCGACCACTCTCACCATGTAGGGGTTCCCGAAGCGAGCGCGGAGGAGGGCGGAGCATGAGCGACGCCGCGGTGCGGACCGAGCGGCAGCTGCGCGGTGGCCTGCTCGACGCCTACACCGCCACCCGCCGGTTCCTGATCCGGGGCAAGCGCCAGCCCGACGTGATCTTCGGCAGCCTGCTCATGCCGGTCATCTTCGTGGTGCTCTTCGGCTACGTCTTCGGCAGCTCGATCGTCGTCCCCGGCGGCAACTACCGCTCCTACCTGATGCCGGGCCTCTTCGCCATGTCGGTGCTGTTCAGCGCCGCCAACGTCGCCGTGGCGATGGCAACGGACATGAGCGAGGGCGTCGTCGACCGCTTCCGGACGCTCCCCATTGCGCGCTCCGCGATCATCGTCGGCCGCGCTCTCTCCACCCTGCTGCTGGGGATCCCGGTGCTGGTGGTGATGATCGGCTGCGGTCTGGCGGTGGGCTGGCGCCCGGAGGACGGCCTCGGCAACGCGGTGCTCGCCTTCCTGCTCTTCGAGCTCTTCGCCTTCGCGATCGGCTGGCTGGGCATCCTGGTCGGACTGCTCGCCGGCTCGCCGCAGGCGGCCGACGTCATCATCAACGTCCCGATCTTCCTGATGGGCTTCATCTCCAGCGTCTTCGTCGACCCGGCCATGATGCCGGCCTGGCTGCGGGTGATCGCCTACTGGAACCCGATGTCGGCGCTGGTGACGGCGGGGCGGCAGCTCTTCGGCAACACCATCGGGCCGCCGCCATCAGGCGTCTGGTCGCTGGAGCATCCGATCGCGACCACCTTCGGGCTGGCGCTGGTGATCATCATCGTCGTGACTCCGATCTGCGTGCGCCGGTACAGCCACAGCATCCGCTGAGCCGGTCGCGCACCACCGTCGACGGGTGGCCGCGGCGGGTGGCGGTCAGAAGCCCGGGAAGATGGCCCGCAGATCCTCGAGGGTGACGGCTGGCGCGCTGAGCGTGAGCGGCGGCCGGTGGGCCTCGTCGAGGCGGCCGTAGATGAGCCGGAAGAGGGCCTCGGCGGGCAGCAGCAGGCTGCCCTCGGCGGGCTGCCCCGACCAGGGCTCCAACCGCACCCCGTCCGCGATCAAAGCGAAGCGCCGCTCGGGAGCCGAGGTCGTGACCTCGAGCACGGCGGGCCGCGGGAGCGGTCTTCCGACCCGGGGCGCCATCTCGGGGAGGAAGTCGACCAGCTGGGCGACCGAGTCGGGGGCGACGGTCGCGGCCGGGTCCAGGGCGACCGCGATGTCCCAGCTGTGCACGGCATGCTCGGAGAGGCGGGAACGGAGCAGGCCCGCGGCGTCCAGCTCCCGGCCGAAGGCGGCGACCCGGAAGCTCGCGAGCTGGGCGGCGTCGAGGCCCTCGAGGCGACGCACCAGGCGTTCGTTGGCGGTGGCGCACTCGGTGGCCTGCGCGTGTGGAGAGAGGGCGTCCCAGCGCTGCCAGATTGGCAGCATGGTGTCGCGCCCCGGAGCCTGGCCACCACGCAGCCCGGCATCGAGCATCAGCTGGAAGAGCTCCGCCTGGCTGCCGACGTGGGAGAGCACCTGGGCCACCGACCACTCGGTGGCGTACGAGCGGCCGGTCAGCTGCGCGTCGGTCAGGGAGCTCGCCAGCGCCACCAGGCGATCGTGCGAACGGCGCACCGTCACCACCAGGGCAGCGGGGTCGGGCGTGGCGGCGACACCGCTCATGGCTATGCCTCGCGCTCCTCGACGGATTCCAGCATCGGCGCCACCCGGGTGCGCAGCGGCACCTCCCTGATCAGGCAGACCAGCACCAGGGCGATCATCGCCAGCGGCACCCCGGCCAGGAAGACCGAGCCCAGGGATTGGGCGAAGGCGTGGACCACGCCGGCGTGGATGACCGCCGGGAGCTTGTCGAGGACCTGCGGGCTGGCGTTGCCGATCCCGCCCGAGAGCCCGCCCAGGTGGAAGCCGGCGGGGAGGTCGGCGGCCAGCTTGCCGATCAGGACGTTGCTGAAGATGGCTCCGAAGATGGGCACCCCGATCGAGCCGCCCATGGAGCGGAAGAAGGTCGCGGTCGAGGTGGCGGTGCCCAGGTCCCGCTGTGCGACCGAGTTCTGGACCACCACCACCAGGACCTGCATGACCCCGCCGAGCCCGAGGCCCAGCACCACCATGTAGGCGGCGGTCACGACCGCCGGGGTGGTCGCGCCCATGGTGGAGAGGAGGAAGAGCCCCACCACGGTGATCGCCGTGCCGGCGATCGGGAAGACCTTGTAGCGGCCGGTGCGGCTGATCAGCTGGCCGCTCACGATCGACGTGATCAGCAGCCCCACCATCATCGGGACCAGCAGCAGCCCGGAGTTGGTGGCCCCGTCGCCCTTCACGATCTGCAGGTACTGGGGGAGAAAGACGATCGACCCGAAGAGCGCCAGCCCGATGATGAACCCCGCCGCGTTGGTCACCGCGAAGACGCCGTTGCGGAAGAGCTGGAGGGGGAGGATCGGTTCGGGTGCCCGCCGCTCGACCGGGATGAACACCCCCAGCAGCACCAGGGCGGCGAGGGCGAGGCCCAGTGTCTGCGGCGACGCCCACGGATACTCCGTGCCGCCCCAGGTGGTGAGCAGCACGATGCAGGTGACCGCGGCGCCGAGCAGGGCCGCCCCCAGGTAGTCGATCCGGTGCTCCCGGCGCTGGCGGGGGAGGTGCAGCGCCAAGCCGGTGGCGATCAGCGCCGCCACTCCGATCGGGACGTTGATGTAGAAGACCCAGCGCCACGAGGCGTGATCGACCAGGAAGCCTCCGAGCAGGGGGCCGGCCACCGTGGCCAGGCCGAAGACGGCGCCGAAGTAGCCCATGTAGCGGCCCCGCTCGCGCGGTGAGACGACGTCCCCGATGATCGCCTGGGAGCCGACCATCAGCCCGCCGGCGCCGACCCCCTGGAGGGCGCGGAAGCCGATCAATTCAGCCATGTTCTGGGAGAGCCCGCAGAGCATCGACCCGACCAGGAAGATGACGATCGCGCCCTGGAAGATCCGCTGCCGGCCGTAAAGGTCGCCGATCTTGCCGTAGAGGGGGGTGGAGATGGTCGAGGTGAGGATGTAGGCGGTGACCACCCAGGAGAGCTGGGTGAGGCCGCCCAGGTCGCCGACGATGGTGGGCAGCGCGGTGGAGACGATGGTCTGGTCGAGGGCGGCGATCAGCATCGCCAGCATCAGGGCGCCGAAGACCACCATGAGGCGCCGGCGCTCGGCGGCGGAGCGCACCGGCACGGCGGGTGCGAGGGCGAGCGCGCTCACGCGGCATCCTCCGCCATCGCGCTCAGGTCCGCATGCCGGGCGAAGAGGCGCGACGGCCACCATGTCCACCGGCCCACCAGCACCACGAACGCGGGCACCATGATGGTCCGCACGAAGAAGGTGTCCATCAGGATCCCGGCGGCGATCCCGAAGCCGACCTGCTGGATCTCCCCCGAGGACGGCGACCCGCCGGAGGCGACGCCGAGCACCGCGAAGGTGCCGCCGAGGACCAGGCCGGCGGTGGTGACGGTGGTGCCGGTGACCCCGATCGCGGTCCTGACCGCGTCGCGCAGGGGCAGCCGGTGCGACTCCTCACGGATCCTGGTCATGACCAGCACGTTGTAGTCGGAGCCCAGCGCCATCAGGAAGACAAACATGAGGAAGGGCATGATGAACTGCACCCCGCTCTGGCCTCCCAGATGGACGAAGACCAGCCCCACCAGCCCCAGGGCGGCCAGGTACGAGAGCACGACGCTGGGGACGAGGAAGAGCGACGCGATGCCGCTGCGCAGCACGATGGCGAGCAGGATGGCGATGATGATCGCGACCGTCGGGATGATGTGGATCAGGTCGTTCTGGGAGACGTTCTCGACGTCGTAGGCGAAGGCGTCGAGGCTGTAGACGCCGCTCTCAGCGGCGCCCGCGGCACGGGCGGCGGCGGTGGTGTCCGCGCGCAGTGTGGGGACGTTGGCGCTCGCGGCCGCGCTGCCCGCCGGCCCCACCGTCGGCACCACGGCGAAGACCACGGTCCGGGCGTCGGCGCTGATGAAGCTGGCCAGGGCGCCGTACTCCTGTGCCTCCGGGGCGGGGATCGCGGCCAGGGCGCTCGGGCTGACCGGCCAGCCCAGCTGCTGATGCAGGCTGGAGATCTGGGCCGCGGTGAGGGTCGGGCCCTTGGGCCCGTTGGGGTTGAGCGGCCCGATCACGCTGCTGAAGCCGGGCGACGTGGCGAGGGCGTGCTCGGCGGCGGCCAGCTCGGCGGGGTCGGCGAAGACCGAGCCGGGGAAGCGCATCACCACCTCGGTGGAGGTGATCGTCCCGGCAGAGGGGAAGTGCTGGTTGAGCACGGCCTGGCCGGCCGCGGAGTCACTCCCCGCCGGCCCGGAGCCCTCGTCGGCGAAGCCGGCGGTCGTCGTTCCCAGGGAGCCGAGCGCAAGGGCGGCGAAGATCCCCACCCCCGCCAGCGCGGTGACCATGGGGCGCCGGACGAAGCGGGCCGCGACCCCGCCCCAGAAGCCCACCTGCGGGCCCGCCCTGACCCGTAGGCTGCTCGGCCAGAAGACGGCCCGGCCGATGATCGCCAGCAGGGCCGGGAGCAGGGTGAGCCCGGCGACCAGCATCAGGGCGATCCCGATGGCGAGCGCCGGTCCCAGCCCCTGGTAGAAGCCGAACTGGGCTACCACCAGGCTGATCAGGGCGCCGATGACGATCAGCGCGGAGAAGGTGATCGATTCGCCCACGGTCTCGACCGCGCGCACCACCGCGTCGCGGGGGGCGAGACCGCGCCGGATCTCCTCCCGCACGCGGAACACGAGGAAGAGGCCGTAGTCGGTGCCGGCTCCCAGCACGAGCACGACCAGGATCAGCTCGGTGATCACCGAGACCTGCACTCCGATGTGGGAAGCCGCCGCGATGACCGGGCCGGCCAGCGCCAGCACCAGCCCGGCGGGCAGCAGGGTGACCAGTGGTGCGAGCAGCGCCCGGAAGGCGAAGAGCAGCAGGACGATGATGAACAGGACCGAGAGGAGCTGGGTCGCGTTCTGGGAGTGGGCGGAGGCCGTGTCGCTGTCCGTCGCTATCGCCAGCTCACCGGTCAGGTGGAATTGCAGCCCGCTCGGTGCCCCCACCCGGGTGAAGTCGCTGCGGATCGAGTCGACCAGGGTGGTCCCGGCCCCGCCGCCGTACTGGGGAACATTGGCCTGGACCAGTGCCTGCACCGCCTCGCCGTCGCTCGACGTCCCCAGGGAGCGGGCGCTGACCACGTTGGGGAGTGCCCTGACCCTGGCCAGCAGGGAGGCGAAGGCGGCCTGTTCCTGGGGGCTCAGCGCCGCGCCGCCGGTGGAGGCCACCAGAGTGGCGGAGGCAAGATTGGAGTTCTCGAAGGGATCGAGCAGCTGAGCCGCGTGCATGCTGGGCGAGTTGGCGGGGAGGAAGCCGCTCTCGGTGTCCTTGGCCACCGAGCCGAGCCCCGGCAGGGTGCGCACGCAGACGATGGTCACCACCAGCCAGACCACCACGATCAGGTAGCGGAAGCGGACGTCGAACCTGCCAAGCCCGGAGTACAGCCGCCTCACC
Source organism: uncultured Chloroflexia bacterium (assembly GCA_963841385.1). Classification (GTDB taxonomy): domain Bacteria; phylum Chloroflexota; class Dormibacteria; order Aeolococcales; family Aeolococcaceae; genus Changshengia. The sequence continues at coordinate 52,211 of CAWJCO010000003.1, forward strand.
CCGCACACTCCACGGCCACGGGCTGGGCGATCCTGGCGAGCAGGCCGACCAGCGTCTCGAGGTCGGCGTCGCTGAGCGGCTCGGTGGCCGCGGCGAGGCCCCGCAGGTGGAGCCGCATCAGCTCCTCGAAGCGCTGACGAGCCGCCTCGGAGAGCTGCACCCGGACCAGCCGCCGGTCCTCGTCCTCGCGGAGCCGCTCCACCAGCCCCAGCTTCACCAGCCGGTCCACCAGCTGGGTGGCCGAGCTGGGGGTGATCGAGAGCGCCACCGCGAGCTGGTGCATGGAGAGCCCGGGGCCGCCCTGGTGGAGGAGCGTGAGCGCCTCGAGCTGGGAGGCGGTCACCTCCTCCATGGTCTCCTGCATCCTGAGCCGAGCCTCCGGGGGGATGGTGGCCCGGAACCGGTGACGGATTGCCGGCTGGAGGCAGGTCAGGCGCTGCAGCAGCTCCTCACGGGACGGCACGGGCCGGGTCTCCTTCGCCAATCGTTAACTCCTCAGATAATCAGGTACTCTAAGTATGTGGCACATGAAGCTCAGCGTGTCAAGTCGGGAAGCCGGGCTGTGACCCGGGTGACCGTCCGGTCACGGGGGGCCGCCCGCGGCCCGCGGTTGCCGGCGGGGCAGCGACGGGCGCCCCCGGGCGCTCGGGGCTCCCGGCCGGGGCTCCGGTCCCCTGATGGCCGCCGGGCCCCCGGGGCTCCGGCTCCCCCGGCGCCCACACCACCTGGGCGCCGCCTTGGCCCCCGCCCGAGGCTGTGGTATCATCCCTCTTGACCTAGCGCGGCTAGGTCTTATTTGTGTTGGGGCTTCACCGTGGCTACTGCCAAAGGCGGTTCTTCGATCATCACCCTGCAGTGTCCCGACTGCAAGGAGAGGAACTACACCACCGTCAAGAACAAGCGCAACGATCCGGACCGGATCGAGCTGCGCAAGTTCTGCCCGCGCTGCCGCACCCACACGCGGCATCGCGAGACCAAATAGCGCGGCGCGGAGAGGCGAACCATGTGGGAAGCCGGCCCTGCGGGCCGCTATGCTGATCGGCCACAGGGGCGTAGCTCAGTTGGTAGAGCATCGGTCTCCAAAACCGAGGGTCGCGAGTTCGAATCTTGCCGCCCCTGCCATCTCGGGTCGGAGCCGACCGGGTAGGCCCGGCGGAACCTTGGAGGTCGAGAGAGGACGTGGCCAGACCAGTCAGGCCAGGGCTCACCCAGGGAGCCAGCGGGGGACGCGGCTCAGGCCGCCGGTTCGCCTACTTCCAGGGCGTCTGGGACGAGTTGCGCAAGGTCGTCTGGCCGACCCGGGACGAGCTGTGGCGGATGACCGGCGTGGTGGTGGCGACCGTGATCATCTTCAGCGCGCTCATCGGCGGCGCGGACTTCGGGCTGTCGTACGCGGTGAAGCCGATCTACGGCCTTTCGACCACCACCACGACCACCACCACCCCGACCGCCGGGGCGACCACCACCGCCACCCCGACGCCGAGCGCCGCGGCCTCCCCGAGCGCCAGCGCCAGCGCCTCGGCCAGCGCGGCCGCGACTGCCAGTGCCTCGGCGAGCGCGTCGAGCTGAGGGAGAATCATCACTGAGATGACCATGAGCGACACCGGGACCGCGGTCCAGACCGACGACGCCCGCTGGTACGTGATCCACGCCTACTCCGGGCACGAGGAGAAGGTCAAGAACAACCTTCTCAGACGCGTCGAGTCGATGGACATGCACGACAAGATCTTCGAGGTCCTGGTCCCCACCGAGGAGGTCATGGAGATCAAGGACGGTCAGCGCCGCCGGGTCTCCAAGCGGATCTACCCCGGCTACATCCTGGTCAACATGATCATGTCCGACAAGTCCTGGTACGTGGTGCGCAATACCCCGGGGGTGACCTCCTTCGTCGGCTCGGGCAACAAGCCGGTGCCGCTCGCGGAGAGCGAGATCCGGGGCATCCAGCGCCAGGTCAAGGCCGAGGCCCCGACCAAGGTCTCGGTCGAGTACCAGGTCGATGAGAGCGTGAGGGTGGTCGACGGGCCCTTCACCGACTTCCACGGCAAGGTCACCGAGATCAACGCCGAGAAGGGCAAGCTCAAGGTGCTCGTCAACATGTTCGGCCGGGAGACCCCGGTGGAGCTCGACCTGCTCCAGGTCGAGCGGCTTCGCTAGGGACGGAGAGAATGGGCAAGAAGAAGGTCAAGACCGTCATCCGCCTCCAGATCCAGGCTGGCAAGGCCACCCCCGCACCCCCGGTGGGGACCGCCCTGGGGCCCCACGGGCTCAACATCATGGAGTTCTGCAGGACCTACAACGAGCGGACGGCCGCCCAGGCCGGGATGGTCATCCCCGCCGAGATCACCGTGTACGAGGACCGCAGCTTCACCTTTGTGACCAAGACCCCGCCGGCCTACGACCTTCTGAAGAAGGCGGCCGGGGTCGAGAAGGGGTCGGCGCGGCCGAACCGGGACAAGGTGGGGACGGTCACCGCCGCCCAGGTCCGGGAGATCGCCGAGCTCAAGCTCACCGATCTCAACGCCTTCGACGTCGACCAGGCGATGCACACCATCGAGGGCACCGCCCGCTCGATGGGACTGACCGTCGAGCCATGATCGCCCATCGGGGAGCCGCAGAGCAGCCGACCGCCATTTGAGTGGGAGGGCGTCACCGCCCGCCAGCACCACAGGAGAACACGATGTCCCAGAAGCACGGGAAGAACTATCGAGCGGCCTTGGAGAAGGTGGAGAAGGGTCGCCTGTACGCACCCCAGGAGGCGGTCGAGCTGGTGCGGGACACCGCCAGCGGGCGGTTCGACTCGACCGTCGAGGCTCACCTCCGCCTCGGCATCGATCCCCGCCACGCCGATCAGACCGTGCGCACCACCGTGGTGCTGCCCCACGGCACCGGCAGGTCGCGGCGGATCGCCGTCTTCGCCACCGGCGAGAAGGCCCGCGAGGCGATGGACGCGGGCGCCGACCTGGTCGGTGGCGAGGACCTCGTCAAGCAGGTCCAGGCCGGGCAGATCGAGTTCGACGTCGCCCTGGCCACCCCCGACGCGATGGGGCTGGTGGGGCGCATCGGCCGGATCCTCGGCCCGCGCGGGCTGATGCCCAACCCCAAGGCGGGCACGGTCACCTTCGACATCGCCAAGGCTATCCGCGAGGTCCAGGGAGGCCGCATCGAGGTGCGCAACGACCGGCTCGGCAACGTCCACGCGCCGATCGGCAAGGCCTCGTTCGATGACGCCAAACTTCGGGACAACTTCGCGGCCCTGATGGAGGCGGTGGTCCGTGCCAAGCCCCAGGCCGCCAAGGGCAGCTTCGTGAAGACGGTCACCCTCTGCACCACCCACGGTCCAGGCGTGAAGGTCGACCCCGGACAGGCGTCGAAGCTCCAGGTGGCGTAGCTTCCCTTGGCCGACCAACCGATCCGCCTGCTCATCGTCGACGACATCCAGTCGACGCGGGAGAACCTGCGCAAGCTTCTCAGCTTCGAGGAGGACATCCAGGTGGTGGGTACGGCGGGGGACGGCAAGGAGGGGGTGGAGGAGGCCCAGCGGCTCCATCCGGACATCGTCCTCACCGACGTCAACATGCCGGTGATGGACGGCATCCAGCTCACCGAGCAGCTCACCCAGGATCTGCCGTCCAGCCCGGTGATCATCATGTCCGTGCAGGGTGAGCGGGACTACCTCCGCCGGGCCATGCAGGCGGGAGCCCGGGAGTTCCTGATCAAGCCCTTCAGCCACGACGAGCTGGTGGCCGCGATCCGGCGCGTGTACGCCGTCGAGCAGAAGAAGGGGACCTTCCTCTCCCGGTCGACCGACGCTGCGCCGGCGGCCGGCAGCGCGCGCTCGGGCCCCGGGGAGGTCTTCGTCGTCTTCTCCGCCAAGGGCGGGGTGGGCAAGTCCATCATCGCGGCCAACCTGGCGGTCGCCCTGGCACGGGAGACGGACGCCCGGGTCGCCCTGGTCGACCTCGACCTCCAGTTCGGGGACATCGGGGTGATGCTGAACCTCAACCACTCGCGCAGCATCACCGACATCGTCGACGCCCAGGACCACCTGGATGCGGAGGTCCTCGACGACGTCCTCGCGACCGGGCCTGCCGGGATTCGGGTGCTGCTGGCTCCCATCAAGCCGGAGCTGGCGGACCTGGTGACCCCCGACCACGTCCGGACCATCTTCACCGAGCTGCGCAAGTTCTGCGACTTCGTCGTGGTGGACGCCTCCAGTCATCTGGGCGAGGCGATCCTCCAGGTGATGGAGATCGCCAGCCGGATCATGGTGGTCACCGGGCTCACCATCCCCAGCGTCAAGAACGCCCGGCTCACCCTGGGGGTGCTGGAGTCGCTGAACATCGACCCCGAGCGGGTGCTGCTGGTGGTCAATCGCATCGACAGCTACTCCGACTTCAACAAGGAGGCCACCGAGCAGTACCTCCGGGTGCCGGTGACGGTTCAGATCCCGCACGATCCGCGGGCGGTGGCCGACGCCTGGAACCAGGGCAAGCCATTCGTCGAGACCCAGCCGGAGACGGAGATCAGCCGCGCGATCCGCGAGCTCGCGTACCGGCTGGTCCCCCAGGAGCAGGCGGCGGTGGCGGGTGGGGACAAGAAGCGCCGCCGCGGCCTCTTCGGCCGCTGACGGCCGGGGTCACCGGGTCAGGAGTCGCCGGCGCTTGCGCGTGGCGGGCTCGGGTACCGGCGCAGCCGGCTCCGCGGGGCCGCGTCCCCCCACCGACGGCGCCAGGACCTCCGCCAGGGCGGCGACCGACATCGCCACCGGGCTCTGCGGCTGGGCGAGGGTGAAGGGCACTCCCCGGCCGATGGAGGTGGCCACGACCCCCGGGTCGTAGGGGATCTCCACGCTGGCCGTGGTCTTGAGGAGCTCCTCGGCGTAGCCCCGGGCCACCTCCCCGGCCGCCTCCCGGTGGTTGATCACCAGCATGAAGCGGCTCGCATCGACCTTGAGCACCCCCATCACCGACTGGAGCAGTCGCGCGTTCTTCACCGAGGTGGCACTCAGGTCGGTCACCAGCACCACCTTGTCCGCCATCTCGACCAGGTCCAGGCTGATCTCGCCGAGGTGGGGGGCGGTGTCGACGACGATGCAGTCGTAGGTGTGCCGGAGCTCGTCGATGAGCGCCCGGAGGTGCTGGGTCGTGACGTAGTCGGCCAGCTCGGGGCTGGAGGGGGCGGCCAGCACCCGGACGCCGCCCGGCCCGTCGATCATGACCTCGGCGATCACGTCGCGGTCGGCCACCGCGTTGTTCGCGGCGAGGTCGGAGATGGTGCGCTCGGGGCTCACGTCGAGCAGCACGCCGACATCCCCGAACTGGAGCGAGCAGTCGACCAGGGCCACCCGGTGGGAGCGGGCCAGGGCCACCGCGCAGTTGACGGCGATCACCGACTTCCCGACCCCGCCCTTGGCGCCGACCACGGTGAAGAGCCTCCCCTCGTTGGAGGGCGTGGCGGCGGATGCCGAGGCCGCCGGGGGTGCCGCCTTGCGCAGCTGGAAGGCATGGACGCGGCGGATGGCCGATACCAGCTCGTCGCCCCCGAAGGGCTTCTGGAGGAACTCGCGGGCCCCGGCCAGCATGGCCCGGCGGAAGGCCTCGTTCTCGACGTCCAGGGAGAGGAGGATCACGCCCGTCCCGGGCAGGTACTGCACCAGCATCTCGGTCGTCTGCACACCGTCCATGCCGGGAAGCCCCGCGTCCACCACGGCCACGTCCGGGCGGGTGCGCAGCGCCTCCTGGAGCGCGGTGTCGCCGTCCTGGGCCACGGCGCACACCACCAGATCGCCGTCACGGCTCAGCCGCCGGGTCACGTTCTCGATGATCCGTGCCAACTCGTCGGCCACCAGCACGCGGATCACGGCCGAGCCATGCTCAGCCCCGCCCGACCGAGAAGCGCCGGCAAGTCGCCCGAGGGCGGGGACGCTCGGCCTCCTTGGCCACCGGGACGCCCTCGTTGCCGGCGACCTGATCCACCAGCACCCGGAACTGCTTGCTGAACTCAGCCTTGGGCTCCGCGGTGACGATCTGGCGGCCGTTGTCGATGCAGTCGTCCACGCGGGGGTCGAAGGGAAGCACCACGAGCACCCGGAAGCGGAGGCTCTCCTCGACCTCGTCCCGCTGGAAGGTGACCTTGGCCCGGGTCTGGTTGAGGACGACGGAGATCTTGTCGCGGTCGATGCCGAGCGACTGGAGCAGCTTGAGGGTGACCTTGGTGTCCTTGATGGCGGGGAAGTTGAAGTTGGTGACCACGATGATCTGGTCGGCCATCTCGATGGCCTCCAGGTTCCGCTCCTCCAGGTGGGACGGCGTGTCCACCACGATGTGGTCATAGCCCTTGGCCAGCTCGCGCAGGATGGCCCTCATGTTGGCCGTGTTGACGAGGTCGGCGAACTCCGGGCTGCTGGGGGCGAGCAGGGCGCGCACCCCCTCGGGGCCGGTGGCCATCACCTCCTCGATGAAGTCGGCGTCGATCTGATCCCCCTGCTGGGCCAGGGCGTCGATGGCAGTCGCATGGCTCTCGACGTGGAGCATCACGGCAACGTCACCGAACTGGAGGTCGAGGTCCACCAGAGCCACTCGCTCTCCGTCGGCGGCCAGGGCCACGGCGAGGTTGGTGGCGATGAGCGACTTGCCGACCCCACCCTTCCCCGAGAAGACGACCACGAGCTCCGCGTTGCCGCCCGGACGGCGCCGTGGCAGCCGGGGGCGAACCGGGGCGATCGGCTCGGAATCCGGCTCCGTGGGAACGGGCGGCGCGGCCGCCGCCGGGGCCGCGGGGGGAGGGCGGTGACCCCCGGCCAGGCCGCCTGGGGCGCGGTCGCGGCGGGGGCCTCGAACGCCGTGGTGTCGAGCTGGAAGACGGGAACCGAGGAGGCGCTCATCGGTTCCTCGGGGGCCTGCTCCTCCGAGCTGGCAGGTCCGGTGGGGGCCGCTGGCGGGGGCGCCGCCACGGGCGTCTCGGGGGCGGACAACGGCTCGGGGGCCGGGAACGGCTCGGCGGCCGACGGGGTGCCGTACTCGGCCTCCAGCTCGCCGGGCCAGAGCACCAGCGGGGTCAGGCCGGGCCACGACGGCGGCTCGCCCTCCTCCGGTGAGGGTGGCTGGGCCACTGCGCCGCGGAGGGCGGCGACCAGGGTTGCCGGATCGGCATCCGCCCCCACAGTCGCGGCACCCGCGTCCTCCAGGCGGGCGATGAAGAGCGCATCGGCGGGGTCGACGACGACCATGACCCGGAGCTGGGCCGAGCGCGAGGCCAGATAGCCCGCCAGTTCCACCGTATCCAGGCCGCCGAAGCCCGTGTAGAGGAGGACCAGGTCGGGGAGGAGCGCCTCGAGGTCCTCCTCCAGCTCCTGCGGATGGCGAATGAAGCCGACCAGGCTCACCTGGTCGGCGTAGCTGGCGAGCTTGTCCAGCTCGGCCACCGCCTGGGGTGCGTCGCTGGCGATGACCACCCGCACGGCACCGCCCAAGGGACCGTACTGCATTGGCCGCATGGTACGTCGAAAGCACCGAACCGGGATGCCTGCGGCTCATCCCCGCCGGCGGGCTAAAGAAAAGGGGAGCCGCGGGCGCGGCTCCCCTTTTTCCGGCGAGGCCCTGTGATTACGTGCCCAGGGCGTTGCTGATGTTCGAGAAGACGTTGTTGACCTGGTGACCGACCACGGTCAGGATGACGATGACGACGATGGCAATGAGGACCAGGATCAGGGCGTACTCAACCATGCCCTGCCCCTTCTCGTCCTCGAGCTCGCTCTTGCGAACCATGAGCCCGCGAAGGCGCCGGTAGAGATCGTTCAACATATCGGCTTTCACCTCCTTGTGGTGCATAAACTCACCGCTCAGGGAGCGGCTTCTGCGACTATGCTCTGCTCGCCTTTTCCTGGAATGCGGGAAAAGCGAAGGGACGGTAACAACCGGTCACACAACGCCGAATCCCGGCCGACGGCCACCGGGGCCACCCTGGACGGGCTCCCGGCCGCCCCTTTTCAACGGCTTGGTGAAGCGGCCGGAGGCTGTCGCCGGCCGGTGCTAAGGTCACCGTCATGGCCTCGTGGAGCCGGTCCAGACAGCCTGCCGCGATCGCCGGGGCCCGCGCGGAGCACGTCGCCGCCCGGCTGGTGGACCTCGCCGGCGATCAGGTCTGCACCCAGCCGGGCTGCCTGCGAGCCACCGGCCTGGCCTGCGAGTACGTCGACCGGCGCGGCCACCGCTGCCGGACCGCCTGGTGCCCCGAGCACCGCCTGATCATCGACGGGCGGGTGTACTGCCGGCGTCACGCCGGGGTGGTCAGCGCCCTGCCCGTGGGCTACGTCGGCCACACCGCACCGATGCCCGACCTCGAGACCCGCGCCCCGTCGCTGGTGAGCTGGGTCGCTCGCGAGGTCGACGCCGACATCCGGCATCTGCTCCTCGCCGACGACCGCGACGGCCACGCCCAGCTGATCACCGACCCTGTCTACCTCGTCTTCGTCGGCCGGGATCGGCGCCGGGCCTGGGAGCGGGCCTGGAAGCTGGTGGACCACATGGGGGACAGCCTGCGCGTGTCGCTCCTGGTCGAGGAGGCAGCGGATGCCGAGGTGGCCATCTGGGTCGATTCGGCCATCGTCGAGCGGCTCGCCCCCCCGTGGATCGTCCAGCGCCTCCATGGCGCCCTACCGCCTCCGGAGGTGGACGCCCAGCGGCGCAAGGACTTTAATCGCCGCATTCTCAGCATAATCAGCAAGAGGATGGAGCGTGACGGCCGCGGCGGCCCCGGCGCGCCCGTGGCTCGCGGCGCCCCGGAAGCGGCGCTGCAGCCGCGCTGATCGCCAGGAGGCGGTCGTCCTCCATTATCCTGTTGGCCGTCCGCGTATCCTGGTGGCCGTCCGCGCCGCCGCCGGTGCCAACCGTCCAGAATCATCCCCACAGAGAGTGATGCCGACCACCGCCTCCGCAAAACCAACGTCTCGTTGCCGGCTGGGACCCCAGCCGTGAGCCAGCGGCGCATCCTCGTCGTCGACGACGACCCCCGGCTCCTCCACATCGTCGAGATGTACCTCGGGATTGAGGGCTACGAGGTCCGGACCGCCTCCAATGGCGAGGAGGGTCTGCGCGAGGTCGACGCCCAGCGACCCGACCTCATCATCCTCGACATCATGATGCCCGGGATGGACGGGCTGGAGGCCTGCCGTCGCATCCGGGGCAACCCGGAAACGGCCGAGATCCCGGTCCTGATGTTCAGCGCGCTCTCCGGCGACGACGACGTCGAGCGTGCCCGCCTTGCCGGGGCCAACCACCTCATCACCAAGCCGTTCAACCTGGTTGGGCTCGGGTCGGTGGTGCGCTCGTTCTTCGGCTCCGACCAGCCGGTGCCGGCCTGACCGGCCGACCCGACCGGCGGCTCAGGAGACGCTGCCGTCCAGGTGGTTCTCGAGGTTCCCGGGCAGCGCCGGGCCGAGCAGGGTCTGGATCCCGGGCTCCAGCTTCACCACGACCTGGGTAAGGAGCCCGTGGTCCACGGCGACGACGGCCGTGGTCCGGCTGGCCGGCGTGGCGGTGGTGGTCGACGCCGGGGCGTTGGCGACGGCCTGGGCGACCAGGAAGAGCACCCCCAGCTGGACGACGCCGACCACGAGGCCGGCGGCGAGCCCGGTGACCCGGTCGAACATGACGACCACCGTCCGCTGGATGACGTCGGAGTACAGCGCGGCGAGGATCTCGACCATCACCACGACCACACAGAAGACCGCGATGAAGGCCCAGGCGTTGGCCATCAGGTCGCCGGTGCCGATCGTGGAGGCGAGCGGGTTGCCCACGTAGAACGCGGCGAGCGTGCCCGCGAACACCCCGATGAAGGCGAGGGCGCGCCGGATCAGGCCGTGGCGCCAACCCAGGTAGCAGTTGGCGACCACGACAACGAGGAGAACAAAGTCGGCGGTGGCCTCGTTGAGCCCGTACCCTGGCACGGCAGCCGCGAAAGTAGCACGGACCGTCCGTCCGCGAGCGCCTGCCAACGACTCTGTGACGGTGCTGTGGCTGAGGGGCAACGGCCCGGGCCGGAGCGGGATCCGGCTGTGGATCGGGCCTGCCCCTGATACCATCGCGGCCAGGTCGCCCGACAGGTCATCCCCGAGGAGTCCGGTCCGGAGCATGGAAAGGAGCTTCATCGCCCGCCTCAGCGGAGTCGACGTCTCCGGTCGCAAGACCTACGACCTCGTCGACGAGCCCACCGGCGAAGACTACCGGGCTCTCCTCCTCTGTGCCCGCTCCCAGTGCGACACGGCGGTGCTCACCGTGGACACCAGCCGCGATCTCGACCCGTCGGGGCGGGCGGTGGTGGAACGGCTCGCCCCCGAGCTCCGTTCCGAGGGCCGGAGCGGCGACCTGCGGCTGCTCCGGTACGAGCTGAGCCAGGCCTGCGTCGATGTGCTGGGGGAGGCGGCGGGGCTCTTTGCCTGGAGGCAGCCGGGGCTGCCGGAGAACCTCTGCCTGCTGCGCCAGGACGGGAGCCCCTGGATCGTCTCGATCGCCGCGGAGCGGATCGGGTACGTGGAGCTCACCCCGTTCGAGAAGCTGCTGCTCGGTCGGGCCGCACCCGGGCTGGCTGCGGTGCTGGCCCACCAGGGCGCGCGCGACGCGATCCTGGCCGCCTTCGAGCGACGCCTGGAGGACGCGGCCGAGGCCATGGAGGCCGATCTGCTCGTCTACGCCCGGTCGGTCGCGGAAGACGGGCGCGAGGGGGTCGTGGCGGCGGTTCGCGACTGGCTCACCTCCGGCGAGCTGGTGAGGCTCGGGGCGGCGGTCCACCTGGTCGCCCGGCTCGGGCTGACCGAGCTCGGGCCGGAGCTCGGGCGCCTGGCCGAGGCCGTGCGGCGGGACCAGCTGCCCGGTCCCACGGTGTACCGCTCCAGCCCGGTGCTCCGCGAGCGCTGGCGGATCCGCTTCGAGCGCCGCCTCGGTGAAGCCGCCACCGTCCTGGAGACGATCAGGTCCGGGTGAGCCGGACGGTCCCGTCCGGGCCGACCCGACCGCGCCGGCTCAGTGGCTGAACTCCTGGATGACCTCGAGAGCGGCCGGACCGAGCAGGACCACGAAGAGGGTGGGGAAGATGCAGCAGGCCATGGGGAAGAGCATCTTCAACGGCGCCTTCTGGCCCATCTCCTCGGCGCGCTGGCGCCGCCGGCGCCGGATCTCCTCGGACTGGATGCGCAGCACGTTGGCGATGCCGACGCCGAGTTGCTCGGACTGGATGATCGCCTGGATGAAGCTGTTCAACTCGTCGACCTTGTTGCGCCGGGCCATGTCGTCCATGGCCTCGAGGCGGGGGCGTCCCAGGCGGATCTCGTTGAGCACCTGGTTGAATTCCGCGGCCAGGGCGTTGCGGTACTTCTCGCAGACGCGACCCAGCGCGGCATCGAAGCCGAGGCCGGCCTCGACGCTGATGGTGAGCAGGTCGAGAGCGGAGGGGAGGGCGAGCAGGATCTCCTGCTGCCGGCCCCGGATCTGACGAGAGAGCAGGGCGTCGGGGATCAGGTAGCCGACCGCGAAGCCGGCGGCCGGCCCGATGAGCAGTTGCGGCAGCTGCATGTTCAGCAGGGCGCTGAGAGCGAGGCCGATGAACGTCCACAGGATCACCGAGATGATGCGCAGCACCAGGTAGCCGCCGACCGTGAGCCCCCACGGCCGGCCCGCGAGGTTGAGCTTCTCCTGGAGGGCCTGGGTGCGCTGCTGGTTGTTGCGCGCCGCCAGGCGGCGACCCCAGCGGTCGAGGGTCGGCCGGAGGACCCGCTCGAAGAAGGGCAGGGTCATCTCCACCTCGGCGAGGCTCTGCACGGCCCGGCCCAACTCGGTGAACTGGGCCAGCCGCGCCTCGAGCAGGTCCGCCTGCGGCGAGCGCGCTGTGGTGGTCCAGAGCACGAGCAGCATCAGGGAGCAGGCGGCGAGGGCTCCGGCTAGGGCGGCGATCATACCTGGATCCTGACGATCTTCTGGATGATGGCGGTGCCCACCGCGATGCTGAAGGCGCCGATGCCCAGCATCACCCAGCCCAGGGTCTGGTGGATCATCGGGGCGAAGTAGGTCGGCTCCACGAAGAAGAGGAAGAGGGCCAGGCCGACCGGCAGCAGGGTGATGATCATGCCCGACATCCGTGCCTGGGCGGTGATGGTCCGGATCTCCCCGTGGATGCGCACCCGCTCGCGGATGGTGTAGGCGATGGTGTCCAGGATCTCGGCCAGGTTGCCCCCGACCACGCGTTGGATCTGCACCGCGGTGACCATCAGGTCGAAGTCCTCCGACTTGTTGCGCTGCACCATGTGCTGGAGGGCGTCGTCGACGGGGATGCCGAGGGCGATCTCGCGGGTGGCTCGGCCGAACTCCTCCGAGATGGGCGGCGAAGCATTCTTCGCCACTGTGGCCATGGCCTGGGCAAAGGAGAGGCCCGCCTTCAGCGCGTTGCTGAGCAGGATGATGGTGTCGCCGAGCTGCGCCTCGAAGGCCCGGGTGCGACGGCCCTGACGGAAGCGGAGGAAGATCCCGCTCCCGATCCAGATCACGATCGGACATGGGATGAAGGCGAAGATGGTGCCGAAGCGCAGCCAGAAGATCGCTCCCACCACCGCGCCCAGCCCGGCGACGATCAGCATCCACTCCGAGGACTTGAGCCGGAGCCCGGCCTTCTGCAGGTCCTCGGCGAGCTTGCCCGCGTAGGAGCCGCGGTTCACCAACGGGTTGAGGGCGTCGGTGAAGCTGTCCACCAGGTCGCGCAGGGGGTTGCCGGTCTTGACCCGCTCCGGCTGAGCCGGGCGCTGACCGCCCATGTAGGCGCTGAGCCGCCGGGCGACCTCATCGGCCTCGGTGCGGCTCCGGGCGGCGATCAGCGCGACCCAGCAGAGCAGGGTGCAGGCCACCAGGACCGCGGCGAGCAGGGGCAGGAAGTCGGTCATGGCCGGTGTGGTGAGGTCTCTGACGCTCCCCGGCTCATCATCCGCCGAGTGCCTGCGCCAGCTGCGACGGGGTCACCGGCTCGGTGTCACCAGAGGGCAGGTTGATGGTCACTGGGGTGAAGGTCACCGTGTGCGGGGTGACCGTGTCGTTGACCTTGAAGCTGCCGTACTCGCTGGTCGGGCGCAGCACGTACTTGAGGACCACGGGGGTGACCCCGGGGCTCGGCGCGGCGTTCGCCGACGGGGCGGTCGACTGGGCGAAGTTCCCGGACAGGATCGCGGTGATCATCTCCGCCTGGTAGCGGGGCATCTCGACCACGAAGTAGGCGGGTGGGGAGAGGGTGGCGGAGGCGCTGGCCGCCGGCGATGCCGTCGCCGCGCTCACCGTATAGCCCACCTCCAGCACGGGCACGTCCTGGAAGGCGTAGGTCACCGCGTGGCTGGTGGAGGTCGGCCCACCCAGGTCGGCGATGATGTCGATCTGGTCGCCGGGCTGGATGTAGTAGCCCACCGTCATCTGGTCGACCGACGAGCCGGTGGCGCTGCCGCTGGCCGGGATGGCCAGAGCCACGTAGCCCTCGGCGATGGTGAAGGGCCCGGACGCGGTCGTGGTGCCCGCTGCACCCGTCGTGGTCAGCAGCTGCGCGGTGATCGGGGTCCCGGCACTGACCGCGACCGGGACGATCTTGCCGATGAGCTGGTTGGTGGCGGCGTACGAGCCGACGGGCTGGTCCTGCACCAGGTAGGGGTGCACCACCAGGTTGCTCGCCGTGAGCTGCGAGCCGGCCTCGATATTGGAAGCGGCCACGACCACCGAGACGGTCGGTGTCGAGTTGTTCGCGGGGGTCGACGTCTTGGAGACGGCCAGGTAGACCACCACGCCCGCGAGCAGGGCAAAGAGGATGCCGCCAACGAGAAGGATCCGGTTCTGAGGTTTGTTGGAGGGGATCGCCACTTGCTTTCCTCTGGTGGGCCGCGCCGCTGTCAGCCCGGGTTGGGTGCGGGGCGGGACACGGTTGGTTGGGGGGACGCCTTGCGCCCGAGTGTGAACGAGACCGACCGGCCGGGTGTCGCCGTCCGGTAACGAATGGGTGCCCGTTCTCCACCGTGGAGTTGCCGTTTCATGGGTCGAGCCGCCCGGTGGTCTGGGCCCGCATCAGCAGTTCGAGGACGTCATCGCGGTAGGGCGCGATGGTGGCGATCTTGCGGAAGATCCGGAGCGCGCCGCGGGTGTCGCCGCGCAGCCGGGTGAGGCGCGCGATCCGCTCCAGGTACGAGACCGCGAGGTCGATGTCCTGGTCGTCGATGCAGATGTCGGCGAGACGTGCCAGCGGCGGTTCGTAGACGGGGTCGGCGCGCGACGCGGCCAGGTAGCAGTTGAGCGCCGCGTTGCGCTTGCCCAGGGTGCGGCATCGGTCGCCGGCGTCGAGTGCCAGCTCGGCGACCGCCTGGCCGCCCAGCTCCTGCGCCGCCTGCTGCAGCAGCGCGGCGGCGTCGTCGCACCGCTTCTTGCGCAGCTTCTCGTCGACAGCGCCGCGCAGCGCGACCAGGTCCTTCTCCGCCACGTCACCCGCCGCGAAGGAGGGAGCGGCGGGGGCGGCGCCGGCGGGCGGGGCCAGGTGCAGCTCCACGGCCTCGGGCTGCCGCACCGACCAGCCCGCCGCGATCTCCGGCGGCGGGACGATGGGCTCGGTCCTCTGTGGCGCGGGGAGCCAGCCGCCGTCCGCCGGGGCCTGCCAGCCCTCGTCGAGAGCCCCCGGGGGCTGGAAGCTGGCAGGTGCGAAGTCCTCGATCCCGGGGTCCGCGCCGGCCGCCGGTCCGGGGCCGGGACCGCCCTGGCCGGTCCCGCTCTCGGCGCTCGGCCATGGGGATGACCAGCGCGCCAGGTCCTCGAACCCGCTCCGCGGGAGCGGATCGCTGGGGGGTGAGACCGGCCAGGGTCGGACATCCTGGAACCGCCCCGCGTCCGGGGCCGGCAATGCCGCGCCGGCGTCCGGTGCCGGTGGTCCCGGGTGCTCGAGGAGTTCGCTCTGGGTCTCCCGCCCTCCCCGCAGGCTCGGGGTCACCGGCTTGGGCCAGGTCGACGGATCGGAGAAGGAGGCCCGGCGGGGCCGCGGAGCATCGCCGTTGTCCGGCCGGTCCAGGCCGCTCGCCCCCGGCCGGCACGCGGGCGGCGGCCCGGTCTCCTCGGGGGTCGGGCGGTTGGTGAGCAGGTCGTCGGGATCACCGATGTGGAAGCTGAACTGCGGTGGGGCGGACGGGGAGGCCGGCGGGGTGTCCCCCGGGTCCTCGTCGTCGCCCACCAGTGGAGAGGCGGCCGGGAACCGGGCGTCAGCCCCGGTGAGCTCGGCGAGCGGGCTCACCCCGTCGTCGTCTCCGAACGGGAAGGCTGGGAGGGCAGCGCGGGCCGGGCCGTGGTCGAGCTCGGTGTCCGGGCTCATCGGATCGGCGTCCTCGGACGGCGAGGCGATCGGGATCGACCCCCGGTCGCCGCCGGCGACCTCGGTGAGGGTCGTGCCCGCCTCTCCCTCGACGGCGAAGGAGGACGCGGCGCCCGGCACCCAGGCGCCACCGTTCAGGTCGGCGAACGGGGAGCCCGTGAAGGGGGTGCTCGTACCGTGGAGCCCGGCCGGGCTCATGGCGGCGATCTCGTCGGCGCCGATCAGAATCCCGCCCGAGTCGCGCGAGAGCGGCGGGAGAGCCGGCTCGCCCGGTGTCATGTCGCTCACCGCGTCGAGGGAGAGGAGGTACTCGTAGACGTGGCGGCGAAGCCGCTTGCTCAGCGCCGGGGCGACGTCGACGGCCCCCGAGTCGGCGGCGAGCTGGGTGGCGGCGTCGACGATGGAGAGCAGGCCCGCCTCGTCGAGCCGGCCCAGGCGGGCGGCCTCGGCGAGGCGCTGCTCGACCAGATCCGCGAGCCCCGGGACATGGGGTGCGACGGTGGCGACGCCATCCTGCCAGCCGCGCCGGATCATCCCGAGCGTGTCGTAGGTCATGCCGTCGTCTCCCCGGCTGGCCCGCCGCCCTCGGCGGCGCCGTCCTCGCTGAGGATCTGCCGGATCTTGCGGATGCCGTAGAAGGCGATCACGCCCACCAGCAGGAGGATCAGACCCCAGAAGCCGAGGGTCTGGAGGTAGCCCGCGACCGTGCCGCCGCCGGGGATGATCTCGATGACCCGGTCGGCCTCGGCGGTCGCCGCCCGCTTCAGCGTCCACTGATCCGGCAGCGCGTTGTAATCGCCCTTGGTCCGCACCAGGACGTCGCCGCTCTGGTCGTGGCTCAGCCAGACGATGCGGTGGACGATGGTCAGCTTGGTGTCGTTGGGGTCGGGAAAGACCAGGATGTCGCCGGTCTGGAGCCGGCTGACCGGGAGCTGCTCGGTCACCACCATCGAGCCGATCGGGATGGTGGGCTGCATGCTCCCGGTGACCACCTGCTCCAGGTGGTGGCCGGTCGCCACCAGGCCGACGATGATGGCGCAGAAGATGGTGACCAGGCCGAGCGCGGCGGCGATCGCCAGGTTGGCGACATGACCGGCGACAGCACGCCAGGGCGGGCGTGCCGCGGCGGCCGGCGTGTCCGACCTGAGAGGCGGGGTGGCCGGGAGCTCGAGGGGCACGGCCGGGAGCGCGAGGGGCGCGATCGTCAGCTCCGCGGCCGGCGGCGTGGAGGTCTCCGTGACCGGCGCGGGCGGCACGGTGCTCGCGGCCGGAAGCATCCCCACCGGGCCGGTGCCGGTCTCCGTTGCCCGCCCGGCGAGCGAGACGGTCCCCTGGTCGGCCGCAGGCCCGATGCCGCCCCGAACCGCAACCGGAGGGGACGCCGCCGGCCCGATGGCTGTGAGCAGCCAGGCGGGTGGCGGCGAGAGAGTCGCCGGGACCACCGGGACCGCGGGGATCGCCACGCGCAGCATCCGGGAGACCCGGGCGGCGTCGAGGGGCGAGGCGCGCCGGCAGGCCACCGGGAGCCGGCGGGTGCGCGCCGGCAGGGCGACGGTGGGGACGGTCGACGCGACCCTGAGGCGGGCCAGGAAAGCCCGCCGTCGGGGGGCGGCCGCCGGGACCGGCAGGGCGCTGGCGAAGGGTGGCGGGGAGGCCGGCGCGGGTGGAGGGGGCAGCGCCGGCGGCATCACCGCCGTGGCGGTCTCGGGGCCGGGCAGCCGGATGATGGTGGCCTGGGGGGCTTTCCGGCGCTCGCGTCGGGGGGCTCGCGCGCGCGGCGCGGGGCTTTCGGCCGCGAGGTCGCCGGTCGCAGACTCGAGATCCGCGACGACGTCTCTGACCAGGTCCTGCAGCTCCTCGGGGAGCGTCACCCTCGCGTTGCCCAACTGTCAATTCCCCTGCTGCACCCGCGCCGCGCCGGCGGCGGTTCGAGCCGGCTCGCCCAATTGTCGATCCGGGTGGTCGACGGCTCGTGCAACGCGGCGCAACGAATCGGTTGCGGGTCCGGGCGGGGGGTGGACATGGGACGGCCGCCGGCGCGGTGTCCCGCTGCCGGCGGCCGTGGCCCTGAGGGCTTGGCGGGGGACGGCGGGTGGGCCGCCGTCCCCCTCATCGACGCTCAGAGGCGAATCAGAGGCGGGTCAAACTCCGTTCTGGCCCCAGGTGAAGACCGCCGTGCAGGTCGAGTCCTCGTCGGTGTTCGGGCTGCCGCCGGGGAGAGCCAGGCTGAACGTGAAGGTATCGCTGTCTCCCGAGTTCCATGTGGGGCTGCCCGCACTGCTGTCGAGACCCTCCACGGGGAGCCCCGACAGCGAGCCGGAGTACACGGTGTGAGGTTCGGCGTCGGCGATGGTGAGTTTGAGATCTGCGCAGAGCGTGCTGTCGGCGCTCGTCCACATGGTGTCGTCGCCGCTCACCACGGCGGACGTCAGCTGAAGGTTAAAGGTGGACGCCTCGGTGCCGGTGTTGGTAATGGTCACCGTTCCGACCTGGGTGGGCCCGTATCCGGGCGTGATCTTCGACGCGTCGAAGATGGCGCCGCAGGTACCTGGGGACGACTGGTCGGTGCAGCTCACGGCGCCTCCGCCCGTGACGGTGGCGACGTTGGAGTGGTGCACGCCGAGGGTGCTCGCCGTGCTGCCGTTGTTCTGGGTCACCGCCTGCCACGCCGCCAACCCGCCCCATCCGATCAGGGCGGTGCCGGCGAGCACCAGGACGAAGACCATTCCGACGCGCAGCTTCCTGCGGTCGGAGCCCTGCCGGTTGAGAGACATGGGAAACCTCCAAGTGGACGGTGGTGGGCGCCCCCGCACCCCCGCTGGTGGGCTGACGGGGGAGGCCGCGGCACTCTTGGGATGGGCGGCGCCGCGCACGCCCTCTGTGGTTGTGGGTCAGAGAAAGGGGCCGGGAAGAGACGCTCCTCCCGGCCCCCCTCAGATCATGGCTAGGGTTACGCGGCCTGGGTAAAGAGAACGTCGAAGGTGCAGGTCTGGCCCAGTACGTCGTCGGTGCTGGCGAAGCCGTTGGCGGGCAACACCGTGAAGGTGAAGGTGTTGCTATCGTCGGCCGCCCAGCTGGAGTGCCCCGCGCTGGTCATCAGCGGGGTGGAGCCGATCGAGCCGATACTCGACTGGCTGACGTAGGGGGTGGGGCTGTCCGCGCCGGTGACCTGGAGGCTGAGGTAGGCGCAGAGACCGCCCGTCGGGGCGTCATCCGCCGGCGAGCTCAGCTCGAAGGTGCTGGCCATGCTCCCGGTGTTGGTGATCACCACCGAGCCGGTGTCACCGGTCCAGCTCGAGCTCTCGATGTCCTCGGAGACGATGACCTTGCACGGGGTCGCGGCGGCGGCGCCCGAGGAGGTGGTGGACCCGCAGGTCACGCCGCCGTTCGCAACGTTGCTATGGGAGAAGGTCCCCACCGAGAAGGCGTTGCCGCTGTTCTGGGTGTAGGCCTGCCATGCGGCCAACCCGCCCCAACCGACCAGGGCGGTGCCGGCCACGGCCGCGCCCATCACCAGGGCCAGCCGGAGGGATCGCTTGCTCTTGCGGGTTTCCATGATCTTCGTTCCCCTTATCTGAGGTTCTGCTCGTTCAGTGCAGGTAGTTCAAATGCACTAGACGTGACTGGGTCAGCCTAGGGGGGTCGATCTCACGAAGCCTTGGCCCATACCGCCACAGCCGGGTAACGGTGTGCGGCCGAAGTTGTGAACTGATCGATCCGTATGCCGCGTTCTGCCGCCGAGGGCTGGCGAGAGGGGGTGCGACGCCGGCGGCCACCTCCATGCCGTTGCCCGCGCGAGGCATCCAGGGAAGAGGAAGCGGCCGGGCAGGTTGCCCTGCCCGGCCTTGTGGGGCGTAACGCGGATCAGGCCGCCGTCTGGGTGAAGAGGAGGCCGAAGCTGCAGCTGAGGCCGGCGTCGCCAGGGTCGGTCGCGAAGTTGGTGCCCATGCCCACGGTCAGCGTGAACGTGTCACCGGTCGCCCCGGTGCCGGTGCCGGCGGTGCCGCCGCCGGTCCAGGTGTAGCTGGGTGTCCCGGCGTTGTTGTAGAGGTTGGCGGCGGTGAACGTCCCGCCGTTGAGCTGGATGCCGTTCCAGTAGGTGGTGTTGTTCTTGTCCTTGATGGTCAGGGTGAGGTCGGTGCAGAGCGCGTTGTTCGTGGGGGCCTGCGAGCCCGTTCCCATGCTCATGGTGAAGGTGCTCTGCAGAGAACCGGTGTTGGCCACCGCGATCGTCTCCGGCAGCACCACCGTGGAGAAGTTCACCGGGTCCACCCCGGTGAAGGTGATGACGGGGTTGCACCAGCCACCGGTGACGCCCGAGCTGCTGGTGGGCACCGTCCCCAGCGACGAGACGCAGGTGAGGGTCTGAGCGTGGGAGAGGGTGCCGGCGGCCACGCTGTTGCCGGCGTTCTCGGTGTAGGCGCTCCACGCCGCCAACCCGCCCCAGCCGACCAGGGCCGTGCCGGCGACGGCGGCACCCAGCACCAGGGCCACCCGTAGGGATCGCTTGCTCTTGCGGCTTTCCATGATCCTCGTTCCTCTTCAGGCCGCCTGGCCGTTCCAGCCAAGTAGTTCAAATGCACTAGGCGGCTCCGGCCAGCCTAAGGGGGGCCGTGCCACGGAACGGTTGCGGAACCGGCCACAGCCGGGTCACGGAGCCTGGCCACCGCCGTAACGCGATCGACCGGTGTGACCGGTTGTGCGCCGAGGGGCTCGGAAGGACAGCGAAAGGCCGGGCAGGTTGCCCTGCTCGGCCTCTCGGTGCGTCAGGAGGATCAGGCGGCCGTCTGGGTGAAGAGGATGCTGAAGGTGCAGCTCTGGCCCGCGTCGGCGTAGTTGCTGGCGAAGCCGGCCGTGGCCGCCACCGTGAAGGTGAAGGTGTTGCCGGTCGCGCCGGTGCCGGCCCCGGCGCTGCCGTTGGGCGACCAGGTCGCGCTCGATCGCTTGCTCGTGCGGTTTTCCATGATCCTCGTTCCTTGAGACGTATCGACCGCTCTAGCCAGATAGGTCAAATGCACTAGACGGCACGGGGCAGGCTAGGGGGGGCGATCTGACGAAACGGCTGCGCAGCCGGCCACAGGGAGGTAACGGGGTTCAGGGGAAGCCGTGAATGCGAGCGATTCGTCTGATCCGTTCCCGGCGGGTCGAACCCGCCCGTCACGGAATCGGACGGCCTCGCGACCTCCACGACCAAAGCGGGGCCCGGCGGCCGAGCTCCTCGCCTGGTCCGCGGAGCCGCCCATCGCCAGCGGAGTCGCCCAACTCTCCGACCTGCCCAGCCCGTGCCACCCAGCGGCCCGCCGGGGCCCCCGTGGTGCGGGGCGGTGTCATTTGTTCGCGCCCCGTCTCCGCGCCTTCGCGCCGGCCGGAGGTGAGCCGTGGAAGGCCGGTTTCCCGCTACGGGCCGTCACACCGGGTGGGTCGGTGTTGTGACGATGACGTTGCTGTCTCCTGGACGTGCCAGCCTGGCTGAAAGCGTCCATCACTCCCATCCGTTCAGACCAACATACCGCCGAGGCCCGGCCGAGGTCCGGGAAAAGATCGGCACCAGTCGGAGAGGTGGCCGCCGGATGCTAGCCGAAGAGCCGCGGTGCCGCCCGGAGACGGGCGGTGGGGATGAGCGCGCGGAGGCGCGGCAGATCGTCCTCGCCATGATCACCGATCCCGACGGCCGCCTCGCCTTCGCCAACGGCGACCTCCTGGCCCTGGGCGGATGGCGCTGGAGTGACATCTGCGGCCGGGCCTGGCACGAGGTCCTCATTCCAGCCGAGCACCGTCGCCGCGTGCTCCGGTCCTTCGCGCGGGCGGTGGATGGGAAGGACGGGGCCGGGTGCGTCGAGGCGCCGCTCCGGACCAGCGACGGGCGGGTCCGGGTGATCGCCTGGTCGGCCACCCCGAGCCTCGACGAAGCGGGGCGCCCGACCTCGGTCACCTCGGTGGGCGTCGACGTGACCCGCTGGACCGAGGAACGCGATCGGATTGCCGCCGAGCGGGACTTCGACGCCGCGCACGACCGGCTGACCGGGCTCCCCAACGCCTCGACCTTCCGCTGGCGGCTGGGTTCCGAGCTGACCGGCGGCCGTGGCGCGGAAAGCTTCACCGCCGTGCTCCTGGTGGCCCTCGATCGTCTCCGCGCCGTGGTCGAGACCCTCGGTCACGAGGCCGGGGAACAGTTGGTCTGCGAGATGGCGCGGCGCATCGCCGACTGCGTCGAGGCGGCGGTCGGGGTCAGCGGGCGACGTCCAGAGCGGACGGCGATGCAGGGCGGGGTCGCCGAGGCGCCGATGACCTGGGTCGTGGCCCGATGGTCCGATGACGAGTTCGCCGTCCTCCTTCCCGGGCTGGTCTTCCCCGCCGAGGCGGTTCACATGGCCCGCTCGATCATCGCCACCGTCGCCGCGCCCTGCACGGGATTCGCCGCCGACCTCCGGCTGAGCGCGGCCGTGGGCATCGCCGTGGCGCCGCTCGACGGCAACACCCCGACCACGCTGATGCGCCACGCGGCGATCGCCCAGCACGCCGGGCGAGCGGTCAGCGAGCACCTGGCCCGCTTCGAGCCCTCCTTCTCACGGGAGGCCGAGGACCGGCTGCTGATCGAGCAGCAGCTTCCCCTCGCCCTCTCGCGCGGTGAGCTCAGCGTCGCCTTCCAGCCCGAGGTGGATGCGAGCTCGCACCGCATCGTGGGGCTCGAGGCCCTGGCCCGCTGGCATCACCCCGTGCTCGGTGACGTTCCGCCGGTGCGATTCATCCCCGTCGCCGAGGAGATCGGGGTGATCGGTGAGATCGGCCATTTCGTGCTACGTAGCGCCGTTCTCCAGGCCGCCCAGTGGCGAGCCGAGGGACTGGGCGACGTCCGGGTCGCGGTCAACGTCTCGGCCCACCAGCTGAGGGACCACAGCCTGGTCGGGGTCGTGCTCGACTGCCTGGAGCAGACCGGCTTCCCGGCCCGGCTGCTGGAGCTGGAGGTGACCGAGTCCGCGGCCATGGCGGATTCGCGTCCGGCCGCCGATGTGCTCGGCGAGCTGGCCCGGCACGGCGTGACCATCTCGCTGGATGATTTCGGCACCGGTTACTCCAACCTGGGCAAGCTTCACCACCTGGCGATCAGCACCATCAAGATCGACCGCAGCTTCCTGCTCGACGACGACGTCAGCCCCGGGGCCGACCCGGGCGCTCTGCTCCACGCGCTGGTCACCCTCGGACGGAACCTCGGGCTCCGGGTCATCGCCGAGGGCGTCGAGACCGAGGAGCAGCTCAGCCGCCTCCAACCGCAGGGGCTCGACGCGTACCAGGGGTTCCTCTTCTCCCGCCCCGTGGCCGCGGTGGAGATCCTCCGCCTCCTCCGCGAGGGCCGTCCGCTGGGCGGGGCACTCCAGGCCCAGCCCGCCTGATCGCGGGTCAGCCGCCGTCCTCGTCGGCGGTCTGGGTGGCGGCGAGGGGGAGGATCTGCCCCAGTTGCAGCCCCCCGAGCCGGCCCTCTGACACCAGGCTGTCGATCAGGTTGTCGACCCGCCAGACCACCACGATCTCGACGGCTGGGACGCTGTCGACGGTTCCGTCGATGCCGATGGCATGCCCGCCGTCGCCGAGCGTGCCGGCGTTCAGCCGGATGGCGCCGGGCCGGGCATCGAGTGCCGCGTCGATGGCGGCCAGCGCCGCAGCCGCCTGGTCGGAGGCCCTGAAGCGGGCGGCGGTCGCGGTGAGGGTGATCGGGCCGTTGCTGGTGGCGAAGCCGATCGGGCGGTAGTACTCGACCGAGGCCGCGGACACGAAGCCGTCGCCCGCGATCACGGTCGCACTGCCGGGTTCGAGCCAGCCGGCGCCGGCCGGCGCCTCCGCCTGATAGACCGTGAAGTCTGGAGAGGGCAGCTGATCCTGGCGGAGGAGGTCTCGGCCCGGGTCACCCCCCAAGATCGCGGAGGTGGAACCGCCGCAAGCGGCGGCCAGAGCTGTTGCGAGCACCCCGAGCGCCATGGCCAGGGTGGGCCGCGCCCTCATTCGTGACGCAGGGCGCTCACCACGTCGGAGGTGGCGGCGCGGCGAGCCAGCCAGGCCCCGGCCAGCATCACGGCCGCCAGCAGCCCGGCGAGCAGGACGATCACCGTCACCACCGGGACCGTGAAGGCGGGACTGAAGCCGGGGCTGCTGCTGGCGGCGAGCAGCGGCACGGCGAGCAGGCAGCCCACCCCCACGCCCAGCACGCCGGCGGTGGCTCCCAGAAGGCCTGCCTGGGCCAGCACCATCCGCTGGGCCTGGGCTCGGCTCAGGCCCACGGCGCGGAGCAGGCCCCGCTCCCGCCGACCCTGGCGGACGTTGACCACCAGGGTGTTGACGATCGCCAGCGCCGCGATGGCGACGGTCACCCAGGCCAGGGCGGGCAGGATCCCGATGGTGTTGTCGAGGGCCTGTGCGACGGCCGCTTTGATGGTGCTCACCGGCGTCGACGAGAGACCGTAGCGGGCCGCCACCGCCGCGACCCCCGACGCATGCCCGGGGCTCAGCACCTCCAGGTCGTCGAAGCCCGAGGCCTCGCTACCGAAGTAGCGGACCGCCTGCCGGCTGTCGACCAGGAGCGCCTCCCGGCCATCGCCAGCGGGGAAGGAGTGCTCGACGATCCCTGAGATCGTGAAGTCGGTCGTCCCGCCGCCGGTGGCCACCGGCAGCACCGTGCCGACCTGCCAGTCGTCGGCCTGCGCAAGGCTGAGGGGTGCGAGCAGGCGGGGGCCGCTCGCGAGCGCCGCGAACGCCTGGGAGCGGTCGCCACCCACCAGGTCGAGGCCGCCATCGCTCGCGTACACGCCGCTGTCGATGGCGGCCATGCCGATCACGTCGCCGTCCACCACGGCCGGGAAGAAGCGGAGGCTGGTCAGCCGCACCCCGGCCTCCTCGCCGATCTGGGTGGCGATGTCGCCTCCCTCGGTCACCGGGCTCTGGATCAGGGTGTCGCCGATGAAGAGGCCGCTGACCCAGGCGTCGCCCGCCGCCAGGGACCCGGAGACCATGATGCCGCCCGCCATCGCGACGGCGACCGCCGTCACCAGGCCGGAGAGGGTCAGTGCGGTGCGGTTGCGGCGCCGCCGGAGGTCGGCGGCGGCGATCCCGGTCTCGGGCCAGCGACCTCCCAGCAGCCGGCCCAGGAGGCCGGCCAGCGCCGGCGCCAGCAGGGGCAGGCTCAGGGCCACGGCGAGCAGGAGGGCGACCGCTCCCACCCCGACGGCGGCGCCGCCGCTCAGGTCGGCAAGCGCGGCCAGCGCGAGCAGGGGCGGCACCGCCCAGATCGTCGCGGGGTGGACCCGCTCGCGCCGGCCCGCGTCCTCGGGGCGCAATTCGTCGAGGATCCCGACCCGGGAGGCGAGGGCTGCGGGGATGGCCGCAGCCGTGACCGCGACCAGCATCCCCACCAGGGCCGCGAGCAGAGCCACCAGCGGGCTCACCTGGAGCCCCACCGAGCTGGGCGTCGAGCCCACCCGGAAGGCGGCCTCCAGCCCGGCACCCAGGCCGATGCCGGCGGCGATCCCCACCAGCGCCCCGGCGACGGCGAGGACCAGGGCCTCGGCCGTGAGCAGGCGGAAGACCTGGGCGGCGGACGCCCCCGCAGCGCGCAGCAGACCGATGTCGCGCCGGCGCTCGAGAGCCGCGAGGCTCACCGTGTTGGCGCTGACCCCGGCGCCGACGACCACGCTCAGCACGCTGGCGAGCACCAGCAGCGGGGCGAGCTGGGAGAGCGGGTCGCCGGTGTCCGCACCCGGGTCGAAGGTAGTCACCGCCCCGCCGAGCCGCTGGTGTACCTCCGCCGCCACCCCGGCCGAGGCGGTCCCCGGGGTCAGCCGGAGCGCCGCCAGCGACGCGCGCAGCCCGAGGTTGAAGGAGGAGAGGAGCTCCGGGGTGGGCACGAAGACGACGTCGTGAGTGAAGCTGGCGCTGACGCCGCTGGCATCGGTGAGACCCACGATGTGGTAGGCGCGGGGGCCGGTGGCGGTGGTCAGCAGCACTGTGCCGCCGACCCCGAGATGTCCATTCGGGGGCACCAGGGCGGGGATCAGGGCGCTGTCGATGGCGATCTGATCGGGACTGGCCTCCCCCGGCAGCCGTCCGTCGCTGAGCCCGATGGCGCGCAGCGCGGCCTCTCCGTCCTGCAGTCCGACCAGGGTCACCGTGACCGCCGGCGCCTGGGCGCCCGTGGCCTGGGCGGTGACCCGCTTCTGATAGAGGGGGACCACCTCGCGAACCCCCGCGATGCCGGCCAGCTCGGTCAGCTGCTGCTGGCTCAACCCGGCTCCGGCGCTGGCGCGGATGTCGAGGCCCGAGCCCCCCGCCCGGAGCCGAGCCGCGGCGCCGGCCTGGGTGTTGACCCCTGCCACCTCGATCTGCACCCCGAGGATGACGGCAACTCCGAGGGCCACGGCGGCGGCGGTGAGCGCGGCCCGGACCGGCCTGGAGGCGAGGTTGCGCCGGAGCACCGGGCGCAGGCCGGGCTCGAGGCCGGCGGTTGCGAGCCAGGCCGCAGCGGCCCCGATCCAGTGCGCCGGCGCGCTCGCCCTCCGGACCAGGCGGCGCTCGGCTTGGTCAGAGGGCATGGCGTTCGAGCCGCTCGACCAGCGCTCGGAAGGCGGCGGGGTCGTCACTCGCGCCCCCCTCCTGCACCTGCACCTCGTCGACGATCCGGCCGTCGGCCACGACCAGGACTCGGTCCGCGTGCACGGCCACCCGCGCGTTGTGGGTGACCAGGACGGTGGTCTGGGACTGCTCGCGGCAGAGCCGGCTGAGCAGCTCCATCACCTCCTGGCCGCTCTGGCGGTCGAGGTTGCCGGTGGGCTCGTCGGCGAGCAGCAGGGTGGGTGCCGCGGCCAGGGCCCGGGCCAGGGCGACGCGCTGTTGCTCGCCCCCCGAGATCTCCTCGGGGCCGTGTCCCTGGAGACCGTGCAGGGAGAGCTGATCCATCAGCACCCTGACCCGCTCCGCCACCGCCCGGCGATCCGGGCGGGTGGGCCCGCCTCGCCGCGATCCGCCGCGCAGCCGTAGCGGCAGGGCCACGTTCTCGGCGGCGGTGAGGCTCGGGATCAGGTTGAAGAACTGGAAGACGAAGCCGATGTGATCGCGCCGGAAGGCGGAGCGCTCGGTGTCGTCCATGGCGTAGAGGTCCCGGCCGTCGATCAGCACCCGACCCGAGTCGGGTGGGTCCAGGCCGCCCATGATGTGGAGCAGGGTGCTCTTGCCCGCGCCGCTCTGTCCCATGATGGCGACGAACTCGCCGGCATGGACGTCGAACGAGACGCCGTCCAGGATGGTGCGGGGTGGCCGGCTGATCTGGAAGCTCTTGGACACCGAGTCCACCCTCATCACCGCCGCGGGCACGGTGGTCGCGTCTTCGGTCGGGGTGGGCTGGTTCAGGGTGCGGGCTCCGCTGTATGTGGCGGCATTGTCCGCAACTCTAGTAGAAGAGGAAGGCCTCGAGGGTCGCCTCGATGGTGTCGGAGATCAGGCCCTGGCCGCTGGACTCGTAGGCGGGGAGCGGGGGCCCCGGCGCGGGGAGCGGAGTGGGGGTGGGGGCGGCGGTCGGGGTCGGAGTGGGAGTGGGGGTGGGGGTGGGGGTGGGGGTGGGCGTCGCTGCCGGCGTGGCCACGGCGGTGGCCGGCGCCGTCCGGGTCGGAGACGTCGAGCTCGGGGCCGACGAATGGGTCGGCGGCGGTCCCGAGGAGGGCAGCTGGGCGAACTCCTCGGCGAACATCCAGACCTCGGGGTCGGTCCCCCCGCTGCCGCCGTTCCACCCCGACGCCGCGTACGCGCTGCCGATCCCGAGCGCGGTGTAGTTGGGGTTGAGGATGTTGGCGCGATGGTCCGGGCTGCTCATGAACTGGGTGTTGATCCAGGTGGCCCCGGCCGAGGCTGACGTCTCGTTGTCCACCCAGCCGATGTTCTCGCCCGCCGATTGGTAGCGCACGCCGAACGCGCTCATCATGCTCCAGACGTACTGGTTGCAGGGCGGGATCTGATGGGCGAAGTAGTTGCGGTTGATCATGTCCTGGGCGCGGCCGTCGATGGTTCCCGCGCCTGAGCAGCCGCTGTACGGGGCCGCCTCTCCGATCGCGCTCAGGGTGGAGTTGTCCGCGAGTGCGGCGACGCCGTTGCTGGTGCGGTCCTGGTTGGTGAGGGAGAAGAGGTCGGCGTCGCCGCCGGCATCGGCGCGGGCCGGCTGCCCCTGCAGGTGGGTTCCCGCGAACACCGCGGCGCCGAGCAGGGCCCCGGCCGCGAGGGCCCGGCCGGCGGGGCGCCGTCGCCGCCGGCCTCGCCCTGCGGGTTCGACGCGCACCATCGCGGCGGTCCGGCAGAGCGCGTCCCAGCCGGTGCCGTCGTTGCCTGCGGCTGACTGCTCCGGCTGGGTCACCGGCTAATGACACCGCGCCGCCGGAGTGGGTCGGCGCCTCGTCATCCCCCCGTGACAACCCCGTTGCGCTCCGCCTGAGGTCGAGCGCACGCGGTGGGGGACGATGCCAGCAGTGTTGCAGGCTACCGGCTCTTGACACGATCGTTGCGATTCGTGAATTCGACGCGAAAGCCGTGAGGTGTAGCCTGCGGACAGACGTCAGACGGAGCGGACGCCGGCTGACGGGACACCCACCGACAGGCAGGCTGGGATAGAGGATGTCGCTTCTCGATCGTGTGCAGCGGAAGGCGGAGGAGGGATCGCCGCCCGGGACGGGCGCGTCCCAGCCCGCGTCTCCCGCGAGCTACCCGGCCCTGGTGGGGACCCCGCCGCAGCCGGCTCCGGCGGGCCCGACCGACCCGGCGGACAGCGCGCCGGCGTGGTCGCTGCGCGTCTCGCTGGGGACCCCCGCAGCTCCCGCGGCCCCGCCGCGGCCGGCGCCGGACCCCTCCGCGTTCACCCTGCCGGCACCGGCGCCGGCCCCCGCGCCCGCCGCCCCACTCCTGGGCCGGACGGGCGACTCGCGGGTCGGCGCCGACAGCCCACGCTCCACCTCGCTGCTCAGCCGGACGGGCGATGCCCGGGCCACCGGTGAGGCCGGCCGTCCCAGCCCCCTGCTGGGTCGGGGTGGTGAGCCGGCCGCGCCGGGCGAGGGCAACCGCCCCACCTCGCTGCTGAGCCGGACCGGCATCCCGCGCCCCGGCCACGGTCGTGGGCCGCTCGGAGCCATGTACGCCCAGCTCCGCTCGCGGGTGCATCAGCGCCTCGTCGAGGAGCTCGCGGGCAACACCGACTCGGCACCGCCCGAGGTGATCCGTCAGCGGATCGCCGAGCTGGTCAACGAGGTCATTCTCGAGCTGGCCCTCACCATGAGCCGCCAGGATCGCCAGCGGGTGGTGGAGACCCTCATCCATGACGTCCTGGGGCTGGGGCCGCTGGAGGACCTGCTCGACAACGTCGACATCGCCGAGATCATGGTCAACGGCCCCGGCCAGATCTACGTCGAGGAGCACGGGAAGCTGATCCGCAGCCCCGTGACCTTCGAGAGCAACGAGCAGCTGATGCAGGTCATCGACCGCATCGTCTCCAGCATCGGTCGCCGTGTCGACAAGTCGTCGCCGATGGTCGATGCCCGCCTCAAGGATGGGTCCCGCGTCAACGTGATCATCCCGCCCCTGGCGCTGCGGGGACCGACCGTGACCATCCGGAAGTTCGCCAAGGAAGCCTTCACCATCGATGACCTGATTCGCTTCGGAACGCTGACCAACTCGATGGCGACCTTCATCCGCGCCTGCGTCAGGGGCCGGCTCAACGTGGTCGTCTCCGGCGGCACCGGGTCGGGCAAGACCACCACTCTGAACGTGCTCTCCAGCTTCATCCCCGAGGACGAGCGCATCGTCACCATCGAGGACGCAGCCGAGCTGCAGCTCAACCAGGAGCACGTGGTGACCCTCGAAGCTCGCCCCGCGAACGTCGAGGGCCGTGGCCAGGTGACCATCCGCGACCTGGTCATCAACGCCCTCCGGATGCGTCCGGACCGCATCGTGGTCGGTGAGTGCCGCGGGGGCGAGGCGTTGGACATGCTCCAGGCGATGAACACCGGACACGACGGCTCCCTCACCACCCTCCACGCCAACAATCCGAGGGACGCGATCAGCCGCCTGGAGACCATGGTCCTGATGTCCGGTGCCGAGCTGCCGTCGCGGGCCATCCGGGAGCAGATCGCCTCGGCGGTCAACATCATCGTCCACCAGTCCCAACTCCGAGACGGCACCCGCCGAATCGTCAGCATCACCGAGGTGCTGGGCACGGGCCCCGACGGGGTCGTGATGCAGGAGATCTTCGCCTTCCGGCAACGGGGGATCGAGCCGGAGACCGGGAGGGTGCTCGGTGAGCTGGGCCCCACCGGTGCGGTGCCCCAGAACCTCGATCACCTGACCGCCCAGGGCGAGCCCGTCTCTGAGGCGATGTTCGCCGCCGACTGACCCGGCCGTGCCGCGGTGCCGGAGCGGCTGTGAAGGATATGCCGGCGGGGTGACGGGCTCCTGACCAATCCGTTTCGGTCGACGCGGCGCGGCCCCATCCCCCCGCCCCGTCCATACACTCTGACCAAAGTGTCCTCGCTCCCGACGGCGGCCGCTGTCCGCACGCCCCGTTCCCGGAACCGTGGAGCGGCCCGGGCCCTCCGGGTGCTCGTCTGCGCAGCGGACAGCCCCGAGATCGTGCGCGGCCTGGGCCTGCCGGGATCCACCGGCGGGATCGAGAGCCGGGCCTCGGCGGGCCCGGAGTCGATGCCCGCCGAGCTGGACCAGGGTTGGGATGCGGTGGTGGTCGCGGACAGCCGGTCGGGATGGTCGGCCGAGGCGGTGCTCGACCGGATCGCGGCCGGCGGCGTCGACATCCCGGTGGTCGTCATCTGCGACCCGGCGTGCGAGAGTGTCGGGCTCGCCCTGGTCGAGCGGGGCGCGGCCGACTGCCTCACCTCCGACCGGCTGGCCCGTCTCGGCGTGGCCGTCCGGGCGGCGGCCGAGAGGGAGGTCGCCAGACGGCGCCTGGCCCGTGCCGAGGCCGATGCGTCCGGGGCCCGAGAGATGATGCGGGTGGCGTTCGACAACGACCCCAACGCCGTCATCGCCGTCGATCCGCAGGCGCGCGTGCTCGGGTGGAATCGATCCGCCGCGCGGCTGCTGGGCTGGTCACCGGCGGAGGCGTGCGGTCGCCGTCTCGCAGACGTGGTGGGCGGAGAGGAGTTGGTGGCGCCGCTCGTCGAAGCCGTCAGCGAGGCTGCAACAGGCCGGGTGACGGACCGGCAGTTCGCGCCGGTGAAGCTGCTCCGGCGGGACGGCCGGCCGGTTCACGTTGCCGTGCAGGCGACCCATCGCCGCGATGCGGACGCCGGGGTCGTCCTCACTCTGACCGACATGACCGATCGCCGGCGCTTCGACTGGCTGAAGGCCCACCACCTGGCGGTTCTGCGAGCCCTCCCTTCCTCCGCCGAGGACGCCTCGTTCCGGGAGGCGCTGGAGCAGATCGCGGAGGGCGTGAACGCCACCGGAGCGACCCTGTGGGAGAGCGACCCGCGGGGTGGGCTGCAGGTCCGGGCTCGCTGGAGCCGAGAGGGCCCCGACCCGGCAACGGCGCCGCCGGCGCCGAGCTCCCCTCCCGCCTTCGTGGAGAGGGCCGTCAGCACCGGGCAGCTCTCGTTCTCGGAGGAGGGGCTGGCCGGGTCGCCGGGGGACCGTCTTGCCGTCCCGGTCACCAACGGCGAGCAGGTGTTCGGTGCGGTCGAGATCGCTGCGCCTGACTTCCCCGGCTTCGACAACTCCTGTGTCACCTACCTCACCGGGGTGGGAATCTACCTCGGCATCCACCTCGCCCAGCGGCGAAGCGAGGCCGACTTCGCGCGCAGCCTGGAGGAGCTGAATCGCATCAACGGTGAGCGCCGTCGGCTGATGCGCCTGCTGGTCCAGGCTCATGAGGACGAGCGGAAGACGATTGCCGCGGACATCCACGACGATCCGCTGCAGGTGATGGCTGCGGTATCACTCCGGCTGCACTCGCTGCGCCGGCGACTGAGCGACGAGACGGCCCAGCGCAGCCTGGAGTCCGTCGAGGAGATGGTCGGCAGCACGGTGTCCCGGCTGCGCAGCATGATGTTCAACCTGCGGCCGACAGGGCTGGACCGCGGTGACCTGCTGGGGCCCCTCCGGGAGCGCCTCGAGCAGATGCGCGAAGACGACTCCATCCGGTTCACCCTGACCGGGTCGGAGCCGGAGCTCCTCACCACCGATGGCCGCGTCGCCCTCTACCGGATCGCCCAGGAGGCGATCGCCAACGTGGTCAAGCACGCGTCGGCGACCAGCGTGGACGTGGCGGTGGGGGAGCAGGACGGCGGCTGTCTCATCCGGATCAGCGACGATGGCGCCGGTCTGAGCCAGGCGGGCGAGGTCCGTTCCGGCCACCTCGGCCTGCCCAGCATCCGCGAGCGCGCCGAGCTGGTCGGCGGGTGGCTGCGGGTGGAGGCGGGCGAGCGCGTGGGCACCGTGGTCAGCGCGTGGGTCCCCCTGATGTCCGAGCCGGGTCGAGCCGGGGGCCGCGGCCTTTGACTCCCTCGGCCGCGATCCGGGTCCTGATCGCCGACGACGACGCGAACATCCGGGACGCGCTCCGCGAGCTGCTCGAGTCGGAGGACGGGATCGAGGTCGTGGCGGCTGCCGCTGACGCGGTGGCCGCGGTCGAGGCGGCCGCCCAGGAGCGCCCCGACGTCGCCATCCTCGACGTCAAGATGCCGGGCGGGGGTGGCCCTCACGCCGCGCGTGGCATCCTCGCGGAGAGTCCGGAGACGCGCATCGTCGCTCTCTCCGCCTACGGCGATCGGGCCAGCATCCTGGAGATGCTGCGCGCCGGCGCGGTCGCGTACCTGGTCAAGGGCTCGGTGCCGGACGAGGTCACCCAGACCATCCAGCGCGTGCTCCGAGGCGAATCCGCCTTCTCTCCCGACGTGGCCAGCACCGTGGTCCGCGAGCTCAGCGAGCAGCTTGCCGGAAAGGAGGAGGCCGAGGTCAGGCGCAACCGCGTGCTGGCGCGCATCCAGACCGTCATCGAGCACGGTGGCATCCACCCCGTGTACCAGCCGATCGTGGACCTGGGTCGGGGCCGTGTCACCGGGGTGGAGGCGCTGGCCCGGTTCGACACCGGGATGCCCCTGCAGTGGTTCGAAGAGGCCGCCGACGTCGGCCTCCGCGAGGAGCTGGAGGCGTCGGCGGTCGCGGTGGCGCTGGCGGGCCTTCCCGCACTTCCGGTCGACGCCTACCTCTCCCTCAACCTCTCACCGTCCACCCTGCTGCGGCGCGACGTCGTGCGCCTGCTCGGCGCCGTGCCCCTCGAGCGCATCGTCATCGAGATGACCGAGCACGCGCCGGTGGGCGATTACGAGGCCCTCAACCGGGCCCTCCAGCCGCTCCGGGACGGCGGCGTCCGGGTCGCCGTGGACGACGCCGGTGCCGGCTTCGCGAGCCTCCGGCACATCCTCCTGCTGGTTCCGGACATCATCAAGCTCGACATCTCACTCACCCGCGGCATCGACGCCGACCGGCCCCGCCGGGCCCTCTCGTGCGCCCTGGTCGCCTTCGCCCGGGAGACCTCGACCACCATCGTCGCCGAGGGGATCGAGACCAGTGCGGAGTTGCGCACCCTCAAGGAGATCGGGGTCACTCAGGGCCAGGGCTTCCTGATCGCGAAGCCGATGGCGCCGCCCATCGACGAGCGCCGCATCCTCGAGATCCTCGGGGTCTGACGGAGTCGGTGCGCCGGCACCCCGGGGGTGAAGGTTCCCGGGCGATCTGAGCTCAGCGGCCTCCGCGCGAGGCGTCGGGCCGGCCCGGTGGCATCCCGAATCCGGGTGGCATGCTGGGCGGCATCCCCATCCCGGCAGGCCCGCCGAAGCCCGGCGGCGCACCGAGGCCGGGGTTCGGGCCGTTGCCCTGCTGCCGGTTGGCCGCCGCCATCTGGGCCTCCTGCATGAGCTGACGGCGATCTGGGAAGAGCTGCGCCAACCGCGGCGGCAGCGGGACGCCCATGTCGAAGAGGCGGTCGATGATCTTAGGACGGATCCCCGTGGGGTTGAACTCGCCGACGATCTTGCCGGTGCCCGGGTCCGCTCCCCGGGACTCGAACCGGAAGATCTCCTGCATGGTGATGGTCTCGCCCTCCATCCCCACGACCTCGGTGATGGAGGTGATCTTGCGCGAGCCGTCCTTGAGGCGGGAGAGCTGCACCACCAGGTTGATGGCGCTGGCCACCTGCTGGCGGATCGCCTTCAGCGGCAGGTCCATCCCAGCCATGAGCACCAGCGTCTCGAGCCGAGAGAGAGCGTCGCGGGCACTGTTGGCGTGGATCGTCGTCATCGACCCGTCATGCCCGGTGTTCATCGCCTGGAGCATGTCGAGGGCCTCGCCGCCGCGGCACTCACCGACCACGATCCGGTCGGGCCGCATCCGCAGCGAGTTGATGACCAGGTCGCGGATCTGGACCCGTCCCTCACCGTTGACGTCCGGGGGACGCAACTCGAGCCGGCAGACGTGCTCCTGGTGCAGCTGCAGCTCGGCGGCGTCCTCGATCGTGATGATCCGCTCGTCGATCGGGATGAAGCCGGAGCAGACGTTGAGCAGGGTGGTCTTGCCGGCGCCGGTGCCGCCCGAGATGACGATGTTCGCCCGGGCCAGGACGCAGGCCTGGGTGAAGGACGCACCTTCCTGGGTGATGGTCCCGAAGCCGATCAGGTCGGAGACCTGGTACGGGTCCTTGGAGAACTTCCGGATCGTCAGCAGCGGCCCGTCGAGCGCGATCGGCGGGATCGCCGCGTTGACGCGGGAGCCGTCCAGGAGGCGGGCGTCACAGAGGGGGGTCCGCGCATCGATCCGGCGGCCCACGGACGAGACGATGGTGTCGATGACGCGGAGCAGGTGGGCCTCGTCGTCGAACCGGATGTCGGTGAGCAGGATCTTGCCCTTGCGCTCCACGTACACCATCTCAGGGCCATTGACCATGATCTCGGTCAGGCTGTCGTCCTCGACCAGCGGCCGGAGCGGCCCGAGGGCCTCCAGGTAGCGGTTGTCCAGGCGGGAGTTGGCGGCGGCGACGCTCACAGACGGGACTCCTCTTCGACACCAGCGGCCGTCAACCCGACGCGCCGCCCAGGGCGATTCTGGTCTCTCGCCCTCAGTGGGAGGCGAAGGCAACACTTTCGATACACGATCTTTTCCTGGTCGCCGGGCGGTCCCCGGCTACCATGGCCTCCTCGGAAACCTCTCATGGGTATTCTGCATGAGCCCGGTCAGCGAGGCCTGCGACCGGAGGCCGGCGGGGTGATGCCGCCGCCTCTCGACTCCCCCGCGCCCGACGCCGAGGACCTCCTCGGCGGCGACTGGTTCGGTGAGGGCAGCGTCTTCGACACCGGCGAGGATCTGGCCGACGCCCTCATGGTGCTGGCCAGTGCCCAGGCCGCCGGACCGGTCCGCGCCCTCTCACTCTCTCCCGGGCCGATCGCGATCGCGGAGCCGGCGGTGGCGCTCGATGGCCTGCGTCCGCGGCCGTCCCAGCGGGCCCCGGCGCCATCGGAGCCGCCGGACGAGTTCCAGGTCGCGACCATGCCCAGCTCACGGGAGAGAGAGCCGAGCGGGTGGGCCGGCCGCCCCTCCGCCCCCGTGGGACGGCGCAGCTGGAGCGGTGCCGGCCCCGGGTCTCAACGCACTGGCTGGTCGATCCGCCAGAGCGTGCAGACCCTGCGCATCGCCGAGGACACCCTCTGCAGGTTGCGCGAGGAGGCGGCCCAGCTGGCGTGGCGCTTCGCGGCCGCCGCCCACGAGGAGACCGACGCCTCCAGCCAGTGAACCGAGCCGGAGCTGGGTTTCCGGTTCGCGGCGCCCCCGGCGGAAATGGCCTGAGCCAACCGGAAGGCGCCTCCCGGCCGGTGCACTATCAGGGCTCGCTCCCTTCCCGGGCGGCCTCGGCGCGCTCCCGCTGCTCCATCAGCGAGTGGACCATCTCCAGGGTCACGCTCTGGCCTGACTGGAGGAGCTGGATGACGATCTCCGGGTCGATCGCGCCCGGCGCGGCGAGGGCGGCCGCCCGCGCCGCCTGATCGGCCGCCTCGCGGGCTCGTCGCAGCCTCAGCCGCATCTCGTCGTTGCGACGGAACAGCCAGGCGGCGAGGATCCCCTCGAGGATGGCCAGCACGGCCAGCAGGATCGTGGCATGTCCGGTGACGATGCTGATCACCGCGTTCACGGCGTTGGCCTCCAGGTCAGCGGATCAGAGCCCGCTCAGGTACTCGGCGGCGTGGTAGTACATCTCCCGCGCCATCGCCTGGACCACCGATGGCTCGAACCCGGGGAGCACGACGTTCTTGATCGAGTCGATGGCGGCCATCACATCCGCGATGGTCGGCCGTGCCCGCTGCAGCATCTCGGCGACCGGGCCGACGCCATCAGTCCCCAGCCAGAGGGCGCCGATCTGGATCAGATCGGCCTTGACCGTGTCGAAGTCGGGGCCCGGGGTCGGCGCGGCGAGGTCGTCCATGCCCTGAGAGGCGGCGAAGTCAGCGAACTGAGCCGGCCCGGACGGCCCCTGGACAGCCGCCGGTGGGGCCTGGTACACGCCGCTCCACGGGGCGAGCGATGGACCCACCTCGTCGAAGTCGGCGAGCGGGGAGGGGGACCAGAGCGCGGCCTCGGGGGCGGCGGCCGGTTCGCCCGTCGGAGCCGCCGGCCCCGCGGGCTCGATGGGGGGCGCCGGCTCGCCGGGGATACTGGCGAGGAACGGGACCGAGGAGGCGGCCGCGTCGGCGCGGAGATCGGGACCCCCGGAGGCGGTGGAGGAGTGGGGGGCGGCCGGCTCCGCCGGGGCGGAAGGAACGTCGGTCTCCGCCGGGGCGCCGGACCACGCCGGGACTGTGGCGGCCGCCTCCGGCGGCGGGGCGTCCCAGGTCTCGGGCCCCGGCTCGGGCGGGGCGTCCCAGGTCTCGGGCCCCGGCTCCGGTGGGGCGGCCCAGGCCGCGGGCTCCGCCTCCGACCCCTCGAACGAGGCGGAGGGGACGACCGGTTCCGAGGTGCTCTCGGCGGGGGTCGGGGTGCTCGGCTCGATGCCGTTCCGGACAGCTGCCGGGCGAGCCGCGGACGGCTCTCGGAAGGGGGCCGGGGGCTCTCCGGCAGCCTCGACGAAGGCGTGATAGGCCGTCTCCGGCATCTGGTCGACGGGCCGCTCCTCGGGGTTCTGGCGGAGCGTGACCCTCGCGCCGGGGGCTCGGAGCAGGGCCGCCAACCTCTCCAAGGAGGCGATCGGCTGCCGCTCGGTCTCGGTGTAGACGCCAACCAGTTCGCCGCCGGCGACCAGGGCGACCCCGTGGACGCCGCCGCTGATCAGGATGGCGGCGTCACCGTTCCGGCCCTCGAGATCCATGAGCAGGCTGTCCGTGTTGACCCAGGATGCGGGCATCTCCCGGTAGACGGCCGGGCAGCGCCAGAGCATGGTCAGCGCCTCACCCAGCCTGGGGTTCTCCAGACGGTAGCCGGAGACGCTCCCCTGGCGTGCCCCCATCAGGGCCATGGCGGCCGTCTCGCCGATGGTCCGGTCGGCCTCCTCGACCCAGACGGCGTCGATCAGCTGGTGGCGGACGACCACGCCGGCGGCGCGCAGCTTGGGACCGGTCAGGACCAACAGGGCGTCGGGGAGGCTGGGGAGCATCAGGTCGAGGTGGACGACGCTCGCCGAGGCGTCGGCCCACAGCGACGGGCCCAGCGGCAGGAGGGGGAAGTCCGCGAGCCCGAAGTCGGGCCGCTTGGCCGCAGCCTCCATCACCACCGCGGCCGCGTCCGGCTTGGTCGGAGCGACCGGCCCCGGGGAGGCCGCCCCCGCCATCTGGGCAAAGGGCTCCATCACGTCCTCGAGGGTGCAGCGGAGCGTGTCGGTCCTGACCACCTCCTTGCGCCAGGGCGAGAGCTGGAAGCGGGGCGGCAGCTGGTAGACCAGGGCGGCCAGCGCCTCGGTGCCCTCCAGG
This sequence comes from uncultured Chloroflexia bacterium, assembly GCA_963841385.1. Lineage (GTDB taxonomy): Bacteria > Chloroflexota > Dormibacteria > Aeolococcales > Aeolococcaceae > Changshengia. Next base: position 89,557 of record CAWJCO010000003.1, read on the forward strand.
TGCTGGCCTCCGGCGTTGTCGAAGACGGCGTGGTTGGGCTGCCCGAAGACCAGGAACAGGGTCGCCTTGCCACCGTCCCAGGTGATGTCTAGCGCTCCGGTGCGGTAATCGTCCTTGGCTGTCGCGAGTTGTCGCAGGAGCTTAACAAAGGGTGCGGCTGTTGCCATCCGGAGATATTCTACGGACGTGGCTGCCGAAATAATCACGATCGCGTCACTGAAAGGTGGCGTAGGCAAGACGACGACGACCTACGCGCTTGCGGCAGCCGGCGCTTCCAGTGGCCTGCGAGTCATCGCCATCGACCTCGACCCCACCGGTGGCCTGAGCAACGCCCTGGAGAAGTCCAAGCGAACCATTACCATCGCCGATGTGCTTCACAACCGGGTCAGCCTGCGCGACGCGCTGGTCGATCACCCGATCGGGATCCAGACGGTCCCGGGGCACCGCAGCCTCAACCACGAGCCGCTCCCCGAAGCCCAGCTGCGAGCCTTGATCGGGCCGGTGCTCGAGGACGTCGACGTGGTCCTGATCGACACCCATCCCCACGAGCCGTCCCTGCTCGGCCCGATGGCGGTGGCCGACCGGATCGTGATCCCCACCGCGCTCGACCTGCTGTCGCTGCGAGCCGCCGCGCTCACCGTGGGACTTGCCGAGCAGCTGGGGGTGCTCGAGCGAATTCGGGGCATTGTTGTCAGTAACGCGAAGCGGCCGCTGTCGCGCATCACCGAGTCCCTGCTCAACGGGTTGATCGTCAGCGGGCTGGCCTTCGAGACCGTGCTCTGGTTCTCGTCGGGCTGGGTGGTGGCAACCTCGGGGAAGGGTGAGCTCCCCGACCCGGTGCTGCTCGACGACGCGCGCCGGCTGCTCCATGAGGTGGCCACCCGTCCGGTGCCGGCGGTCGCTCTGCGTCAGTTCATCGCCATGGCCCAGGGCCGGCGACCGGCGGCTCCGGTCTCCGCGTAGAGCCTCCGCCGGGCCCGACCGCGCCGGATCAGCGGCGGCCGAAGTGCCAGAAGCCGCGCTGAGCGGCGGCGTTCAGCTGAGCGCGCAGGCTGTCGATCTGGAGAACGGACTTGGTCAGCGCCTCGAGCGCCTCAGCCTGCTCCTGCTCCGCGCGGCGGCGGGCCGCCTCCGCGGCGTCCAGCCGCCGCCTGAGCTCCCCGGCCTCCTCGCGGGCGCGCAGGTCATGCGCCGCGAGGGCGCGTTCCGCGGTGTCGGCCCGCTCCCTCCACGTCGCGGCTGCCCGCTCCAGGGCGCGGGCCCGCTCGCGGCTGCGCTCCGCCTCGTCGAGGTTCCGCCGAGAGGCGGTGAGGCTGATCAACGCCTCACCGGAGCGGCGCAGCTCCGCCTCGGCCGTCTCGCGCGCGGCTTGAGCGGCCCGGAGGTCGATGCGGAGTCGGGCCACCTCGCGGCGCAGGCCCTCGACCTCAGCCGCTCCGATCGCGGGCTCGTCGACCTCCTCGGTGTCCTGGATACCGGCCCGCAGCTGGGCCGCCTGGCGCTCAACCAGCCGGTCCAGGAAGTCCCACTGCTCCAGGAGCTCCTCCTCGGAGTGGGGGGCAGGGTTGGGGTTGCGGCTGGTCACGCGGCTCACATCCCCGGGTGACGGTGGGGCTGGCCAGGATCCGCTGAGACCGGGAGCCGGGCGAGTCGCCCCGGGTCGACCCCGCGCAGCGCGGCGAGCGCCGGCCTGCGCTCCGCTCCCAGGGCGTCGAGCAACCCCTGCACCGGGCTGACCGATCCGGCGAAACGAAGCGGCGTCGAGTTGGCCCGCAGCGGCCACTCTCGGGTGGGTGTCGCCGCCGCCTCGCCGTCCTGCGCCGAGAGCAGCAGGGCGATCTCGGGCTCGCTGACCCCGGCGGCGATCAGGTGGGCCGCCACCTCGATCATCTGACCGCCACGGAGGCGAGGCAGGGCATTCCACACCGCCACCAGCACCGCCTCGGTCTCGTCCAGCTTGCGGACGATCGCCGGGACCTCGGTCATACCGAGCCGGCGGGCCGCCTCCAGACGGCGGGCTCCCAGCACCACTTCGAAGCGTCCCGCCTGGAGGGGCCGGAGCAGCAGCGGCTCGACGATGCCCCGCTGGCGCACGCTGCGGGTCAGCGCGATCAGGTCACCGCGCGTGCCCGGGGGCTCCGGCCATGGCCGCGTGTCGATGTCGGAGCACGCGATGTGTTCCAGCCTCGACTGCGAGGTGGGGGCGAGCCAGCGTGCGAGCGGCCCGGCATGGAGGCCAAGCCGAGCGGGCTCGCCCGGGGCGTCCGGAGCCTCGGAGGGATCAGACAATCTGCAGCACCTCGGCGGCGAGCTCCCGGTAGGCCGCCGCCGCCTTTGATTTCGGCGCGTAAGCGACGATCGGGACACCGGCCAGAGACGTCTCCTGGAGCTTCACGGTCGGGGCGATCAGCGTCTGGAAGACGTGCAGCCCGGCCAGGTCGGCGAGGCCGCTCAGGAGCTGCCGGCTGAAGTTGGTGCGGACGTTGACGAAGGTCGGCGCCATGCCGAGGACCCGCAGCTCCGGATTGAGCTGGCTGCGAGCCAGATGGACCGCTCGCAGCACCTCCTTGAGCCCCCGGACCGCGAACCCGGACATCTGGAGCGGGATCAGCACGTAATCGGTGGCGGCCAGCGCGTTGACGGTGTGGAACCCGAAGTTGGGTGGGGTGTCGTAGAAGATGAAGTCATAGCCGGCGCGGGTGCCGTCGCGGGCCAGGACGTCGCGGAGCAGCGTCTCGCGATGGAGGCCGGAGGGGAGCTCCGCCTCCACGGCGGTGAGGTCCGGGGTGGCGGGGAGCAGGTGTAGGTTGTCCCACTCGGTCGCGATGATGGCCTGGGCGGGCGCGATCCGCCCGCTGAGCACGTCGCCAAGGCTTGCGCGCAGCTCATAGGGGTTCTGGCCCAGGCCGCTGGTGAGGTTCGATTGCGGGTCGCAGTCGATGGCCAGCACCCGGCGGCCGCCCTCGGCAAGGGCCGCCGCCAGGTTGATGGCGGTGGTGGTCTTGCCCACGCCGCCCTTTCCCGACACGCAGGCGATCCCGATGCCCATGGTCACCTCCGGGCTGCAGCTGTCACGTCACCGTACCTTGGTCGACTCCGGCCGCCACGGGGATTCGAGTCGCCCCGTCGTATCTTGCCTGCGACAGCGGTGTGGCTGTGGCGCCGTGCGCCGGTCCGATGAGCGGAGGCCGGTGAATGGCGACCCGACCGTTACGCGCCCGCGACCCGGCATCGGCCGGATGGTCGGAGGCTCTTCGGATAATCGCACCAAGATGACCGTACAACCCTCTCTCTTCAGCAGCACCGATTCGCAACCCCGGCGCCGACTGGTCCGTGACGGCTTCCGCGAGAGCGAGCCGAACCCCGCTGATCAGTTCGCGCTCCGGTCGGGAGAGATGTACCGCATCTCGTACTCGGTCGGCGGGCCCAACCAGCGCCGCGTCACGCGCAGCGTGGCGATCTACGGCGGCCAGAGCGAGCGGCGGGTCTGGAGCGGCGACATGATGCCCTGCCTCGACTTCGCGCTCCCCCAGGGGAGGACGCTCTCGCTGCTCACCAACCAGCTCGTCGACGCTCGCCCCGCCGAGCTCAACGAGCGGGGCCAGTGGGTGCTTCAGCAGCCCGAGGGCCACCGCCGACGCGCCCCACGGCGCCATCGCGGCGGCTCGGGCTGACGCCGGGCGGGGCGCCGCATCCGGAGCTCCGATACCCCGCTCCGCAGCGCCGTGGCAGCCGGGCCTCACCCGTGGCGCCAAAGCCGTCGACTGACCGGAGAGGGGAGTCCCGCCGCCGCTCGGACTCCGGGCCGCCCGTGGCCGGTCGTCCGGGCGGGAGCTGCGGTGGGTGACGACGGACGGTGCGATCAGCCCGGGCCGGCGCCGTTGGCGTCGGGGGTCGACTCCTGGGCCTTGGCCAGCCGCTCGTTGAGGCCTCTCCGCTCGAACCGATAGCCGATTCCGGGCACCGCGTGGATGTAGGTCGGCCGCGGCCCCTCCGGCTCGATCTTGCGGCGCAGCCGGTACACGTGGGCGTCGACGGAACGGAGATCGAGGTCGGCACCCTGACCCCAGACCTTCTGGATCATCTCGGAGCGCGAGATCACCCGCCCTGGCGAGGCGGAGAGGAGCGCCAGCAGGTCGAACTCGGTGGGGGTGAGGGTCACCGGCTTGCCGTCCCGGAGCACCTCGTGGCGTCCGACGTCGACGATCAGGCCGGGGAACTTGAGCCGGCCGGGTCGCACCTGGGACTGGGTGGTCCGCTGCCGGCGCAGCTTGGCGTTGATGCGGGCGGCCAGCTCGCGGACCTCGAAGGGCTTGATGATGTAGTCGTCGGCCCCGATCTCCAGTCCGACCACCACATCGACCGGGTCGGAGCTGGCCGAGACCATGATGATCGGGACCTCGACGCCGGTGGCCCGGAGGCGCCGGCAGACGTCGAAGCCGGTCATCCCCGGCAGGGTGAGGTCGAGGATGATCAGGTCGATGTCGCTCGACTCGGCGAGCCGCACGCCGTCCAGGCCGTCCTCGGCGAACTGGATGGTGAAGCCGTGCTGCTGGCCGAGGACGGTGAGGATGTCGTGCATCGACGGGTCATCGTCGACCACCAGCACGGTCGCCTCGTTGATCCCGGTGCGGCCGCCCAGCGACGCGGCCGGGTTGAGAATGCTGTAGTCCGTGAAGGGGCTCATCCTGCGGTTCCCTGGAATGGCCTCCGTGCTCCGACGGCCTCTGATCGCCACGACGCTACCACCAGGATCGCGAAGGTTCTGATTCGGTTACCCGAGTGTTGCGAACCTTTACCGGGCCGAGATGGCGATGGGGTTCCTGCGGCGGCCAAGATCAGACGTGCCCCGGGAGGGCGATCACGAAGGTGTTGCCGCGGACCCGGCTGTTGTCGATCCAGATCCGCCCGCCCATCCGCTCGACCAGCTGGCGGGCCAGGTAGAGGCCCACCCCGAACCCGCCGCGCTGCCGGAGCAGGGGCGACTCCACCTGGTAGAAGGAGGCGAAGACCCGGTCGGCCTCGGCCTCGGGGATCCGCCGGCCGTGATCCTGGACCCCGATCAGGACGTAGGGACCGTCGCGCCGGGTGCTGATGGTCACCGGCTCGGTCTCGGGAGAGAACTTGAGGGCGTTGTCAATGAGGCAGGCGAGGGTGAGCGCCAGACGCTCGGGGTCGGCCATCACCTGGCCGGCGTCGGACAGGACGTTGACCTGGAAGCGGCTGCGGTCGGCGGACTCGATGAAGCGCGAGATGGTCTCGCCGATCACCGCCTCCAGCTCGCACGCGGTGGTCTTGAGCCGGATCTCTCCGGACTCCAGCTGCGCGATGGCGAGCAGGTTGTCGGTGAGCCGGGCCAGGTGCTCGGATTCCGAGCGCAGCTCCCGGATCCCCTCGTCGCGCGCGCTCGCGGGGAGGCGGTCGCCGGCGTCCTGCATCAGGCTCACCCAGGCCTTGATCTTGGTCAGCGGCGTGCGCAGCTCGTGCGAGGCGAGCATCATGAAGTCGCTCTTGATCCGGTCGACCTCGCGCAGCTCATTGAAGGCGACCGCCTCCAGCTCGTAGGTGTGGGTCAGCTGGCGAGCGCGGCTCTGGATCATCTCCCGCGAGAGCAGCCCGCTGATCAGGGCGATGACCACGAACAGGAAGAGGCGCTCGGCGAAGAGGTAGCCGTTGGTGGCGTTGAGCGGCTCGTGGTCGAGGAAGCCGATGCCCAGGTAGATGGCCGCGATGCTCACCGCGCAGAAGATGCTGCCGCTCAGCCCGAAGCGCAGGCTGCTGGCGATGATCACCAGGTAGAAGACCAGCCCCAGCTGGGACTGGTACCCGCCGGTCAGGTAGACGAGCCCGCTGGCGATCAGGATGTCGAGCGCGAGCATGGCGTACTGTAGCCGGCGGGTCGGGATCCGGTTGACCAGGAGCGCGATGGTCGTGACCAGGGTGAAGAGGGCCCAGATGGCGAGCAGCAGGTTGACCTCGGGCCGGTTTTTCGTGGTCCCGCCGGGCCAGTTGACGCTGACCGCGGCGAAGACCAGCACGATCCAGCGGGCCAGCTCGATGACCCGCTCGACGCCTGCCCGCCGGTCCCGGTCCAGGACGGTGGGCAGGTCGGGGATGGTTCGGTGCGCAGCTCCGTCAACCGGTTCGGCGGGCGGGCGCGCGACCGCGCTATTGATCACGGCCCCCGGCGTCACGCTCATCGAGGCGCACCAATCCTCCGGCTCACGCCGATGAGCCTAATATCGACATCGGGCGGGGGTAACAGCGCTTCCGGTAACGATGCGGCATCACCCCGCGTTACACGCGCCGAGGAGCCGCCGGCGCCCCCGCTGCTGCTGGCCGCCCTGCGCCTCCTGGCCGCCGGTGCCGCCGCCGCCGATTCCTTCGACCGGGCTCTGGCGGCTGAGGCCTCTCCCGCCTGGCGAGCCCTCGCCCTGCTCGGACGCGGTCTCTGCGAGGAGCTGAACGGGGCGCCGGCAGCGGCTCAGCTGACCGTCGCGACCGCCCTGGAGGAGTGGAGGGCGGCCGATTCCGGCGCCTGTGCCGTGGCCCTGGCCGCCCTGGGACGCGCTCTCTCCACGGGGCCGGACGGTGACCTCGGCGCGGCCTTCATGAGCGCGGCCCGGCAGCTCTCCGGAGCGAGCCCCCCCGAGGTGCTCGGTGCCGTCCTTCTGGAGCTGGGTTCCGCGGCTGCCGAGAACGGCGAGGCCCAGACCGCCGCGGCCCGCTGGCACGAGGCTCTGGAGCGCGGTGACCCTCGGACCGGCGCGGCGGCCGCCGCCAACCTGGGACGTCTCGCCGCCGCCCGCGGCGACGCCGCAGCCGCGGAGGCGATGTTCGCGCGCGCCATGACCGTGTCCGGAGGGCCCCACGTCCGGGTGGTCGCCGACGGCATGGTCACCCTGGCGGCGCAGGCGGCCGCCGAGGGGCGCTGGGACGAGGTGGACGCCCGCCTCCGCCAGGCCCTGCCGCTGCGCCGCGCGGACGCCGATCGTCGGGGGGTGGCCGAGGTCCTCCACGACCTGGGAATCGCCTACTGGCGGCGCGACCAGCTTCAGCGCGCCACCCGCAGCCTCGAGGAGTGCCGGGCCCGCGCCGAGGAGATCGGCGATGAAGCCCTGCGCGGCGCCGCGCTGCGCGCCCTCGCCGCGGTTGCCCTCCAGGACGCGCGGCTGGTGGTGGCGCTGGCCTACGCTCAGGAGGCGACGCTGGCGGCGAGCACACCCGGAGACCGCCGTGCCGTCGCCGCGGTGCTCCGGCAGGTCGGCGACGAGGCCCGCCGCCAGGGATCCAACTCGCTGAGCGGTGAGGCCTTCCGAACCGCCGCCGGCATCCTCGCCGGGGGCGACTGAGGCGCCGCCGGCACGCCCCCAGCCCTCCCAGACCGTCCGGGATGGCTCTCCCCTGGCCAACCGGGTCCGCGGGCGCTGCCCTTGTATCAGCAGGTCGGGGCGTCCGACAGCGGCGGTGGCGTCGAGGTGGGGGGGGTGCCGCCCGCTGACATGACCACCCGGCCGCTCGCCACGTCGCGGCAGTTTACCGTCCAGCCGAGCTCCAGGAGGGCGGAGACGTCGGCGCTGGCGGTGCCGAGGATGGCGTGGTGGAAGCCATAACGCGCGATCAGGGCCTTCCAGTCGCCCGAGATGGTGGCGATGTCGACGTAATCGGTGAGCGGCGCGGTTCCGAAGAGCCCGATCTCGTCATACACGAACACCTCGCGACCGGTGGGGAAGCGGTAGGCGAGATAGCCCGCGTCGCCGTCCGAGCTGAGCAGCCGCTGGCCGGGGAAGTGCGCCGCGACGTAGGTGGTCGCGCTGGCGGGCTCGTGGGTCTGCTCGTACCGGCTCGCCGCGGCCGCCGAGACCTGGGGTGCCGCGACCGCTATCGAGGCCGCGCTCACCGCCACCGCCGCGACCACCGCGAGTGGGGCGGGAAGGCGGGCGCCGAGCCGGCGCCGCAGGCGGAGCGGCGCGCGCGCGTTCCAGGCCGCCGCCCCGTATTCGGCGATCTGGGGGATCGCGACGACCGCGAAGATGCTGACGTTGCGGACCGCCTGCAGGGTGAACAGGAGGGCGGCGGTGGCCAGCAGGGCGTCCGGGATCCGGGGGCGGCGGCCGATCAACCAGAACAGCACCAGGAGGGCGGCGACCACCTCGATGAGCCTGGTCAGGGCGTCGTGGAAGTTGGGTGACTGCCACGCCGAGATGAGCTGCGAGAGGAGGGGATTGCCGATCGTCTCGGCGACGTAGGCGTAGATGCCCGGCCCGGCGGGGTTCACCAGGGTCAGCACGGCGGCCGCGGTCGAGGCGATCGCGAGCGGTCGCCGGCTCACGCCCTTCGCCAGGGGGACGGGGCGGAACGCAGCCCAGAGCACGACCAGGACCACGGCCCCGGCGACCAGGCCGAGCACCACCCCGGCCGCGGCGGCGCCGACGCAGATCCCCGCCAGCGAGGTTGCCGCCGAGACCCGGGCCGTCCCGCTCCGCGCCGGTCGCTGGATCACGAGAGCGAAGGCGAGCAGGGCGAGCCCGGCGATGAAGCCCGCATCGAGGTTGGCCCAGAGCAGGAACATCGGTGGCAGCAGCCAGACCACCCAGCGGTTGCCGTCCCGCCAGCGGACCAGGGTGAGCAGGGTCAGCGCCACCCCGAGGGCGCTCACGGTCTCGGCACGGACGCCGAGCGCCATCCCCGCCATCAGGCCGCCGAGGAGCATGGCGGCCGCGCCCCAGCCCCGCGAGATCCGCGCCGAGCGGGGCACGGCCAGGGCGGCGACCAGCAGGGCGAGGCTGCCCACCAGGCCCAAGGCCAGGGAGGCGAGGCCGTCGCCACCGAGGCGCACCAGCGAGGCGAGGGCCGCCTCGTAGAGCCACTGCTGCTCGACCCAGGTGTGCTGGGTGGCCACGAAGCTGAAGGGCTCGGTGGTGGGGATCCCGTGGCTCAGGATCAGCCGGCCCAGTGCGAGGTGCCACCACTCGTCACCGGAGCGGAAGAGCTGGATCGTGAAGGGGAGGGTGATGCAGAAGCCGCCCAGCAGCCAGGCGGCGCCGGCCAGGCGCGCGGCGTGCCCGTTGCCCTCCGAGCCCCCGCGGCCCCCCGGCGCGGCGACGGGGGCGAGCGGCTCACTCATGACGCCGACCCCCCGCCGGTGGCGGCCAGCTGAGCGCAGGTCCCCGTGGGTCGGGGTTGGGGCGGGAGATGCAGGGAGGCCAGCTCGGTCTTCAGCACGAACGCCTGGTTGTGGGGGTCGCTGTAGACCAAGGTCCAGCGCGGGCTGGTGGCGAGCACGTGGTCGAGGGCGGTCCCGGTGTCGAAGAGCACGACCTGGGTGCCGTAGCGCAGCAGGATGGACTCCCACTGGGGGGCCACGTCGGCCACGTCGGAGTAGGTGTAGAGCATGCTGTCGCCCATCAGCGCGGCGTCGCCGAAGATGAAGATCTTGTCACCCGTGCCGGCGAGGCTCCAGGACAGATAGCCGCCCTCTCCGTACTGGTTGAAGATCCGGAGATCATGCGGTGCGGAGCGGAGCCAGGCACTCGCGCAGACCGGGTAGTTCTCCGCGTAGCTGAGCGCTGTCGGGGTGGTGGCCATCGACGGCACCAGACGGACCCCGACCCAGGCGGCCAGCAGCGCCGCCGTGATCAGCGCCAGGGCCGTGACCCGCACGCGGAAGGGCGGCAGCCGGCGAGCGGGACCGCCGGCAGGGGCGCCCGCGCCGGCGGAGCCCGAGGTCGCGGCATCGGGGGCCGCGCCATCGCCGCCGGCGGCGACCGCCGCCGCGGTGGCGGTGCCCCCCCGGCCCGGCCCGGCGGTTGCCGCGGCGCGGCCCCGGCGCAGCGCCGCCGCGAGCGCGGCGCTCGCCCGCAATCGATCCAGGATCCGGCTGAGCTGCTCGATCCAGGTTGGGGTGGTGGCGGCGACGAAGATGGCCACGTTGCGCACCGACTCGAAGGCGAGCGCGGTGGTGGCCGCCACCAGCACCGCGTCGCGCGCGCGGATCCGGCGGTTGGCGATCAGGAAGCCGGCCAGGGTGACCAGCATCACCGCGAAGCCGCGGACCTCGAGCTGGTGGAAGTCAGGCGACTGCCACTCCAGGATCAGCGCCTGTTGGGCGGGTGATGAGAGGGTCTCGGCCGCATAGAGGAGGATCCCGGGCCCGTTGGGGTTGATCATCGACACCAGCGTCGACAGGACGGTGACCCCGGCCAGGGCGCGGATCCGGCGTGCCGGGACCGGGTCGGGGAGCCCGAGCCGGCCGCCGGCGAGCTCGGCCGCGACGATCAGGGCGGCGAATGCCAGCCCCACCACGAAGCCGCCGTGGAGATTGCTCCAGAGCAGGAAGAGGGGGGGCACGAACCAGAGCACGCGTCCCCCGCGGAGGAGGTGGCGCTCGATCATCATCAGCAGCAGGCAGCTGAACGTGAAGTCGACCATCTGGTCGCGCGGTCCCCAGATCGGGTTCGCCGCCAGGGCCGCCACGATCAGCCCGATGCCCAGGGCAAGCCGGTTCTGGGTGTGGTATCGGGACCGCAGGAGAAGGAAGATGACCCCCAGCCAGGTGAGCAGGCTGAGCACGGGCACGATCGCCGCCAGGCCGCCGATGTCGTAGAGAGCGGCGACGCCGACCTCGAAGAGCCACTCGTGCATGGTCCAGTGATGGGTGGGCACGGTGTACGTGTAGGGAGAGGTCCCCAGCAGCTGGAGGTGGTTGGCGATCAGCAGCTGACCCGTCCGGAGGTGCCACCAGAAGTCCGGGTCGGTGATCGCCGAGGTCACCGCGATGCCGGTGATGAGCAGGGCGGCGACCAGCAGCAGCCCGCCCGGGGTGCTCAGGTCGTCGAGCCGGTCATGGAGGCTGCGGGGCGCCGCCGATCCGGGCAGGTCGCCGCCGCCGGCCCCGGTGACCCCGCGCGCGCCCATGGACGAGCCGGAGGGCATCGGCCCAAGCCCCCGCTCGTCCCGGCTCAGGACCGGGCCGTTCCGCCCCCGGCCCGGAGCGAGGCGACGGGGTGTGCGGCCACGGAGGCGCGGGGCGCGGGGAGGGGCACGGGTACCAGCCGCTCGAGCACGGCCATGAGCTGGCGCGGGTTGAACGGCTTGTTCATGAACTCGATGCCGCCCAGGTCGATCACGGCCTGGATGTCGTCGTCGAACACCCGCGCGGTGAGCAGGATGATGGGGACCGTGGAGAAGCGTCGATCGGCGCGCAGCTCCCGGCAGACGGTGAGGCCCGAGATGCGGGGCATCATCACGTCGACGACCAGGGCATCGGGCGGCCAGTTGTCGACCGCGGCGAGCGCGTCAGCCCCGTCGTTGACGGTGAGGACATCGTAGCCCTGGCTGCTGAGGAGCATGTCCACGAGACGGCGCAGTGCCGGGTCATCCTCAGCGACGAGGATGCGCGCTGGACCCGGCCTGTCGCTCATCGCTGTCGTCCTCACTCGGTCCTGCCGCCTCGGCACCCACCCCGGTCGGTGGTGCCCGTGAGGCGGTTATACCTTCGGGGTGTAAAGCGGGGGTGACGGCGCAACCGGCTTGTCACAGACCCGATGTGCGGCCTTCCCACCGCGGCCCCCGCTGACCACGGGCCCGTGACTCCCGAGACCCGCCGTCGGTGGGTTCCCGCGGCCATTTCGACCCGATCAATGCGCTCGCCGCGGGGCGCCGACGCTGGCCGGCTGACCGGGTCGATGGTCACGTGCCGGCCGCCTCATTGTCACTGCCATGCGTCAATCGGGTTCACAGGCCCCCGGTATCATGGCCGCGCAGTGATTCGCGCGCGTCCGTCCGCATGACCGTGGCCGCAGAGACCGGCCGGCCGGTCAACCCGTCTGCGATCTCGGGCATCCGGTTCCTCATCACCAAGCGGATCGAGGACCTCGAAGGGGTGGCGCTGCGCCTGGACGCCCGCCAGGCGGATGCCGTGGAGCGCCGGGACCAGCTCCGGGACCGTCTGGAGGAGGCCGAGGTGGCCTGGACCCACGTGCTGAAGAACTTCGAACGCTTCACGGCGGAGGACATCGACACCCAGTTCCGGCTGGTCTCCTCGACCCGTGCCGACCTCGCCTCGCTGGAGGAGAGGACCCGGGATACGGCGGCGCGCCTGACCGACATCCACCACGAGCAGGAGCTGCTCCGCCAGCTGTACCGGAGCATCGACGACCTCGCCGCGAGCACGTCGTCAGCGCCGCAGACGGGGGGGACGGCGCGGCTGCGCAACACCTCCCGCCAGGTCTTCCAGATCATCGAGGAGGAGCGGATGCGGATCGCCCGGGACATGCACGATGGCCCGGCGCAGTCGATGGCCAACCTGGTCCTCCAGGCGGAGATCCTGGAGCGGCTGATCAGTCGCGATCCGCAACTGGTGGTCAACGAGCTGGCCGACTTCAAGGATGGGGTGCGGGGCGTCCTGGACGAGACCCGACGCCTCATCTTCGATCTCCGCCCGATGACCCTCGACGACCTGGGACTGGTCCCCACCCTGCGCAAGTTCACCAAGGACTTCGAGATGGGCGGGCTGACCACCAGCCTGCGGGTGATCGGCGAGGAGACGCGGCTCCCCGGCGCCCTGGAGCCGACCCTCTTCCGGATCATCCAGGAGGCGATGAACAACGCGCGCAAGCACGCGCGCGCCAAGAACGTCGAGGTGGTGGTCGCCTTCCAGTCGCACACGGTCTCGGCCCTGGTGCGTGACGACGGGATCGGCTTCGATGTCGCGGCCGCGGAGGGGCGGGTTGATTCGGGCAAGCACCTCGGGATGATCTCGATGCGGGAGCGTGCCGAGCTGGAGAAGGGTCGCCTCGAGATCCGCTCGCAGATCGGCAAGGGCACCGAGGTCCGGGTCAGCTTCGAGCACTGATCGGTGAGGGCACCGAGGGCCGGGTCGCCTTCGAGCACTGATCGGCGGGGGAGGGAGACGGGAGGGCGGCCGGCGCAGTGAGGCGGCCCCAAGTCCCCGGCTGAGACAATGGGCCTCGTGCGGTTCCGCGCTCTGGCATGCGACTTCGATGGAACCATCGCCACCGACGGCGCCGTCGCGCCCGCGACGCTGACCGCGCTGGAGGGGGTGCGGGCCAGCGGGCGGAAGCTGCTCCTGGTGACCGGCCGCACCGGCCCTCAGCTGGAGGCGGTGTTCGGCGAGTGGGACGTCTTCGACCGCGTCGTCCTCGAGAACGGCGCCCTTCTCGTCGATCCATCCACGGGGGTGGAACGGCTGCTCTGCGCGCCCGTCTCCGGCCACCTGGTCCACGAGCTGCGCCGGCGCGGGGTCGCGCCGACGGTCGGCCGTGCCATCTGCGCTGCGGGCGTCGGCCACCTGGAGACGATCCGGGGTGCGATCAGGGACCTCGACCTCCCCCTGCACACGGTGGTGAACCGGGGAGGCGTGGTGGTCCTGCCGGTCGGCGTGAGCAAGGCGTCGGGAACCGATAGCGCCCTCCGCGAGGTGGGGGAGACGGCGTCGGCGTGCGTCGCCGCCGGCGACGCCGAGAACGACCTCCCCATGCTCGGCCTGGCCGGGTGCGGGGTCGCCGTCGCCAACGCCCTGGCGGAGGTCAAGGCGGCGTCTGACCTGGTGACGTCGCGGCCTGATGGCGCCGGCATCGTCGAGCTGGCCGCCGGCCTCCTGGCCGACGACCTCGCGGCGGCGCTGGCCGGGTTCGGGGGGCTGGGGTCGGCGCGCTGCTGAGCGGTCTCCAAGGTCGGGCCGGCGCCGGGTGGTTTCAAGGTCGGCGCGGCGCTGAACGGTCTCCGGCTCTGGTGTCCGGGGTCGGCCGCCAGCGGGTGGTGTCCGGGTCGGCTGGCCGGGCCGTGTGGGTGCGGGCATCAACGGATGCGGTCAACCGCGTCGCTGAGCCGTGACCGGTGGGGCATGGGAGCGTCACCACACCGGCCGGATGATGCCAGAGGCAGGTCGCGCGCAAGCCGCGGACCGGCCCCGGATTCTGCCCTCCCTTCCCAAGGGCCGCCGACGACGTCAGGTCGTCGGCGGCCCCTTCTTTTTGCCTCGCGCTCCCTGACGGCCACCGCCATCACAGGATCGTTGCGCAGCAATCGCACCAAGCTGCTTTATTGTTGCTACACGATGGAAGCTTCCCTTCTCGCCACCCTGATCTCGCCCGCGAGCGGCACCGCGATCGCCGCGCTGGCGGGCTGCCTGCTCCTCTACCTCGCCTACAAGCTCTTCTACCGGCCCGACTTCGGGATGCCGGTCAGGCGCCGTCTGCTGGCGCGCGGCATCCGGTTCCGGCGCGACCAGTTCGCCATCGTGCCCGTGTGGTGGTCCGACCTGCAGATCCAGCGAGCCATCAGGGGCCACTGGAAGAGGAGCCTGCGCGAGGCGATGATCCGCCCGGGTCCCGCCGGCGCCGAGTTGACCGGGCGTCCGGCCCAGGCTGGCGCGACCACGCCCTGGTCCGCGCCCGGCACCGCGTGGCCGGACCGCACGCTGGGCGGCCGATCCGCGCCCGGCGCCGGCTGGCCCCGGCCCTAGACACAGGCGGTCGCCCGACCGCCGGCCCGCCCGGGCGTGGGGGGCGCGGGGCCCCCCTCGCCTCAGGCGATCAGATGCCGGCCGCGCCGTCCGCGGCCTCCGCAGGGCTCCCCGCGGCGGCCACCACGACCCCACCGTCCTCGGCGATGACCTCCCCGTCGGGAGTGATCGCGGCTCCCGAGCCGTCGTCCTCCTCGTAGAGGCGGACCGCCTCCTCACGCAGCTTCTGGTAGTAGTCGAGGCCGGTCCCGGCGGGGATCAGCTTGCCGATGATCACGTTCTCCTTGAGCCCGCGCAGGCGGTCGATCTTGCCGGAGATGGCGGCCTCGGTGAGCACCCGGGTGGTCTCCTGGAACGATGCGGCGGAGAGCCAGGACGCAGTGTTGAGTGCTGCCTTGATCAGCCCGAGCAGGACGGTCTGGGCGATGGCGGGCTCACCGCCCTCGCTCAGCGCCTTGGCGTTGGCCTCCTCGAACTCGAATTGCGAGACGATCTCGCCGGGGAGAAGGTCGGTGTCGCCGGAGGCGTCGACGCGGACCTTCCGCATCATCTGCCGGACGATCACCTCGATGTGCTTGTCGTTGATGTCGACACCCTGGTTCCGGTACACCGACTGCACCTCGTGGACCAGGTAGTTCTGGACGTCGTCGCGGCCGCGGACCAGGAGCAGCTCCTGGGGGCTGATCGAGCCCTTGGTGATGCGGTCACCCGCCTGCAGGTGGTCGCCGTCGCGGACCACCAGCTCGGACGAGGCCGGGACCGCGTACTCGCGTGCCTCCTCGTCGGTGGTGCGCACCATCACGTCGCTCTTGCCAACCTTGGCCACACCCGCGTACTTGCTGCGGATCGAGATCTCGCTGCCCTGCTCGTCGGTGCCCCGGATCAGCTCGATGCCTTCGGTCACCGGCTGGCCGTCCTCGACCATCACCGAATGCCGCGCCGGCACCGGGTAGGTGGAGTCGAACACGTCACGGGAGAAGATCTTCACCTTGAGCGCCTTGCTGTCGCCGCGGATGACCTCCACCTCCCCGTCGATCTCACAGATCAGTGCCTTGCCCTTGGGGACCCGGGCCTCGAACAGCTCCTCCACCCGGGGAAGACCCTGGGTGATGTCGGCCCCACCGGTCGCGACACCTCCGGTGTGAAAGGTGCGCATGGTGAGCTGGGTGCCCGGCTCGCCGATCGACTGGGCGGCGATGACGCCCACGGCCTCCCCGATCTCCACCATCCGGCCGGTGGCCAGGTTGCGACCGTAGCAGGCCCGGCAGACACCCTCCCGCGCCTTGCAGGTCATGATGCTGCGCACCTTGATGCGGGGCAGCCGGGCCCGCTCGGCGAAGATGCGCCGGGCGTTCTCGTCGCTGATCTCCTCGCCGGTGGACAGCAGCAGCTCGTCGCCCATCGCGACGTCCTGGGCGGCGATGCGGCCGGCGTACCGCTCGATGACGCGCTCCTTGAGCTCGTCGTCCTCCATCTCGATCCAGATCCCGGCCGTCGTCTCGCAGTCCTCGATGCGCACGATGACGTCCTGGGCGACGTCGACCAGGCGCCGGGTCAGGTAACCGGAGTCGGCGGTGCGCAACGCGGTGTCCGCCAGCCCCTTGCGGGCTCCGTGGGTGGAGATGAAGTACTCGAGGACGGTCAGGCCCTCGGAGAAGTTGGCCTTGATCGGGAGGTCGATGATCCGGCCGGTGGGATCCGCCATCAGGCCGCGCATCCCGGCCAGCTGACGGATCTGCTGGGTCGAGCCGCGGGCCCCCGACTGGGACATCATGAGCACCGAGTGGAACTTGTCGAACGACGACATGGTCACCTTGGTCACGTCATCGGTCGCCTTGGTCCAGATCTCGACCGTCTTCAGGTACCGCTCGTCGTCGGTGATCAGACCGCGCCGGTACTGGAGGTCGATCTCCTCGACCGCGCGCTCGGCCTCGCCGATGATCGGCGCCTTCCCGGCCGGCGTCTTGATGTCCATGGCGGCGATGGTGACCCCGGCCTTGGTCGCGTAGTGGAAGCCCAGCTTCTTGATGCTGTTGACGATCACCGCGGTGCGCGCTGAGCCGTAGAGGTCGTAGCACTCCTTGACGATCTGGGCGAGCTTGCGCTGGTCCATGGTCTCGTTGCGGAACACCATGGAGGGGAGGTCGCTCTCGGTGGCCATATCGCCCACCGGCAGCACGTCGTTGAAGATCATGCGGCCCACGGTGGTGACCACCAACTCGGTGCCACTAGGCTCCTCGTCGCCCTGGCGGCGGGCCACCAGCAGGCGCTTGGGGAGCCTCACCCGCACGTAGTGGTGGAGGAACACCTGGTCGTGCTCGTACGCGATCCGGGCCTCCTCCGGGTTGGTGAAGGTGGGCAGGTGGCGGATCGCCTCCGGATCGTGGGGACGGTCCTCGCCCTCCTGGGTCAGGTAGTACGCGCCCAGCACGATGTCCTGGCTGGCGGCCACCACCGGACGTCCGTCGGAGGCGCTCAGGATGTTGTTCGACGACATCATCAGGTTGCGGGCCTCGGCGATCGCGCCGCTGAAGAGCGGGACGTGGACCGCCATCTGGTCGCCGTCGAAGTCGGCGTTGAAGGCCTTGCAGACCGAGGGGTGGATCTGGATCGCCTGGCCCTCGACGAGCACCGGCATGAAGGCCTGGATGCCGAGCCGGTGCAGGGTGGGAGCGCGGTTGAGCAGGACCGGGTGCTCCTTGATCACCTGGTCGAGGACGTCCCAGACCTCGGGCCGTACCCGCTCCACCATGCGCTTGGCGCTCTTGATGTTCTGGGTGTAGTTCTGCGACACCAGCTCGCGCATCACGAACGGCTTGAACAGCTCGAGGGCCATCTTCTTGGGCAGCCCGCACTCGTGGAGGCGGAGCTCCGGCCCCACCACGATCACCGAGCGGCCGCTGTAGTCGACCCGCTTGCCGAGCAGGTTCTGGCGGAACCGGCCCTGCTTGCCCTTGAGCATGTCGGAGAGGGACTTGAGCTTGCGGTTCCCGGTCCCGGTGATGGCCCGGCCGCGGCGGCCGTTGTCGATGAGAGCGTCGACGGCCTCCTGGAGCATCCGCTTCTCGTTGCGGACAATGATCTCCGGGGCGCCCAGCTCGAGCAGCCTCTTCAGCCGGTTGTTGCGGTTGATCACCCGGCGGTAGAGGTCGTTGAGGTCGCTGGTGGCGAAGCGGCCGCCGTCCAGCTGCACCATCGGTCGCAGCTCGGGGGGGATGACCGGCAGGACGTCGAGGATCATCCAGGAGGCGCTGGTCGCCGACTTGCGGAAGGCCTCGACCACCCGCAGCCGCTTGATCGCCTTCTGGCGTCGCTGCCCGCTGGTGGACTTGGACTCCTCGCGCAGCACGAGGGACTCCTCGGCGAGGTCGATCTGGTTGAGCAGCTCGCGCACCGCCTGGGCGCCGGTGCCGGCCTTGAAGACCTTGCCGAACTTCTCGATGTGCTCGCGGTACTGGGTGTCGGTGAGCAGCTCGCGGGGGGCGAGCGCCTCGAGCTGCTGGCGGCTGGACTCGATCTCCTGGCGGAGGCTCTCCAGCTCGCTGCCGCCGAGGTGGGCGGCCTCGGCGCGCACTCCTTCGGCGTCGGCGCGCCACTGGGCGATCTCGCCGGCGGACTCGTCCTGCACCGCCTGGCTGCGGCGCGAGCTCAGCTCCTCGAGCGCCTCGCGGCGCTGGGCCAGCCGGTCCTGGACCAGCATCGCGGCGTCCTCGTCGAGGACCGCTCCCTTCTCGAGGACCACCTCGTCCTCGACGCCGTCGCCGAGGATGAAGCGGGCGGGCGCCTTCTTGCCCTTCAGCTGCTGGATGCGCTCGTCGAGGTCGGTGGCCGAGCGCTCGAGGCCGGTGAGCCGCTCCTCCCGCTCCGCCTGGATCTGGCGCAGCTGCTCGGCGGCCTCGGCTTCACGGACCGCGATCCGCTCGGCGAGCTCGGTGCCGCCGCCGTCGCCGCGGAGGCGCTCGCGCAGGGCGATCACCCGCTCGTCGGTGTCCGGGTCGAGCTTGGCGAGCAGGTCCTGGCGGGCCTTCTCGTCCACCGAGATCACGATGTAGTTGGCGAAGTAGAGGACCTTCTCGAGGTTGCGTGGGCTCATGTCGAGAAGCAGGCCCATGCGCGACGGGATGCCCTTGAAGTACCAGACGTGAGAGACCGGCGAGGCCAGCTTGATGTGCCCCATCCGCTCACGGCGAACCTTGCTCCGGGTCACCTCGACGCCGCACTTGTCGCAGATGATCCCCTTGTACCGGTAGCGCTTGTACTTCCCGCAGTGGCACTCCCAGTCCTTGGTGGGACCGAAGATCTTCTCGCAGAAGAGACCGTCACGCTCCGGCTTGAGGGTGCGGTAGTTGATCGTCTCCGGCTTGGTGACCTCGCCGTGCGACCAGGAGAGGATCATCTCCGGGCTGGCGATCGAGAGTCGGAGGGCGTCGAAGTTCTCGAGTTTCAGCATCACTGACCTTCAGTTGCTCGTGGGCAGGAGGTGGCGGTGGCCGCGGCGATCGCGGCAGGAGTTGCGGTGAGTCGTGTCCCCGCGGCCGGGGTCGCGGCTGGAGGCGTCCCGGCAGAGGAGACGTGGGGGTGCGTGCGGAGCGCAGGCTTGGCGGCTGTCAAGGCGGCCTGGCCCAGCGAGGCGTTGTAGGAGACGCGGGGGTGCGTGCGGAGCGGAGGTTTGCCGCAGGCGCGGGTGGCAACCGCGCCCACCGGGGCCCCCGCGTGGCTTGCCACGTGGGGTGGGATGCAAGGGCGCAGAGCGCCAGTCAGGGCGCTCTGACGCCCGGACCGGAGCGGAGCACCACCCCCACGGCTCCGACCGGATGTCATCTGGACCAAGACGCTCAACGGCCGGCCTCGTCGACGTCGTCCCTCTCGTCGCGTTCCAGGTGGATCCCCAGGTCGAGCGGGATGTCGGGGATGTCCTCCTCGCCGAGCACGATCTGGTTCTCGTCCTCGGACTGGATCTCCACTCCGAGGGCCAATCCCTCCAGCTCCTTGACCAGGACCCGGAAGGACTCGGGGATGCCGGCCTCGAGGGTGTTCTCCCCCTTGACGATGGCCTCGTAGGCCTTGACCCGTCCGACGATGTCGTCCGACTTGACCGTGAGGATCTCCTGGAGGATGTGGCTGGCGCCGTAGGCCTCGAGGGCCCACACCTCCATCTCGCCGAAGCGCTGGCCGCCGAACTGGGCCTTGCCGCCCAGCGGCTGCTGGGTGACCAGGGAGTAGGGACCGGTGCTCCGGGCGTGGATCTTGTCCTCGACCAGGTGGGCCAGCTTGAGCATGTAGATGTGCCCGACCGTGATCTCGCGGTCGAAGAACTCGCCGGTGCGGCCGTCGCGCAGGCGCACCTTGCCGCTCGGGGGCAGCCCGGCGCGTTCCAGCTCCTCCTCGATGCGGGCCTCGGAGGCGCCGTCGAAGACGGGCGACGCCACCTTCATACCCAGGGCCTGCGCCGCCCAGCCGAGGTGGGTCTCCAGGACCTGGCCGAGGTTCATCCGGCTGGGCACGCCCAGCGGGTTGAGGACGATCTCGACCGGGGTCCCGTCGGGCAGGTAGGGCATGTCCTCGATGGGGAGGATGCGGGCGATGACCCCCTTGTTGCCGTGGCGCCCGGACATCTTGTCGCCCTGGGAGATCTTGCGCTTCTGGGCGACGTAGATCCGGATCAGCTCGTTGACCCCGGGGGGAAGCTCGTGACCCAACTCGCGGCTGAACACCTTGACGTCCACCACCGTGCCCCGCTCCCCGTGGGGGACGCGGAGCGACGAGTCACGGACCTCGCGCGCCTTCTCTCCGAAGATGGCCCGGAGCAGGCGCTCCTCGGCGGACAGCTCCGACTCGCCCTTGGGGGTGATCTTGCCCACCAGGATGTCGCCGGGCTGGACCTCGGCGCCGATGTAGATGATGCCCCGGTCGTTGAGGTTCTTCAGCGACTCCTCGGCGATGTTGGGAAGGTCGCGGGTGATGTCCTCGGGCCCGAGCTTGGTGTCGCGGGCCTCGATCTCGAACTCCTCGATGTGGATCGAGGTGTACTTGTCCTCGCGGACCACCAACTCACTGATCAGGATGGCGTCCTCGAAGTTGTAGCCCTCCCACGGCATGAAGGCGACCAGCACGTTGCGGCCCAGGGCCAGCTCGCCGCTGTCGGTGGAGGGGCCGTCGGCCAGCACGGCGCCCGCATCGACCCGCATCCCGGCCTTCACCGAGATGCGCTGGGAGAGGCAGGTCCCCTGGTTGCTGCGCACGAACTTGTGGATGCCGTACCAGATGTCCGGACCGCCGTCGTCCGGCCGCACCAGGATGCCGATGCCGGCGTCCTGGCCGCTGCGGACCTTGACCACCGAGCGGTCGTCGTCGGACGGCTCGGGCCAGGAGACGCCGACCACCGTGCCCGTGCCCTGGGAGATGACCATCTCCCCGGAGTTGCGGGCGGCGTGGGCCTCCATTCCGGTGCCGACGATGGGGGCCTCGGTGACCAGCAGGGGGACCGCCT
This sequence comes from uncultured Chloroflexia bacterium, assembly GCA_963841385.1. Lineage (GTDB taxonomy): Bacteria > Chloroflexota > Dormibacteria > Aeolococcales > Aeolococcaceae > Changshengia. Next base: position 110,535 of record CAWJCO010000003.1, read on the forward strand.
GCTTCTGCATGTTGGAGCCCATCAGGGCCCGGTTGGCGTCGTCGTGCTCGAGGAAGGGGATGAGCGCGGTCGCCACCGAGACCGTCTGCTTGGGCGAGACGTCCATGTAGTCGACCTCGGCCACGGGCAGGTCCTTGAAGGTGTGCCGGCTCCTGCAGGCGGTGTGGACGACGGTGAAGTGACCGGCCTCGTCGACCGGCGCGTTGGCCTGGGCGACCGTGTACTTGTCCTCCTCGTCGGCGGAGAGGAAGACGATCTCGTCCGAGACCCAGGGGACGATGCGAACCCGCTCGACCCCCTTCTCGGCGAGCCGCTCGACGTCCGCGGCGTCGAGCACGTGCCCGGCGCTCAGCGAGTCGACGTCCTCGCGCAGGGTCTGACCGGCCAGGAGGCGGCTCTCGCGCGGCTCGCGGGCCGAGACGTCGCGGTAGACGCGGCGGAATGGCGCCACGATGAAGCCGAACTCGTTGACCTTGGCGAAGGTCGCCAGCGAGCCCATCAGCCCGATGTTGGGTCCCTCGGGGGTCTCGATCGGACAGATCCGCCCGTAGTGGCTGTAGTGGACGTCGCGGACGTCGAAGCCGGCGCGCTCCCGCGAGAGGCCGCCCGGCCCGAGCGCGGAGAGCCGGCGCTTGTGGGTCAGCTCGGCCAGCGGGTTGGTCTGGTCCATGAACTGGGAGAGCTGGGACGACCCGAAGAACTCCTTGATCGCCGCCACCACCGGCCGGGCGTTGATCAGGCTCGCCGCCGTCACCGTCGCCGCGTCGCAGATGGTCATCCGCTCCTTGATGATCCGCTCCATCCGGATCAAACCCATCCGGAACTGGTTCTGGAGCAGCTCGCCGACGGCCCGCACCCGGCGGTTGCCGAGGTGGTCGATGTCGTCGGGCTCGCCCAGCCCGTTGTTGAGCGAGATCAGCTTGCGGACGATGGAGACGAAGTCCTGGTTGTCTAGGACCCGGCGCTCCTTGTCCAGGGCCCGCTCGCGGGCCTCGTCCTCGGGGATGCCGAGGTTCTTGTCCAGCTTGAAGCGGCCGACCTTGCTCAGGTCGAAGCGGCGGGGGTTGAAGAAGAGCGAGCTGAGCAGGTTGCGCGCGTTCTCGACGGTGGGCGGGTCACCGGGCCGGATCTTGCGGTAGAGCTCGATCAGCGCCTCCTCGACCGAGCTGGTGGCGTCCTTCTCGAGGGTGGCCTGAATGTAGGTGTGCTCGGGGTCGTTGTCGGCGTCCGCGAAGAAGGCGCGGATGTCGTCGTTGCCGGCGTACCCGAGGGCCCGCACCAGGGTGGTCACCGGGACCTTGCGCTTGCGGTCGATCTTGACCGTCAGCACGTCCTTGTTCGAGGTCTCGATCTCCAGCCAGGCCCCGCGGTTGGGGATGAGCTTGGCGGAGTAGAGGATCCTGCCCGTGACCCGGTCCTCGGCGGCGGTGAAGTACACCCCGGGGGAGCGGACCAGCTGGCTGACCACCACCCGCTCGGTCCCGTTGACGATGAACGTCCCCTGCGGGGTCATCATCGGGAAGTCGCCCATGAAGACCTCGGTCTCCTTGATCTCCCCGGCGTTCTCACCGGTCTTGATGTGGAGCCGGGTGTTGATCCGCAGCGGGGCGGAGAAGGTCATGTCCCGCTGCCGACACTCCTCCTCGTCGTACTTGGGGGTGCCGAACTCGTAGTCGAGGAAGCGCAGCTCGTAGTTCTTCCCGGTGTAGTCGGTGATCGGGTTGATCTCGTCGAAGAGCTCCCGGAGCCCCTCTTTGCAGAACCAGGCGAATGAGTCCAACTGCGTCTGGATGAGGTTCCCCACCTCCAGCTTGTCGGCGATCTGACCGTAGTTGTGACGGACGCTGGAGGGTGTGGAAGTGGAAAGGACCATGTGCTAGAGTTCCCCTGACAAGCGGCTACGCGCGGACGCCGACGGTGACGGGCACAATCTCACAGCATACCAAACCCGCCGGCACCCGGGCACAATGAGTTGTGCCCGCGCGAGCGGATGTTCGGATGGCCTGCTAGGATACCCAGGCCCACAACTCTACCCGGTTCGGCCTGGTCCAAACCGGCCCGGAGGCGACGCCGGTCAGCGGATCTCGACGCTCGCGCCGGCCTCCTCGAGCTTCGCCTTGACCTGGTCGGCCTCCTCGCGCGGCACCGCCTCGCGGACCGGCTTGGGGGCGGCGTCGACCAGGTCCTTGGCCTCCTTGAGGCCCAGGCCGGTGATCTCACGCACCGCCTTGATGACATTGATCTTGGCGTCGCCGATCGCGGTGAGGACGACCGTGAACTCGGTCTGCTCCTCGACCGGGGCGGCCTCGGCGGCGGCGGCGGGCGCGGCGGCGACCGCCACCGGAGCGGCGGCCTTGATGCCGAGCTTCTCCTCCATCAGCTTGACGGCGTTGACGACGTCGAGGACGGTCCAGGTCTGGAGCGCGTCGACGAACTCTTCCGGGGTGATGGCTTTGGTGGCCATGGTCTGCTTCATCTCCTGAATTGATTCAATTGAACTGTTCGGGTGGGCGGCGCGGACGGGTCCCGGTCAGGCGGCCTCGAGCTTGACCCGGTAGGCGTCCAGGGTGGCGGCGAGGTTGGAGAGGGTGGAGGAGAGCGCCGCCGCGAGCTGGCTGAGCGGCATCTGGAGGGCGGCCGCGAGCTGGGCGAGCAGGACCTCCCGGGGCGGCAGCTCGGCAAGGGCCTGGACGCCGCGCGCGTCGAGCACCTGGCCCTCGACGAACCCGGCCACCAGCGGGAGGCGACGGTTGATCCGGTGGTAGTCGCTGAGCGCCTTGGCGGGCGCAGAGAGCTCCCCGAATCCCAGGGCGAGCCCGACCGGGCCACTCAGGACGGTGCCGAGCTGGGCGATGCCCGCCCGCTCGGCCGCCCGGCGGGCCAGGGTGTTCTTGACGACCTGGTACTCGATCCCCTGGCTGCGCAACTGGCTGCGCAGCTCCTCGAGCTGCTTGACGGTCAGCCCCCGGTAGTCGGTGACCACCGCCGAGGTCGCCCGGCCGAGCTTGGCGGCGAGGTCCTCGACGCTCTCGCGCTTGCGGGGACCGGCGCGCTGGGCGGCCTCCTCCGCGGTCGTGGCCTTGGGCATCGGCATCGCTCCTTCTGGTGGGCCGCGGCACCGCCCGAGGAGAGCGGCGGCGGCGAGCGCCGCGAGGCGCCGGCCGGACCACCGATCCCACCTGCGCAGGAGATTGAGGGGTCGAGCCCCGCCTGCGGTCTCGGGCGAGATGCGTGAGCGCCGTTGTGAATGGGTCTGGTCGCGGAGAATAGCAGAGGTCACACCGGCGGGCGGTGCTCGGGCGCGGCGGGGAGTTGGAGCGCGTCAGGTCGGCGGCCGGGCCACCCGGGCGGGATCCGGCCGGGATCCCGATCTTGAATCGGAGGGAGGAAGAGATGCTTCTCGAGGGACGGCGAGCCCTGGTCACCGGGGGCTCCAGCGGCATCGGCCGGGCGACCGCCCTGCGGCTCGGCGAGGAGGGGGCGCGGGTCGCCGTCAACTACTTCTCGGACCAGGAGCGGCCTGACGCCGAGGCGGTGGCGGGCCAGATCGACCCGGCCGGCACCCGGGCCTACGCCGTCCGGGCGGACGTCGGGGCCGAGGCGGACGTGGTGCGGATGATCGGCGAATGCCGGGACCGCTTCGGCGGCCTCGACATCCTGGTCAACAACGCCGGCATCGAGAAGCAGGCGCCGACCCTGGAGATGCCGCTCGACCTCTGGGAGCGGATCCTCCGGACCAACCTCACCGGCGCCTTCCTCTGCCTGCGCGAGGCCGGCAAGCTGATGGCCGCCCAGAAGCAGGGGGTGATCGTCAACATGAGCTCGGTCCACGAGTTCATCCCCTGGCCCGGCTTCGCCCACTACTGCGCCTCCAAGGGAGGGCTGAAGCTGCTCACCGAGACGGTCGCCCGGGAGTGGGCCGGGCTCGGGATCAGGGTGCTCTCGATCGCCCCGGGAGCCATCGCCACCCCGATCAACGCCTTCGTCCTCGACGACGCCGAGGCCCGCCACCGGGTCGAGCGGGAGATCCCGCTCGGTCGCTTCGGCCGGCCGGAGGAGATCGCCGCCGCGGTGGTCTGGGCGGCCAGCGACCAGGCCGGCTACGTGACCGGGACCACCCTGGTGGTCGACGGGGGCATGAGCACCTACCCGAAGTTCACCTAGTGCACCGACCCGGAGACATCCTCTCGCTTCATCCGGCCATTCCCACGGCCATCCCCGCCGGGGGCGCCGCGCGCCCTGAAGCCGGCGTCACGGGGCCCGGCACTTCCTGGTCACGCACCTGCTGGTGCGCTCCTCACCGCGCCACCCCTTCCTGGGCTCGGGCGGCCTGGCCGGCGACCCGGAAACCTACCTCCGGGTCGGTGCACTAGATGCCCGGCGCGGAGCGGGCCGGCCCGGGCGGGCCCCGCCCGGTCGCCGCCACGGCGGGCTGGAAGCGCCACGTGCGGCCCCATCCCGGGGGCTGGTTCGACCTCGCCACCGAGGACACCGGAGAGGTGCCGGTGCGTCTCTTCCTCACCCCCGCGCTGCTCGACGAGCTGGAGGACGGCGTCTACCCCCAGATCGTCAACGCCACCCGCTTCCCGGGGACCCGGCTGGTCGCGATCACCCCGGACGTCCACGTCGGCTACGGGGTCCCGGTCGGCTCGGTCATCCTCACCGACGCCCGCAGCGGGGCCGTGGCCATGGGCCCGGTGGGCTTCGACATCGGCTGCGGGATGGTCTCGGCGCGGTCGGAGGTGCCCGCGGAGAGGGCGACCCCGGAGCGGCGGCTCGCCTTCAACCGCGCCGTGCTCCGCCGGGTGGCTATGGGCGCCGGCCAGGCCAGCCTGACCCGGCTGCGCCGGCTCGACCGCGGCCAGTTCGAGGCGATCTGCCGGGGCGGCGCCGCCCACTACATGGAGAGGTATGGCTCGCGCTTCGACCGGCAGCGGGCCGAGCGCGACCGGATCCCCGTGGACAACTCCTGGGAGGTGCCCTGGGGGGGCCCGGGGCGGCCGGAGCGCGGCATCCCCCAGCTCGGCTCACTGGGCGGCGGCAACCACTTCATCGAGCTCCAGCAGGGCGTCGAGGCCGGCACCCTCTTCGTCCAGGTGCACACCGGCAGCCGCGGCTTCGGGCACGGCCTCGCCACCAACTACCTCGCCCTGGCCCGGGCGGCGCGGCCCGGCCTCATCACCGACCTCGACCTCGGCTACTTCACCCCCGACCAGGCGCTGCATCGCGCCTACCTCAACGCGGTGGCGGCCGGTGCCAACTTCGCGATCGTCAACCGGATGGTCATCGCCGAGGAGGTGGCGGCGGCCTTCGAGGAGACGTTCGCCGAGCCCCTGGAGCTGGTCTACGAGATCAGCCACAATCTGGTCCAGCGCGAGCTCCACCCCGAGTTCGGCGACGTCCTGGTGCACCGGAAGGGGGCGACCCGGGCCTTCCCGGCCGGCCACCCCGCCCTGGACGGGGGGATGTGGGCGGAGACCGGCCACCCGGTGCTCATCCCGGGGTCGAACTGCGATCTCTCCTTCATCCTCCGGCCGCTGCCCGGCGCCGCCGCCAGTGGCTACTCGGTCAACCACGGCGCCGGCCGCCGGCTCTCCCGCTCGGCGGCGATGCGCCAGCTCGACCAGCGGGCGGTGGACGCCGACTACCGGCGCCGGGGCATCGTGGTCAACGCCGACGGCCGGGTCCCCCTCGACGAGGCCGGCCCCGCCTACAAGTCCTCCGAGGAGGTTGTGGCCGCGGTGGTGGGTGCCGGCCTGGCGGAGGTCGAGCACCGGCTCCGCCCCCTGGCGTCGCTGAAGGCGGCGGATGCGCGTCCCCGCTGAGCTGCCTTCCCGGCTGAGCCGCCGCCCCCGCTGAGCCGCCGGTCGGAGCCGCCGAGCGGGTCGGGCGACCCGGGTCTGGAGGGGGGCTCTGAATTGACGCGCGAACCCTGGCGCTGGTAGGATGCTCCCTCGCGCCCATCGGGGCGAAATTGCGTCCACGCGCGCCCCGCAAGGGGTGCTGTTCAGTCTCAAACGGAGTTCTGTGCCCACCACCCAGCAGCTCGTCCGCAAAGGCCGGGTCCGGATCGTCCGGAAGACCAAGGCTCCCGCGCTCCGGGGTTCGCCCCAGCGCCGCGGCGTCTGCGTGCGCGTCTACACCACCACCCCCAAGAAGCCGAACTCGGCGCTCCGCAAGGTGGCCCGGGTGCGCCTGACCAGCAAGGCAGAGGTGACCGCCTACATCCCCGGGATCGGTCACAACCTCCAGGAGCACTCGGTGGTGCTGATCCGCGGCGGCCGGGTCAAGGACCTCCCCGGGGTGCGCTATCACATCATCCGGGGCACCCTCGACACGGCCGGGACCAAGAACCGGAAGCAGGGCCGGAGCAAGTACGGCGCCAAGCGCGAGAAAGCGGCCAAGTAGGGATCATTCGAGATGCCTCGTCGAGCCCGCGTCCAGCGACGCAACATCCTCCCCGACCCCATCTACGCGAGCCCCGCGCTTGCCAAGTTCATCAACTGCGTGATGCTGGCCGGCAAGAAGTCGACCGCCCAGCGGATCGTCTATGACGCGTTCGAGAAGGTGCGGCGCTCCAGCCGGCGCGAGCCGCTCGACGTCTTCGACCAGGCCATGCGCAACGTCACCCCGGTGATCGAGGTCAAACCGAAGCGGGTCGGCGGCGCCACCTACCAGGTGCCGGTGGAGATCCGCCACGACCGCCGCCAGGCCCTGGCCCGGCGCTGGGTGATCCGCTATGCCCGGGCCCGCTCCGGAAAGAGCATGGCCGACCGGCTGGCCGCCGAGCTGATGGACGCCGCCAACGGGGTGGGCGCCTCGGTCAAGCGGAAGGAAGACACCCACAAGATGGCCGAGTCCAACAAGGCCTTCTCCCACTTCCGGTACTGAGCCGCCTGTGGTCCTGAGCTCATGAGCACTGCCGTCGCCGGTCGGGCCGTCGCCCTGGAGAGGTACCGGAACATCGGGATCATGGCCCACATCGACGCGGGCAAGACCACGACGACCGAGCGCGTCCTCTTCTACACCGGGCGCATCCACCGCATGGGCGAGGTCCACGAGGGCGCCGCGACCATGGACTGGATGGTCCAGGAGCAGGAGCGCGGGATCACCATCACCTCCGCCGCCACGGCAGCCGAGTGGCGCGGCCACCGTATCAACATCATCGATACGCCCGGGCATGTGGACTTCACAGTGGAGGTGGAGCGCAGCCTCAGGGTGCTGGACGGCGCGGTGGCCGTGTTCGACGCGGTGGCGGGGGTCGAGCCGCAGTCCGAGACGGTCTGGCGGCAGGCCGACCGCTACCGGGTGCCGCGGATCTGCTTCATCAACAAGATGGACCGGATGGGGGCCGACTTCTACGCCTCCGTGCAGTCGATCCGCGACCGCCTGGGGGCCAACCCGATTCCCGTCCAGCTCCCCATCGGGAGCGAGGCCGACTTCGTCGGGATGGTCGACCTGGTCAACATGACCGCGATCGTCTACCTCGACGACCTCGGCACCACCAGCGAGCGGGGCGCGATCCCCGAGTCGATGAAGGCGGAGGTGGCCAGGTGGCGCCATGTCCTGCTGGAGGCGGTGGCCGAGACCGACGACGAGCTCCTGGCCCGCTACTTGGAGGGGGAGGAGCTGACCTCCGACGACATCCGCCACGGGCTGCGGATCGGGACCATCAAGACCCAGCTGGTGCCGGTCCTCTGCGGCGCCGCGCTCAAGAACCGCGGCGTACAGCCGATGCTGGACGCGGTCGTCGACTACCTGCCCTCGCCGCTCGACGTCCCCCCGATCGAGGGGCACACCCCGGGGGTCGACGAGCCCGGCCGCCGCCTCCCGGACGACGACGAGCCGTTCGCCGCGATCGCCTTCAAGATCGCCAACGACCCCTTCGTCGGCAACCTCACCTTCTTCCGGGTCTACAGCGGGACCCTCCGGAGCGGCTCCTACGTGCTCAACGCCACCCGGAACCAGCGCGAGCGGATCGGCCGTGTCCTCCAGATGCACGCCAACCACCGCGAGGACATCGAGGAGGTCCGGACCGGCGACATCGCGGCCGCCATCGGGCTCAAGTCCACCACCACCGGTGACACCCTCTGCAGCGAGGACTCGCCGATCATCCTAGAGGCGATGGTCTTCCCGGAGCCGGTGATCTCGGTCGCCGTCGAGCCCAAGACCAAGGCCGACCAGGACAAGATGGCCCTCGCCCTCCAGCGGCTGGCCGCCGAGGACCCCACCTTCCGGGTCCACACCGACGAGGACAGCGGCCAGACCGTGATCTCAGGGATGGGCGAGCTCCACCTCGAGATCATCGTCGACCGCATGCTCCGCGAGTTCAAGGTCGACGCCAGCGTCGGCAAGCCCCAGGTCGCCTACCGGGAGACCATCACGGTCCCGGCCCATGGCACCGGGCGATTCGTCCGCCAGACCGGCGGCCATGGCCAGTACGGCCACGTCGAGCTGGACCTCCGCCCCCAGGAGCCCGGCAAGGGGTTCGAGTTCGTCTCCAAGGTCGTCGGCGGCAGCGTGCCCCGGGAGTACATCCGGCCGACGGAGAAGGGGGTCACCGAGGCCCTGGCCAACGGGGTGCTGGCCGGCTTCCCGGTGGTCGACGTCAAGGTCGTCCTGGTCGACGGCTCCTACCACGAGGTCGACTCCTCGGAGCAGGCCTTCCAGATCGCCGGCTCGATCGGCTTCAAGGACGGCATGCGCAAGGCCAAGCCGGCGCTGCTCGAGCCGATCATGAAGGTCGACGTCTCCATGCCCGAGGACTACATGGGCGACGTCATGGGGGACCTGAGCGGCCGCCGGGGCCACATCCTGGGCATGGAAGGACGCGGGACGACCCAGATCGTGCATGCTCTGGTGCCGCTGGCCGCCATGTTCGGGTATGCCACCGAGCTGCGCTCGATGACCCAGGGCCGGGCGTCCTATTCGATGGAGTTCCACCACTACCAGCAGCTACCCTCTGGCCTCGCCGACGAGATCGTCGCCAAGGCCAGGTCATGACCAGCCGAGCCATCCAGCCAGCCGAGAACCAGCGAGCAGCAGCAGAGGAACTGAGAAGGCCATGGGCAAGAAGAAGAAATACACCAGTACCAAGCCTCACGTGAACGTCGGGACCATCGGTCACATCGACCATGGCAAGACGACGCTGACTGCTGCCATCACCAAGACCCTATCAGAACGCGTCGGTGGCTCCAACTCCTTCGTATCGTTCGATCAGATCGATAACGCCCCGGAGGAGAAGGCGCGCGGCATCACCATCGCCACCGCCCACATCGAGTACGAGACCGCCAACCGCCACTACGCCCACGTCGACTGCCCCGGCCACGCCGACTACATCAAGAACATGATCACCGGCGCGGCCCAGATGGACGGCGCCATCCTGGTGGTGGCCGCCACCGACGGGCCGATGCCCCAGACCCGGGAGCACATCGTGCTCGCCCGCCAGGTCGGGGTCCCCTACATCGTGGTGGCCCTCAACAAGGTCGACCAGGTCGACGACGAGGAGCTCCTGGAGCTGGTCGAGCTCGAGGTTCGCGAGCTGCTCAGCCGGTACGAGTTCCCCGGCGACGACATCCCGGTGGTGAGGGTCTCCGCCCTCAAGGCGCTGGAGGGTGACAAGGCGGCCGGCGACGACGTGATGAGGCTGATGGAGGCCGTCGACACCTACATCCCGCTCCCCGAGCGGCCCGTCGACAAGCCCTTCATGATGCCCATCGAGGACGTCTTCTCGATCGAGGGTCGTGGCACCGTGGTCACCGGTCGCATCGAGCGCGGGGTGATCAAGGTCAACGAGCCGGTCGAGATCGTCGGCATCCGGGACACCACCAAGACGGTGGTGACCGGGGTCGAGATGTTCCACAAGGAGCTCGACGGCGGCGGCGAGGCGGGGATGAACGTCGGCTGCCTGATCCGGGGGATCAAGCGCGAGGACGTCGAGCGTGGCCAGGTGCTGGCCAAGCCGGGCACCATCAACCCGCACACCAGGTTCAAGGCCCAGGTCTTCGTCCTCAGCAAGGAGGAGGGTGGCCGGCACACCCCGTTCTTCAGCGGCTACCGGCCTCAGTTCTACATCCGGACCACCGACGTGACCGGCAGCATCACCCTCCCCGAGGGGACCGAGATGGTGATGCCGGGCGACAACGTCGAGATGGGCGTGGAGCTGATCACCCCGATCGCCGTCGAGGAGGGGATGCGCTTCGCCATCCGCGAGGGTGGGCACACGGTCGGCGCCGGCGCCGTCACCTCGATCGAGAGATAGGGACAGGGAAGGCAGCGGCACCGCCATGGCGCAGAAAATCCGCATCCGGCTCAAGGCCTACGACCATCGGGTCCTGGACCAGGCCGCCTCGAAGATCGTGGAGACCGTGGTCCGAACCGGGGCTCATGTCGCCGGCCCGGTGCCGCTGCCGACCCGTATCGGCAAGTGGACGGTCGTCCGCTCGCCCTTCATCGACAAGGATTCGCGCGAACAGTTCGAGATGCGCACCCACAAGCGGATCCTCGACATCCTCGACCCCAACCCCAAGGTGGTGGACGCCCTGATGCGGCTCAACCTCCCGAGTGGGGTGGATATCGAGATCAAGCTCGGGGATCAGCGATGAGCAAGGGGCTGCTGGCGCGCAAGCTGGGGATGACCCAGCTCTTCACCGAGCAGGGCACGGTGGTCCCGGTCACCGTCCTGGAGGCGGAGTCCTGCCACGTCGTGCAGGTCAAGACCGCCGCCACCGACGGCTACGAGGCCGTCCAGCTCGGCCTGGGCGTGCGCAAGCCGCGCCGCACCAACAAGCCCCAGGCCGGCCACTTCAAGCGGGCCGGCACCCCGGCGCTCTCCCATCTGGCCGAGGTCCGCGACGCGGGCACCCCCGCTCCGGGCACCCGGCTCTCGGTCGCGCTCTTCGAGGCCGGGGAGCGGGTGGACGTCACCGGCATCACCCAGGGCAAGGGCTTCGCCGGGCAGCACAAGCGTCACAACTTCAGCAGGGGCCCGGTCAGCCACGGCTCCCACAACATCAAGCAGGCGGGATCGATCGGGTCGACGGACGCCGCTCGGGTCTTCAAGGGGCTGCGCATGGCCGGTCACCTCGGCGCCTCCCGGGCCACCGTCATGCGGCTCGAGGTGGTGCGCGTCGACGCCGAGCGCAACCTGCTGCTGGTGCGCGGGGCGGTGCCCGGTCACCGCAACTCGGTGGTGCTGGTCCGGGACAGCGCCCGCAGCGGAGTGGTGGTGGCATGAGCACCGCACCCATCGTCGACCTCGCCGGCGAGAGCCAGGGGGAGCTGGAGCTTCCCGAGACGGTTTTCGCGGTGATCCCGCACGCCACCGTCATGCACCAGGCGCTGCTGCGCCAGCTGGCCAACGCCCGCCAGGGGACCCATGACAGCAAGACCCGCACCGAGGTCTCGGGCGGTGGCCGCAAGCCGTACCGTCAGAAGGGCACCGGCCGGGCCCGGCAGGGCTCGATCCGGGCCCCCCACTACGCTGGAGGCGGCACCGTCTTCGGGCCCACCCCGCGTTCTCACAGCCAGCAGATGCCGCGCAAGCAGCGCCGGCTGGCGTTGCGCAGCGCGTTGAGCGTCAAGGCCGCCGAGGGCCAGATCACCATCCTCGACGGGATCGACCTCGAGGAGCCGCGGACCAAGGTGGTGACCGCGTTCCTCCAGGCGGTCGAGGCCGGCCGGCGGGTCCTGGTGGTGCTGGGCTCGCACCACGACGCCCTCGAGCTGAGTGCCCGGAACCTCCCCGAGGTCCGGGTGATCCTGGCCGGCAACGTCTCGGTGCGCGACCTGATCACCGCCGACACCGTGGTGATGACCCGGGATGCGGTCGAGCACATCGCGGAGGCCTGGGGATGAGTCAGGGACGCGCGTTCCACCAGGTCATCCTCCGGCCGGTCTCGAGCGAGAAGTCTTACAGCGAGATGGGGCGGCTGAACAAGTACACCTTCGCCTGCCCCACCGACGTCACCAAGGTCGACATCCGTCGGGCCATCGAGGAGGCCTTCCCCGAGCAGCGGCTCACGGTGCTCGCGGTCAACGTCCTAGCCGTTCACGGCAAGGTGCGCAACCGCCAGTACCGGCGTGGCCGGGGAGGCCGCCTGACCGGGAAGAGCCCCGACTGGAAGAAGGCCGTGGTGACCCTGGCCCCCGGGCAGAAGATCCCCGGGCTGTTCGAGGGCGTGTAGACCGATGCCAGTCAACAAGTACAAGCCGACCAGCCCGGGCCGCCGCTTCATGGCGGTCAGCTCGTTCGAGGAGGTGACCAGCACCACCCCCGAGCGGAGCCTCACCGTCCACCTCAAGAAGGCCAGCGGGCGCAACAACACCGGCCGGATCACGGTGCGCCACCGTGGCGGCGGCCACGCCAAGCTCTACCGGATCATCGACTTCCGGCGGACCAAGCGCGATGTCCCGGGTCGGGTGTCCGCGATCGAATACGACCCCAACCGGAGCGCCCGGATCGCCCTCATCAACTACGCGGACGGCGAGAAGCGCTACATCCTGGCCCCGCTCGGCCTCACCGTGGGGCAGGTCATCAGCTCCGGGGCGGGCGCCGAGATCAAGCCCGGCAACGCGCTCCCGCTCGCCAACATCCCGCTGGGCACCACCATCCACAATCTCGAGGTCCAGCCGGGACGCGGTGGCCAGCTGGTGCGCAGTGCCGGCGTGGCGGCTCAGCTGCTGGCCCGCGAGGGGGAGATGGCAACCGTGCGGATGCCCTCCGGCGAGGTGCGGCGGATCGACGTCCGCTGCTTCGCCACCGTGGGCCAGGTCGGCAATGCCGATCACGAGAACCAGAACATCGGCAAGGCGGGCAAGTCGCGCTGGCGGGGCTGGCGACCGTCGGTGCGCGGCATGGCCATGAACCCCTTCGACCACCCCCACGGCGGTGGCGAGGGCCGCAGCGGTGCCGGTGGCAACCCACAGACGCCCTGGGGCAAGCCGGCGCTCGGCTACCGCACCCGTCGCAACAAGAAGACCGACCGCATGATCGTGCGTCGCCGGAAGAAGTGAGACCATGAGCCGTTCCCTCAAGAAAGGGCCGTTCTGCGACGACCACCTGCTGGCCAAGATTCAGAGGTTGAATCAGAGCCGGGAGAAGCGGGTCATCAAGACCTGGTCGCGGCGCAGCGACATCTTCCCGGAGATGGTCGGGCACACCATCGCCGTCCACGACGGCCGCAAGCACAACCCGGTGTTCATCACCGAGGCCATGGTCGGCCACAAGCTGGGCGAGTTCGCCGTGACCCGTAAGTACCGCGGCCACGGCCACCACACCGAGCGGAGCACCGCCCTCAAGTGAAAGTCGTCGCCACCGCCAAGGACGTGCGGATCACCTCGCGCAAGGCGCGGGTGGTCGCGGACAGCGTCGTCGGCCTGCCGGTCGCCGAGGCTCTCGCGCTGCTCAGCTTCACCCCCCGCCATGCCGCCAAGGAGGTGGCCAAGGTCATCAAGTCGGCGGCCGCCAACGCCGAGCACAACTTCAACCTGGAGCAGTCGTCGCTGCGCGTCGACCGGATCGACGTCGACCAGGCCGGGATGATGAAGCGCTACATCGCCAAGCCGCGCGGGATGGCCGGCAGCATCTTCAAGCGGATGAGCCACCTGCGCTGCTACGTGACCGACGAGGAGCCCGAGCCGGAGCGCCGCCGCCGCTCGGTGGTGGCGATGGCCGGGCGCGCGGCGCACCCGTCCACCAAGCCCGCGTCCGCCCGCCGCCGCCGTCCCGCCCAGATCCGGCGCGCCCAGGAGGCCGCTCTGGCGGAGGCGGAGGCGGCCACCACCGCGGTCGAGGGAGCTGCCGAGGACGAGCCGGTGGATGAGGTCGAGCCGACCCCCGACGACGAGGGCGAGGTGATCGAGGAGATCGAGCCTGACGAGACCGAGGACCCGGACAGTGAGGCCGGCGGGCCGGGCGATGAGGAGCCCGAGGCCGAGACGGCTCAGGACGACGAGGAGAAGGACTGATGGGACAGAAGGTGAACCCTATCGGCTTTCGCCTCGGGGTCTACCGGCAGTGGGACGCACGCTGGTACGCGGACAAGGAGTACACCAAGCTCCTCCACGAGGACCTGGCGATGCGCCGGCTGATCGCCAGCCGGCTGCGCAACGCCGGGGTGGCCCGGATCGAGACCGAGCGCAGCGCCAACCAGTTGACGGTGATCATCCAGACGGCCAAGCCCGGCATCGTGATCGGCAAGCAGGGTGCCTCGGTGGACGCGCTCCGCGATGAGCTGGAGCGGATCAGCGGCAAGAAGGTCCGGGTGACCATCCACGAGATCAAGACCCCTGAGCTCGACGCCCGGCTGGTCGCCGAGAACGTCGCCTCCCAGCTGGAGAAGCGGATCGCCTTCCGCCGAGCCCTCAAGCAGACCGTCATGCGCAGCATGCGTGCCGGCGCCAAGGGGGTGAAGCTGGAGGTCAGCGGTCGCCTCGGAGGTGCCGAGATGTCGCGGCGCGAGTGGGATCGGGACGGCCGCGTGCCGCTGCACACCCTCCGGGCCAACATCGACTTCGGCCGGGCCGAGGCGCGGACCACCTTCGGCCGGATCGGGGTCACCTGCTGGATCTACAAGGGCGACTACGTCACCGCGACCGGGGAACCGGTGATGACCGGTGGGCCGGGACGCGAGGTCATGGAGCTCGCGCGGCCGCTCGCCGCACCAGAGCGTGAGCGGCGCCCCATGGCGGCTCCCTCCGTTCCCGACCGTGAGGAGGTGGCGCCGGCGGCGCTCGTCGAGGCCGCCGCCGAGGCTGATGGCGGTGTCGAGATCGGCCTGGTCGACAACCCTGAAGCCGCGGGCGCGGCGGTGGCGGCGCTCGGCGAGGCCGAGGTCGAGGCCGAGGTCGACGTCGATGTCGCCGAGGCGGACATCTCGGAGCTCGACGAGGAGGTCCCCGGCCTCGGCGTCGTGCCCGAGGCCGGCACCAAGGTGGAGAAGCTCCCCGCCAAGAAGCCGGCGGCGCGCCGAAGGCCGGCTCCGGCGAAGAAGCCGGCCCCGGGCGTCGGGCCCGAGACCGAGGCTGAGGAGGACTGACGGTGCTGATGCCGAAGCGGACCAAGTTCCGCAAGCTCCACCGGGGCCGGCGCCAGGGCACCGCCCAGCGCGGCAGCACCCTGAGCTTCGGCCCCTACGGGCTCCAGGCGCTCGAGCCCTGCTGGATGACCAACCGGCAGATCGAGGCCGCCCGGCGCGCCATGACCCGGCACGTCCGTCGCGGCGGGCAGATCTGGATCCGCATCTTCCCCGACCACGCCTACACCAAGAAGCCCGCCGAGACCCGGATGGGCTCGGGCAAGGGCCAGCCCGAGGGGTGGGTGGCGGTGGTCAAGCCGGGCCGTGTCCTCTTCGAGATGAGCGGGGTCAGCGAGGAGACCGCCCGCGAGGCGATGCGCCTCGCCGGTCACAAGCTGCCGATCGCCACCCGCTTCGTCGCCCGGCAGGGGACCGGGGACGAGGCCGCGGCCGAGACGGAGGCGACGGCGTGAGCAAGCAGGTCGAGGCCGTGAACCTGCTCCGCAGCATGACCGCGGAGGATCTTGTCGAGCATCTGCGCCAGCAGCGCCGCAGGCTCTTCGAGGTCAGGTTTCAGCAGGCGGCCGGGCAGGTCGAGAACCATCGCCAGGTGCGCGAGCTGCGGCGGGAGATCGCCCGCACCATGACCCTCCAGCTCGAGCTGGCGCGCGGCCACCACCTGGTCTCCGATCTCGAGGTCGAGGAGGAGCCCGAGGAGCGGCCCCGTCCGCGAGGCCTGCTCCGGCGCCGCACGACGGCGGTGACCGCCGTCGAGGGGGAGCCGGTCGAGGCCGGTGCAGCCGAGACGGAGGCCGTCGAGGCCGAGCCCTTCGAGCCGGACCAGACGCCGCGCCGCGCCCGCCGGCGCCGAGACAGCGCAGCGTCCGCCGTCGAGGAACCGGAGGCCCTGGAGGCCCTGGAGGCGCCGGACGCCGCCGCCGAGGAGCCGCCGGTTGCGGACGACGAGCCGGGCGACCCAGCCGGGGCCGCCGAGGACGTCGCCGAGATCGCTGACGAAGGGGCCGCCGGGCCCGACGAGGAGCAGACAGATGAGTGAGCAGCCGGCCGAGCGGGGCCGCCGCAAGGTCCGGGACGGCGTCGTGGTCAGCGACAGGATGCAGCAGACCGTGGTGGTCCTGGTCGAGGAGAAGAAACCGCATCCCCTCTACAAGAAGGTGGTCACCCACAACCGACGCCTCAAGGTCCACGACGAGGAGGGGACCTGCGCGGTGGGGGACCGGGTCCGGATCACCGAGACCCGCCCGATCTCCAAGGAGAAGCGGTGGCGGGTCGCCGAGATCCTCGAGAAGGCGAAGTAGGCGGTGATCCAGCAGGAGAGCATCGTCAAGGTGGCGGACAACAGCGGGGCCCGCGAGCTGCTCTGCATCCGCGTGCTCGGCGGCAGCCGGCACAAGTACGGCTCGGTGGGTGACATCATCATCGGGACCGTCAAGGTGGCCCAGCCCAACGCCCAGGTCAAGAAGGGCGACGTGGTCCGGGCGGTCATCGTGCGCACCGTCCAGCCCTTCCACCGCCCCGACGGCAGCCAGATCCGCTTCGACGAGAACGCCGCGGTGCTGATCAACCCCCAGAACAACCCGCGCGGGACCCGCATCTTCGGTCCGGTCGCCCGGGAGCTTCGGGAACGCAACTTCATGAAGATCGTGTCGCTCGCCCCGGAGGTCATCTAGATGACCCCGGGACGTCGGTTGGAGGTGGGCTAGATGGGCACGGTGGCCAAGCGACTGGCCGGACTGGCCAGGCACCGCCGGGTGGAGGTGGAGCACGAGGGATGGGCCGGCGGCCGGATCCGTCCCCTCGACATCCGCAGCGGTGACACCGTCGAGATCATCGCAGGCAAGGACAAGGGCAAGCGCGGGGTGGTCGAGCGGGTGGTGACCGAGCGCCAGCGCATCGTGGTGCGCGGCGCCAACCTGATGAAGCGCCACACCAAGGCCAACACCCAGGGCAACGTGCAGGGCGGGATCGTCGACTTCAACGGCCCGATCGCGTACAGCAAGGTGCAGCTGGTCTGCAACCGCTGTGAGAAGCGCACCCGGATCGCCCACCAGGTGACCGAGGAGGGCGTCAATGTGATCGTCTGCAAGAAGTGCGGCGAGCGCTACGAGCGGATGACCGGCTGATGTCTGTCGCCGTTGCCGAGGCTCCGCGCCTCCGCCGCGAGTACCAGGATCGGGTGGTCCCCGAGCTGGTCCGGGAGTTCCGCTACACCAACGCGATGGAGGTGCCGCGGCTCGAGAAGATCGTGGTCAACATCGGTCTGGGCGAGGCGATCCAGAACGCGCGTGCCATCGACGCCGCGATCGCCGACATCAAGACCATGACCGGCCAGGCCCCGATCGTGATCAAGGCCAGGAAGTCGGTGGCCGCCTTCAAGCTGCGCGCCGGGATGCCGATCGGGGTCAAGGTGACCCTCCGCTCCGATCGGATGTGGTACTTCCTCGACAAGCTGATCAACGTTGCCCTGCCTCGGATTCGCGACTTCCGCGGGGTCGACCCCAAGGCCTTCGACGGGCATGGCAACTACACCCTCGGCCTCCGGGAGCAGCTGGTCTTCCCGGAGATCGACTACGACAAGATCGACAAGCTGCGCGGGCTCGAGATCTGCATCGTCTCGAGCGCCAAGACCGACGACGAGGGGCGGGCTCTGCTCACCCACTTCGGCATGCCTTTCCGGAAGAGTTGATGTTGATTCATGGTTCGCGTGCGTCGGCTCCCGCCGATACGGCGCGACGAGGTGCCTGATGGCCAAGAAGTCACTGATCGCCAAATCGTTGCGAGCGCCCCGGTTCTCCACTCAGCAGCACCATCGGTGCGCGCTCTGCGGGCGTCCGCGCGCCTACATGCGCAAGTTCGGCATGTGTCGCATCTGCTTCCGGGGGCTGGCCAGCATGGGCCAGATCCCGGGGGTCAAGAAGAGCTCGTGGTGAGAGCATGACCAGTGACACCATCGCCGACATGCTGACCCGGGTCCGCAATGCCAACGCGGCCAACCACCGGACCGTGGTCATCCCCGCCAGCCGGATGAAGGCGGAGATCGCCCGCGTGCTCAAGGAGGAGGGCTTCATCGCCGACTACGCGGTGAGCGGTGAGACCCCCCAGGAGGTGATCACCATCACCTTCAAGGCGCGCACCGCCCGGGGCCGCGCCCTCAGCGGGCTGCGCCGGATCAGCCGGCCGGGCCTGCGGGTCTACGCGCGCAAGTCGGAGCTCCCCCGGGTGCTCGGCGGCCTGGGGGTCGCGGTGATCTCCACCAGCCAGGGCCTGATGACCGGTCAGACGGCCCAGCGGCTCGGCCTCGGCGGCGAAGTCGTCGCCTTCGTGTGGTGATCTGATGTCCCGCATCGGTCGCCGACCCATCCCCCTTCCCGCCGGCGTACGGGTGGCCGCCACCGGCGCCCACGTCTCCGTCTCCGGCGCGCGTGGGACCCTGGAGCGCCTGGTGCCCCCGGCCATGACGGTCGTGGTCGGCGAGGGCGTGGTCGAGGTCCAGCGTCCCACCGACAGCGCCCTGCACCGCTCCCTGCACGGGCTGACCCGGACCCTGATCGCCAACATGGTGGAGGGGGTGAGCAGCGGGTTCACCCGCAACCTCGACCTGGTCGGCGTCGGCTTCCGCGCCACCAAGCAGGGCGCCGATCTGATGCTGGCCGTGGGTTACTCCCACCCCATCCGCTACACGCCCCCCGAGGGGGTGACCATCGATGTCCCGGCCCCGACCCAGATCGTGATCAGCGGGGCCAACAAGGAGATGGTGGGCCAGGTGGCCGCCAAGGTCCGCTCGTTCCGCAAGCCCGAGCCGTACAAGGGCAAGGGCATCCTCTACCGGGGTGAGCGGCTGCGCCGGAAGGCCGGCAAGTCCGGCAAGGCAGGCAAGGGCAAGTAGGCGAGGACGAGGATGTACACCAAGCACGATCGAGAGGCGGCGCGCACGCGACGCCACCAGCGGGTCCGCCGCCGGGTCGAGGGCACCGCGGCGCGGCCCCGGCTCTGCGTTCATCGCAGCCTCCGCCACATCGCCGCCCAGGTCATCGATGACACCGAGGGTCGCACCCTGGTGGCCGCGTCCACCCTGGAACCGGAGGCGGTCAGCCGGATCAGCGGCAGCCGCGCCACCTCCGGGGCCGCCGCGGTGGTCGGCGAGCTGGTCGCCGCCCGCGCCCTCGCCCAGGGGGTCTCGAAGGTCGTCTTCGACCGGGGTGGCTACCTCTATCACGGCCGCGTGGCGGCTCTCGCCGAGGCCGCCCGCAAGGCCGGATTGGAGCTCTGAGTGTGATGGCGATGCGCATGGATCGACGCGACGACCGGGGGGGCGATCGCGGCAGCGAGCTCACCGAGAAGATCGTCTCGCTCAACCGGGTGGCGAAGGTGGTGAAGGGTGGCCGCCGCTTCTCCTTCAGCGCCCTGGTCGTGGTCGGTGACGGCCAGGGCCGGGTCGGCGCCGGCCTGGGCAAGGCGGGCGAGGTCCCCGACGCCATCCGCAAGGGCGTCGAGGACGCCAAGAAGCACATGATCACCGTCCCCCTGGTGGGGCGGACCATCCCCCACGACCTGCGCTACAAGCTGGGCGCCGCCAGGGTCCTGCTCCGTCCCGCGGTGCCCGGCACCGGGGTCATCTCGGGCGGGGCGATGCGCGCGGTCGTCGAGGCCGCCGGCATCCACGACATCCTGACCAAGTCGCTGGGCAGCAACAACCCGATCAACGTGGTCCGGGCGACGGTGGCGGCGCTCGCCAGCATGCGCACGCTCGCCGAGGTCGCGGCGCTCCGGGGCAAGACCCCCGAGGAGATCGTCGGCCGCAAGCGAGCGGCCCAGATCCTCGGCGAGAGCGCCGCCGTGGCGGAGGCGGTATGAGCCGGATCCGCACCACCGAGATGGCCCCGGGCACGGCGGAGGAGGGGGTGGCGGAGGCCGCCCCGGTCGCCACCATCCGCATCACCTACCGGAAGAGTGCGATCGGCTACGCCCAGGACCAGAAGGCAACCGTCGCCGCGCTGGGCCTGCGCCGCCTCCACCAGACCGTGGTGCACGCCGACACCCCGGCGGTTCGCGGGATGGTGCAGAAGGTGCGTCACCTGGTCAGTGTGGATGGCGTCCCCGCCGACAGCCCCGAGCTCGCCGCCGCGGCGGCCGCCGGGGGCGAGGTCCAGGGCGCGTCGAGCCGGAGGGAGTCATGAAGCTGCACGAGCTGCGCCCGGCCCCGGGAAGCCGGCGGTCGCGCAAGCGCATCGGTCGGGGGATCTCCGCCGGTCAGGGCAAGACCTCGGGCCGGGGTCAGAAGGGGGCCGGAGCTCGCGAGGGAGCCAAGACGCCCCGCGGCTTCGAGGGTGGCCAGATGAAGATGACCATGCGGCTGCCCAAGCTGCGTGGCTTCACCAACCGCTGGCGCGCGGAGTACACCGCGATCAACGTCAGCAAGCTCAATCGCTTCCCGAGTGCGGCGATCGTAGACGGTGCCGCCCTGGCCCAGGTGGGCCTGGTGACCCGGCCCGGCGAGCGGGTCAAGCTGCTCGCCGCCGGCAAGCTCAAGGTGGCGCTGACCGTTCGTGTCCAGCGCGCCTCCGCCGCCGCGATTCGCGCCGTCGAGGCCGCCGGCGGACGGCTCGAGCTGCTCGAGACCCGCCCGGCGAAGGCCGAGCCGGCCGCGCCGGGCGACGCCGGCACCACCGCGAACACGGGGGATGAAGGGGAGGCGGAGCCCGAGGGGTGAACCTTCTCCAGGCCCTCGCTCAGGCGCTCAGGATCCCTGAGCTGCGCAAGAAGCTCGTCTTCACCCTGCTCCTCCTGTTCGCCTTCCGGGTGCTGGCCTCGATCTCGATCCCCGGCGCCAGCTCCACCGCGCTCAACGACCTCTTCACCAGCAACACCCTGCTCGGTCTGCTCAACCTCTTCAGCGGCAACGGGCTGGCCCACTTCACCATCGTCGGTCTGGGGCTGAACCCGTACATCAACGCCACCATCATCATGCAGCTGATGACCGTGGTCTCGGTCCGGCTCAAGGAGCTGTCCAAGGAGGGGGAGATCGGGCGCAAGCGGATCACCCGCTACACCCGCTGGCTGACCGTCCCGCTCGCCGCCCTCCAGGCCTACGGCTTCATGGCCCTCTTCACCAACCCGAACGCGACCCAGGCCGGCGCGATCATCCCCAACCCCACCGTCACCGAGACCCTCACCGTCATCCTCACCCTCACCGCCGGGACCATCGTCGCCATGTGGCTGGGCGAGCTGATCACCGAGTACGGGGTCGGCAACGGGGTCTCCCTGATCATCTTCACCGGGATCATCGCCCAGCTCCCGGGCGCGCTCTTCAGCTACGGCTCCGAGGGTGCGTCCAACGTCTTCCACATCGCCGAGATGGCCGTGATCGCCCTGGCGGCGACCGCCGGGATCATCTACGTCCAGCAGGCCCAGCGGAAGGTGCCGATGCAATCGGCCCAGCGGGTGCTCAACCCGCGAACCGGGATGGCGTCGGCCGGTGGCCGGCGCAACTTCCTGCCGCTCCGGGTCAACACCGCGGGCGTCATCCCGATCATCTTCGCGATCTCGATCATGGCCTTCCCGACCATCTTCGCCAACTTCTTCGAATCGGCGACCGGCTGGCTGAGCACCGCCTCCAGCTGGATCCGGATCAACTGGCAGCCCAATGGCGGGACCCTGCCTCTCGACCTCCTCTACAACGGCATCGAGTTCATCCTGATCCTCGGCTTCACCTACTTCTACACGGCGGTGGTCTTCGATCCCAACGACGTGGCCGACAACCTCAGGAAGTCGTCGAACTTCATCCCCGGCATCCGGCCCGGACGCCAGACCGCCGAGTACCTGGGCAGGGTCATGGGCCGGATCACCCTGGCCGGCGCCATCTTCCTGGCCTGCGTCACCGTGGTGCTCCCGCTCGCCACCAGCTTCCTGACCGGGGTGTCGACCTCCCAGTTCCTGCTCGGAGGCACCGCCATCCTGATCGTGGTCGGCGTGGCCCTCGACACCATGAAGCAGATCGAGACCCAGCTGCTGATGCGCCAATACAGGGGATTCATCCGATGATCGTCATCCTTTTCGGCGCGCCGGGCAGCGGCAAGGGAACCCAGGCCGAGCGGGTGGCCGCGACCACCGGCACCCCCCACGTCTCCACCGGGGCGATCCTCCGCGCCGAGGTGGCCCGGGGGTCGGCCCTGGGCCGTGAGGCACAGCCGATCATGGAGAGCGGCGCGCTGGTCCCCGACGACCTGATGGTGCGGATCATCGAGAGCCGGCTCGCCGAGCCGGACGCGGCCGGCGGGGTCATCCTGGACGGCTTCCCGCGCACTGTCCCTCAGGCGGAGGCGCTGGACCGGATGCTGGGGCGCAACGGACGGGAGGTCGGATTGGTCCTCTACCTCGAGGTCGACCCGGACCTGATCCGGGAGCGGATCCTCCGGCGCGCCGCCATCGACGGGCGGAGCGACGACAACCCCGAGGCGCTCGCCGCGCGGATGCGCGTCTATCAGCGCGACACCGAGCCGGTGGTCGACCACTACGTGAGAGCCGGCACCCGGATCGAGCGGATCGACGGTTCGCCGCCCATCGACCTGGTGACCGCCCAGATCCTGAAGGTGCTGGGGGTGCCCACCGCACCCCCCGCCGCCGCCTCCGCGACCGCGGGGGCGGAGACCGCCTCATGACGGAGGAGCGGCGATGAAGATCGAGGGTTTCCGGCTCAAGCGGCCGGACGAGATCGAGAAGATGCGGGCCGCGGGGCGGATCCTCGGAGCGTGCCTGGCCCACCTCGCCGCCACCACCCGGCCCGGCCTGCGCGCCATCGACCTGGACCGCGAGGCGGAGGCCTTCATCCGCGATCACCGCTGCGTCCCCGGCTTCATCGGCTACAACGGCTTCCCCAACTCGCTCTGCGTCTCGATCAACGAGCAGGTGGTGCACGGCATCCCCGGCACGCGGGTCATCGAGGAGGGCGACCTGGTCTCCCTCGACTGCGGGCTGATCCTCGACGGGTGGTGGGCCGACTCGGGCCTGTCGGTCTGCGCCGGAGCGGCCGGGCCGGAGGCGAGCCGGCTGCTCGAGGTGACCGAGGAGGCGCTGCGCCGGGGGATCGCGGCGGCCCAGCCGGGCGGCTTCATCGGCGACATCGGCCACGCCGTCCAGAGCTACGTCGAGGCCTCCGGCTTCTCGGTGGTCCGCCAGTACGTCGGCCACGGGATCGGCCGCAACATGCACGAGGCCCCCCAGGTGCCCAACTACGGCAAGCCGGGCACCGGCAACGTCATCAAGCCGGGCCTGGTCCTGGCCATCGAGCCGATGGTCAACGCGGGCAGGGCGGAGACCCGGGTGCTCGACGACGACTGGACGGTGGTGACCGTCGACGGGCGGCTCTCCTGCTACTTCGAGCACACCGTGGCGATCACCGCCACGGGCCCGGAGATCCTCTCGGCGAGGCCTGAGACCGCCCGGGTGGAGGGATGACCGGTGCCTCCGCGTCGCCGTTTGCCAAAGGGGGGACCCTGGTATACTCAGCCACCGTGGCTGCCCGGCAGCCCGATTCGGCACGCCCGATGACGCGGGCTGACGAGCCGCTCGTGGGGCGAGTCATCGAACCTCTCCCCGACGCGCTCTACCGAGTCGAGCTGGCGGACGGGCACAAGGTGCTCTGCCATCCGGCCGGAAAGGCCCGCCTCCAGGCGGTCCGGATCCTCCCGGGTGACAGGGTCCAGGTCGAACTCTCCACCGCCGACCCCGGTCGGGGGCGGATCCTCCAGCGCCTTGCCTGACCGGGACGGGCCGGCAGGCGGCAACAACTCCCAGCAGAGAGAGATGAAAGTGACATCCAGCAGCAGGAGCCGGGACGGCCTGGACGGCCGGTCCGCGAGCTCGCCATCCGACCACCGGGAGATCTGGGCATGAAGGTGCGCGCCTCGGTGAGGCGGATGTGCGAGCGCTGCAAGATCATCAAGCGTCACGGTGCGGTCCGGGTCATCTGCGAGAACCCCAAGCACAAGCAGCGGCAGGGGTAGGGGGGAGAGGTGGCACGCATCGCCGGCGTCGACGTCCCGCGGGAGAAGCGGATCGAGATCGCCCTCACCTACATCTACGGGATCGGGCTCTCGACCTCCAAGCGCATGCTGAGCCTGGCCCAGGTCTCGCCCGACATCCGGGCCCGGGACCTCACCGACGCCCAGGTGGGCCGCCTGCGCGACGTGATCTCCAAGCAGCTCCAGGGCCGGGTCGAGGGCGACCTGCGTCGCCAGGTCGCGCTCAACATCAAGCGCCTGATGGAGATCGGGACCTACCGGGGCCTCCGCCATCGCCGGGGCCTGCCCGTTCGGGGCCAGCGCACCCGCACCAACGCGCGCACCCGCCGCGGTCCCAAGAAGACGGTGGGCGTCCGCCGTGCCAAGGCCAAGAAGTAGATGGGCAAGAAGAAGAAGGTCGTTCGCACCCGGCGCCGCGAGCGCAAGAACATCGCGGTCGGGCACGCCCACGTGCTCTCGACCTTCAACAACACCATCGTCAGCCTGACCGATCCTCAGGGCAACGTGATCGCCTGGGGATCGGCCGGCGCGCAGGGTTTCAAGGGCTCGCGCAAATCGACCCCCTACGCCGCCCAGGTGACCGCCGAGGCGACCGCCCGGCGGGCCATGGAGCACGGCCTCAAGACCGTCGAGATCTTCGTCAAGGGACCGGGCGCGGGCCGGGAGGCGGCCATTCGCAGCCTGCAGGCCTCGGGCCTGGAGGTCAGCGCCATCACCGACATCACCCCCATCCCGCACAACGGCTGCCGCCCGCCCAAGCGGCGGCGGGTCTAGGGAGCGCCCGCGATGGCCAACTACACCGGTCCCGTCTGCCGCCTCTGCCGCCGCGAGGGGGCCAAACTCTACCTCAAGGGTGCCAAGTGCGTCAGCAACTGCACCTTCGACAAGCGCAACGCGCTGCTCCCCGGGCAGCACGGCATGGCCCGGCGGCGCAAGACCAGCGACTACGGCATCCAGCTCCGGGCCAAGCAGCGTGCCCGCCGGATGTACGGGGTCATGGAGACCCAGTTCCGCCATTACTTCGAGCGCGCCGACGCGGCCACCGGCGTCACCGGCACCGTGCTCCTCCAGCAGCTGGAGCGGCGCCTCGACAACATCGTCTACCGGCTCGGCCTGGCGGCCTCGCGCAAGGAGGCGCGCCAGCTCGTCAACCACCGCCACTTCACCGTCAACGGCCGAGCCCAGAGCATCCCGTCGGCGCAGCTCCGGCCCGGCGACGTGATCGGTGTCCGGGAGCGGAGCCGGGCCCTGGAGCCGATCCAGAATGCCCTCTCGTTGCTCCCCAACCGGAGTGTGCCCGAGTGGCTGTCCCTGGACGCCGACCAGCTGCGGGGCACCGTCCTGCGCCTTCCCGACCGCCAAGAGATGGAGCTGGTCATCGACGAGCAGCTCATCGTCGAGTACTACAGCCGATGACGCTCATTTCCGGCCAGCCCTGCGTCATCGCCGCTTCCCTGGAGACCTCATGATCGACACGCTTGCTGTCCCCGTCGTCCACGAGCTCGAGAGCACCACCAACTACGGGAAGTTCGAGGTGGAGCCGCTCGAGCCGGGCTTCGGGACCACCCTCGGCAACTCGCTGCGGCGGGTGCTGATCTCGTCGCTCCCGGGGGCCGCGGTCACCTCGGTGGCCATCGACGGCGTGAGCCACGAGTTCAGCGCCATCCCCCACATCAAGGAGGACGTCACCGAGATCCTCCTCAACCTCAAGGAGCTCTGCGTCGTCTCCCACAGCGCGACCCCGGTCCGCTGCAGCCTGGACGTGCGCGGCTCGCGGACCGTCACCGCCGCCGACATCGAGTGCCCGAGTGACGTCGAGATCAAGAATCCCGACCTCCACATCTGCACCCTGGACGGGCCCAAGGCCCAGCTCCGGATGGACCTGATGGTGGAGCAGGGCAAGGGCTACGTCACCGCTGAGCGGAACAAGAAAGAGGGGCAGCCCATCGGGGTCATCCCCATGGACGCCATCTTCACCCCGGTCCGGAAGGCCAACTTCACGGTCGAGAAGACCCGCGTGGGCCAGGAGACCGAGTGGGACAAGCTGCTGGTCGAGGTCTGGACCGACGGCACGATCCAGCCCGTCGAGGCGGTCAGCCAGGCGGCGGCGCTCTTCACCCAGCACCTCGACCTCTTCGTCCGCTTCGGTGACAACCTGGCCGCCCCCGCGGTGCGCCAGCAGCGGGGCAACGACCTGCCCAGCCGGCTCGCCGACGTGCCGATCGAGGAGCTGGAGCTCTCGGTGCGGGCCCTCAACTGCCTCAAGGCCAACGACGTGACCCGCGTCGGTCAGCTGGTGGCGATGCGCCAGGAGGAGCTGCTCACCCTGCGCAACTTCGGCCAGAAGTCGCTGGACGAGATCAAGGAGAAGCTGGTCGAGCGCAACTTCGTCACCCCCGAGGAGCTGGAGACCCTGTTCCAGCCGTCGGCCCGGTGATCGTGCGGGGTTGAGAGATGCGTCACCGCAAGGCCGGTCGCAAGTTCGGCCGCTCCGCCGCCCACCGTCAGGCGATGACCCGCAACCAGGTCACCGAGCTGCTCCGGCACGGCCGGATCACGACCACCGAGGTCAAGGCCAAGGAGCTGAGGCGCTGGGTGGAGCGGGTGGTGACCAACTCCCGCGGCAACGACCTGACCGCGCGCCGCAAGATCGCCATCTGGGTCACCGACCGCGACGTCAGCAACCGGCTCTTCACCGTCTACCGGGAGCGGTACTTCGAGGGCGCCACCCCGCGCCAGGGCGGCTACACGCGGGTCATCAAGCTCGCCCCCCGGACCGGTGACGCCGCCCCGATGGCGATCATCGAGATGGTGGGGGCGGAGGCCTGACCCGATGGCCACCTTCCGGCTGACCCTGGAGTACGACGGCGGTGACTTCCACGGCTGGCAGCGCCAGCCCCGGCTGCGCACCGTCGAGGGCGAGCTGCGTGCCGCTCTCGATCGGATCGGCGCCGGGGAGGTGGAGCTCACCGCCGCCGGACGCACCGACGCCGGCGCCCATGCCCACGGTCAGGTGGTTGGCCTGCAGCTCGACCGGACCTGGGAGCCGGAGCGGCTGCGCCGAGCCCTGGTCGCGGTGCTCCCCGCGGACGTCACGGTGAGTGCCGTCGCCGAGGTCGCCGAGGGGTTCCACGCCCGCCGCCACGCCGTCGCCCGGACCTACCGCTACCTGGTGGTGCCCCGCCGGGCCCCGCTGGCGCGACGGTTCGCCTGGGAGGTCTCGCGCGAGGTCGACCTGGAGGCCATGCGCGGCGCGGCCGAGCTGCTCCGCGGCCGGCATGACTTCGGCGCCTTCGGCCGCTCGCCGCAGCCCGGTGGCGGCACGGTGCGGACCGTCCACGACATCTCGGTGCGGCGGGTGACCGCCCCCTGCGGTAGCGAGAGCTTCCCGGTCCTCGTCCTCGAGGTCACCGCCGACGCCTTCCTCTACGGGATGATGCGATCCTTCGCCGGAGCCCTGGTGGCGGTGGCCACCGGCAGGCTCAGCCGGGCGGCGCTCGCCGCCGCGCTCAGCCATCCGACCAGCCGCCCGGAGCGGGTCACGGTGGCCCCGGCCCGCGGCCTGCACCAATGGGCCGTGACCTATCCATCCCCCTCCGGAGGAGATCAGTGACCACCCAGAGGACCTACATGGCCAAGACGGGCGAGGTCCCCTCGCGCTGGTTCCTGGTGGACGCCCGTGGCCAGACCCTGGGGCGTCTGTCGGTCAACATCGCCCGCGTCCTGCGCGGCAAGCACCGGCCGCAGTTCACGCCCCACCTCAACACCGGCGACCATGTGGTGGTGGTCAACGCCGCCGACATCGTGGTCACCGGCGGCAAGCTCCGCAAGAAGCTCTACGACCGCTACTCCGGCTACCCGGGCGGGCGGCGGGTGCGCACCTTCGAGGAGGCGCTCGCCCACGATGCGACCTTCCCCCTCCGGCACGCCGTGAAGGGGATGCTCCAGCACAACAGCCTGGGCGCCGACATGCTCACCCGGCTGCGGGTCTACCCGGGCTCCGAGCACCGCCACGCGGCTCAGCAACCCACGCCCATCACCTTCGGGCCACTCGGGGAGGTCATCGTTGCCAGCAACTGAGCAGCAGCCCTACTTCTACTCGACCGGCCGGCGCAAGTCGGCGGTGGCCCGGGTCCGCCTCGTCCTCGGGGACGGGGTGCTGCTCATCAACGGGCATCCGCCCAGCGAGTACTTCGGCCGCCGCGACCTCGAGACCGTGGTCACCCAGCCCCTCCGGATCACCGACACGGTCGACCGCTTCGCCGGCACCGTCAAGGTGCTGGGCGGCGGAGTCGCGGGCCAGGCGGGGGCGGTCTGCCACGGCATCGCCCGTGCCCTGGTGGTCGCCGACCCCGAGCTGCGCGCTGTGCTCAAGAAGGCCGGTCTCCTCTCTCGCGACCCGCGGGAGAAGGAGCGCAAGAAGCCGGGCCTGAAGCGCGCCCGCAAGGCTCCCCAATACACCAAGCGGTAGCGGAGCGGCCGGGGCCGGGCTCGTACACCTCGGTGGGCGGCTCGATCCCCCATCATCTCCGCTGATGTCCCGTCCCGCCGCCGTCCCCGCCTGGTGACACCGGCCGTGCCCCACGTGGCGCTCGTCCACGACCGATGACAGCGGCCGTGCCCCGCGTGGCGCTCGTCCACGACTGGCTCAATCGGCCCATCGGCGGTGGGGAGCGCGTGCTCCTGGAACTCGCCCGGCTCTACCCGGAGGCCCCCGTCCACACCCTCCTCTTCGACCCGCACCGGTACGCGGACAGGCTCGACCCCGCCCGGGTGCGCACCTCCTGGCTTCAGCGCCTGCCGGCGGCGGTGCGGGACCGCCCCCGTTATCTGCTCCCCCTCGTCCCTAGCGCCGTTGAGTCCTGGGACCTCTCCGGCTTCGACGTGGTCCTCTCCAGCTCGGTGGCGTTCGTCAAGAACGTGATCACCGCGCCGCCGACCCTGCACGTCTGTTACTGCCACTCCCCGATGCGCTTTGCGTGGGACTACTGGCCCCGCTATCTCGATGAGATGGAGGCCGGCCCGGCCAAGCGCTTCGCGGTCACCACCCTGGTGGCGCGCGCCCGCCGCTGGGACCTCGCCGGTGTCGCCGGGGTCGACGCCTGGATGGCCAACTCGGAGACCACCGCCGCCCGCCTGCGCCGGTACTACCGGGTGGGTGAGGTCAGGGTGATCCCGCCACCGGTCGACGTCGACGGGTTGCGCCGGCTCGCCGCCCCATCCAGGGGCGATCACTGCGTGACCCTCAGCACCCTGACCGAATACAAGCGGATCGACCTCGCCGTCCGCGCCTTCACCGAGTCTGGGAGGCCGCTGATCGTGATCGGCGACGGTCCCGACCGTGAACGGCTGGAGCGTCTGGCCGGGCCCTCGGTGCGGTTCGCCGGGCACCTCGGTGACGCGGCCCGCGCCGAGCTGCTGGCCGGCGCCCAGGCCCTGGTCTTCCCGGGGGAGGAGGACTTCGGCATCGCCGCGGTGGAGGCTCTGGCCTGCGGCACGCCGGTGGTCGCCTACGGGCGGGGCGGGCTCACCGAGATCGTGACCGATGGGCGCACCGGGGTCTTCTTCGACGAGGAGTCACCGGCGGCGCTGAACGTCGCGGTGGAGCGCCTGGCGGGGCTCCCGATCCGGCGCGACGAGCTGATGGAGTCTGCCGCTCGCTTCGGGGCGCCGCGCTTCCGGGAGGAGGTCCATGACTTCGTCGACGCGGCCCTCGCCGCCCAGCGTCGCGGGGCGCCGGGGCGGCGCGCGGCCCCGGTGGATCCGGCAGCGCCCGCACCGGCACCGTCGCCACCGACGCCCCGGAGCCGGCTGCGGGTGCTGGGAGTGCCCGTCGACCCGCTCACCGTCCCGGAGGCGGTGGCCCGGATCATGGAGCGTGCCGCCGACCCGGGGAGTCCGCCGGCGTACGTGATCAAGCCCTACGTCGAGTTCTTCGGCCGCCGCGCCGACCCCGCTGTCCGGTCCATCCTCGCCGGGGCCTGGCTCAGCCTCGCCGACGGGGTGGCCATCCAGTGGGCGGCCGCCTACGCGGGCCGTGAACGCCACCGGGCGCTGGACCTGCTGCGCTCGCTCACGGCCATCGCGCTCCGGCCGGCGTCGGTCGCCGCGGTGGTTCCGGAGCGGGTGGCGGGGGTCACCCTGACCCTCGCCCTCCTCGAGGCTTCCCGGGAGCGTGGCCTCGGGGTCTTCCTGGTCGGCTCGCCGAAGCACAACCCCATCACCGAAACCGCTTGCCACCTGGAGGCCATCCTGCCCGGGCTGCGGGTGCTGGGGACGGCGCCGGGGCGCCTCGATCCAGAGAGTGACGATCGGCTGCTCGCCGAGCTGCGCCGCCTCCGGCCCGATCTCATCCTGGTCGGGTTGGGCTTCCCCGCCCAGGAGCGCCTGATGGCCAGGCTGGCGCCCCGGCTCGAGCATGGCGTCCTGGTCGGCGAGGGCGGCAGCTTCGACTTCCGCGAGCTCGGCGGCGGCATCCGCCGGGCGCCCGCGATGGTCCGGCGCATCGGCCTGGAGTGGTTCTGGCGGCTGCTCCGCGAGCCCCGGCGGGTGAGCCGGCAGCTGGCGATCCCCCAATTCATCCTCGAGATCCACCGCCGGGCGCGCCACCACGACGGGGCAGCCCCCAAGTGACCCCGAGCGTGGCAGAGTCGCGCGGATGCTGAGCGCCATCCTCCCCGTCCCCCGCGCATGCTGACCGGCATCGCTCTCGCCATCCGCGCGTGCTGAGCGTCATCATTCCCGCCTTCAACGAGGCGACCCGGCTGCCCGCCACCCTGCAGGCGCTCCGCGTCTACCTCGACGGCGCCGGCGAGGAGGCCGAGGCCTACGAGGTGATCGTGGTGGACGACGGGTCGCGCGACGGTACCGCGGAGCTGGCCGAGCAGGTCGCGGCCGGCTGGCCCGCGCTGCGCGTGCTCCGCCAGCCGCAGAACCGGGGCAAGGGGGCGGCGGTGCAGGCGGGGATGCTCGCCGCCCGGGGCGAGCTCCGGCTGTTCACCGACGCCGACATGAGCACCCCCATCACCGAGCTGGCCAAGCTGAGACCGCTGATCGAGGGGGCCACCGCCGTCGCCATCGGCTCCCGGGCGCTTGCCGACTCCCGGGTCGAGGTCCACCAGCCGCTCGGTCGTGAGCTGATGGGGCGCACCTACAACCGGATGCTCCAGCTCCTGGTGCTGCCCGGTCTCCATGACACCCAGTGCGGCTTCAAGCTGTTCACGGGGGAGGCGGCGGTCGCCTGCTTCGGCCCGCTCCGGACCGCGGGTTTCGGCTTCGATGCCGAGGTCCTGCAGCGGGCGCGGCGTCTCGGCTGGACGATCGCCGAGGTGGGGGTGGTGTGGCGCCACGCCGAGAACTCGCGGGTCAGCCCGCTCCGCGACTCCGTGGGCACCCTGGTCGACCTGATCAGGCTCCGGCTGCACCGCGACTGACCTCTGGCACGGGCGCCGGCGGCGCCGGCGTCTCTACGGCCCGTCCTCGACGGTGCGGGCAAAGAGCAGGTGGTCGCGCCAGCTGCCCGCAATCTTCAGGTACCTCACCGACAGACCCTCACGGCGATAGCCGGCTTTCTCGAGCACGCGAATGGAGGCGAGGTTGTGAGGCATGACGGACGCCTGGAGGCGGTGCAGTCCGGCGGTGGTGAACGCCCAGCGAGTCACCGCGCCGACCGCCTCGGTCGCGTAGCCACGCCCGCAGCGGTCGCGGTCGATGAAGTAGCCGAGATGGGCGCTCTGGAAGGCACCGCGCTCGATCCCGGAGATGCGAACGTGTCCCACCAGGGCCCCTGATGGCACCTCCGTCACGCCGAATCCCGCTTCCCTGCCCGCGCGCTCCGCCTGATCGGCCTCCGCGAGGAGGCGGCGCTGCATCTCCTCGGTCAGGTGGTCAGGTCCCCGGAGCGGCTCCCACGGGGCGAGGTGCTCGCGGTTGCGGCGCAGCAGGTCGAGGATCGCATCGAAGGCGAGTGACGACCAGGGCACCAGGGCAACCGAGGGGGAAACGGGTGCGGTCATCGGCACTCCGGCCTGGGGCGCGGACGCTGCCGCTTCGACGCCTCCGGCAGAGCCCAGCAGGCACGGCTCACGGTCATCTCAGCTCAGTGTGGGGGATCGACCCGCGCGAGACTGCTCGACAGCGGGCGGGGCCTCGGCGGCGCTCACGACGCAGGGCTGGTGTCGGCCCGCGAATCCGCGGCGAGGGCATCCCTTCCGCGAGCGGCGGCAGTGCGATCGTCCCCTGGTCGGTGCGGATCAATCGCCAGCCTCCCTCGTGCACCCTCCAGTGATGGGCCCGGCAGATCGTGACGAGGTTGGCAAGATCAGTCGAGCCGCCCTGGGCCCAGTGGCGGAGGTGGTGCCCGTCAATGCGCAAATGTGGGTGGCGCAGGCCCAGCCCTAATCGGCCAGCCTCGCTGCCGCGGCACTTGAATCTGAACTCGCGGAGGTCTTGGTCAGAGCGCTAACGCTCCAACCGTGCCCATGCAGGAGGGCGTAGGCCAGTCGTTGCGCAGGGTCAGGGCTCGGCCTGTATCTAAAGTCCAGGCTAGTCACCCAGGGATGTATGGTGGCGACCGCTATAATCTGCGGCGTCTAGAGTCTCGCCGGGGCCCCGGTGACGGTGGAGGCCGATGTTGCCGACGGCATACCGGCCTCCAAGGCGGGCGAGATACTGCTGGACCTTGGCTACGGAAACGAGGGCCTCCACCGGGTGGGCGCCGACGATGGCCAGGATGGGCTAGCCGGGCCCGAGCCGTAGCAGACGCGTGCCACGTCGTTCAGGGGAAGAGTCGCCAGGGCCTGGTTGTGCACGCAACTCGAGTCGGCGCTTCGTAACGACGATGCCACCTGAGCGTGACAGGTCGATCGCAGAGTGATGGGCGCCAAGACGACCACATGGGAGATGGGATATGCGTCCGGTGCTCAATCTGCTGACTCTCGTAACGATCCTGTGCAGTGCAGGCGCCGTCTACTCGTCGGTGGGGACGCCGGTGACGACATCTGCTCCGAGCGTTTTGGCTGGCGGCAGCCTGGGAGTCGGTGCCACGGCCGTGCTTGGCCCGTCGGATCCGAGCGGCCTCAGCGCGGAACCTCCGGCGCTCACCTCGGGAGTGAGGCCGACCACCTCTGGCTCCGCCTCCGGGTCAGGTGAGGCGGCCTCCAAGGTGACCGAGGCCCCCACTTCGACGAGCATCGGGCTCTGGGCCGCGGACTGGGGCGGCGCGGCCAGTCAACGTAGCGCCGCAGCCTGGCAGGCCGCGGCCGAGGACGACAGCATCATGGTCGGCGTGCCCGGCACCTACGCGAAGCGGATTCCCCAACTGCATGCGTGGAATCCGAACCTCAAGGTCCTCGCCTACAACCTTGGGCCGTACCTGCAGAAGGGGAGCGCCGCCTTCAACACCGTGTTGCAAAGCGATCCCAGCTGGTTCGCTCGCGACGCCAGTGGCAACCTGATCAACCTTCCGTCATTTCCCGACAACTACTTGATGGACCCCGGCAACGCCGGCTACCGCGCCTGGCACGCTCAGCAACTCGCCGCGGTGGTCGTCCAGGACGGCTTCGACGGGGCCATGGACGATTCGATGGGCAACGACGTGCTGGGTCACTACGCCAGCGCCCCACCGGTTGACCCCACCACCGGGCAGGTGTACACGGCCACCGCGTGGATGACCGCCGAGGTCGCCATGCTCGACACCGACAAGGCGGCGCTGGATGGCAAGTACCTGGCCTTCAACGGTCTGGTCAGCGGTCCCCAGTATTCGCTGATCTCCTCCATCCTGGCCTCCTCGACGGCTGACGCCGGAGTGGCCGAGCTCTTCCTCCGCCAACCCAACGCACCCGTCTCAGAGTTCCCCAACCTCAGGTCCGTCGAGGACTCGCTGGCGATGATGACGAACATGGCGGCGCGGGGCAAGGCCTTCCTCGGCTGGACCAAGCTCTGGCCGACGGCAACCCCAGCCCAGCTGTCGCAGTGGGAGCAGTTCACCCTCGCCGTGGATCTGCTCGGCGAGAGTAGCAGCACGTACATCGACTTCATGCCGTCGCGTACTGCGGACAATACCTGCAGTCCCTACATCGGAACTGTCCCTGCGCTGGGAGCGCCCCTCGGGCCATATGTCCAGAGCGGGGACACCTTCTCTCGGCAATTCCAGGATGGCAGCGTGAGCCTGACCCTGAACGGCAACAACACCTGGGCGGTCAGCGTCTGACCCCGAGCCAGCAAGTGAAGGGAGCACGTGGCCGCCGCTGCGGCCCGTGCTCGGGGCTCACGTGGGGTCGCTGGGATCCGTCGACTGCAGGTTTCCCAACGAGCTCGGCGGCGCCGAGACGCTGCCTCATCGCCACCAGCAGCAGGGGCGTCGAGCTGCAGCTGAACATGTAGCTGAAGTCCTGGGCCATCGCGCCGGAAGCTCCCGGGGTGAGCGGATCGAAGGTTTGGACAGCATCGAGCGATCGTTGTGCAGGCTGTGGTTGTGGTCGGGGCTCACCAGCGGAACCGTGGGCAGGGCCGCGGGCAAAGAGAGCAAGCGCAGCTACCGCCGTAAACTTATGGGGCGGGCACGCCGCGATTGCGCGCTGATGGACGGCAGCGGGTGAGCGTGCTAGCCTGCACCACGAGTAGCGGCAGGCCAAAGGGGGGCTACGTGGCGCCGACTTCCGTCCTGCGGACGGCGACAACCGGCATGGCGTGGGCCGCTTCGTGCCGGGTGGTGGGGCGCTGGATCTCCAGGGCGCCCCCATGGTCAAGCAGGCTGTGCTGCTCCTCTGATGGAGTGAGTGCCCCACCACCGCCATCTGGCCCTCTCGGCGGCCAGCGTCACCTCGACGAGCTGCCCGAGCCGGAGATGCGCCCCCGGTGTCGGTGATCGAGGGCCGCGACATCGCCGATTGGACACGTGACGGCTGTGTTTCCCGCCTGGCCAACGGATTAATCCACGCAGAGGGGACTCGCGGATGACGACGACTACACGATTGATCAGCCTGCTCCTGCCGCTCGCCGCGCTGGGCGCCATCACCGTGCCGGCGGCGGCGCAGAGCCCCCCCCAGGCAGTGGTGTGGGGGAGCTGGTTCAGCCAGGCAACCGACCATCATGACGCCACCCCGACCGACGTCAACGGCATCCCCGGCACGGTCACCGCGGTGGCCACCAGCAACTCCGACGCCTACTTCCTAACCTCCGACGGCCAGGTCTACGCTCTGGGCGCCGGCCAGAACGGCGAGCTGGGCGACGGGCAACTCGTCGACGACTGGGCAGGTCCGCCGGTCCAGGTGAAGTTTCCGGCCGGGGTCACGATCGCGTTCCTGAGCCAGGACGCCATGCCTTACGACGGGGCCATCGCTGTCGACACCACCGGCACCGCCTGGTTCTGGGGCAACGGGACCATGACCGACTGCATGCGCGGGACCTCACCGGTCGCCACCCCGGTGGCGGTGCCGCTTCCCGATGTCACTCGGGTCGCGGCTGCCTCTTGGCACGCCCTGTACGTGTCCGCGGGCACCCTTTACTCCTGCGGCCTGTACCAGTACGGGTCGACGGGGACCGGGAAGGCCGGTAATTGCCTGCCCTGCAAGGTGACGCTGCCTGCCGGCAGCACGGTCACCCAGGTGGTCGCCTCCTGCGTTGATTCCGGGGCGCTGCTCTCGACTGGCGCTTACTACAACTGGGGTTCCAATGGCCAAGACCAGCTCGGTGACGGAAGTTCCGGCGGCCAAAGCGCAGTGCCGGTTCGGGTGTCGCTGCCGGATGCGGTCACGTACGCCAGCCAAGGAGGTGACAACAACCACAACGGCTCTACGATCGTGCAGCTGGCCAACGGCTCCTGGATGACCTGGGGCGACGATCAGAGCTACGAGTTGGGCAACGGGGAGACCGCCAACGAGCCGAACCCCATCCCCATCACCATGCCGAGTGGCACCACCACCGCGGTGGAGGGAGGCCTCGACCTCTACGCGATGACGTCGAGCGGGGTGTACACGGTGGGCGCGGGCACCGCTGACCAGCTCGGCACCGGCGCCAAGCTGGCCAAGACCTTCGTGCTCTCCTGGTCGGGCACTCCGGCCGGCATCAGCTCCACCGCCAACAGCGTGGCGGTGCAGGTCGGCTGATGGCTTCCAAGGTCGACATCCAACGAGCGCCTCCAGCGGCGTCAGCCCGCTCACCTGCTGGAGGTGGCGGGTCGGGAAGGTGCTATACCGAGAAGATGGCGGCGCCGGCCCCTGTGGAGATCAAGTTGGTCCCGGTGATCTACCGGGAGGCGAGCAGCCGCAGGGCAGCAGCGGAGCCGTGACGCGGGCCTCGGTGGCGCAGAACGAGAGCAAGACTGTGGCGCCGCCAGAGCTCGACATCGGCGCGGGAGGATGTCCCGCTGCTCAGGTGGCCTCAATCAGCGCAGTGTCGGTGGCGGTGTTCAGGGTAACGCTGCCAGCTTGAAAGCGGCGAGTGAAGGTGGATCCCTGCAGGCTATACGGACCGACGGCGGCGCCCAGTGCGTCCTTGAGGTTGGAGTAGGCAACCACGGTGTTGTCCGCGTCACGGGACGGCATGAAGTCCAGGTATGAAGCGGACTGACGGCCGAGAAGGTATACGCTCAGCACGAAGGTCTCGAGGCGCGATATGTCTGCGCTGCTGGCGGAGACCCAAACCTTGGACCAGGCGAGGAACGCCTTGCCCTGCGAGCCCATGTCCGTCATCATCTCCAGGGTCTGCTGCACCACCGAGGTCGAGGGAAAATCGTTGACCGGGTAGGTGGGTTGCCGGAGGAAGAGCTCCGCGATACCGGCATCCGCGGTGGACGTTGCCAGGATGTGCGAGTTGAGCGCGTACTGAGGTCCACTGACCAGGCCGTTGAAGGCGAGGTAGCCGCCGTGAAGCGCCGTCTTGTCGCCATCGAGCAGCTGTACCTCGTCCTCCAACCAGGTGTTGGTGGTGTACACGCCCCCGGTAGAGGGGTCCACGGGCGGGGAGCTGGCGTAGTGACCCAGCACGTCGACGCCGATCGAGTCGATCATCACGCCGTTGAAGCCGTCGCCTGCAATCGAGGCGGCGACCTGCTGGGCCTGCCAAGAACGGTATGCAGGGTTGCCGACATCCATCAGGTAGTTCTGGGGGAACATCGGCAGATTGATGAGCTGGCCGTGGCTCCCGTGGGCAAACCAGGTCGGATGTGCCTGCAGCACCTGGTTGTAGGTCTGGCTGCCCTTCTGCAGGTACGGCCCGAGGTTGTAGGCCAGGGTGATCAGCGACGGGTTCCAGGAGTGGAGCTGCACGTTCCACTTGGTGTAGGTGCTGATGTTGCCGATCAGGATGCTCATGTTCTTCGCCGCGGCTTCCCAGCCCGCGGTGGACCGCGTCCCCGCAGCCCCATTCCAGTCAGCAGCCCAGAGCCCGATGCTGCTGGCGGTGGCGGCAGGGCCGCCCGCCGTGTACACGCCCTCCGCACCGGCTGCGGCGAGCGCGGAGCTGACGCTCGGCAGGCCCGCGTCCCAGGGGAGGGTGGCTGAAGGCACGGGTGACATCGTGGTCTCCGACGTCTGAGCGGAGCGCGAGGTCGCGGCGGCGGGGTGACCGGCGCCCGGTCCCAGTGGCGACCCTGCGACCGGCGCGCAGGCCGCAAGCACGACCCCGAGGCCCAGCATCATGAGCAGACGCAGCCCGCTTCTCGCCGACCCTGTTCTCATCGGTGCTCCCCCCTGTGGGTAGGTGATGCGTGGGATTCCAAGGCTGTCCGGTGCAGGAGGCGCCGTGGCGGTGACCTTCGCAGCGGCACCATGTCCTCAACTCTTGGCAATCTAGGTTTCCAGGTCGGAGGCTCGGGACACTCTACGACAC
The DNA here is from genome assembly GCA_963841385.1 of uncultured Chloroflexia bacterium. Taxonomy (GTDB): domain Bacteria; phylum Chloroflexota; class Dormibacteria; order Aeolococcales; family Aeolococcaceae; genus Changshengia. Next base: position 148,423 of record CAWJCO010000003.1, read on the forward strand.
GCTCCGCCGGTTAGCAACCGGTGCCAATCGGTCAAACACTCATGGTTGCAGGATGACTGCAACGATGCGCGCTTTTGGAGCGGCGTCCGGTTTCCCTGAACCCCACAGCGGCGCCCTTCCAGCATCCACCTGTGGCGGTCGCCGGGGGCCGATTGGATTTCGTTCTGCCCGGCCGACCTCGTCTTCAGGTCGCTCGACCAGCTGGCGACGTCCACCGCGCCGGAGAGATCCTCGACGGCTACGGCCCCACCACCTCTACGTCACCGCCGGAGTCAGCGGGCGCCAGGGGTCGGCGCAGCTTCTCCTTCGCGCGGCTGCACCAGGACGCGGGGGGCAAGGGCGCTCGTGCGCGCCTCCTCGACGACCTCGCGGTGGTCATCTCCGGCGAGATGAAGGGTCATCACCACCACCCCCTGGGCGCGGGAGAGCCCGGCCGCGGCGTAGACGTCGTCGACGGTCTGCCAGCCGTGCCACTCGAGGAGGTGCTCCCAGGTTCGCTCCGCAGGGCCCGCAACCTCAATCGGTACGATTGACCATTCATGCCGTAGGTGGTGGTCGCAGCGCTCGTGCTCCTCTCCGCGGGTGGCGCGTGCGGGTGGTGGCTCGCCGTGGCCAACGGCGTGATCTGCGTGGGGTCGTTGGACGACAACGTCTACTCGGCGTGGTGCTCGGGCCCAACCGGCCCAACCCGATGAGCCTGCATCCCAATCTCGGGCTCAAGGCCAGCGCGTGAGCAACGCCCTCAGCACTGACCGGACCCCGTTTGCTGGTCCACCCTTTATGAGGGTTCCGGGCTGTTGATGCTGCCACCGGTGGTGGCCGCGGTCGCTGATGGTAGCTGGTCTGAGCCGGCCTTTCGCGAGTTCCAGGCAGCGGCGAAGACGGCGGGTGCCAGGTAGCCGAGCGCGCTGTGGGGGCGGTGCCGGTTGTAGACGTCGCCCCAGTCGTCGAAGAGGATCCTCGCCTCCATGACGCTGTCGAAGACCTCGCGGGCGAAGAGCTCGTCGCGCAGCTTGCCGTTGAAGCTCTCCACGTAGGGGTTCTCCCAGGGGCTGCCAGGCTCGATGTAGGCGGTCCCGGTGCCCATGAAGCGGCACCAGTCCCGGATCGCCATCGCCACCAGCTCGGGACCGTTGTCGCAGCGGATGAACTCGGGGGCGCCCCGCTCGGCGTACGCCTCGTCGAGAGCGTCGACCACGGCGTCGGCGGTGATCGACCGGCCGATCCGCCGGGCCAGGTTCTCCCGGGTGAACTCGTCGCACATCGAGAGCGCCTTGAGTGGCCGCCCGTCCGAGGTGGCGTCGAAGATGAAGTCCAGGGCCCAGACGTGGTTGGGTCGCTCCGCCCGGAGCCGCGCCGCCGGCACCGTGCTGATCCCCAGCCGACGGCGCTTGGGCGCCTGGGCGGGCACCCGCAGCCCCTCTTCCCGCCAGATCCGCTGCACCCGCTTGCGGTTCACCCGCCAGCCCTCCTGACGCAGCAGCGCCCAGATCCGCCGATACCCGTACCTCGGCCAGGTCTGCCCCAGCTGCCGCATCCGCCGGCGGAGCTGCTCCTCCGGGGCCAGCACCGGCCGCGGTGGCCGGCGCTGGGTGGTTCGGTGCTGCCCCAGCGCCCGGCACGCCCTGCGCTCCGAGACCCCCAGCCGCTCACGGACGCGGCGGACGGTGTCCCGGCGGCGGGCCGGGCTCAGGAGTTTCCCTGGGCTGCCTCCCGCAAGATGGCGTTGTCCAGGCTCAGATCCGCGACCACCCGCTTCAGCCGGACGTTCTCGTCCTTCAGCCGGCGCAGCTCCTTGGCGTCATTCGCCTTCAGACCTCCGTACTGGTTCCGCCAGCGCAGGTAGGTGTAGTCGCTGATCTCGAGCGCCTTGGCCACCTCCGCCAGGCTCTTGCCCTCGGCGATCAGCCGCTCCCCCTCCCGCAGCTTCCGGACGATCTGCTCCGGCGTGTGCTTTCTGCCCTTCATGGGTCCCTCCTGGCCACGACGGCCGTGGTGGAACCCTCATATCACGTGGACCAGTTCCGGGGGGTCGGGTCAGCACAACGCGCGCGCTTGGGAGGTTCCCGTGCTCGGGCCTCCAGTGCGGGTCCCCGGCGGCGCTCACGACGCAGGGGTGGTGTCGGGCCCGCGAATCCGCGGCGAGGGGATGTCTTCCGCAACCGGCGGGAGGGCCACCGCCCCCTCATCGGTGCGGATCAATCGCCAGCCTCCCTCATGCACCCTCCAGTGATGGGTCCGGCAGATCGTGACGAGGTTGGCAAGATCGGTCGAGCCCCCCTGGGCCCAGTGGCGGAGATGGTGGAGCTCGCCCCAGGACGCCGGACGGTGGCAGCCGGGCCAGACGCAGCCCCGATCGCGGGCCTGGACCGCCCGGCGGGTCGCGGTCGCCGGCACCCGGGTCGCCCGGCCCACGTCGAGGACCGCCGAGTCGGCGCCGAAGACCACCCGGGTGACCCCGGTGTCGCAGCCCAGCCGGCGCGCCGTCTCGGCCGCGATCGGGCCGCCCAGCTCCAGCTCGGCGGCCGGCGCACCAGGCTCTCCCCGGAGGGTCGCCAGGCTGGCGGTGACCTGGAGGTGGGGCCGCTGTCCGGCGTGCTGGGGCAGCGCCCCGCTGTCCAGGGCGTGGCCGGCCAGCTCCACCAGGGCGTCGGCGAAGCGGCGCTCCCGGCTGCGCCCGTCACCCACCCCGGCGGGACGGGCGAGCGGCTCCAGGGCGGTGCGCAGGGTGGCGCCGCCCTCGGTGTCGAGGTAGCCACGCAGGAAGAGGGCGCCGCCCTCGGTCGCCTTCAGCTCCAGGAAGCGCGCCTCCATCTCCTCGACCTGCTCGGTGAGGAAGCGGCGCGGGTCGGCGGCGTGGCGGAGGTGGGCGCAGTCGCGGCGGAGCTCGGCCACCGAGCCCACCCGGGCCCGGGCGAGCAGCGCGCCCTCGTCGAACCGAGGGGCCGGAACGCCGGCGACCGCCGGCAGGCCGCCGATCCAGGCGGCGGTCCTCGCCATCAGCGCGAGGTGGGCGTACCCGATCTGGCCATCGCGCAGGGCCCGAGCGCTCGCCGGCATCCGGGCCGCCTGCTCGCCGACCACCAGGGCGTTCCAGGCCGCGGTGCCGGTGGTGCGGCACGCCTGCTTGATCCAGGCGGTCGGGCTGGGGCAGCCCTCCCACTCATCCTCATCGCAGCCGGCCAGCTCGGTGACCATGCCGGAGAACTCCAGCTCCATCCGGTCGATGAGCCGGCGCCAGGCCATCATCTCGGCGCGGATCACCTCGCCCGGCCGATCGCCACGCGGCCGCCGGCTGAACCGCTCCAGCGCCGTACCCACGGCGTCGAGAGCCGCGTGGCCGTCGCCCTCCGCGGCCACGGCGCCGAGCGCCACCCGGCCGTCTCCCGCCGCTCTCTGCCGCCCAACCTCGCCTTCGCACATCCACAGTGGAGGATAGCGAACCGATGTGCGCATGGTCAAGACGAACACACCGGTCCGCATGGAACATCTCCGTCTCCCCAGCCTTCGGCGTCGCATCCGGGCACGAGGCTCGGCGCCAGCATCGAACCGCGGCCAGGCCAGGCACGTTCCCATGGGACACTGCTAGCCTTCTCCCGCTGTGCTCATGGCGTCTGACGGGATTCGGGGGGCGGCGCTGGGCTCGTCCCCGGTGCGCGACCTCTCCCGCGCCCTGGACGAGCGCATCCAGGAGCTGGACACGGTGCTTGCCGGCCTCGAGGAGGTGAGCGCGGAGACGACCGCCGAGCGGAGCCGGGTGAGGCTCGCCCTGGCCCAGGCAGAGGAGGTTCGGGGCCAGATCCTGGAGCATCGGAACCTGGTTCAGGTGGAGACGCTGGCCGACGCCGTGCGGCGCAGCGGGGAGCTCTATGCGCGGCTCTGCCACCTGGACGCCCGCCTGGAGGGCATCGAGGAGCGCCGGGCCGGCCTTCGCTCGGAGCGCGAGCAGCTCTCTCAGCTCCGACCCCTGGCGGCTCAGCTCGAGACGGACCAGAGCACCCGGGCAGTGACCGCCGACGACCCCGGGGTGATCTGCCGTCGCGCCGAGCGCCAGCTCCACCGCCTGGTCACCCAGGATCACGAGGCGGTGACCGACCTGATCGTCTCCGGCCCCCTGGAGGACCTCGCCGACGTCGTCCTGGCCGTCGAGCTGATCGGCCACCGGGTCGGCAAGGCACCGGCGCTCACCGTCACCTTCGAGGTCGCCGAGTGCAAGGAGGCGGCACGCCGCGCCCTGGCTCGGATGGATCGCCTCCTCTTCAAGATCAGCCCCCAGGGGTTGGAGGAGGAGGGCCTGGTCACCTCGGTCCGCCGGGTGGGCGCCGATCTCATGGGGATCGTGACCGTCCGCGTCCAGGTGGTCGGGGAGGAGCGCCGGCTGCATCCGTCCACCGGGCTGGCCGCCTTCCGGGTGGTCGTGGAGGCGATCGACAACGCCTACCGCCACGGCCGCAGCGACGAGGTGGAGGTGGTTCTCGCCTTCCTCCCCGGACGGCTCCAGGTGGTCGTCGCCGATCACGGCGAGGGCTTCGACGTCGGGGCCACCGAGGCGCGCCTGGGACGCACCCGCGCCCTCGGGCTGATCACCATGCGCGAGCGGGTGGAGAACGTCGGCGGCACCTTCGAGATCCGCAGTGCCCTCGGCGCGGGATCGGAGGTGAGGGCCGTCTTCACCACCGCCTGGCAGTAGGGCACCGGCCGGAAAGCATCGCCCCGCTGCATCCGGCCAATCCGCCGCGGCGCTGCGGCGCGCAGCCGCCCGGTGCCGCGCCGGCTCCGTGCGGCGCTCGACGCTCAGCCGGTGAGGGCGGCCAGGGCCCGGTAGCGGCCGATCTCGGGCCGGTGGGTGCGTTCCCGCTTCAGCTCATAGAAGGACGGCGCGGTGAGCAGCCAGGCGACCCGGTCCCAGAGCTCGCCGGCGGCCTCGCCGGTGATCCGGGTGTCGATCACCGGGCCGAAGGTGGGGGCGGCGTCGCCCAGCACCAGGGTGGGAACCCCGAAGGCGCCGCGCTCCGCGATCGCGCGGTGCTCCGCCAGCAGCTCGTCCAGCGTGGTCGGGTCATTGCGGGCCGCCTCCTCCAGCCCCGGGTCGAGGCCGGCGGCGGCGAGCGCGCGACTCAGCATCCCCTGGTCGTCAAGGGGCTCGCCCCGCTCGTGATGGGCCTCGCCCAGCTCGGTGTAGAGGCGCGCCAGGGCCTCGTCGCCGCCCGCCCTCCGGGCCGCGACCAGCACTCGCAGGGCGACCTCGCCGGCGCCGTGACTGCGGCGGTGGCCCTCGTCCGCGTCGGTGCTCCGGTTGGCCTCGGCGAGGTCGAACAGCCGGGTGGTGACCCGGATCGGGCGGACCTTCTCGACCTCGGCGAGCCATCGGGAGGTCAGCCAGGCCCAGGGGCAGGCGGGGTCGACGTGGATGGTCACGTCAGCAGCGTTCGTCATCCTCCCACCATACACGGAGGCCCTCGCGCGGCTACCATGCCTGCGTGGTCGCCACGATGCACCGCCTGGAGACCGCCGACGGCACCGTCGTGGCTGAGCGCTGCGCGGTCGCCGGCTCCTTTCTGACCCGGTTTCGCGGCCTGATGTGGCGCCGGGATCTCCCGGCCGGGGAGGGGCTCTGCATCCAGGACTGCGGCTCGATCCACATGTTCTTCATGCGCTTCCCGCTGGACGTCGCCTTCGTCGACGCCGAGGGCCGGATCCTGCACGCCTGCCACACCATCCGGCCCTGGCGCATCTCCCGGATCGTCTTCGGGTCGAAGGCCGCCCTGGAGCTGCCGGCGGGCACCCTGCGCAGCCTCGGCCTCGATCGGGGCTCGGTCCTCAAGCTGGTCTGAATATGCGCGTCTCCATCGTCACCGGTCACCGTGTCCCGCCCGAGACCCGCGCCTACGCCGAGGCGAAGCTGCGCCGGCTCGAGCGGCACGCCAGCCTCCACGACCTCGGCCTCACGGTGCAGCTCGCCACGGCGCTGGTGCCCGCGGCGTCGGCCGAGATCGTCCTTCACGTCCACCGCACCCGGCTGGCCGCGCGCTGCGAGGCGGCCAACGTCCATGAGGCGATCGACGGCGTCATCGACAAGGCGGACGAGCAGGTCCGGCGCCTCCGCGACCGGGTCACCGACCGCAAGGGGCGGATCCGGGCCGACTCCGAGCCGCCCCGCCCGTGAGCTGAGCCGCACCGCCGGACGACCCGGCCGCGACCGCCTCCCCGGTTGAGGGTTGGGGCGGCCGGCCGGCTGGTACGATCCAGCTCGGCACGGGCCCCGCACCCGATCCGGGTGGTTGTGGACCTCCGCCCCACGTCATCATGGAAGCCCGGAGCCCCCCGGTCGGAACCCTGAGGGGCCCGCTAGGAAGTCTCATGTCCCTGTTCAGCAAGGTGCTCGGCGATCCCCACAAGCGGGAGATCAACCGCCACATGCGGGTCGTCGAGGAGATCAACGGCCTCGAGGAGGAGATGCGCGCCCTCTCCGACGAGGAGCTTCGCCACAAGACCGACGAGTTCCGCGAGCGGCTCGGCTACGAGGGTGCCGACATCAGCTTCGGTCAGACCTACGCCGAGGACCTGGACGTGCTCGGTGAGACCGCCGATCGGGCCGCCGCCGAGTTCGCGAGCGGCGACGTGAGCGCCGAGAGCGAGGCGGAGATCGAGCGCCAGTTCGCCCGCCGGGAGAAGAAGGAGCGCGAGTCGGAGCAGGCGGAGCGGCTCGACGAGATCCTCCCCGAGGCCTTCGCGGTGGTGCGCGAGGCGGCGCGCCGGATCCTCGGGATGCGCCACTTCGACGTCCAGCTGGTGGGGGGCATCGTGCTCCACGACGGCAAGATCGCCGAGATGAAGACCGGTGAGGGCAAGACCCTGGTGGCGACCCTCCCCCTCTACCTCAATGCGCTGCTGGGCAAGGGGGCCCACCTGGTCACCGTCAACGACTACCTGGCCCGCCGCGACGCCGGCTGGAACGCGCCCGTGTACCACTTCCTGGGGATGAGCGTCGGGGTGATCGCCGGCCAGAACCTCTCCTTCGTCTACGACCCCGACTTCCTCGACGAGACCCATCCCGACGCCCGCCTCCAGCACCTCCGGCCCTGCACCCGGCGCGAGGCCTACGCCTGCGACATCACCTACGCGACCAACAACGAGCTGGGCTTCGACTACCTGCGCGACAACATGGCGATGACCGTCGAGCAGTGCGTCCAGCGCCGGCTCCACTACGCGATCGTCGACGAGGTCGACTCGATACTGGTCGACGAGGCCCGCACCCCGCTGATCATCAGCGGTCAGGCCAGCGAGCCGACCGAGAAGTACTACACCTACGCCCGGCTGATCAAGAACCTGGTCCCCGAGGACGACTACACGAGTGACGAGAAGACCAAGTCGGTGACCCTCACCGACGAGGGCGTCGCCAAGCTCGAGAAGTGGACCGGCATCAGCAACATCTTCGACATCGAGCACGCCATCGAGGCCCACCAGGTCAACCAGGCGCTCCGCGCCGCTGTCCATTACCAGCTCGATCGGGAGTACATCATCCGGGACGGCGAGGTGGTGATCGTCGACGAGTTCACCGGCCGGACCATGCCCGGACGGCGCTGGAGCGATGGCCTCCACCAGGCGATCGAGGCCAAGGAGGGGGTCCAGGTCCAGCAGGAGAACATCACCCTCGCGACCATCACCTTCCAGAACTTCTTCCGTCTCTATCACAAGCTGGCGGGCATGACCGGCACCGCCATCACCGAGGCGGAGGAGTTCGACAAGATCTACAAGCTGGAGGTGGTGCCCATCCCCACCAACCAGCCGATGATCCGGCGTGACGAGGCCGACCTCGTGTACCAGACCGAGGCCGCCAAGTTCAAGGCGGTGGTTGACGACATCGTGGAGCGCCACCAAGCCGGGCAGCCGGTGCTGGTCGGCACGACCAGCATCGAGAAGTCGGAACGCCTCTCCCGACTGCTCGAGAAGCAGGGCGTGCTCCACAACGTCCTCAATGCCAAGCAGCACGAGCGTGAGGCGGTGATCATCACCGAGGCCGGGCAACCCGGAACGGTCACCATCGCGACCAACATGGCGGGGCGCGGCACCGACATCGTGCTCGGCGAGGGCGTGGCCGACCTCGGGGGCCTCTACATCATCGGCACCGAGCGGCACGAGTCACGCCGGATCGACAACCAGCTCCGCGGCCGCGCCGGGAGGCAGGGCGACCCCGGGGAGACCAGATTCTTCCTGTCGTTCGAGGACGACCTGCTGCGCGTCTTCGGCGGTGAGCGGATCCAGGGGCTCATGGGCCGGCTGCACGTGGACGAGGACGTCGCCCTCGAGTCCAAGATGTTCAGCCGCCAGATCGAGAGCTCTCAGGCCCGGGTCGAGGGCTATCACTTCGACACCCGACGCCATGTCGTCGAATACGACGACGTCATGAACAAGCAGCGCGAGATCATCTACGGCGAGCGGCGCAAGATCCTGGAGGGCGTCGACACCCGGGCCAACTTCCTCAACATGCTGGGAAACGTCGTCAGCGAGGAGACTCCCACCTTCTGCGAGGGCCGGAGCCGCGAGACCTGGGACCTCGAGGGGCTCTGGGATCGGATGCGCCAGTTCTCCGGGCCGCTGCTCCCGGCGGTCGCCGAGGTCGACCTGAGCTCGCTGGGCGAGAGCGTCCCCGAGGTGATCGAGACCATCGTCGGGGAGCTGACCTCGATCTACGAGGAGCTGGAGGAGAAGCACGGCGCCGAGCTGATGCGGCGCGCCGAGCAGCTCGTGATGCTCAGCGTGATCGACGAGAAGTGGCGCGCCTACCTGACCCAGATGGAGCACATGCGCGAGTCGATCGGCTTCCATGGCTACGGCCAGATGGACCCGCTGGTCGAGTACAAGCAGGAGGCCTACCGCTCCTTCCAGGACCTGATGGCGGAGATCCAGCGGGACATCGTCCGCTTCCTCTACACCATCAAGTTCGAGGCCCTGCAGCCGGCGCAGGAGCCGGCACCGTCCGAGGCAGCCGCCGGCGAGACCGCGCCGGCCTCACCCCGTTCGGACCAGCCCGGAGCGGGCCGGAGCGCCGAGCCCGAGGCCGCCCCACCCCCGGCGCGTCCCGCCGCCGCGGCCGCGAGCGGCTCCCTCGCCCGGGCCACGGTGAGAGGGGGCGGCTCGGCACCGGCGCCGGCCACCGGCGTCACCTCTGCGCCCGTTCCCGCCGTCTCCCCCCCGTTCACCCCTGTGCCCGCTCCCATGCCGATCCCCGAGCTCGCCCCCACCCCGGTCAGCGTCGGCCCGGGACGGGCGGCGGCCCCCGCCCGCCGTGGCGTGGCCATCCCGGGGGTCGCCGGCATGCTGCCCCAGACCCGGGTGCGCAACGTGGTGGAGAGCTCCGCGGCGGGGACCCGCCGCACCGACGGCAGCGGGACCCAGCAGGGCGCCAATGGCAATGGCTCGCCGCGCAAGATGGGCCGCAATGAGCGCTGCTGGTGCGGCAGCGGCAAGAAGTACAAGTTCTGCCACGGGGCATAGGTCGTCCCGTGTCGGCCACCGTCGCCAGCTGACCGCAGAGCTGCCGGGCCGCTGGTGCCAGCAGCCCGCCGACCGCGGCGGCTTCGTACCCTTCGCGGTCAGCCACCACGACGGGGCCGATCGGCTGGCGCATCCACGCGTACAGGCGGTGCCACGGACCCCGGGGAGTGGAGAGCGGGGCCGGGCTCAGACCGCCACGACCACCCCGACGATCACGAGGGCCGGCAGCAGCAGGCAGGCCACGGCCAGGGTGGACAGCCTGCGTGTCGCGACGAGGCGCCGCCATTCGCAGGTGAAGCCCACCGCCGCCACCAGCGTGACGATCACCGTGAGCGCCAGGGCGATGAGGCTCCCGGGATAGACGTCCCCCCGGCTGGGAGGACCGGTGACCAGGGTCGCGAGCTGGAGCCCGGAGAACGCACCGTCGAGCACGACCGCCAGGGCAAACAGGAGGAGTGCGGTCCCGTGCCCGGGCTGCCGAGCCCCGAGTCGACGGCTGGCGGAGCCGTGCACGCGAACAGCCTACCTCGGGCGTGGTCGGGGGGCGAAGCGGGTGACGTGCGACACCGCCTCGGTCACCGGGCCCGACCGAACTCCCGGCGGCTGCGAGGAGCGCATGATCCGCGGGTGGAGGAGCCACGCGGATGACCGGCATCGACGTCACCGCGACCCTGCAGGCGCTCGGCCAATCGTACCGGGCGGTCACCGCGTCGGTGCGCACCCTGCCCGAAGCGGCGTTCGAACGGCCGACGCGGTGCCGGGGCTGGACCGTCCGAGATGTCCTCTTCCACCTGCTGCTCGACCCCCAGCGGGCGCTCGTCGCCCTGGCAACCCCCACCACCGAGGCGGCGACCACCGACCTCGTGGCCTACTGGCGTCTCTTCCAGCCGGGCACCGAGCAGGCGGAGCGACACGCCGAGTTCGTCCGCCGGGCGGCATCCGCATATGCCCGTCCGGCCACGCTGGTCGAGGAGTGGGAGGAGACCTCCGAGGCCGCGCTGCGCGCGGCGGCGTCGGCGGTCATGGCCGGCTGGGCAGAGCACCAGGTGACGGCGCGGGCGACCCGGCGTACGGGGAGGGAGCCCGCTGCGGCGAGCGGCAGGGTGCGCACCCAGGGCATGGTCATCGCCCTCCCCGACCTCCTGGCCACCCTGACGGTGGAGGCGGTGCTCCACCACCTCGATCTCACCGTGAACCTCGACAGCTCCCCGCCGGCGCCGCCCGCGGCGCTCGAGGTGGTCCGGCTGACGCTCGACGGCCTGCTGGGCAGCCCTCTGCCGGTGGCGTGGGATGCCGAGACCTACGCGCTCAAGGCCACCGGCCGTATTGCCCTCGCTAGCGGCGAGCTGGATCGCCTCGGCGCACTCGGCGCCAGGCTGCCGCTGCTGGGCTGAACGGGGCCCGCGGCGATCCTCCCCGCCGATCGCGGCGCCGGCGGGTCAGTCGGCCTGCGCCAGGCCGCGCAGATGGTTCCAGAGCAGCTCGACCGCGGGCGTGTGCACCCCCTCGCGCCGGGCGGCGGTGAACGACTGCAGGACCCGCGGTCCGCGGTAGGGGAGCACGGTCAGCCGACCCGCCGCGACGTCGGTCTCCACCAGGGCACGGGGCATGACCGCGAAACCGAGACCCGCCCGGAGCGCCGGGACCAGCGCCCCCTCCTCCAGCTCGACCGTCTCGGCGTCGCGGCCGCGGTCCCCGAGCACCTGGAGGGCGAGCTCGTGGGTGGCGGTGCCGCGCTCGTGCTGGAGGTGCCGGTACGCGTTCAATTCGGCGGCGGCCTGGCGGCTGCGCGCGAGCGGGTGGCTCGGAGCGCAGACCAGCGCCATCTCGGTCCGCTCCATGGTCATCAACTCCAGACCCGGCGCGTAGACGCTCGCACCGGTGAAGATGATGTCCACCTCGCCGCCCTGCAGCATCACGATCATGTCCCGGAACCGAGCGATGCGGAGGCGCAGGCTCAGGCGGGCGTGGGCGGCGACGAAGGGGGCCAACCAGCCGGGGACCCGGTGGGCGCCGACCACGTGCCCGGCGGCCACCGAGATCTCCCCCCGCTCGTCGCTCAGGAAGCTGATGCGCAGCTCGTCCACCAGGGCGAGGTCGTCGAAGATCCGGGTGGCGACGGGGCGCAGCGCCCGCCCCACGTCGGTGAGCCGGACATTCCTGCCCACCCGCTGGAAGAGCGGCAGGCCGAGTCGTTTCTCGAGCCGGTGGACCACCGTGCTCACCGAGCCCTGGGAGATGCCCAGGGCGTCGGCGGCCGCGCTCACGTGCTGCCGCTCGGCGACCGCGAGGAAGGTGTGGAGCTGGTCCAGGGTGATCTCCGGCCGCGGTCGCGCCAGCGAACGCAGCCTGGCGCCGGCGCGGGGCGGCGCACTGTCGGGCTCGAGGGGCGGGGGGAGGTCGCTCACAGTTCTTCTGAGAAGAATGAAAGCATACGACCCATAGGCTTGATGATGTGCATACCCACTGCCAGACTGGGCGCTCAGCGCAGGGGGGGAGCAGCCGAAGGAGGAGAGACGTGCCCGACGACCTGACGGCCGCTGCCCGGGAGCTCGAGGGAGCGAGCGCCGAGGCGATCCTGGCCTGGGCGTTCGAGCGCTTCCAGCGGGTGGCCCTGGTCGCGAGCTTCCAGGCCGAGTCGATCGTGCTCATCGATATCGCCAGCCGGCTCCGCCCCGGTGTGCAGGTCGTGACCATCGACACCGGCCGCCTTCCCGAGGAGACCCACTCCCTCATCGACGCCGTGCGGCGCCGGTTCCCGGTCCGGCTTCGGGTGATCACCCCCGAACCGGCCGCCGTCGAGTCGATGACCGCCGACCATGGCGTCAACCTCTTCCGGCGCTCCCCCGAGCTGCGTCACCTCTGCTGCGAGGTCCGCAAGACCCGCCCGCTCAGCGCCGCGCTGCGCGGGTACGACGCCTGGGTGACCGGTCTGCGCCGCGAGCAGGCGAGCAGCCGCGCCGCCACGCCGGTGGTGGCGCGCGACCCCGCCCATGGCGGCATCGCCAAGCTGGCCCCGCTCGCGGACTGGAGCCACGATGAGGTCTGGGACCACGTCCGCGCCCATGACCTGCCCCGCCACGCGCTCTACGCGCGCGGCTACACGTCGATCGGCTGCGCGCCCTGCACCCGGGCAACCCGGCCGGGCGAGGCCGAGCGCGCCGGGCGCTGGTGGTGGGAGGATGACCCGGTCAAGGAGTGCGGCCTGCACCTGGCCTGGGCGGGCCCATCCCGCCGGGAGGCCGCCGGCTGACACCGCGGCCAGTGGGGAGGAGGAGATGCGCGACCCGGCGCCGCTCCCGCCCCCTGAGGTCGTCGCCCGCCTCCGCGCCGCCGGCTGCGTCTTCGCTGAGGACGAGGCCGCCCTGCTGATCGCGGCGGCGGCGCCGCCGGAGGACCTCGCCGTGATGGTGGAGCGCCGTGCCGCCGGTGAGCCGCTCGAGTACGTCCTCGGGTGGGCGGAGTTCTGCGGGCTGCGGGTGGCGGTCGAGCCCGGGGTGTTCGTCCCCCGGCATCGCACCGAATTCCTCGCCTCTCAGGCGGTCGCGCACACCCGCCCGGGAGCGATCGTGGTGGACCTCTGCTGTGGCTCGGGTGCAGTGGGTGCCGCGGTGCTGGCGGCGTCGCCCTCGGTCCAGTTGCACGCCACCGAGATCGATGCCGCCGCGGTGGGGTGCGCCCGGCGCAACCTCGCCACCGTCGGAGGTCGGGTGCACGCGGGTGACCTCTACCACCCGCTGCCCGCCGGCCTGCGCGGCCGGGTCGACGTCCTGGTGGCCAACGTCCCGTACGTGCCCACCGATGAGATTCCCCTCCTCCTGCCGCGCGAGGCGCGGCTGTACGAGCCGCGTCAGGCGCTCGACGGAGGCCCCGACGGCCTCGACGTGCTGCGCCGGGTCGCCGCCGAGGCGCCCGTCTGGCTGGCCCCCGGCGGTCATCTGCTGGTCGAGACGAGCGCGGCGCAGGCCCCGCGGGCCGCGGAGATCCTCACCGCGAGCGGGCTCCTGGCGGAGGTGACCAGCCTCGACGAGATGGACGCCACCGTCGTCATCGGAGCCATGCCAGGGGGGAACCGCCCCTCGCGCGAACCCGGCGTTGCCCAGCCCCGTCCTGGCGCCCGAGCCGATCTTCGTCGGCAGCCGGCCCGCTGACCCGTCTCCCGTCCGACCGCCGCCCTATGCAGGGGTCGCGATCGCGGTGGGGTGGGTGGGCTGGTACAGGAGGACCTCCACCTCCCCGGGCAGGACCAGCGTGACCGCCCGGCCGAACCGCCGCGCCTCGGGGTCGCCCCGCACCCTCACCCCCCTGGCGCGCAGCTCGGAGACGGTGGCCTCGAGGTCGTCGCACATCAGCGAGATCTCGTGGGCCGGCGCCTCACCGGGGTGGACACCGACCTCCGCCGGGGGCGCGGTGAAGATCAGCCAGCCGCCACCGGCGTCGACGTGGGACCAGCCGAAGGCGTCGCGGAGGGTCTGGCGCAGCGCCTCCGCCTCCGGAGAGAAGAAGAGCAGGTGCACGCCGGTGACGGCCATGGAGATCTCCTCAACTGTGCCAGGTCAGCACGTCCGCATTGTCGTCGACGGCGACACAGAAGGAGGTGGAGGGGCACGACACCGCCTCCAGCCCGTACCCGGAGCTGGCCGGGAGAGGTGCGGACCACGAGCTCCCGCTCAACATCACCGAGCGGTTCGAGTCCTCGTCCACCGCCATGCAGAAGGAGGTGGTGGGGCAGGAGACCGCGGTGAGGCCACCGGAGACCCCGTCGATAGCGTCGACGTCCGCCCTGGTGGACCAGGAGCTGCCGTTGTACGTGTAGACGCCACCGTTGCTGCCGACCGCAACGCAGAACGACGAGGAGGCGCAGGAGACCCCGTCAGGCGGACCGGTGCCGGAGGCCTCACCGGTCCCGAGCCCGGTGGCATGGGACCACGAGGAGCCGTTGAAGGTGAAGGCGCCGGTGCCGCCGACGCCCGCGCAGAAGCTCGGCGAGGTGCAGGACACCGAGGTCAGGATGCCTTCGGTCGAATCCACCTGGACCGGGCTGGACCAGGCCGATCCGTCGAAGGTGTACGCGTTGCCGGAGTTGTCCACGGCGACGCAGAACGACGGGGAGACGCACGATACGGCCTCGAACTGGCCGACCGTGTCAATCCCCGTGAAGGGCGTCCACGAGCTCCCGTCGTACGTCAGCGCATCACCGGCGCTGTCCACCGCGGCGCAGAAGCCGGCCGTGGGGCAGGAGATCGAGACCAGGCTGTTGGGCTGGTCGACGGGGGCGGGCGCCGACCACGAGCTGCCGTCGTAGGTGAGGGCGTTCCCGGAGGTCGCCGTCCCCCCCGAGCTGGCGTCGACGGCGACGCAGTCGGTGGTCGACGGGCAGGAGACCGCCACCAGGTCGAGGCCGGCGTCGATGCTGACGGCGGTCGACCAGCTCCCGGTCCTGGCCGCCGGGGTCGAGGTCGCCGCGGTGGGGGCTGGGGTGGCGGATCGCGGCGCCGCCGAGGCCGTGCTGCTCGAGGCCGTGGGGGTCGAGGCGCGCGCGGTCGGGCTCGCGGTGATCCCTCCGCAGGCGCTGACGGCGGCCCCGGCCAGCAGGCAGGCGGCGATCCCGGCGGCGAGGCGTCCCGTCACTCCCGCGCGAACCCGATCGACTGCCCGTGTGGCCATGCGCGCCACCTCCCTGCCGGCCCGCGCCCAGATCGCTTCGTTCGCCTCCCGGCCCCCGGCGACCTGGCCCACCGCCGCTCATCCAGCCGGTGGGGATGCTAGCACGCCCCCGGAGTCCGTTCAGTCGGGGATGTCCGCGAGTGGGCTGGCTGACGCCCCCCATCCCGCCGCCTCCCCGCTGGCCTGCGGGCCGAGTGCCGAGACGCCGAGAAGCACCAGGCCGCCGAGCCCCAGCGCAAAGACGAGGACCTGCCAGGTGACGGTCGGGGCGAGCAGTAGAGCAAGGGTTGCCCCGCTGGCCATACCCAGGAAGCGGCTCGTCGAGACCGCCCCCTGGATGCGCCCTACGGTTGCCGGGGCTTGGCTCTGGACGAGCACCCCGCCCTCCACCTGAGCCAGGCTTGCCGCGGCCGTGCTCAAGGCCAGGACAAGGAGGTCGGCGGCGGGGGGGCCGATGATTGCGAGTAGCCCTGCTCCAGCGATCTCGGCGGCCACGCCAGGGAGGATCACCTGTCGACGTCGGAGGGGTCGCCAGAGAGCTAGTAACGAACCTCCCACGCTCCCGAGCCCGACCGAGGCATAGAGAAGCCCAGCGTCGGCGGAGCTCCCCAAACGTTCGGAAGCGAGTGCGGGGAGAGCTGCCTGGAGGGCGATGATCGTGGCCGTCGCTGAGAAGGCGCCTACGAATATGACGCGGAGAGTTCGCTGGCGCATGACGGCAGCGAAACCCCCGAAGGCAGCCCCCAGCGGGCTCACGCGCTGGGCCGCCCCGCCGGGTATGGCTGGGACAGACAGGAAGAGCGCGGCGGCGACGCCGAAGGTGACGGCGTCGGCAAGGACGAGTGGCACGGCCCCCAGGGACGGCAGTAGCAGCGCGCCGATGGCGGGCGACACCAGCATCGCTCCGCCGATGAGCAGGATGTAGGCGAGGTTCAGAGCATGGCGGCTCGGCCCCGTGGCCAGGCGCGCCATCACAGCGGCAGTCAGCGGCTGCCATGAGCCACCTATGAGTTGGGAGATACCGGCCAGCACGTAGACGGACCACAGTGCGTGACCTGACGCCAGAGGCACTGCGATCGCGGCCGTGATCGCTCCTTGCGAGACAGCTGCTCCGAGAATCGCTAGGCGAGGACTCACGAGGTCGCCCAGCGGGCCGCCCAACCACGAGCCGAGCGGACGGGGCGCCACGCGTACCAGGAAATACCCGGCCGTCGCCCCGTAGCTATGGGTGTCCTGGTACAGCACGACCGCGAGGGCGAAGGTCGTCAGCCAATCCCCGAAGGCAGAGACGCCCACCCCAGCGAGAAAACGGATGGCCACGCCCCGACGCATCGGCGTAGTTTCCGCCTTTCGAACCACCACCGCGTGAGTGTCGGCAGTCAGTAGCTGCCGACACCCGGCATCACGGCTCAACCTCAGTCACTGAGGCCAAGCCGACGCCACTTAGGTCTCTACCAGCTGTTGGTCAGGACCACAACAAGCCCTCCAATCCCATCAATCGCAAGGGACCCAGGCCCTTGCGGGCCCCATTGTGACAGGACGTACGATGGTTTGTGAAGGTTGGGTCGCGCAGCGGCCACGTTCCGGTGGTTAGTCGGCCCGAAGCGGCGCTTCGGCGGTAGGCAGCCCAAGCTGGGATTGCCACAGGCGGCCCACGAGCGAGTGACATCGTGCGTGGAGGCGGCCCGCCGGTCGTAGGCTTCCCGCATGCCTTCGAAACAGCGTGAGGCTGTGGCAGGCGAACGAGGTCGGCTCCGAGGGTTGAGCCGCCTGCTGTGGTCGCTACCCCCGTCGACCCCCAGCCCTCGTCTCAGACTGGGAATGGCGCTGGTGGGCTTCGTCTCGCTCACGTGGGTTGCCGCCGTGGCAGTCGCGGCGACGGCCATGCCTTGGTCGGGGAACTGGGCTGCGGCCATCCTCGCCGGGGCGCTCGTCCTCGGCATGGCTGCGTATGCGGTCCCCAGCTTCGGGGGGGTTCAGGCACGCTGGGCGGCCTCGGGCTTCTTCCATCTCGCCTTCAGCTTCACGGTGGGCCCCCCCGCGATCCTGACGATGGCGGTGGCCGAGTCCCTGGGGGTGGTGCCACGCAGGAAGCCGGGGGCGTTTCGAACAGCCGCGAACATCTCGAACCATTTCCTGGCAGACGCCTCAGCCTGGGCGACGTTCCATTGGGTGGCCGGTGCCCACCCCAGCCCACTCGCCTTGGCGGTCGCTGGCGTCGCGGGAGCCCTGAGCGAGGGGATCGTCAACCGGGTGGTGCTGATGATCTCCCTGTGGCTGGCGCACGAGCCCGCCTCTGTCCGAGGCTGGGGTCTCAACCTGGCCCAGTCGCTTCCCGTGGTGGTTCCTTTTGGCGTCACGGCATCTGCGGCGATCTACCTCAACCGCGCCGAGGGGACGTGGGGAATCGTGACCCTGCTCCTGCCGCTCGCGATCGTTCAGGCGTCGATGGTGGCGCTAGCTCGGCGCGCACACGCCCAGGCTCGAGCGCAGGAGCGCGAGGCGGAGGCTCTCCGTCGCGAGGCCAGGGCGTCGCGGGTGGCCGCCAGTGCGCTCCGGCGGGCGGGCGACGCCTCCGAGGTGGAGCGCAAGAGGATCGCCGCCGACCTCCACGACAGCGTCATCCAGGACGTGTCGGGGCTCCTGTTCCGCTCCAGCGCAATGCTGGGCCGTCTTGCCGACGGCGACCCGTCGATCTCCTCCCGTGAGGGCGTCGAGACCTTCCTCAACTACACGCGGAACCTCGCCGCCGAGGCCGTTCGCGAGCTGAGGACGCTCATGGTCGAGCTGGCGCCCCCCCTCCTCGACGAGGAGGGCCTCTCGTCGGCGCTCCGGCAGCTCCTGAGCAGGCTCGACCGCGACCACATCTCCTGGGTCCTTGAGTGCACGGAGGAGCCGCTCGACCAGCGGCAGCAGCGGCTCGCCTACCGGGTGATCCAGGAGGCGCTCCGGAACGTGGTCAAGCACGCCGAGTGCCACACCGTGTGGGTCGCGGTCCGCACCGAGAGTGACCGGCTGCTGGTGTCGATCCGGGATGACGGCCGTGGCTTCTCGGCGGCCGAGCGTGCCGAACAGCGCAAGAAGGGCCACGCCGGGCTCGGCCTGCTCGCCCAGACCGCTCGCGACGGGGGCGGCGAGCTCTCGGTCACCTCCGCTCGGGGGAAGGGCACCCGGGTGGAGATGTCGGTTCCGATGCTCCCGCCGACGGTCGCTGAGGAGCCGACCGACGGTGACGAAGCGACGGTCACCGCTGCTCCCGGGTCCCGCCCGGGCGTCGATGGGCAAGCGGTGATGGCGGGTGGTGGTGGGGACGGCCTCGAGACGCCTGAGCTTGACGCCAGAGGCTCGCGGCCACGGAAACCGCGCTCCCGGGCGCCGGCCGCCTCCGGCCGCTGACCTCACCGACCGGGCCGCCCCGGTGAAGGGCGGAGCACGGTCCGGTCGCTCCCGCGTGACGGCCCGGCTGATCGGCACATTCGGGCCCCTACAATGCGGCTGCCGGAATTGGGGACGGTAGCGCTCACGAGAGGTTTTCAGGTCATGGGCAGCAGCGGCAAGATCCGCCTCCTCATCGTCGACGACCATCCCGTGGTCCGGCAGGGCCTGGCCGACATCTTCGACCGGACCGAGGACATCCAGGTCGTCGGGCTGGCCTCGGACGGGGTCGAGGCGGTCACCATGAGCCTCAAGCACGAGCCCGACATCGTCCTCATGGATCTCTCCATGCCCAACATGGACGGCATGGATGCCACCCGCTTCCTGCTCAAGTCGTGCCCCGATACCCGGGTGCTGATGCTCACCTCCTTCTCCGGCAAGGAGCGGGTCAAGGAGGCGCTCCGCTCCGGTGCGGTCGGCTACCTGCTCAAGGACACCCCGACCGAGGACCTGATCGCCGGGGTGCGCAACGCCGTCAAGCACGGCCGTCGCTTCCGCGACCTCGACTGAGGTTCGCGGCGTCGCGTTCCTCGCTGCAGCCCTCCGCCGTCCCTCCGTCACCCACCGGCTACACTCCACCCCGCCATGAGCGAGCTGTCGGTACGAGCCAGGGAGGTCGCAGCCCGTGTAGCCGAGCTACAGGGCCACCTTTGACCTCGATGGTCGACGCTCGCGCGTGGGCGAGCTGGAGGCCCAGGTCGCCGATCCAGCGCTGTGGGACGATCCCCGCCGCGCCGCCGCGCTGACCCAGGAGCTCTCCCACATCCGGGAGGAGCTGACCGGCTGGGAGACGCTCAGCCGCCGGGTCGCCGACGCCCGCGACCTGGCCGACCTGATGGGGGATGAGGCCGACGGCGGCCAGTCCGGCGCCGACCCCGTCATGGTCGCCGAGCTGACCACCGAGATCGACGAGATCGAGGAGGAGCTGGGTGCCCGCGAGGTCGACCTCCTCTACAGCGATCCCTACACCGACAACCCGGCCCTGCTCTCGGTGAAGAGCGGGGCGGGGGGGACCGACAGCCAGGATTGGGCCGAGATGCTGCTCCGGATGTTCCTCCGCTGGGCGGAGCGCCACCGGATGGCGGTCGAGTTCATCGAGGAGTCCGAGGGTGAGGAGGCGGGCATCAAGTCGGCCACCATCCGGGTGGCGGGGCCGCGCGCCTTCGGCCTGCTCAAGTCGGAGCGGGGCGTCCACCGCCTGGTCCGGCTCAGCCCCTTCAACTCCGCGCACCGCCGCCACACCAGCTTCGTTCTGGTGGAGGTGACCCCCGAGGTCGAGGACGACGTCACCGTGGAGATTGACCCCAAGGACGTGCGCGAGGACGTCTATCGCTCCAGCGGTGCGGGTGGCCAGCACGTCAACAAGACCTCGTCGGCGGTCCGCCTGACCCACATCCCGACCGGGATCGTGGTCACCTGTCAGAACGAGCGCTCCCAGCACCAGAACCGCGACGTCGCCTGGCGGGTGCTGCGCTCCCGGCTGCTGGCGGTGGCCCAGGCCGCGCACGCCGAACGGATCAGCGAGCTCAAGGGGGAGTCGCTCCCGGCCGAATGGGGCTCGCAGATCCGCTCCTACGTGCTCCACCCCTACACCATGGTCAAGGACCACCGGACCGGCCACGAGGTGGGCAACGTCCAGGCGGTGCTGGACGGCGACATCAACTCCTTCCAGGTGGCCTACCTCCGCTGGGCGGCGGGCGAGGCGGACGCACGGACGCCCCAGTAGCCTCCGGGCGGGCACCCTCGGTCACCCGGGACCTGAGGTCCTTCGACCCGTCCCACCGCCCCGGCGCCACGGCTATACTCGGTCGGTCCCGCATCGGGTCGTCGACCCACCCCACGTCCCCCAGCCACCCCGTCCGGGCCCTCCCGGCCTCCCGATCCCCCGGGTGCAGCTCCGCTCAACGATCGGAACGTGACATCCCCATGACCCTTCCACGGATGCTCGTCGCGAGCGCGCCCCCCGGGCGCAGCCGCAGGTCGCCGGATCGCCGGATCGCCGCCCCCCTCGGAGGATCCGGGCGGTGAGCCTTGCGGCGGTGATGCCACCCGAGGTGGGCCAGAGGCCGGACCCGGGTCAGCGGCCGGTGATCTCCTTCCACGGGGTCAGCAAGACCTACGCCAACGGCACCGAGGCGATCCGCGACGTCGACCTCGCCATCTACCAGGGCGACTTCTGCTTCGTGGTCGGGGCCAGCGGGTCGGGCAAGACCACCCTGGTCCGCCTGCTCATCCGCGAGGAGGCGGCCTCCAGCGGGCGGATCTTCATCGACGGCCACGAGACCACCCGGATGAGCCGCCGGCGGCTCCCCAAGCTGCGCCGCAAGTTCGGCATCGTCTTCCAGGACTACAAGCTCCTGCCCAAGCTGACGGTGGCCCAGAACGTCGCCTTCGCCCTCCAGGTCACCCGACCGGGCCAGCGCCACATGAAGGAGAAGGTGGAGGAGACGCTCTGGATCGTCGGGCTCGAGGACAAGCTCACCAAGTTCCCCGACGAGCTCTCCGGTGGCGAGCAGCAGCGGGTCGCGATCGCCCGCGCCCTGGTCCACCGGCCGCGCATCTTCCTGGCCGACGAGCCCACCGGCAACCTCGACCCCGACACCTCGTGGGGCATCGTGCAGCTGCTGCTCCAGATCAACCACCGCGGCACCACGGTGCTGATGGCGACCCACAACCGCGAGATCGTCGACCTCTGCCGGAGAAGGGTGATCGCCATCGACTCCGGCCGGGTGGTCCGTGACGAGGCCGAGGGCGGCTACCTCCGCGAGGGCGAGGCCACCATATGAGAGGGCTGCTGGCGTCGGTCAGGTTCGCCCTGGTCGCGGCCGGTCAGAACTTCACCCGCAACCTGGCCGTCTCCATGGCCGGCGTCTTCACGATGGGCCTGATCATGCTGCTGGTGGGTGGCACCATCCTGCTCACCCACACCGTCGACGCCATCCTCAACCAGCAGGAGGCGCAGGCCGACGAGATCCACATCTACCTCCAGGACTCGCTGCCGATGCGCACCATCGCCGACTACGAGCAGCGCTTCGCCCACGATCCGCGGGTCAATGGGGTCAGCTTCACCACCAAGGACGAGGCGGTGATCCTCGCCCAGCAGCGCGGGCTCCAGCTCCAGTCGGCGATCAACACCCTGGGCAGCAACCCACTGCCGGCCTCCATCGACCTGCACGTCCGCAACCTCAACGACCTCACCCAGCTCAACACGCTGGCCAAGTCGCTCCCCATCGTCGACACCAGCAGCGGGTCGGCCACCGACTACAGCCCGCACGTGATACCGGTGCTCAAGACGGTGATCACCTGGACGGTGTGGGTCGGGGCCATCCTCTCGATCGTGCTCGGAGTGATCAGCCTGGTGATCATCATGAACACCATCCGCACCGCGGTGTACATCCGGCGCACCGAGATCGAGATCATGAAGCTGGTGGGGGCGGGTGACTGGTTCGTGCGCTGGCCGTTCATCCTCGAGGGGGTGTTCGGAGGCGTGCTGGCGGCCGCGTTCGGGGCGACCATTGTCGCCCTCGCCTACAGGTTCGTGCTCGATCAGGCCAATACTCAGGCCTTCCTCGGGGTGAGCTTCGACGGGCCCTTCCTCACCGCGCTGGTGTTGCTGCTGGTGGTGTTCGGCGCCGCCCTGGGGGGCTTCGGCAGCTTCCTGGGGGTGCGCCGGTTCCTGCACGTGTGACCGTCCCACCCGGACCGGGGGAGGAGGGGCCGGCGCGAGCGGAGGAGGGGCCGGCACCAGCGGAGGAGGGGCCGGCACCAGCGGAGGACGGCGACACCCTCGCCGGCGACCCGGCCACCGAGCCCGCCCCCCGGCGCCGTTTCCCCCGGCCTCACGCCGGCCTCTGGAGCCACGCCGTGGTGGCCGTGGTCTGCCTCTACCTGGGCGGGCTGCTGGTCCAGAACCTCGGCGCCATCCCCTTTGGCAGCAGCCTGGCGGCCATCTACCCCCGTTTCGGCGGTCTCGACCAGACCTCCCTGCTGGCGGCCTGGCAGGACATCGAGGGCAACTACGTGCTCCGCGGCGTCCCCGCCAGCCTCGGCACCGAGGCCGGCGAGGCGGCCCTGGTGCAGGCGCTGGACAGCACCTATCACGATCGCTTCAGCGCCTACTTCACGAAGAGCCAATACCAGCAGTTCACCGCCGCCGTCAACCAGGATCGCAGCGGCAGCATCGGGATCGCGCTCGAGGAGCGCTGCGCCGGCGCGACCCTCTGCCCCTCCGACCAGAGCCCCACCGAGCTCGCGGTCGAGGACGTCCTGCACGGCCAGCCGGCCGAGCACGCGGGGCTGCGCGACGGCGACGTGCTGGTGGCGGTGGACGGGACCCAGGTCGCCAGCCTGGGCTCGCTGAACCAGCAGATCGATGGCGCCTCGGGTTTGATCGACGGGTCCGCGGGCACCCAGGTGACCCTCACCGTCGATCGCGGGGGCGCGCAGCTCTCCTTCACCGTGACCAGGGCCAATCTCCAGATCCCCACCGTCGACAGCCGGATGTTCGGCACGGTGCTCGACCTCCAGGTCACCAGCTTCGGTGAGGACACCGGGCAGGACGCGGTCGCCCAGCTCAAGCGCGGTCTCGCGGCCGGCGCCACCGCGGTGGTCCTGGACCTGCGCGGCAACGGCGGTGGCTACGTCAGCGCGGCGGTGACCCTGGCCAGCCAGTTCCTCACCCGCCACGGCAGCGAGCAGGACGTGGTCGTCCGGCGCGGCCGGATGGATCTCCAGGGACAGCCTTCGAGCGCCCAGACGGTGATCCACGATCAGATCCAATCGGGGGGTCTCGCCCCCTCCATCCCCCTGGTGGTCCTGGTGGACGGGGGCACCGCCTCGGCCTCCGAGATCGTCACCGCGGCGCTCCGCGACTACCACCGGGCCGCCGTGGTCGGGGAGACCACCTACGGCAAGGGCTCGGTGCAGCTGGACTTTCCCCTCCCCGACGGCAGCGACCTGCACCTCACCGTGGAGAAGTGGTACGGCCCCGACGGCGAGAGCATCGACGGGACCGGGATCACCCCGGCTCATGTGGTGTCGCTGCCGGACCCGGATGATCTCTTCACCCTGGAGGCGCAATCGGCCGCGCCCTCCCAGGATCCCCAGCTGCAGGCCGCCCTGGCGATCGCCGGGCAGGGTGGCTGACCCCGGCCGGGCCTCAGCCGCCGAGCGGGCGGTGCCGCCGGTGTGGCCCTGCGGGGGCGCCCCGATCGGGGCGCCGACGCCGGTGCGGCGCTGCCCGGGCGGCCCGGCGGCCGGCCCTCAGCCGGCGGAGCGGGCCTGGCGGCGGAGGCGCAGCCAGCGTCGCATCCGCGGAGGCAGCTCCTCACCGGTGGCTCGCCGGTGCTCCGCCTCCTGGTGGCGGACCACCAGCCAGGCGGCCAGCCCGAGCACGCTGAAGACGGCTCCGATCAGGCTCCAGGCGTTGACGTCGCGGTCCCAGCGCTCGGCGTCGTAGCCGACCCCGACCCCGATCAGCAGCCCGGCGAGGACCAGCACGATCTCCGGGGTGTTCACGGGTGGCCGCTCACGTCGGCGTGAATATACTGCCGAGGCAATGACGGGCAGCTATGACGTCGCCTTCCTGGGTGGGGGCATGGGCGGGTACGTGGGTGCGATCCGGGCTGCCCAGCTCGGGCTCCGCACCGCCGTGGTGGAGGAGGACAAGCTCGGGGGCACCTGCCTCCATCGTGGCTGCATCCCGACCAAGGCCCTGTTGCAGTCGGCCTTCGTCCTCGACCAGGCGCGCCAGGGTGGCCGGGTCGGGGTCCGGGTCAGCGGGGTCGAGCTCGACTACGCGCAGGTGGTCAGGAATCGCGACCAGGTCGTCGGCCAGCTCCATCGGGGCGTCGAGTACCTGATGAAGAAGAACCGCATCGAGGTGGTGCGCGGTCGCGGCTGCCTGGCGGGCCCGCGCCGGGTGCGGGTCGGTGGGGGCCAGAGCGGCGACGTCGATGTCGAGGCCGGGTCGATCGTCATCGCCACCGGCTCCCGCCCCAAGCAGGTACCGGGTGCCGAGGCGGACGGGCGGGTGGTGCTGACCTCCGACCACGCGCTCGCGCTCGACCACGTCCCGGCCTCGGCCATCGTGCTGGGCGCGGGTGCCGTCGGCGTCGAGTTCGCCTCGTTCTGGCGGAGCTGCGGGGCCGAGGTGACCGTGGTGGAGATGCTCGACCGTCTGGTGCCGCTCGAGGACCGGGCCATCGGCGTCGAGCTGGCCAAGCACTTCGAGGCGCGGGGGATCCGCTGTCTGGTCGGCGCGACCCTGGACCTCGGCTCGATCCGGCGCGGGGAGCAGGGGGTGGAGGTGTCGGTCACCCACGGCGGGGCGGAGGAGAGGCTCCGCGCCGAGGTGCTGCTGATCGCCATCGGCCGCACCCCCAACACCGAGGAGATCGGCCTGGAGACCACGGCCGTGGAGCTGGAGCGGGGATTCGTCCGCGCCGGCCCCGATCTGCGCACCGCCCAGGAGGGGGTGTACGCCATCGGGGACGTGATCGGCGGCTTCCTGCTCGCCCACAAGGGCAGCCACGAGGGGATCATCGCGGCTGAGGTGATCGCCGGCCGCGGTCCTCACCCGCTCGACCCCAACCTGGTCCCCCGGACCACCTACTGCACCCCCCAGATCGCCTCGATCGGGCTCTCCGAGGAGGAGGCCCGGGCGGCCGGGCACGAGGTGAGCACCGGGGTCTTCCCGCTCACCGCCAACGGCCGCTCGATCATCTGGGGGGAGCGGGGCTTCTGCAAGCTCGTGGCCGGGGCGGACGGCACCGTCCTCGGCGTCCACATGATCGGGCCCGAGGTCACCGAGCTGATCTACGCCGCGGCGCTGGGCGGCCTGCTCGAGGCCACCCCGTTCGAGATGGGCCGGGCCATTGCCCCCCATCCGACCGTGAGCGAGATAATCATGGAGGCCGCGCTCGCGGCCGGGGGCGAGCCGATCCACATGTGAGCGGCCGAGCCCTGCTCTCCGTCTCCCGCAGCCGGCCGAAACCAGGAGCGCCCAGCCGGCTTCGGAATGTGGCACCGTTCCCCCGCCCCTGACGGCGAGGGCGAGCCGGGCGTGCCGGCAGCAGCATTGGTCGGGCCCGCAGCCTCACCGGAGGAGAAGGGGTGGTAGTTGCCAACAGGGACGTCCGAGGGGTGACCGGCATCGATGCCGGGACCCTGAGGGCGATGTACCGGCACATGCTTCGGGCCCGCCTCCTGGATGAGCGGATCTGGCTGCTCAACCGCCAGGGGGTGGTGCCCTTCTGGGTCTCGGGGATGGGCCAGGAGGCGATCCAAGTGGGGCTCGGCATGCACCTCCGCCCGGGTGTCGACTGGGTTGCCCCCTACTACCGCGATCTCGCCCTCTCGCTGGTGCTGGGGATGACCCCGCGCGACCATCTGCTGGCCGCCTTCGCGAAGGCCGCCGATCCCAGCACCGGTGGCC
This sequence comes from uncultured Chloroflexia bacterium, assembly GCA_963841385.1. Lineage (GTDB taxonomy): Bacteria > Chloroflexota > Dormibacteria > Aeolococcales > Aeolococcaceae > Changshengia. The sequence goes on from CAWJCO010000003.1 coordinate 174,458, forward strand.
GCCAGATGCCGGCGCACTACAGCAGCCGGCGGCTCAATATCGTCAGCTCCGGGTCGGTGGTGGCCACCCAGCTGATTCACGCCACCGGAGTCGCGCTCGCCTCCAAGATCCGGGGCGAGGACGCGGTGACGGTGGCGACCACCGGGGAGGGCGCCACCAGCGAGGGGGACTTCCACGAGGCCCTGAACTTCGCCGCGATCCACGACCTGCCGGTGGTCTTCCTGGTTGAGAACAACGGCCTCGCCATCAGCGTGCCGGCCTCCAAGCAGATGAACACCCATGACGTCGCGGACCGGGCGGCCGGATACGGCATCCCCGGGGTGGTGGTCGACGGTGCCGACCCGGTCGCCAGCTACCAGCAGTGCGGCGAGGCGATCGACCGGGCCCGGGCGGGCCGGGGGCCGACCCTGATCGACGCCAAGGTGCAACGGCTCACCTCGCACAGCTCCGACGACGATCAGCGCCGCTACCGCACCGAGGAGGCGCTGGAGACCGATCGCCGCAACGACTGCCTGGTGAACTACGCGCGCCGCCTGGCCGAGCTGGGGGTGCTCACCTCGCGGGCGGAGGCGGCGATGCGGGCCGAGCTCCTGGCCGAGCTCGACCTGGCGACCACGGAGGCGGAGGCGGCGGCCGATGCCGACCCCGCCACCATCCTCCTCCACGTCCTGGGGGACGGCTGATGGCGGTGAGGAGCTACCTCGAGGCGATCCGCGAGGGGATCCGCGACGAGATGCGCCGCGACGATCGGGTGATGGTCTTCGGTGAGGACGTCGGCGCCAAGGGCGGCGTCTTCGGGGTGACCGAGGGACTGCAGCGCGAGTTCGGTGAGTGGCGGGTGATGGACTCCCCGCTCGCCGAGTCCTGCATCGTCGGGGTCTGCATCGGCGCCGCCCTCAACGGCATGCGGCCGATCGCCGAGATCCAGTTCCAGGACTTCATCCTGCCGGCGGTGGACCAGATCGTCAGCGAGGCCGCCAAGGTCCGCTACCGCAGCAACGACGATTGGCACGTGCCCGTGGTCATCCGGGCCCCGTTCGGGGGCGGTGTCCATGGCGCGCTGTACCACTCCCAGTCGCTGGAGGCGATGTTCTGCCACGTGCCCGGGCTCCGGGTGGTGGTGCCCTCCAACCCGTACGACGCCAAAGGGATGCTGGTGACGGCGATCCGCGACCCCGACCCCGTGCTCTACTTCGAGCACAAGCGGGCGTACCGGTCGGTCAAGGGCGAGGTCCCCGAAAACGAGTACACCGTCCCGCTGGGTCGGGCCCGGGTTGCCCGCGCCGGCGAGGACATCGTGGTCTTCACCTACGGGCTGATGGTCGACACCGCCCTGCATGCCGCCGAGCGGCTGTCCGAGGACGGCTTCTCGGTCGAGGTGGTGGACCTCCGCTCGCTGCGGCCCCTCGACCGCGCCTCGATCGTGGAGAGCGCCCGGAGATGCGGCAAGGTGCTGATCGCCCAGGAGGCGAACCTGGCGGTCTCGGTGAGCAGCGAGGTTGCGGCCATCGTCGCCGAGGAGTGTTTCGAGTACCTTGATGCTCCGGTGATGCGCATCGGCGGTCCCGAGGTCCCGGCGATGCCCTTCGCCAAGCCGCTGGAGGACGCCTACCTGGTGGACGTCGACAAGCTCGAGGCCAAGCTCCGCAGCCTGGCGGAGTACTGATTCCATCCGCTCCGTCCGGAGCACTGAACCCATCCGACGAAGGTAGCGAGGAGCCCACCCACGTGGCACTGACGGTCAGCATGCCCCAGCTCGGGGAGTCGGTCACCGAGGGGACCATCGCCCGCTGGCTCAAGAAGTCCGGCGAGCCGGTGGCCCGGTACGAGTCGATCGCCGAGGTGGCGAGCGACAAGGTCAACGCCGAGATCCCGGCGCCCGCCGACGGCACCTTCGGCGAGATCATCGCCCCGGAGGGCTCGGTGATCAGCGTCGGTCAGCCGATCTGCACCATCGAGCAGGGCGCCGCGGCCCCCGCCACGGTGGCACCCGCAGCCTCCGAGCCCGCCGCCCCCGTGGTGCCCGCGCCTCCGGCTGCCTCCCCCGAGCCGGCCGCCGCGGTCTACGCGCCGCAGCCGTTGCCGGCCCAGCAGCCGGCTCCCGCCGCTGAGCCCGTCCCGGTCGGATCGGCGGCCACCCAGCCCGTCCAGCCGGTCCCGTTCGGTTCCCCGGCCACCGTCCTCCCCGCTGCCGCCAGCGAGGCCTCGCCGGTCGCCTCCGCGGCTCCCGGAGCCAACGGTGCCGGTGTCCCGGCGGGCCACGGTCACGTGACCCCGGCCGTCCGGATGCTCCTCCGCGAGCACGGCGTCGACGTCGGCGAGGTCGCCGGCTCGGGCATCGGCGGTCGGGTCACCAAGAAGGACGTGCTCGAGTACGTGCAGCGGCGGGACGCCGCCGCCCGTGCCGCCGGACCTGCGCCGGCACCGCTTGTGGCACCTGCCGTCGCGGGCCCCGTTCCGGCGCCGGCCGCTCCGGGAGCGCTGCCCGCCGGAGCGGCCGCGTTCGCCGCCGCCCCCGCTCCCTCCGCGGGCTTCCCGGTCCCGGCAGCGTCAGCGCCCCCCGCCCCCGCCCCCACCCTGGCACCGTCGGCCGCCTTCCCGGCGCAGTCCGCCGACACCGAGGAGGGCGACCAGCTCCTGCCCATGACCTCGATCCGGCGGGCGATCGCCGACCACATGGTCCGCAGTCGCCAGACCTCGCCCCATGCCTGGCTGATGGTCGAAGTCGACATGTCCCGGGTGGTCCGCCTGCGCGAGAGGAGCAGGGCCGCGTTCAAGGAGCGTTACGGGATTTCGCTCACCTACCTGCCGTTCGTGGCCCGGGCGGTGGTCGAGGCCCTGCAGCGGCGGCCGACCTTCAACGCCCAGTGGAGCGAAGCGGGGCTGGTGCTCAAGCACGACATCCACCTCGGCATCGCCGTCGCCCTGGAGGAGAACCTGGTGGTGCCGGTGCTGCGCAACGCCGACCGGCTGAGCGTCGCCGGCCTGGCCCAGGCCATGACCGACCTGGGCAACCGCGCCCGCGCCAACCGGCTCAAGCTCGACGAGATCCAGGGCGGCACCTTCACCCTCAACAACACCGGGGCCCTGGGGGCGGTGATGACCCAGGCGATCATCAACCAGCCGCAGGCGGCGATCCTCACCATGGACGCGGTGGTCAAGCGGCCCGTCGTGATCGACGACATGATCGCCATCCGGCCGATCATGAACCTGGGCATGAGCTTCGACCACCGGATCAACGACGGCCTGCAGGCGGCGCGATTCCTGCAGGACGTCAAGGGTCAGCTCGAGGGGTTGGACGAGAGCGCCACCCTGCTCTGACCCCGGGCCAGCTGCGGCACGAGGCGAGCTGTTCGCTCCCGGTGCCCTGTCCGTGAACGCCCGGGGCTGGCGCTCGAACCTGGGACTGGCCCTGGCGGTGGTGCTCCTCGTGCTGATCGTCTTCCTCATCGCCACCTCGATCGGAGGGAGCGGTCACTGATCCGACACGACCAGGGCAGGACCCGCCCGGGAAGGCCGGGGGTCCGACGTACAGTAGCGGCGAGCTGAGGGTCGAACCCGTGGAGCATGCTGATGGAGATCGACGGCGCTGTCGCGATCGTGACCGGTGCCTCGTCGGGCATCGGAGCGGCCACCGCGCGGCTGCTGGCGGAGCGCGGGGCGCGCGTGGTGCTCGCCGCCCGGCGGATGGAGCGGATCGAGGCTCTCGCCGCTGAGCTGCCGGGGGCGGTGGCGGTCCGGACCGACGTCACGGATCCCGCTCAGATCGGACGGATGGTTACCCGCTGCCTGGAGCTCCATGGGCGTGTCGACATCCTGGTCAACAACGCCGGTCAGGGGCTGCACGTGCCGCTGACCGAGTTGCGCGCGGACGACCTGCGCGCCGTCTTCGAGTTGAACGTCGTCGCTCCGCTGACCGCGATGCAGGCGGTGCTGCCCGCCATGCGCGCCCAGGGTGGCGGCACCATGGTCAACGTCAGCTCGGCGACCTCGCTCCGCCTCTTCCCGGGACTCGGCGGGTACTCCGCCACCAAGGCCGCCCTGAACCTCCTCTCCCAGGTCGGAAGGATCGAGTTCGCCAACTCCGGGGTGACGGTGTCGGTGGTGTACCCGTCGGTGACCGCCACCGAGTTCCACCAGAGCCTCCGCGCCGGCTCGTTCGCGGGGGGCGGCGCGCGTCGCCTCCCGGCCGATCCCCCCGAACTGGTCGCCGCGGCCATCGCCTTCGCCATCGAGACGGGCGAGGCGCACGTGATGGTCGGCCCTCCGCCGCGGTCGATCGTTCCCGGTGGCGACGATCCGTGGTCGGGCGGACTGGCCCGCCCCCTCGCTCCCACGCCCGGCTGGGTGGGCGGCCACGGGGTGGCCACCCCGGCGGACCCGGGATGATCCTGGTCACCGCCGCCGCGGGGCGGACCGGCCGCAGCCTCATCTCCGCCCTCGTCCGGAGAGGGCATCCGGTACGCGCCTTCGACATCGCTCCGGGCGTTGCCGGGCTGGGTGAGCTGGGGGCCGCGGAGACGGTTACCGGCGACATGCTCGACCCCGCAGCCGTGGCGGCGGCGGTCGCCGGCGTGGAGGCGTTGATCCACATCGGGCCCCCGATGCACCCCCGGGAGGCGGAGATGGGCCACGCGGTGGTGAGCGCCGCGCGACGCGCCGGCGTGCGCCACTTCGTGCAGTTCTCGGTGACCCATCCCCAGCTCGAGCCGCTGCTCAACCACCAAGCGAAGCTGGCGGTCGAGAGGATGGTGCTGCTCTCCCGGATCCCCTTCACCATCCTCCAGCCGATGCACTACATGCAGAACATCGACGTCCGGCGGGTGGTGGAGAGGGGCGTGCTGACCCAGCCGTTCGACCTCGACACGCCGCTGCAGCACGTGGACCTCGACGACGTCACCGAGGCGGCGGCGCTGGTCGTCGGCGACCCCAGGCACCACTACGCCACCTATGAGCTCTGTGGCAGCGACTACCTGATGCCCGTCAACTCGCCGCCGTCATCGAGTCGGTCTCCGGCCGGACGGTGGTGCCTGAGCAGGTGCCGGCCGGCCGAACCCTCGGTGCCGGCACTCATCCTGCGGCAGCGGGGGCCGGTCCCGCCGGCGCGGCCGATCGAGCCGCCTCCGGCGCGCCGCCGTCCGAGGAGGACGACTGGCGGAGCGACGCCATGGTCCGCCTCTTCGACCATTACGGACGCTACGGGATCACCGGCAACCCCAACGTCCTGGGCTGGCTGCTGGGCCGGCCGCCCACCAGCTTCGAGGAGTACGTCCGCCGCTCCCTGGCTGGCTCCTGAGGGGAGCCGCAGGGCACCGCGGCGGGTCCTGAGGGGAGCCGGAGGGCACCGCGGCGGGTCCTGAGGGGAGCCGGAGGGCACCGCGGCGGGTCCTGAGGGGAGCCGGAGAGGACCGCGGCGGCACCTGAGGGGAGCCGGAGAGGACCGCGGCGGGACCTGAGAGGGAGCCGGAGGGCACCACCGCCGCTCGGCGGTTTTGGACATCGATGTCCACAACCGGTCTGAGGCACCGAGGTACCCCTTGGCGCGTTTCCCCGGCCGCCTCCACGAGTTGGTGAACCCGGAGGGCGGCCCTCTCCGTCCGCCCCGGTCAGTCCGTGTCCATGTGCGGGTAGCGCCAGTCGGTGGCGGGGACGAAGTTCTCCTTGAGCGAGCGCGCCGAGGCCCAGCGCAGCAGGTTGAGGGCCGACCCGGCCTTGTCGTTGGTGCCGCTCTGGCGGGCGCCGCCGAAGGGCTGCTGGCCGACCACCGCCCCGGTGGGCTTGTCGTTGACGTAGAAGTTGCCCGCCGCATGGCGGAGGGCGCGCATCCCGGTGTTGATGGCCCGCCGATCGGTCGCGAAGATCGCCCCGGTCAGCCCGTACGGCGAGGTCTCGTCGACCAGCTCCAGCGCCGTCTCCCAGTCGCTGTCATAGGGGTAGACGGTGAGGATCGGGCCGAACAGCTCCCGCTCCATCAGGTCGTGGTGGGGATCGTCGGTGGCGATGATCGTGGGCCGAACGAACCAGCCGGTGCTGTCGTCGCACTCGCCTCCCGCGATCAGGTGGAGGTCGGGGTCCCGGGCGGCGTCGCGCAGGGCGGCCTCGTGCTTGCGGAAGGCGCGCTCGTCGATGACCGCGCCCATGAAGTTCGAGAAGTCGGTGGGGTCCCCCATCGGGATCGCCTCGGTCTCGCGGGCGAGCGGCCCGCGCAGCTCCTCCCAGAGGCGCCGGGGGATGTAGGCCCGGGAGCAGGCCGAGCACTTCTGGCCCTGGTACTCGAAGGCGCCGCGCAGCAGCCCGACCAGCAGCGCCTCCGGGGAGGCGCTCTCGTGGGCGATGACAAAGTCCTTGCCGCCGGTCTCGCCGACCAGCCGCGGGTAGGTGCGGTAGGTGCCGAGGCTGCCGGCCACCTGGCGCCAGAGTCCCCGGAAGGTCTCGGTGGAGCCGGTGAAATGGATCCCGGCCAGGCTCGGGTGGGCGATGGCGGCGTCGAGGACGCCCGCGCCGTGGCCGGTCACCATGTTGATGACCCCGGGGGGCAGGCCCGCCGCCTCGAGCAGCTCCATGATGGTGCTGGACGCGAGCATCGAGGTCACCGACGGCTTCCAGACCACCGTGTTGCCCATCAGGGCTGGCGCCGTCGGGAGGTTCCCACAGATCGAGGTGAAGTTGAATGGCGTGATCGCGACCACGTACCCCTCGAGCGGGCGCAGCTCGGTGCGGTTCCAGACCCCCTTCGAGCTGACCGGCTGCTCCTCGCGGAGCTTGAAGGCGAAGTGGACGTTGAACCGCCAGAAGTCGATGAGCTCGCAGGCGGCATCGATCTCCGCCTGGTAGACGGACTTGCTCTGGCCGAGGATGGTGGCCGCGTTCATCCGCTCGCGCCAGGGCCCGGAGAGCAGGTCGGCGGCGCGCAGGAAGACGGCGGCCCGCTCCTCCAGGGTGGTGTGGGCCCAGTCGCGGCTCGTCTCCAGGGCGGCGGCGACCGCGGCCTCGACGGCGGGGACGGTCGCCTGGCCGGCCCGCCCGAGCTCCTGGGCGTGCCGGTGGGGGGCGTGCACCGGCAGGCTGCCCCCCGTGCCCTCGACGGTCTGCCCTCCGATGTGCATGGGTAGGTCGAGTGGCGCCGAGGTCTCGATCTCGGCGAGGGCGCGCTGGAGGCGCTGCCGCTCCGGGGTGTCCGGCGCGTACGACTGGGCCGGCTCGTTGACGGGAATTTCGACAGTGGCCATGACAGAGGATTGTGCAGGGTTGGCCCGGGGGATGTCGGGTCGGGTCCCGTCGGGCCCCATCGTCCGGCGGGGTGGCGCCTCGCCGCGGCGGCCGCCGGCGCCGGGGAGCGGCCGGAACGCCTGGTAGAGTGGCACGAGGTCATGAAGCAGATCCCGCTCGTGCCCGTGGGAGCCCCGAACTCATCCACTCCGCGGGTGGACTCTCGGCCCACCTGGCAGCGGCTCCTTCCCGAGGGGGTGGACCGGCGGCCGCCCTGGCTCACGGTCCGGGCACCGGTCGGGCAGGGGGTCACCCAGCTCTCGTCGCTGATGCGGGAGAAGCGGCTGGTCACGGTCTGCGAGGAGGCCCGCTGCCCCAACGTCGGGGAGTGCTGGAACTCGGGCACGGCCACCTTCATGATCCTGGGGGACACCTGCACCCGGGCCTGCGCCTTCTGCGCCGTGAAGAGCGGCCGCCGGGGCGGTGACGTCGACGCCGACGAGCCCCGCCGGGTCGGCGAGGCGGTGGCCCGGATGGGGCTGCGCCACGCGGTGGTGACCTCCGTCGACCGCGATGACCTGGCCGATGGCGGGGCCTCGATCTTCGCGGCCACCATCCGGGAGATCCGCCGCCAGTCGCCGGGCACCAGCGTCGAGGTGCTCACCCCCGATTTCCAGGGCGACCTCGACGCGGTCGGCGCGGTTCTCGCCGAGAAGCCGGAGATCTTCAACCACAACATGGAGACGGTGGCCCGCCTCTACCCGCGGGTGCGGCCGAAGTCGGGGTACCGAAGGTCCCTCACCGTGCTCCGCGCCGCCAAGGAGATGGCGCCCGAGTCGAAGACCAAGAGCGGCCTGATGGTGGGCCTGGGTGAGGAGCTCGAGGAGGTCCACCGCCTGCTCGCGGACCTGCGCGCGCACCGGGTGGAGATCGTCACCATCGGCCAGTACCTCCGGCCCACCCTCAAGCACCACCCGCTGGTCCGCTTCTGGCATCCGGACGAGTTCGCCGCGCTCCGTGCGCACGGCCTCGCCCTGGGCTTCGACCACGTGGAGTCCGGGCCGCTGGTCCGCTCCAGCTACCATGCCGCCGGCCAGGTGCTGGCGGCCACGGCAGCGGTCTGAGGCGGGGCCGGTGACGCCCGCGTCCCGGGGACTGCGGCGGCTCTGGCTGGGGACCGTCCCCTACCGCGACGCCTGGCAGCTCCAGCGCTCGCTCGCCGCCGCCCGGGCGGCCGGCGAGATACGGGATTGTCTGCTCCTCCTCGAGCATCCGCCGGTGTACACGGTGGGACGCAATGCCCAGGCCGCCCACCTCGGGGAGGGCCCGGCGGCTCTCCGCGCCCTGGGCGCCGAGTGCATCGAGGTCGACCGGGGGGGCTCGGTGACCTTCCACGGTCCCGGCCAGATGGTGGGCTACCCGATCATCCGGCTGGCCGACGCGTTCCCCATCCGGGCGAGCCCGGGTCGCGGCGACGTCGTCGCCTACGTGCGAGCCCTGGAGGCCGCGCTGATCGCCACCGCCCGCTGCCACGGCATCGCCGCGGCGCGCCGCCCCGGTTTCACGGGCGCCTGGGTGGCTGGGAACAAGCTCGCCGCCATCGGCGTGAAGCTGGCCGGCGGGGTGACCCAGCACGGGGTGGCCCTCAACGTCACCACCGACCTCGGCTGGTTCGACCACGTCATCCCCTGCGGGATCCCCGACGCGGGCGCCACCTCGATGCTCCGGGAGGGCGTCGCGGGGCTCACCCCCGAATCGGTCGCCGAGGACTTCGCCGCGGCCCTGGCGGAGGCGTTGGGGACGTCGCTGGCGGCCGCGGATGGCGACCTCCGGCGCCTGGCCGTCGCCGCCGCCTGAGCGAGGCAGAGTTGTCGCCTAACCTGGCGAGTTCCCGGGGGTGGGCAATTAACCACTAGCCAAGTGCCGCCCGCTTGGATACCATCGCAATCTGGAACGCCCGGCCACTCGGATCCTCCTTCCCCACAACCCACCACACCGGGCAGAGGGCGTTCCAGGGAGCAGTCATGGCCACCTTCGTCAGAAACCGCGTCCTCAACCAGCTGCAGTGGGCTCCCGAGACCGAGACCTACCGCTCCCGACGGCGTGAGATCCTCTGCGAGCTCGACGGGCTGCTGATCGAGATCGAGGAGATGAATCTCCGCGGCCAGCCGATGCCGCCCCGGGTGCTCGCCCAGCTCCGCCGCCGGGGCGTGGCCGTCGGCCAGGAGGCGACCCCCGCGGACATGGTGGAGGCGGTTTTCGCCGCCCAGGAGAGGTTCATGCGCCAGCCGCTGGGTGGCCTGCCCGGGCGGGACGAGATGAGGCTCAAGGGCCGGCTCGCCTCCTGAGCCTGGGCCATCCTGGCTCCGGCATGCCCCTGCGACTGCTAGGCTCGGACGCGATGAGCTCCGATCGCGCCAAGGAGGCGGCGGGGCGGGCGGCCTCCCGGCTGGTCCGCGATGGGATGCGGATCGGGCTCGGTACCGGCTCCACCGCCCACTGGTTCATCGTGGCGGTGGGGGAGGCGGTGCGTGGCGGCCTGCGGGTCCAGGCGGTGGCCTCCTCCGAGGCCAGTGCCGCCCTCGCTGCCGAGGTGGGCATCGAGCTGGTCGATCTCGACCGCCGCGGCCTCGACCTGGCCGTGGACGGTGCCGACCTCGTCGATCCGCAGCTCCGGCTCGTCAAGGGCGGTGGGGGAGCCCACGTGCGGGAGAAGGTGGTGGCCCGGGCCGCCCGCCGCTTCGTGGTCGTCGCCGACCCCGGCAAGCTGGTCCCCGAGCTCCACGGGCCGGTGCCGGTCGAGATCCTGCAGTTCGGGGCGGACGCCACCCTGGCGGCGCTGGAGGCCTGCGGCGCCCCCTTCAGCCTCAGGCTGGACACCGGCGGCATGCCCCGCGTGAGCGACTCCGGGAACCTCCTCGGGGATGGGCACTTCGACGTGATCCCCGACCCCGAGGGCCTGGCCCGGCGCCTCGACGCGGTCCCCGGCCTGGTCGGCCACGGCCTCTTCCTGGGCATGGCCGGCCTGGTCCTGGTGGGCGACGACACCGGCGGGGTTCGGGAGGTGACGGCCGCCCGAACCCACTAAAGTCGGGGCCGGGGGCGGATGGCGCAGCTGGACAGCGCGTCTCGCTTACACCGAGAAGGCCGCAGGTTCGAGTCCTGCTCCGCCCACCACACCGAGCTGGTTGCCCGGATCTCGCCCTCGGTTGAGGGCTGCCCGAGACGGCCGGCCGTCCCCGGTAGGGGCCCGATCGCCTCGATCCGGCCACCCCGCAACGAACCCTTGACGAGACGCCCCCGGAGCCGCAAGTTCGTGTCATCATCGCCCGAAACGACGGAGGTTCTTCGGCGATGGCCAAGGCGCAGGCGTCCCTGGGCGTGACGGTGGCTGTCTTCGGATTCGACCCCAGCCCCGACACGGCCTCCAACCGCGCCCTTCACGTGCTCAGCGTCCGCCAGGGGCTGCCCAAGGCCGAGCTGGACGCCCGGGAGACCTTCGAGGCGGCCGGCGAGCGGGCGGTGGAGGAGGCCGGAATCCGGCTCGAGGCGGGCCGCAAGGCGCGTGGCCGTCTCCACCTCGTCGGGATCGACGACGCGCCGGGCACCGGCCGCTCACGGGCCGTGACCGCCTGGTACTACGCGACCGTCCCCTATGCGGACGTCCCCCGCCCGGCGGTCTGGAGCGTGGCCGGGCGCGGGATGCGGTTCGACGCCGCCGACACGGCGGCCTTCCGGGCGGCCCTCGGCCGGCTGCGCGCCGAGTCCCGGCACGTCGCGGGCGCCGTCGCCCTGCTCGGGGAGGTGTTCACCGGGGACGACCTGCTCCGCCTCTACATCGCGCTGCACGGTGGCCCCGAGGGGAGCGAGCGCACCTTCCGTCGCCGGGTCCAGGAGCTGCGTGACGGCGGGGTGCTCAGGCCCGTCCGGGACTCCGAGGTCGCCGCGCTCCGCCTCCGCGTGGCCCGTTTCCGCAGCCCGGCCGGCACCGGAGGACGGCCGCCGGAGCTGCTCCGCTACGCGGGCACGGGTGGCGAGCAGGAGCAGCTCGCCGTGCTGAGGACCCGGCGGTCGACCTGACCCGCAGCCTGCCCCATCCGGTCTGACTGGCTGTCCGAAGCGGCCTGCCCGGCGCCCCGATTGGCCTGAGCCCGTCGTGGTCCGAGCCGCTGACACGGCGGGCTGGTCGGGCCGGTACCGCTGGGACCCGGTGTCGATGAGCCGGAACCTTTTCGCAACCGGGTCGAAAGGCTGCCCCTGCTAGCCTGCTCGGAAGCTGCCATGCGGGCTGACCAGCGCTCCGGCAGAGGTGTCTCCAGCGGACGGCGGAGGTCGGCGGCGTGACGGTGGCGGCAGAGGGGCAGAGCGGCCGGCCTTGGCTGCTCGCTCCTCCAGCCCTGGTGGCGTCGGGCATCGTCAAGAGCTTCGGTGGCCGGCCGGTGCTCGACGGCGTGGACCTCGAGGCGCGATCCGGCGAGGTCGTGGGCCTGGTCGGTGAGAACGGGGCGGGCAAGAGCACCCTTCTGCGCATCTGCGCCGGGCTGATCGTGCCGGACGCCGGCCGGGTCAGGGTCAGCGGTCGGGTGGGCTTCTGCCCCCAGGAGCCGGGCCTCCTGGACCTGCTGACCGCCGACGAGCACCTCGTCTACTTCGGGGCCGCCCTGGGGCTCGGGCGCGCCGCCGCGGTGGCCTCGGGCAGGCGCCTCCTCGAGGAGTTCGGCTACCCGATCACCGAGGGGAAGCTGACCAAGCGCCTCTCCGGGGGGACACGCCAGAAGCTGAACCTGGCTCTCGCCCTGCTCGGTGACCCCGCCGTGCTCCTGCTCGACGAGCCGTACCAGGGCTTCGACCGCGGGGTCTACGTCAACTTCTGGGACCACGTGGACGCCTGGCGGGCGGCTGGCAAGGCGATCGTCATCGTCACCCACATGCTGGCCGAGCTCTCCCGGGTGGACCGGGTCGTCGAGTTGGCGGTGGCCGGCCGGGTGGCGGCGGGCGCGGGTGCATGCTGATGGCCACCTTCCTCCGCCGTTCGCTGATCGCCGCGGAGATGCAGGCACGCCAGCTCCTGAGGCGCCGGCTCTCGTTGATCGTCCTGGTGGCGCTGCCGCTCGCCCTCTACCTGAGCACCCTGACCAATGGCAGCGAGAGTGCGATCCAGTTCGGCGCTCTCGGGATGGGGTGGTCGGTGGCGTCCGCGGCGCTCTTCTCGGTGCTGGCGGCGCGCGCCGTCGAGCCCCGGCTGGTGCTCGCCGGCTATCGCGCCGCGGAGCTGATGCTGGGACGGTTCATCCTCCTGCTGGGCATGGGGGCGGTCCTCGCCGGGATCGGCGCGCTGGGGATGACCCTGGTCTCGGCCCCCGTCTCCGAGGCAGCCCTGCTCGCCTCCTGCGCCCTGGTCCCGGTGGTCGCGGTCGCCCTCGGCCTGGCGGTCGGCGCCGTCCTCCCCCACGACCTCGAGGGGGTCCTGGTGATCATCGGAGTCGTCGGGGTGCAGCTCTCCCTGAGCCAGAACGCCTGGGTGAACGTGCTGCTCCCACTCGACGGCCCGATCCAGCTCGCCTATCGCGCCGGCGGGCTCACCGCCGCCCCGATCGGGCCCATGCTGCTCCACGCGCTGATCTCGACGGTCGCGCTGCTCACCCTCGCGGCCGCGGTGTGGACGCGCAAGGTGCGGGTGACCCACCCTCGACAGTCGCCGCTGCGCGCCCCCGCCCGCGGCGCGCCCACCATCCGGATGCCGATCCCGTCGTGGCGTCCGGAGCCGGTGCCGGTGCGCAGCGACTTCGCCCTGCCCCAGAGGGGCCGCTCGCAGCGACGCCCCTGAACGGCCGGCGCGGCGACTCGGTCGGCGTCGGCCCGCCAGGGTCCCTCAACGGCCGGCCCGGCGACTCAGCCGGCGTCGGCCCGCCAGGGTCCCTCGCCGCTCGTCAGCACCAGCGTCACCGGTCCCTGGTTCACCAGCTCGACCTGCATCAGCGCCCCGAACTCACCGGTCGCGACGGTCAGCCCGCGCCGCTCCAGGGCGTGGACGAAGCTCTCATAGAGGTTCCGGGCCAGATCGGGGGGGGCCGCCCCCAGGAAGCTGGGCCGGTGCCCGCGCGAGGTGTCAGCGTGCAGGGTGAACTGGCTGACCACCAGCACCGCACCCCCGGACTGCTCGAGGTCGAGGTTCATCCTCCCGGCCGGGTCGGCGCAGATGCGCAGCCGGGCGACCCGCTCAGCGAGATGGTCGGCGGTGGCCACGGTGTCCCCGGGTCCGACCGAGAGCAGCACGCAGAAGCCTGGGCCGATCTCGCCGGCGAGCCGGGAGCCCGGCCCAGGCCGGGTCCCTGCGGCCGGCTCGGCCCCCGTCCCCTGGCCGCCTCCGGGGGCGGGGAGGGCGGCCTCGCCCCCTGATTCGACCAGGACGCGGGCGTGGCTCACGCGCTGGACGACCGCCCTCATCCCGCCGGTCCCAGGCTGTCGAGCCCCCGTCGCATCCGCATCGCCTCCGCCTCGGCCTCGAAGAAGTCGGGTGCCTCGCCGCGCATCCCCGCGACCAGGAAGCTCCAGCCGCGATGGTCGAGGTCACGCACCACCCCGTAGGCGGCGGCGAGCGCCCGCGGGGGGAAGAGCTCGATGCGGCGCCCGTCGGGGAGCTTCTTGAAGATGGGCCGCCGCACCAGGACCGCCTCCAGGGGACGGCCGCCGGGCAGCCGGCCCATCTCCATCTCGACATGGCGCAGCTTCGCGATCGGGTTGTCGGGATCGCGCAGCTCGACCGAGAGCCCGAAGCGCTCGGAGAGGTCGCGGAAGACGAACAGCACCGCCAGCGCATCGGTCTCGTCGCCGAGCACGCGGATGAAGGTCGCCGCCGAGAGGGGAGCGCCCGCCGGTTCCTGCCTGGCGATGGCCGCCTTCTGATCGTCGAAGAAGAGCTGGGGGAAGAGCGCGGCCGAGCGGTCGTCGGCCAGCCAGGGATGGCCGTCCCGCCACTCGCGCCGGCGCACCAGCTCCTCGAATCGCGACTGGGCCGCATCCCGCCCGCTGGGGTCCAGACCGCGCACCCGGACGTGGATCACCCGGCCCATGGCCCGATTGTAGGGTGGGTCTAGCGCGGGCTCACGGCGATGCCGTCGAGGACGAGATCGACGCAGCGGACCAGAAGTGCGTCGTCGAGCGGCTCGCGCGTGATCAGGATCCGGACGTACATCGGGCCGACCAGGGTCTCGAGGGCGAGGACCGGGTCGACCCCGGCACGCAGCTCACCCCTGGCCCTGGCCCGCTCGAGCAGGGCCGCCCCGGTGCGAAACCGCTGGATCCAGTAGCCCCCGCGGGCGGCCTCGTATTCGGGCAGGTCACGGCGCGGTGCGATCCGCACCACCAGTTCCCCGAGCGGCGTCTGCAGGAAGGCGCCGATGCTCCGCACCAGGGCCAGGAGGTCGCCGTGGAGGGTGCCGGTGTCGGGGGTCGGGATCTCGGACTCGGTCGCGCTCAGCACGGCGTCGAGCGCCAGGTTGGACCGGCTGCCCCAGCGCCGGTAGATGGTGGTCGGATGGACCCCGGCGCGCAGTGCGACGGTCGCGATCGAGAGGTCGTCCAGCCCCTCGGAGAGGAGGGCGGTGAGGGTGGCGTCGATCACCGCGGCGCGCACCCGCGCGCTCCTTCCACCGGTGCGTCGCACCGGCTGGCGGACTGCCTGGGCGTCCATCACCGTGGATCTTATCGCTACTCGGCTTGCGTTATTCGTGTCTTATCGCTATTCGACTTGCGTTAGTGACGGTGCCCCCCTATACTAACGCAAACCGGACTGCGTTAAGGAGCATGGCGAACGTGAGCGTGGCCAGTCGGGCGGTGGACGCCCCGGGACGGGGGGACGAGGCGTCGCCGGCCAGGCCGCCGCACCGCTGGCTGGCACTCGCGGTCCTCTGCCTCTCACTGCTGATCGTGACCCTCGACAACACGGTCCTCAACGTCGCCCTGCCCACCCTGGTCCGCGACCTGGGCGCGACCTCCACCGACCTGCAGTGGATCGTCGACGCCTACGTCCTGGTGTTCGCCGGGCTGCTCCTGGTCTCGGGCAGCGTGGCCGACCGCTTCGGCCGCAAATGGACCTTCCTGGCCGGCCTGGTCGCCTTCGCCGGCTGCTCGACGTGGGCCGCCTTCTCCGGCTCGGTGCCGGTCCTGATCGCGGCCCGGGCGAGCATGGGAGTGGGCGGGGCGCTGATCATGCCGTCCACCCTGGCGCTGATCACCAGCATGTACACAGATCCGCACGAGCGGCAGCGGGCATTCGGCCTCTGGGCGGCGACCACCGGGGCCGGGGTCGCCCTGGGCCCGATCATCGGCGGCCTGCTGCTGGCGCACTTCAGCTGGGGCTCGGTCTTCCTCATCAATGTCCCCATCGCCGCGCTGGCGCTGGCCCTGGCGATCCCGTTCATCCCCAACTCGAGGAACCCGCACGCCGAGCGGCCCGACGTGGTCGGCGCGGTGCTGTCGATCGGCGGGCTGGGGCTGCTGCTCTGGGCGATCATCGACGCGCCGGTGCACGGCTGGGCCTCCCCGACGGTGATCGGCGCCGGCCTGGGCGGCCTGGTCGTGCTGGCCGGCTTCACGGTCTGGGAACGGCATGTCTCCCAGCCGATGCTCCGGCTCAGCTTCTTCCGCCAGCGGCAGTTCTCGGTGGCCGTGCTGTCGGTGAGCATGGTCATGCTCGGCCTCTTCGGCGCCCTCTTCCTGCTCACCCAGTACCTTCAGTTCGACCTCGGTTACACCGCGCTGCAGACCGGCATCCGGGTGCTGCCGGCGGCGGGCTCGATCATCGTGGTGGCCCCCCTCGCCAGCCTGCTCGACCGGGCCCTGGGGGGCCGGCTGGTGGTGGGCCTGGGCCTGCTGCTCATCGCCGCCGGGCTCTGGCAGATCTCCGGCGCCACCGTGGCCACCACCTACGGCGGGATCGTGCTCGGCATGGTCCTGCTCGGGGTCGGGGCGGCCCTGGTGATCCCCTCGGTCACCGCCTCGGTGATGGGCTCGCTCCCCGCCGAGCACACCGGGATCGGCGCCGCCACCAATGGCGCCTTCCTCCAGGTCGGCGGCGCCCTGGGGGTGGCCGTCCTGGGCAGCCAGCTCTCCACCCGGTACCAGGGACGGATCCTCGCCTCCATCGCCCCGTACCATCTCCCGGCGGAGATCCAGAGCACCATCCTCGGGTCGGTGGGTGGGGCGCTCGGGGTCGCCCAGCGCGAGGGCGGCATGATCGGGGCGGTGCTCGCCGGCTGGGCCCGCTCCGCCTTCATCAGCGGCATGGACCTGGGCCTCCTGACCGGAGCCCTGGTGGCGGCTCTCGCCGGGCTGCTCGCGCTGCTGGCCCTGCCCGGTCCGGCCCGGTTGAGGGGTCGCAAGCCGCCGCTGGTGGTCGTCTCCGCTCCCGCCGGCGAGGGCGAGAAGGAGGCTTAGGGCTCGCGGGGGGTTGCCGGGGCCGGTCGCCGGGGGCGGGGCCGCGGCCGGGGCCGGGGCGGCGCCGGAGCCCCGGAGGGGGGCCCGCCCGGACCGGTCCCGGCGAGCACCCGGCGCCGCGCCGGGGGCCGGTGGGGGAGCGCGGCCGAGGCGGCAGTCGACGGGGAGGGCCCGCCTGCGATGTGGTTCGGCACGGGTACCGCCTCCGGTTCCGATGCCACCGCCGTGTCCGACGCGGCCTCCGTTCCCGACCCCGACGGCTGTGCCGCGGGCTTCCGCCGGCGCATCCATCCCGGCGGGCTGAGCACGACCCAGATGGCGATCAGGGCGGCCGCCAGCCCGGCGAAGAGAGGGCTGCGCAGGACCAGCAGGGTGCTGCCGAAGCCGGGCAGGACCACCGCCTCCTTGCCCAGGATGTCGCTGCGCGGCACCGTCCAGGGGTCGGGGGCGGGGTTGTTGTCGCCCTTGAGCGTGTACCCCACCGTGGGGTTGCCCGCGACGATGCGGTGGATCAGGTCGTCACCGGCCCCGATCTGGCCCTTGGGGACCCGGTACACCACCAGGTCGCCCACGTGGTACGCGGGCTGCGCCTCGGCCAGGACGAAGTCGCCGGTCTTCAGCGTGGGCAGCATCGACGTGCCTCTGACGGTGATGAAGGTGGCGGGCCCGCCGAGCAGGGAGGTGGGGCGGAGCTCCACCCACCAGGCCGTGACCACCACGAGCAGGACGGCGAAGAAGGCGATGTTGCCCGGACGGCGCAGGCCGGCGAGGAGCTCCCTGGTCCAGGGACGCGGGGTCTCCCCGGCGCGAAGCTCGCCCGCGGTGTCGGAACGGCCGGGCGCGAAGGGCGCGGGGGCAGGCGCGTGCGAGCTCGCCGTCCCATCGATGCCGTCAGCGGCCGCTCCCGGCCTGGGTGACGTCCGGCCGCGGTCGAGGACGGTGGCGATCACCGGGCGGAGCGGGTCGACGACGGCGCCCAGCTCGCCCAGCGCCGCGCAGGTCAGCCGCAGCTCACGGAGGGGGCGCAGCCCGCCCCGGGAGACCGACGCGGTCCCGACCTGGCTCACGGCACGTCGACGTAGGTGATCACCAGCTGGGGGTCCTCGGTGGCGTTGGCGGTCTCCCCGTTCTTGGCCTCGTAGGTGGCGTGGTAGGCGGTGCCGGCCGCGGTGAGCTCGGCGCTGTCGCGGATCATCCACCCGTAGTCGGCGGCGCTTCCGGCCACGAACTTCGCGACGTCAGCGGTCACCGTCCAGCCCGTGACGTACCCGGCGGCCTTGTTGGTCGTGCAGGTCGATCCCACCTGCATCTGGGCGGTGTACCCGGTGGCGGGGTTGTTGAGCGCGGTCCCGAAGGGTTGGTTGGTCCAGGTGATGCCGGCCTCGGTCCAGGACGCGGTCACGGGGAAGATGTCCTCGGTCCGGCAGGTGGCGTTGGGCACCGCCGTCGCGTAGAGGCGGAGGGTGGCGGCGCGGACGATCGCGCTGGCCGGGATGGCCGGGTAGCAGCCGCTGACCAGGAACTCGATGTAGACGCGCATGTTGGCGTTGTGGCTCGACTGGACCTCCATGGTGGTGGCGGTCCCGTAGTTGGTGCCCGTATTGCCCTGCTCGACCGGGGCGTCGATCTCGGTGGTGGTGGTGGTGGGATAGCCGCTCAGGATGCAGGTCCGGACCGGGGTCAGGTTCTGCGCGGTCAGGCCCAGGCTGGCGGCCGAGGCTGTGGGGATGGTCAGCAGCGCACCCAGGGCGAGGATCGCATAGCGGAGCTTCATGGCCCGGTCATCGCCACGTCGGCCTCCGCGGCGGCGGTGACCGGAACGTCGCCGGAGGGGATGGTCAGCGTCACCGTCCCGCCAGCTGCCGGCACCGTCTGGCTGGCCGGAGTGTAGAAGACGGTGGTGCCCTCGGCCATGGTGAGGCTGAGCGTGGCTCCGCCGCAGGTCGACGGGATGTTGCTGACGGTCACCCCCGTGACGTATGTGGTCGTCACCGTCTCGACCACGGTGAGGGCCGACGAGGTGCAGCGCGGGGTGGCGGCCTGCCCGGCACCGATGCGGTCACCCGACGTGGTCAGGCCCGCCGCACCTGCGACCACGGCCGTCCCCGCGACCACCACGGCGGCGGTGGCGAGGAAGCGGATCAGTCTGCGGGACCTGTGCATCTCCACATCACCCGGGAAATGGCCGGCGGGCCCTGCGGCCGATGGACCGGAGGACCCGCTGGCGGAGCGAAGCGAGGTTATCAGCCGCCCAGCACGACGGCCACGCCCGTCACGGATGCGGCACTGACCGCGGTGAAGGCCGCGGCGAAGGTGGTGCCGGTGCCGGGGGTGGTGCCGGTGGCCTCACCGAGGCTGGCGCCACCGCTCCCGTAGAGGGTCACCCGGTAGGGGACGCCGTAGCAGGTGCTCTGCAGGTTGTTGACGGTCACCGTGGCGGCCGTGTAGCCGGTGCCGCTGGTGTAGCTGAGCGGGGTGTAGGTGGCGTTCAGGGTGGCGCTCTGGCAGGCGGCGACGGTGGCCGTGCCGGCCCCCAGGTTGTCGCTGGTCACGTTCAGGCTGGCCGCCAGGGCGTAGATGCCGCTGAAGGCGACCACACCCGCCGCGGTGGCTCCGAGGATTCGCTTCATGATGAATTTCGCTCCGATGCGCTGAGATTGGTTGGGCTATCAGCCGCCGATGACGACCGCAACGCCCGTGATCAGGTTCGCGTTGACCGCCGTGCCGAAGCTGGCGGTGGTGAAGCTGCTGCCGGAGGTGTTGGCGACGCCGCTCACCGTGCCGGTGACCTCACCCAGGGAGCCACCGCCCGATCCGTAGAGGGTCACGCGGTAGGCCTCGCTGTTGCAGGTGGTCCAGCTCGGGGTCGCGGTGTTGTCCTTGATCACCAGGGCGGAGACGGTGTAGCCCGGAATCGTCGTCGAGTAGGCGAGGGTCCCGTAGGTGACGGTGAGGCTGTCGGCGGTGCAGGACGCGACCACCGAGGTTCCCGCACCCAGTTGGTTGCTGCTGACGCTCAGGCTCGCCGCCAGGGCATAGATGCCGCTGAAGGCGATGACGCCCGCGACGCCGGCTCCGATGATGCGCTTCATGTCGACCCTCGCTCCGTGACCCTGCAAGACGCAGGTGGTGAACCATGTCTGGTGCGCCTGCTGTCAGGGCAGGCACCTCATGAAGCCATAGTGCATCTGCACCATTTGGCGCCTACAAGGCGTAAACAGGCCGCTTCTCCCCCGTCACGGGGCCACCATGCCGGTAACACGGGTCACGCGACGGTGACTCGGAACTCAGACACCTGCGGTCTGGATGCGATGGTTGCGATCGCTGCGATCGTCCCGCGCCCGCTGGAGGCCCGCCTCGCACCGGTGCGCCCGGTGGGGGGCTGTCCTCAGCCGCCCAGGACCAGCGCCACCCCGGTCACCGCGGCGACGTCCACCGGCGAGGCGAAGCTGGTCGCGGCGAAGCTGGTGGCACCGCCGGGAACCACCCCGGTCACCTCGGCGAGGGAGGCTCCGGACGCGCCCAGGAGGGTGACGCGGTAGGTCTGACCGGCGCAGGCGGCCAGGCTGGGGGTCGTGGCCGTGTCGGTGACGGTCACCCCGGTCACCCCGTAGCCGCCGCCGCCCGGCGCCGGCGAGTACGCCGTCGTGTAGCTCACCCGAAGGGTGTCGGACGTGCAGGCGGACACCGTCTGCTGGCCGCTGCCGAGGCTCTGGCTGCTAGCGCCGAGCCCGGCGGCGAGGGCCTGGCTGGCGGCGAGCGCGGCGATGCCGGACCCGATCACCGCAAGCGCCTTCAACGCCTTAGTCACGTCCCTCATCCTGGCCCTGGCCATCCTTCCGGGCGAGATGCATGTGGTCGAACCTTGGCTAGTGCCGCTGCACCGGGCCCGGTGACGGATCTGCAGCGTACCGGACGCCGTGCCCCTCATCCTTGTGTGTCGGCGTCGACGAGCGGACGGCGCCATCCCGGCGCCGCGCGCCGGGTGACCGACCCGGCTGGCCTGCTTGATACAGTCTCGCCAGGAGTGCCGGGAAGTCTGGTCGGCAGGGCGTCGTTCAGGGAGGACTCCTGTGCCGGTCGGGGCCGTGGCACCGCTCTTCGCGCTCGCCGCCTGCGTCAGCCTCGCCACCAGCTGGCTGCTGGTCTCGCGGCTGGAGCGGGTGGGCGAGCGGCTCGGCCTCTCCGAGGCGCTGCTCGGCATGGTCGCCGCCCTGGCCGCGGACGCCCCCGAGATCACCTCGGCGATCACCGCCCTGGTCAACCATCAGCAGCGGATCGGGGCCGGGGTCGTCATCGGGTCTAACGTCTTCAACCTCGCCGGGCTCCTCGGGCTCGGCGCCCTGGTCGCCGGCGCCCTCCGGTTCCGGCGCCGGGTGGTCATCCTCGGCGGCCTGATCGCCCTCTGGATCGCGGCGGTGTGCATGGTGTCCGTGCTCGGCGCCATCCCCCCGGCCGCGGGGCTGGCGCTCGGCGCTCTCGCCCTGGTCGGGTACCTGGTCCTGCTCGGCGCCGACCGGGGGCTGCTCCGCCGTCTGGCCGCCGGGCATCGCTGGGCTCACTGGCTGCGCGCCGCGGTGGTGGAGGAGGAGCGCGACCTGGACGCGGCCATCCGCCCCGCCCCCGCGGATCGCACCGACATGGTGCTGGCGGGTGTTGCCCTGATCCTGGTGGTGCTGGCGAGCGTCACCATGGAACGCGCCGCGTCGGATCTCGGTCGGAGCTTCGGCGTGCCCGAGATCGTGACCGGGGCGCTGGTGCTCGCGGCGGTGACCAGCCTCCCCAATGCGGTGGCCGCGGTTTACCTCGCGGTCCGCGGACGAGGCGCGGCGGTCCTCAGCATCGCCCTCAACAGCAACAGCCTCAATGTGGTCATCGGTCTCCTCCTCCCCGGTGCGGTGGTCGGCCTGGGAGGGCCCTCTGGAGAGGCGGGACTGGTGGCGGCGTGGTACCTCGGGCTGACGGCGGTGACCCTGGGCCTCGCCCACCGGCAGCGTGGGCTGAGCCGTCCCGCGGGAGCCCTCATCGTGGGGGCCTACGCGGGGTTCGTGGCGTGGCTTCTGGTCGCCGCCGTCTGACCCGGGCTCAGGCCGGCGGGGGCGTCTCGGGGTCCTCCTCGGCGAGGATCCGGTAGAGGCCCTTGCGGGTGTCCGCCAGGAGCTGCCGTGCCTTGGCCACCTGGGCGTCGCTGCCGGCCTGGCCGACCTGGATGGTGGCGGCGCCGACCGCGGCCATGATCTCGAACAGCGAGCGCGAGTCCTCGTCGATCGAGCCGGCCACCGAGGCCCAGGGCGCGGCCAGCTCGTCGGGGTGCTCGTCGGCGTAGGTGCGTCCGGCGTCGGTGAGCCGGAACTCACGCC
Source organism: uncultured Chloroflexia bacterium (assembly GCA_963841385.1). Lineage (GTDB taxonomy): Bacteria > Chloroflexota > Dormibacteria > Aeolococcales > Aeolococcaceae > Changshengia. The sequence goes on from CAWJCO010000003.1 coordinate 196,465, forward strand.
GGCCGGCGTCCTCCACGGCCTCGATCAGGCCCTCGTCCTCGAGCTGCTGGAGGGCCGGGTAGACGGATCCCGCGCTCGGCTTCCAGAGGCCGCTGCTGCGGCGCTCGATCTCCTGGATGATCTGGTAGCCATTGCGCGGCTGCTCGCGGAGCAGGGCGAGGATGGCGGCACGGACGTCGCCCCGGCGCATCCGCGGCCCCCGACCGGAGCCGGGCCCGAAGGGACCGAAGAAGCCGCCGAAGCGGCCGAACCGTGGCCCCCCGAAGGGCGGCCGGTGGTGTGGCCCCCACTCGGGAGGAGCTCCCCGCTCCTCGCGGGTCGGGTCGAAGCCGGCCCCGCGCCGGGCTCGGGCGGCGAATCGCCGCAGGCCGTGCGCCCAGGGCTCTCCTTCGAAGTGTGCGAACCACTCTGCGGTGGGGGTGTCGTCCATGGCTGGGTTACCTCGGGGGTGTTCGATCGACGATATGCTAACGATATATCGTGATAGAGCTGAATGCAAGCCCGGGACCCGCCGCCCGCCCGGTGGGGCGTCAGACCGTCCCCTCGTCGAAGAGCGATCGCCAGCCCGGCGCCCGGGTCTCGACGGAGGGGAGCCAGCCCAGCTCCTCGCGGACCCGGCGCGCGTCCACCGCGATCGCGGTCACCAGGGCCGCGGCATGGGGCGTGAGCCCCGAAGCGCGGAGCGAGCCCAGCACCGCGTCGTAGAGACCGTCCTGGATCTCGTCCTCGCGCTCGGCGGCAGAGGTCGGGTGGTCGGCCTGATCCGGGTGACCCAGCGGGTCCCACGCTCGGAGCTCCTCCGCCACCTCGACGAGCAGCTGGGCCAGCGTCGCCGAGGGATGGGGGGGCAGGTTCCAGCCCGGGCCCGCCTCGGTCACGGCGCGGGCCATGCCGCGCACCTGGCGCTCCACCATCTCGACCACGGGGACGGCGGCGCGAAGCCGCTCCGCCGCGGCCCGGCCGCGCTGCCCGGCGGGGTTCCACCGGCAGGCCTCCTCGGCCCGGCTCACCACGCGCGCGGCGGCCGTGACCTCGGGGCCGAGCTGCCGGGCCGCGTCGAGGAGGGCCTCGGGGTCCGGCGTCACCGGAGCCGGCTCGCCCGGGTTGACGTGGGCGGCGACGCTCTCCACCACAGCCGCCAGCCCCGCGGCGACACCCCGCACGCGCGCCTCCGCCTGGTCGAGATGGGTCCGCGGGAAGACCATCAGGTTCACCAGGATCCCGCACGCCGCCCCGATGGCGGTGTCGATCACGCGGTCGAAACCATAGCCGCCCAGGGTCGCGCCGAGCACCAGCACCAGCAGGGCGCTGATGGGCACCTGGATCGAACCCTGGGTGCCCAGGCGCAGCGCCCTCCCCAGCAGCAGCGAGACGAAGATCACCAGCGCGATCGACCAGGCGTGGATCCCGGCGACCTGGGCGAAGGCGCCCGCGACGACCACTCCCACCATCACCCCGGCGACCCGCTGGAGGCCGCGCGACACCGATTGCCAGACGGTCACCTGGACGGTGAGCACCGCGGCGAGTGGCGCGAACACCGGGATCTGGTTGCCGAGGAGGTCGGCGGCCACCAACCAGGAGACGCCCGACGCGACCGCGGTCTTCGCCGCCTGGAGGAGGGTGCCCTCCAGGCTGGCCCTCAGCCCCGCGACCAGCGCGGAGAGCCGGCCGGTCCACCGCGGCGAGGGCTTCACGGCGCCCATCTTCCCCCCTCCGGGCGGGGGCGGACGGCGCCGGTCACTACCGGAGGAACACCAGTCCCGCCACCCCGAGCGCGGCGCAGTAGTAGGCGTAGGGGTCGAGCCGGCCGACCCGGAAGTAGCGGACCAGGAAGCGGGCGCTGGCGTAGGCGGTGAGCCCGGCCGCGAGCCCACCGATCAGCATCGGACCGAGGTTGGCGGAGCCGGCCAGGGACGGCACCTCCAGCAGTCCGGCGGCGAGGATGATCGGGGTGGCGAGGAGGAAGGAGAAACGCACCGCCTCCTCGTGGCGAAGGCCGCCGATGAGCCCCCCGGCCATGGTCGACCCCGAGCGCGAGATACCCGGGAAGAGGGCCAGCACCTGGCAGGCGCCGACAAGTGCGGCCCGGCCGAAGCCCATCTCCTCGATGGTGCGGAAGCGCCCCGCTTCGAGGCCGGGGTCCCGCCGGGCGATCCCTGCTCGGCGCTCCGCGCGCCGGCGGAGCAGCTCCGCGCCGAGCAGGATGCCGCCGTTGACGATGAGCAGTCCCGCGGCCAGCCGCGGGTTCCCGAAGTTGGCCTGGAGTGGGGTCTGGAAGATGAAGCCGACGATCCCCGCGGGGATGGTTCCGACCACGAGCAGCCAGGCCAGGCGCTCGTCGCCTCCGCTCACCCTCCCGGTGATCACGCTGCGGACGAATCCCACCACGATGCGGACCCACTGCCGCCGGTAGAGGACGATCAGGGCGGTGGCGGTCCCGATGTGGAGCAGCACCAGGAAGGGGAGGAAGTCGGCGTCGCTCTCCCGGACCCCGATCCCGAGCAGGGGCGGGACCACCACCGCGTGGCCGAGGGACGAGACCGGGAACAGCTCGCTGGCGCCCTGGAGGATGCCGAAGAAGAGCGCGATCGGCAGGGTGATCCCCACGAGCCTCGGACACTACCAGGGTCGAGTGGGGGATCACGCGGGACCGGCTCGGGCTACTCGGGACCAAAGTCGTAGAAAGGCAGTGCTCTTCGACCCTAGGACCGCGCCGGTATCTGGGGTGAACTTGCAGTGGAGCCGCCCTGAGGTGGCCGCCGGGAGAGAAGCTCACCGTGGACCGCCTGCCCGCTCAGTGCGACTGGAGAGGGACCAGCACATGCTCGCGGCCCGCCGACGTCGAGCTCGAGTACCCGGCCGGCTCGCCCAACCACAGCCGGTGTCGAGCCGTCTGCCACCGCCACGCAGAGGTGATCCTCGAGTACTGCGCACGGGCCAGGATGGATGCTCCGACACCGCGGCCGCTGCACCGGTCCGCGGTGACCATCTCCGCGCCGCTGAGGGCGCTGAGCGCCTGAGCGGCCCTCTCCAGCCGGCGCCACCAGGGCTGGCTCCCGGCCGCGGCGGGATGTTCGTGGGAGCGGGTACCATCCGCGCCAGAGAAGGGACGATGGGCATCTGACAGGGCGGGACCGCGCGCGAGCAGCCCCGTGGAGCTCGGTGCGGTGTCGCGGTCAGGTCGTGGAGGCGCGAGATGAAGGCGAGATGGATCCTGGTGGCCGGGCTTGCTCTGCTGGCGGCCGGCTGCGGCGGCTCAACGACGCCCTCGACCGCGACGCCGAGCCCGTCGACGCCGACGCCGGCCCCGGCGTCGACGGCACAGGTTGCCCAGGCCTATCTGTCGGCCGCCGCCGCGGTGGACGCCGCCTACACGACGTGGACGGGTGACCTCCATGCCGCCAACGGCAACGTCCTCCAGCTCAAGTCGCAGGCCGCGGCGTATGCCGCGGTGCTGACCAGCTTCGACAGCTCCATCCAGGGAATCGGCGCGACCGGCCAGGCGGCCGCCGACATCGCCACCCTGGTCACCGATGACAACGCCGTGATCGCCGACCTCAACGCGCTCCCCTCGCAGACGGCTTCCACCGAGACCGCCTGGGACACCAAGGCGATCTCGGACGGGCTCGCGGCGGTGGCGCAGGGTGACGTGGTGCGCGCCGACCTGGGCCTGCCCGCGTCGTCCTGAGCCGGCACGCGCCGGGGCGTGCCGCGGCGGACACGCCCGGGCCGCCTGCCGGACGGGTCGCGCCCCCGGCGTCAGTGATGGAAGCGCGACCGTTCCGGGTGCTGCGGCAGCGGTGAGCTCAGCTTCTCGAGCTGGGCGACCTCACGGCGGAGGTCGGCGACCAGCAGGTCGGCGAGGTCGCGCGACATCCCGTTGCGCACCACCACGCGCAGCACGGCGGTGCCCTGGAGGTTCTCCGGGAAGCTGTATGCGGGCACCTGCCAGCCGCGCTTGCGCAGCCCGTCGGAGACGTCGAAGACCGAGTAGCGTCCCACCTCCGGCTCGAGGGTGAAGGCGAACACCGGCAGCTCGCTGCCATCGGTGAGCAGCCGGAAGGGCCCCATGCGCGCGATGGCGGCAGAGAGGTGCTGGGCGGTGTCGAGACAGGCCTGCTGCACCCGGCGATACCCCTCGAATCCCAGCCGGATCAGGTTGTAGTACTGGGCGATGACCTGGGCCCCGGGGCGCGAGAAGTTGAGCGCAAAGGTGGGCATGCTGCCGCCCAGGTAGTTGACCCGGAAGACGAGCTGGTCGGGCAGCGCCTCGCGGTCGCGCCAGATCGCCCAGCCCACCCCGGGGTACACCAGCCCGTACTTGTGCCCGGAGCTGTTGATGGAAACCACCCGGGGGAGGCGGAAGTCCCACTCCAGATCGGGCTGGACGAAGGGCGCGACGAAACCGCCGGAGGCGGCGTCGACGTGGACGGGTACGTCCGGCCCACCGCCCTGGTGCAGACGGTCGAGCGCCGCGGCGATCTCGGCGACCGGTTCGTAGCTGCCGTCCTGGGTCGAACCGAGCACCGCCACGACGCCGATGGTGTTCTCGTCGCAGAGCCTCACCGCCTCCTCACCGGTGAGGTGGCGCCGCTCCCCCTCCATGGGCACGTAGCGCGGCTCCACGTCCCAGTAGCGGCAGAACTTCTCCCAACACACCTGAACGTTGATCCCCATCACCATGTTCGGCTTCTCGGCGGAGGCGCCGGCGGCCCGCCGGGCCTCCCGCCAGCGCCATTTGAGCGCCATCCCGGCGAGCATGGCCGCCTCGCTCGACCCGGTGGTGGAGCAGCCGACCGCGGTCTGATGCGGCTGCGCATGCCAGAGGTCGGCCAGGATGTGCACGCAGCGGCGCTCGATCTCGGCGGTCTGCGGGTATTCGTCCTTGTCGATGAGGTTCTTGTCCGCCGCCTCGGCCATCAGCCGTCCGGCCTGCGGCTCCATCCAGGTGGTGACGAAGGTGGCCAGGTTGAGGCGCGCGTTGCCGTCCAGCATCAGCTCGTCGTGGACCACCTGGTAGGCGACCTCGGGGTCCATCGACTGCCGGGGGATCCGCAGCTTGGGCACGGCGGTGCGGGCCGCCCCGCTCGCGTAGAGCGGGTTGAGCTCCAGGGTGGACTCGCCGGGCTCGTGGTGGTGCAAAGGCACGTGTCTCCCTCCCATGGCGCGCCGCTGTCGGGCTCGCCCTGGGAGTAGGGTAGCCGCGCGCGCTCAGCCGGGCGGGTGATCCGCTGCCGCGGCCGGGCCGGAGGACATGGCGGGGGAGAAGATCCCGCGGGCGACGAAGTCCAGGTTGGCGGCGGTCCGCCGCCGCACCGCGTCCGGGGAGTAGACGGGCTCCCCGAGGTGGCGCTGGATCACCGGTTCCATGAGCAGGGGCCCGAGGATCACCGACAGCACCTGGTAGGGGCGCCACTCGGGATCGGAGTCGGGCCGCAGCCCTCCCGCCTGCTCCAGCAGGTCGAGCCCTCTCTCGACGGAGGCGACCAGCTGGTCCAGGATCGTGGTCCCGGCCGGGGTCTCGTCGAGCAGGCAGCGGCGCAGGTAGCCGCGGATCTCCGAGCTGCCGCCGATCACGTCGGAGATGGCGACCGACATGGCCCGGGCGAGCAGGTCCGCCGGGAGGGTCTTGGGCAGCGCCTCGAACCGCTCCAGGAAGAGTCTCAGCACCAACTCGTCGACGGCGGCTCGGAGCCCGTCCTTGGATCCGAAGTGGTGGACGACCAGACCCGGGGACACCCCCGCAGCCTGGGCGACGGTGCGCAGCGAGACCCCGAACCCGGAGCCGGCGAAGAGCCCGAGGGCCGCCTCGCGGATCTTGGCCCGCGCACTCAGGTCGGATTCCTGGACGGTGGGGGAGGGCGCGCTCACGAACCCATTCTAACGTATAAGTAATTGCTTTGGCGAATCATAGATGATATGGTCGTATCTTAGATTGAACAGATATTCAACCATCGCCGAGCCGACGTCCCCGGTCATCGGGGCGAACCCCCCCGATGCCGTGGGCGGTTCGGGGGGTGGGGACGTCCACCTGGCTCGCTGGGCCTCGCTCACCGTGCTCTGCGTCGCCGTCCTGATGGTCAATCTCGACAACACCATCCTCAACGTGGCCCTGCCGACCCTGGTGGAGAAGCTGCGGGCCACCACCGACCAGCTCCAGTGGATCGTCGACGCCTACTCCATGGTCTTCGGCGGCCTGCTCCTGGTCGCCGGGAGCGTGGCCGACCGGTACGGGCGCAAGAAGCTCTTCCTCGCCGGCCTCGCCGTCTTCGGGAGCGGCTCGCTGGGCGCCGCCTTCTCGGGCAGCGTGGGACCGCTGATCGCCTGGCGAGGGCTGATGGGGGCCGGCGCGGCCATGACCATCCCCTCCGGTCTCTCGATCGTCAACGACATCTTTCGCGATCCCGGCGAGCGGGCCCGGGCCATCGGCATCTGGGCCGGCACCATCGGGCTGGGGATCGCCATCGGACCGGTGGCCGGCGGCCTTCTGCTCGCCCACTTCTGGTGGGGTTCGGTCTTCCTGGTCAACGTCCCGGTGGTCGCCGCCGGCCTGGTGGGGACGGCGCTGCTCGTCCCCGACTCGCGGAGCGCGCAGCCCCGGCGGGCCGACCCGGTCGGCGCCCTGCTCTCGATCGGCGGGCTCGGCCTGATCCTCTGGGCGATCATCGAGGGGCCGGTCCACGGCTGGTCGTCGCCCGCGGTGGTGGGCACCCTGCTGGGCGGCGTCCTGCTGTTCGGGGGGTTCGTGGCCTGGGAGCGTCGGGTCGGCCATCCCATGCTGCCGCTCGGGTACTTCCGCCGGAGGCGCTTCAGCGTCGCCATGGCGGCGCTGGCCCTGGGGCTCTTCGCACTGACCGGGGGCCTCTTCCTCCAGACCCAGTTCCTCCAGTTCTTCCTGGGCTACTCGCCGCTCGGCGCCGGGGTGCGCATCCTGCCCATCGCCGGGCTGGTCGCGGCCGGCGCCCTGGTGTCGGCACGGGTGGTCCGGGTGGTCGGCACCAAGCTGACCGCCGCCGCCGGGCTGCTGCTGCTGGTCGGCGGGCTCGCCCAGGAGGCGGCCGTGGCGACCACCGCGGTCACCTACGTGGCGGCCCTCCCCGGGATGCTGCTGATCGGCATGGGGGCCGGCCTGCTCTTTCCGGCGGCCACCGACTCGGTGCTCGGAGCCCTCTCCCAGGGGGATGCGGGGGTCGGCTCGGCGGCCAACAGCACGGCCATCCAGGTGGGCGGCGCGCTCGGGGTGGCGGTGATCGGCAGCGTCCTCTCGACCCGCTACCAGGCGGCGATGACCCCGATCCTCGCCGGCCGGGGGGTGCCGGCGGCGATCGCCCAGCAGATCCTCGGCTCCCTCGGGGGCGCGCTGGCGGTGGCCCGGGCCATCGGCGGCCCGCTTGGCACCGGCCTGACCGCGGTGGCCCGCAACAGCTTCATGCTCGGCAACCGGACGGCGATGCTGACCGCCATGGCTGTCACCGGGGTCGGGCTGCTGCTGGTCCTGGCTGCCCTGCCGTCGAGGGCTCGCCCCGGCCGGTGAGGGGCCTCCCGTGACCGCGGGCTCCGCTGGCCCGCGGCGCACCCGGTGAGGCGCGCAACCCAAAGGGGGGGCGCGCGCTCACCGAGCAGGAGTGGAGGTCAGCCCAGAAGCGACTTCACCAGGCTCTCGATCTGGCTGAGCGATGCCGACGTGCCCTCGGTGAAGACGCCCGCGAAGTTGCCACCCTGGATGGCCAGCACCCCTTCCACGGTGGCGCCGTTGGCGGTGTACTGGTAGGTGGCCGCCTCGTCACCGAGGCCGGAGAGGGGCGTGAAGTTGATGGAGAGGTCCGCCTTCTGCAGGGATGCGACCTGCTCCTGCTCCTGGCTGGTGAACCAGCTGGTGGGCACGCCGGCCCCGAGCGCGACGATGACCACCACGGGAGCGGTGCTCACGGCGCTGATGTACGAGCACGCGATCCCGGTGGCACCGGCGGGGAGGGCGGACGCCGACGCCCCGGGGGCGACGACGGTGGGGTTGGGGAGGGTCGCGCCGAGCGCGCCACCGATGGCGGACGCGGACGGGCAGGCGGAGGCGTTGATCGCCGCCGCGGTCGGTGCGGTCGCCCCCGACGCGGGTGTGGCGGTGGCCCCGCCCGGTGCGGACGAGCTCGACGACGGTGCGCTGGTGCTGCCGCAACCGGCCAGCGCGGCGACCGCGATCAGCCCGGCCAGCAGCGATCGAACGGTGATCCGGTGCGACATCGGATGCGGCCCCCCTGGTGTCGGGGCGGGACGGTTGTCCCAGGGAACCTGACATTAGGGTACACGGGGACCGCTGACAAGAGCATCGAGCTGTCGGGACTTTCGACCCTAGATGTCATCGGGGCGAATGGGTGTTGCGACGTGGTGCAGGGCATGCGGCGTTGGGCGCCCGGCCCGGCAGGGACGCCACCGTTGCTATCCTCGGAGTCGTGCCACGGCGGTATGTGGTCTTCGGCGCGGGCGCGATCGGTGGAGTGATCGCCGGCTTCCTGCACCGGGCGGAGTGCGATGTGGTCGGCATCGCGCGTGGCGCGCACCTCGCCGCCATCCGCCAGCATGGGCTGAGCCTGCGCACCCCGGACGGTGCCTTCACCGTGCACCTGCCCGTGGCCGCCACGCCTCGCGAGATCCGCTGGCGCGACGACGACGTGGTGCTGCTGGCGATGAAGTCGCAGGACACCCAGGCCGCCCTGCACGAGCTCGCCACCGCCGCCCCGCCATCCATCGTCGTGGTCTGCGCCCAGAACGGCGTCGCCAACGAACGGGCGGCACTCCGCTGCTTCGAGACCACGCTGGGCATGTGCGTGATCTGTCCTGCCACCCACCTCGCAGCCGGGGTGGTGGAGGCGGAGTCGTCACCGTGTCCGGGGATCCTCGATGTGGGTCGCTACCCCTCCGGGAGCGATGCCACCGTCGAGGAGGTCGCCGCGGCGCTGCGCGCCGCCACCTTCGAACTCGCGTGCGGTGCCCGATGTCATGCGCTGGAAGCACGCCAAGTTGCTGGTCAACCTGGGCAATGCGGTCGAGGCGATCTGCGGGCCGCGGAGCGGCGGCGACCTGATGGGGTGGGTGCGCGAGGAGGGGGAGGCGGTGCTCCGCGCCGCCGGCATCGACTGGGCGCCGGTGGAGGAGGACGCGGCGCGGCGCGGTGACCGGCTCTCGATCCGTCCCGTCGACGGGCGCATGCGCGGGGGCGGGTCCTCCTGGCAGAGCCTGACCCGAGGTGCCGGCACCATCGAGGTCGACTACCTCAACGGCGAGATCGTGCTGCTCGGACGGCTCCATGGGATCCCGACCCCGGCCAACGCCGTGCTGCAGCGCATCGCCCGGCGGATGGCGCACGAGCGGGTCCGGCCCGGCGCGATGCATGAGGACGAGGTGCTCGCCGCGATCACGCGGGCAGGCTGATCCGGATCGCGGTTCCCAGGCCCTCGGTGCTCTCCGCCGCGACCGTGCCACCGTGGGCCTCGACGAGGTCCCGCACGATCGCGAGCCCCAGACCGGATCCGGTGGAGCCCGGTCCCTTGGCGAAGCGGTCGAAGACCCGCGGGAGCAGGTCGGCGGGGATGCCGGTGCCGTCGTCGCGCACCGTGAGCATGACCGCGTCCGTGGTGCCGCTTGCCTCCACCCGCACCATCCCCCCCGGCGGGGTGTGGGCGAGCGCGTTGGCGATGAGGTTGCCGAGCACGCGCCGGAGCTGGGCGGGGTCCGCGTTCACCGCCGGCAGGTCGGCGGCGAGCCGGCTCTGCAGGCTCACCTCCCCGGTGGCCGCCTCGGTGCGGAAGGCCTCGACGGTCTCGTTCACCAGCAGCGCGATGTCCACCGGCTCGCGCTCGGGGTGGAGGGCCCCGGCCTCGGCGAGGGTGAGGGTGCGCAGGTCGTCGGCCAGCGCCTCCAGAGTGCGGGTCGCCGCGACGATCGGAGCGATGTGGGCCTCGTCGGCGGGGTTGACGCCGTCGGCGATCGCCTCGGCCTGGCTGCGAATCACGGTGAGCGGGGTGCGCAGCTCGTGGGCGATGTCGGCGAGGACCGATTGGCGCCGGCTCTCCTCAGCCTCCAGGCGGGCGCTCATCGCGTTGAAGGCCCGGGCCAGCGAGCGCACCTCCCTCGGCCCGCGACTGGGGACCCGGGTCGAGTAGTCGCCGGCCTCGACGCGGCGGGCGGCCCGGACCAGCCCGCCGACCGGCGGAGCCACCCTGCGCAGGGTGATGGCGATGGCCACGGCGGCGAGCACGCAGAGGCCGAGCGCCGCGGTCGTGATCCCGCGGGCCATCGCCGATGAGTTGACCAGGCCGAAGGCGCTGAGCAGCAGCCACACCAGGGCGGAGAGCGCGGCGAGCACGACCAGCAGCGCGCAGCCGGCGCAGCAGCCCGCCCGCCGGGCCATGCGGGAGGCGTCACCGGGCCGCTGGTTGAACTCCCGCGGCGGGAAGGGCGTCCCCTCCGGCCACCAGGGGGGGCGGTGCCGGGCGCCCCGCCCGCGGCCCCGGCCGGCCGCCGGCGGCTCGTGGCTCACCGGGCCACGTCCGAGAGCCGGTAGCCGACCCCGAACACCGTCTGGAGCAGCCGGGGGGCCCGGGGATCGCGCTCGATCTTGCGCCGGATGTTCTTGATGTGGGCGTCGATGGCGCGCTCGTACAACTCGATGGCGACGCCGTGCACCGCGTCGAGCAGCTGCGCCCGGGTGAAGACCCGTCCCGGCTGGCGGGCCATGTGGAGCAGGAGCTGGAACTCGGTGGGGGTGAGCGCGACCGTCCGACCCTCGACGGTCGTCTCCATCCGGGGGACGTCGAGAGTCAGGCTCTCGCCAACCCGGATCACGTCCTCCCCGGCGCGGGCGCCGCTGGTGCGTCGCAGCACCGCCCGCACCCGGGCCACCATCTCCCGGGCGCTGAACGGCTTGGTCACGTAGTCGTCGGCACCGAGCTCCAGGCCCGCCACCCGGTCGGATTCCTCGGTGCGCGCGGTGAGCATGATGATCGGGACGTCGCCGTCCCGGCGGAGGGCGCGGGCCACGTCCAGGCCGTCGAGTCGGGGCAGGGTGAGGTCCAGGATCACCAGGTCGGGATGGCTGCTCCGGGCGACCTGCAGCGCCTGCTCTCCGTCACTGGCGGTGAGCACCCGGAAGCCGGCGCGCTCCAGGTAGTCGCGGACCAGCCGGACGATGTCCGGCTGATCGTCGACGATCAGCACCGTGGTCATCCTGGCGAATCCTAGGTGGTGGGTCGCCACGCGTCCCACCCGGTGTCATGCCGCGGACCATCTTCGCGGTCACCTGTGAACCCGGTGTGAGCGCGGCCGGGAGAGGTGATGGCCGCCGGCCGCCGGAACGCCGCCTCGGTGATCAGGCGAAGGCTTGACCGGCGGGGGCGAACATGACACGGTGCGTCTGGATCCCGACCGCGGAACAGGCGCCCACACCAGAGCCATCGCGCCAATCGACCGCGGCGGGGAGAAGGAGGGTGCGTTCGTGCCGAAGTTCCTGCTTGCGTATCACGGGGGCGGCATGCCGGAGTCCCAGGAGGAGCAGGCCAAGGTGATGGCCGCCTGGGGAGCGTGGTTCGGAAGCGCCGGCGGGGCGATCACCGACCCGGGCAACCCGGTCTCCCAGAGCCGGACCATCGCTCCGGACGGGTCGGTGTCCCAGGGCGGCGGAGCCAACCCGGTGAGCGGCTACAGCCTGCTCGAGGCGGAGAGCCTCGACGCGGCGGTGGCGATCGCCCAGGGATGCCCGGTCCTGCAGGGTGGCGCGACGATCGAGGTCGCCGAGACCTTCGACGTCATGTGAGGCGCCGGCGGGGCGGCGGCGTGACGCCGCCCCTCGGCGGCGTCAGGGCAGGGCGAGCAGCCACACCGCGGCGAGCACCCCCACCGCCGGCGCCAGCAGCGGGAAAGGCCGGGCCAGCGGGTGCAGCACCAGGAGGAGGGTGACGGCGGCCAGGGGCGCCGCCCCGAGGGCCACCACGGCGATGGGCTGCGCGAGCGCCGGGGTGGCGGCGACGGCGGACACGCTGGCGAGCCCCGCCAGCCCGAGGCTGAGGCGGCGTGCCCGGACGGCACCCAGCCTCACCGCCAGCCCTGCCGAGCCGCTCCGGCGGTCGGCCTCGATGTCGGGCAGCGCGTTGGCGAGCTGGATGCTGAGCGCCAGAGCCAGCGCCAGCGGCGGCGCCGCGATCGCCACCCGCGCGCTCAACTCCCCGACGGCGGCTCCGGCGGTGAGGGGCAGGCAGGCGAAGCCCACCCAGAAAGGCAGCCACGACAGCGCACCGCGCTTGAGACCGAGGTCGTACGCGATCCCCGCGGCCGCGCAGACGCCGGCCAGCGGGAGGGTGGGGAGGGGGAAGGTGGCCGCCATCCCCAGCGCGATGACGAAGCCGGCGACGGTGGCGGCCACCGCGACGCCCGGGCTCAGCGCCCCGCCGGCGAGCGGCTTCCCCGGCTTGGCGACGCGATCGTCCTCCCGGTCGCGGAGGTCGTTGAACGCGCCGATGGCCAGCTGCTGGGGCAGCATCACGGCCACCAGGCGCAGGTCGGTGAGCGGGTCGGGGAGCCGGTGACGAGCCGCGGCCGCGGCCGCGACGAAGCACGCGGTCACGAGCAGCGAGGGGCCGGGGTGAAGCAGGGTGAAGGTGGCCGCCGCGCGGGTGGGCCGCTCCGGCCGCGGTGGCCTCCGCTCGGCCGGCGCATCGCTGTGCTCTCGGATCACCCTCTCACCCCGAGACGGAGTATCGCGCGAGGCCTGGCCTCGTCCGGCCGCGTGAGCGCTGCCCGCCGGTGCGGTGCGGTTCCACTACCATGAAGGCTCGTTCATGTAGGCCCGTTGGGGTGGGCGGGTTCCGGTGACCGAGCCCAGCCCTCGACGGAGGGTGGCTCACCGTGGACCTGCTCCGGTACTTCGTGGACAATTGGCCCACCCTGGGCCCTCAGATCGTCACCCACATCGAGATCGTGGCGGTGTCGATGGCCGCAGCGGCCCTCATCGGGCTGTTCCTGGGTGTCGTGGCGGCCCGGTCGGAGCGGTTCTCGTCGCTGATCCTGAGCGTGACCAGCATCATCCTGACGGTGCCCAGCTTCGCGCTCTTCGGGCTGCTCTCGATCTGGGTGGGGCTCGGCAACCCGCCGGTGGTGATCGGGCTGGTCCTCTACGCCCTGCTCCCCGTGGTGCGCAACACCTCGGCCGGGATTCGGGCCGTCGACCCGGCGGTCACCGAGGCGGCGCGGGGCATGGGGATGAACCCGAGCCAGCTGCTGAGACGCGTGGAGCTGCCCCTGGCCGCCCCGGTCATCCTCGGCGGCATCCGCCAGGCCACCGTCATGGTGGTGGCGATCGCCACCGTCGGAGCCACGGTGGGGGTCGACGATCTCGGCCAGGGGATCCTCGAGGCCCTCGGGCGCAGCGGCGGCACCCTGGTTCAGATCCTCGCCGGGGTGCTCCCGGTCGCCATGATCGGGCTGGTGGCGGACGGCGTCCTGGCGGTCGCCCAGCGGGCCCTCTCCCGCGGTGCCCGGCGGGAGGCGATGGGGTGATCACCTTCGACCGGGTGAGCAAGCGCTACGGGCGGGTCACCGCCGTCGGTGAGCTCTCCCTGAACGTGGCCTCGGGGGAGATCGTGGTTCTGGCGGGGCCCTCCGGCTGCGGCAAGACCACGTCGCTCACCATGATCAACCGCCTGGTGGAGCCCACCTCGGGCACCATCTCCATCGATGGGCGCGACACCGCCGGCCTGGATGTCGACGCGCTGCGTCGCAGCATCGGCTACGTCATCCAGCAGGTCGGTCTCTTTCCCCATCAGACGGTCGCCGAGAACATCGCCACCGTCCCGCGGCTGGTCGGCTGGAGCCGGCCGCGCATCGCGGCCCGGGTCGAGGAGCTGCTGGAGCTGGTGGGCCTGCCGCCGGCCGGATACGCCCGGCGCCTCCCCGCCGAGCTGAGCGGCGGAGAGCGTCAGCGGGTCGGTGTGGCCCGGGCGCTGGGCGCCGACCCGGACATCCTGCTGATGGACGAGCCCTTCGGAGCCATCGATCCGATCGTGCGGGTGCGCCTGCAGAACGAGCTGCTGCGCCTTCAGAAGGTGCTCCACAAGACCATCGTCTTCGTGACCCACGACATCGACGAGGCGGTGCGGATCGGGGACCGTGTCGCCCTCCTCTCTCAGGGAGGGGTGCTGGAGCAGTACGCGCGGCCGGTGGAGCTGCTGGCTCACCCGGCCTCGGCCTTCGTGGCGGAGTTCCTCGGTGAGGGTCGCATGGTGCGCCGTCTGGCGCTGCTCCGGGTTCGCGATGCCCGGCTGGTCCAGTCCAACGGCTCCGGCCTTCCCACCGCCAGCGTGAGCGCTGACGCCAGCCTGCGCGACGCGCTGGATGCCGTCCTGCGCTCCGACGGCGGACGGGTCACGGTCCGCGAGGCCGGCGCCGTGCTGGGGGTGATCGACAGCGACGCCATCCGCGAGGCGTCGCGATGAGCGCGCCGCAGACGGTTGCGCTCGAGACGGCGGCTGAGCGGCGGAAGGCCCACGGCGCCGCATTGCGCCTGCTTCGCCGCCCTCTGGGCATAGCGGTGGGGTGCGGTCTGGCCTTCGCCGTCTACCTGACCCTTGGCGGGACACCCGCGGATTCCCAGGTGCTCAACGGTCCCTTCCTGGTCAGCAGGCTGCTCGGCCACCTGCTGCTCTCGGGGGTCTCCTTCGCCGTGGTGGCGGCGACCTGCGTTCCGATCGGGGCCCTGCTCGCCATGGCCGGGCGGACGCCCCGGTTGCTCGTCTTCCCGCTCGCCAACCTGGGTCAGGCGGTTCCCGGGATCGGAGTGCTCGCCCTGCTCTACGCGTTTCTGGGCATAGGAGTCGTCCCGGTGATCATCGCCCTGATCGCCTTCAGCGCGCTCCCCGTGCTGCGCAACACGCTGGTGGGGATCCAGGGGGTCGATCCGGATTCCGTCCGCGCCGCTCGAGGCATGGGGATGACCCGGTGGCAGACGCTCCGCCGCATCCAGCTGCCGCTGTCCTCGCCGCTCATCTTCGCCGGGCTGCGCACCTCACTGGTGCTGATCATCGGCACCGCCACCCTGGGAACCTTCATCGGCGGGGGCGGCCTGGGCGATGTGATCGACGCCGGCATCAACATCTCGAACCGGATCGTCTTCGTGGGCGCGGTGATGGTCGCCGCCCTGGCCCTGCTGGCCGACTGGGTGCTCTCCCTGGTCGAGCTGGCGGTCGTTCCCCGCAGCGCGCGTGTGGGCTCACATGGCCCCAGCCTGACCGCCTTGGAGGAGACACCTTGAGGAGACTCACGATCGCGGCAGTCGCATTCATCCTGACGCCGCTCGGCCTGGCCGCCTGCGGCGGCAGCAGCACGCCGGCGGCGACCGCCTGTCCCGCCGGGTCCGGGAACAGCGGCCACGGCGCCCACCTCTCCATCGGCTTCAAGCCGTTCGCCGAGGAGCAGCTGCTGGCCACCATCACCCAGCAGGTGCTCCAGGCCCACGACTTCACCATCACCGACACCTTCTCGGCATCCGACAAGGCGATCGGCACCGCGCTCACCAGCGGCAACATCGACATGTACTGGCAGTACACGGGGACCGAGCTCACCGACTACCTCGGCTACACGACCGGCCAGTTCCCCACCCAGCTCACCCAGGCCTACAACTTCGTCCAGGAGAAGGACGCTCCCCGGGGCATCTGCTGGACCTCCGACACGCCCTTCGACGACACCAACGGGATAGCCATCAAGGCGTCGGAGGAGGGCACCTACGGCACCACGCTGAGCGCCTTCGGCACCTACCTCGCGTCCCATCCCAGCACCTCGATCTGCATCCTGGCCGAGTTCCGCACCCGTCCCGACGGTCTCCCCGGGCTGGAGAAGACCTACAACCAGTCATACGCCTCCGCCAACTACGTGACCGTGGGCAGCACGGCGGAACAGGAGATCAGCAGCGGCCAGTGCGACGCCGGTGAGGTGTTCACCACCGACGCCGGCATCCAGACCGACAACCTGTACGTGCTCCAGGACAGCAAGAACCTCTTCCCGCCCGACAACGCCGGCCTGCTGGTGCGCAAGAGCGTGCTCCAGCAGTACCCGGCGATCGCCGCCCTGATGGCGCCGGTGGCCGCTCAGCTGACGACCTCCACCGTCCTCTCCCTCGACGCGGACGTCGAGGTCGACAACGAGACGGTGTCGACCGTCGCCCACGACTGGCTGGTGCAGAACCACTTCCTGACCAGTTGAGCCTGGCGGGGCAGCCGGGCCACGGCGGGTCCGGCTGCCTCGCGACCACCCCGATCCCCGTCTCGACCACCCGGAGCCCGATCGCGACCACACCGCCAGCTTCAGGCGTCCGGCGGCGGCGCTTCGTGTCACACACTTGGCTACGTGCACACGACCGCTCGACCCAGCGAGCCAGGCGGGTGAATCCCTCCGGACGGGGCCGCCCCGCTGAGCTGGCCGAGCCAGAGGTGCGGGAGGTCCCGGGCTGAAATCTCTTCGGACCCTCCCCGGGGTCGCCGCCGCGCCGTCAGCGGTGCCAGATGCTGCAGCGTCCCCGGTCCGCCTCACGGGATTCGGGAGCGCTGCTCCGGATCATCCCGCCGGGCCCGAGGAGGTCGCGTCGGTGGTGGCCGCGGTGTGGCCCGGGCTCACGCGCCACCTCGGACCTCTGCTCGAGCAGTCCGCCTGCGTCGGGCGCCGACTGGTCCGGGCCCCCGGCGAGCTGGCCACGCCGCTGACCCCGGCGGCCCAGACCGCCCTCTACCGGCGGATCGCGCCTGCGCTGGCCGAGGAGGCGGCGACCCGAGCCCTGACGGCCGCCGGCACCACTCCCGAGGAGGTCGGCCTCCTCGTGCTCGCCTCCTGCACCGGATTCGTCCTCCCCGGGGTCGACGTGATGCTCATCCCGCGCCTCGGGCTGCGCGCCGAGGTGGTGCGCATGCCGTTCACCGTCTTCGGTTGCGGCGGCGGTGCGGCCGGGCTCGCCCGCGCCTGCGACTGGGTCAGAGGACAGCCCGATCAGGCCGCGCTGGTCGTGGCCGTCGAGGTGCCCTCGCTCACCTTCCGGCCCGACGACACCTCCGTCGACAACCTCCTGAGCGCGCTGGTGTTCGGCGACGGCGCCGCGGCCGTGGTGGTCACCGCGGGTGAGCGGGGCCTGCAGATCGGGCGGAGCCGCAGTGCCGTCGTGCCCGGCACCTCCGGCGCGCTCGGCTATCAGCTCGCCAACTCCGGCCTGCAGGTGGTGCTCTCCCAGCGGCTGCCGCGCCTGCTCGCCCACGCTCTTCCCGGCCTGGTGCGGGCGTTCCTCGGCGAGAGTCCGCCCGCCGGGCTGGAGGCCGTCGCCGTGCATCCCGGCGGCCCCCGCATCCTGGAGGCGGTGGAGCGTTGCCTGGGGTTGAGCCGGGATCAGACCGCGGCCTCCTGGGCCACCCTCCGGAGGGTCGGCAACACCTCCTCCGCCGCCATCCTCTCGGTGCTCGGCGAGCTCGCCGCCGCACCGCCGGCCCCGCGCGGCCGGGGCCTCGCCATCGGCTTCGGTCCGGGGCTCTCGATCGAGCTGCTCGAGCTGGCCTGGCAATGCTGAGCCGGCGCGGCCGCTCGGCGCTCGTGGTGGGGCTCGGGGGGATGCGCCTCGCCGAGGTGGTCTGGTCGGCCCGCAACCTCCGCCGCGCCGGTGGGGGAAGTCAGGCGGCGCCGCGCAGCTTCCCGCTCATGGTCTCGGTCAACGTCGCCCTCTTCGGCCTCTGCATCGTGCCGCGGCGGAGGCGCCCGCCGCTCGTGCTCGAGCTGGCGGCGCTGACCGGGCTGCTGGCGGCGGTCGGACTGCGCCTCTGGGTGATCTCCTGCCTGGGTCCGGCGTGGAACGTGAAGGCGGTGGTCCCGGAGGGGATGGAGGTGGTCACCCGCGGTCCCTACCGCTGGATCCGCCACCCCAACTACCTCGCGGTCATCCTCGAGTTCGCGGCCCTCCCCGTGGCCGTGGGCGCCTACCCGGAGGCGGTGGCGCTCAGCGCGGCCAACGCCGCCGTCCTGGTTCCGCGCATCCGCGCCGAGGAGGCGCTCCTCGAGCGGGTGCCGGGCTACCGCGAGGCCTTCGCCGGCGTGCCCCGTCTGCTCCCGGGCCTGGATCGATGGGCGGCGCGAACCCGATCGCCGGGTGGGAGGCGATGCGCGTGGCTGCTCTCCGATCCGGGTCAGATGCCGGCCAGGGAGAGCCAATCGCGGGGTGACAGCCGCCGGAAGCCCCAGTAGCCGCAGTTCACCCCGAGCAGGGCCTCGAGGGCCGCGGGCCGCGCCGCGGCCCGGGCGATGGCCCGGCGGCTGGCCCCGGCGTGTCGCGCCATCAGCAGCGCAAGCCGGGTGAGCCGGCGTCGATCCCGCCACAGCCGGCGGTGATCCAGCCCGTAGGCGGCCGCGGCCGCCGCTGGCGAGACCCGCCCGGTGAGCGCGGCATCGAGGTGAAGGGCCAGGCTCTCGGCCGCCAGCAGCCCGATGGCGATCCCCTCCCCCGTGGTGGGGTCGTCGTAGCCGGCCGCGTCTCCGACCAGGAAGAGGCCGTCGCCGGCGACCCGGCGGGGCCGCTGGAGGAAGAGCCCGGCGGCGAGAGGCCCGCCGGCCAGCTCCGCTCCCGCGAGCTCCGGCAGTGCCGAGCGCACCGCCCCCGCATAGTCGCGGACGATGGCGCTGACGCTGGCGCGGTCGCCGAGCACCGACACCAGCAGCTCGCCGGTGCCGACCGGTGCCTGGTACCACTCGTGACCGCGCGCGAAGGTCACGGTGATGCCCGGGATGGCGTGGGTGTCGACATGCCAGTGCCCGGCCAGTCCGTAGCGGCCGCCGGCCGCGGCCGGTGAGGTCCAGCCGGCGGCCCTGCGCATCGGTGAGTGCAGACCGTCGGCGGCGACCACGGCCCGGGCGGTGACGGCGGATCGCTCGGTGAGCACCCCGGTGATCCCGCCGCGCCCGTCCCGCGACAGTCCGGTGGCCCGCACCCCCTCCACGAAGGTGACCCCGGGCTCGACCCGCAGTGCCGCCGCTGCGAGGGCGTCGAAGCGCAGCCGCCGCACTCCGAGTCCCCAGGCGGGTCCGCCCCCGGGTGGGGCTGGGAAGGCCGCTGTCGCGGTCACCGGGTGGCCGCGCACCCGGTAGCTGACGGAGTGGAGCGTCGGTGCCCCGGTCGCCAGCAGGGAGTCGAGCAGGCCCAGGCGCCGCAGCACGGCGACGCCGCTGGGCATGAGGCCCTCGCCGCACGCCTTGTCGCGGGGGAAACGGGCCCGGTCGAGGACGATGGTCGGGTGACCGGCCCGCGCCAGGAGCAGGGCCGTGGCCGCTCCGCTGGGGCCGGCCCCGACCACCACGACGTCGGCATCATCGGCGCTCACCGGTCGATCCTTCGCTCCCCACCTGCTGCCGCGCCGCGCCCTTCGCGGGAGCGGAACGGCGTCAGCTCCCAGCATGACAAATGTCACCGCGACTTCTGGAGCTGCTCCACTAACCGATCGGCGCCAGGCGGCCATAGGCTCGTGCCAGGGTCAACCGCGTTCCGGTGGGGTGGGACGGACCGGTTGAGCCCGGCGCCGACGGGGAGACGTTTCCACCTGGCCAGGACGTTCACTGCGAGGAGGGTTGAGATGGACTGGACCACGCTGCTGGGATGGGGTTCACCGATCGGGCTCGGCGTGCTCCTGGCGGGGATCGGCTTGATATGGAGGGGCTGGGCCAGCCTGCGCGCTGCCTACGGGCGCACCAAGGCCTCGGGAAGCTAGGGGCTCACCCGCACCACCGGGGCGCGATGCCGGAGGGGAGGCCATGATCGTCTGCCGGACCGCCGGGTGCTCCAACCAGGCCATCGAATACACGCTGCGGGGTGGCGTTGTGGTGCCTTCCACAGGTCGCTTTCGACGCCCTCATGACCGTCGCCCTGGGTGTCACCGTGATCTTCTACCGGGCCGTCGTCTGGCTGATGATCGAGCGCCGCCGTGCTCGCGAGGAGATCGCCCATCTCGCCGTGGCCGAGGAGCGCCTTCGCTTCTCCCGTGACCTCCACGATGTGCTCGGGCACAGCCTCTCGGTGATCGCTCTCAAGAGCCAGGTGGCACGCCGCCTGATCGAGCGCGATCCGGTGGCGGCCCGAACCTCGCTGGAGGAGCTCGAAGCGGTCGCTCACGAATCCCTGGCCGCGGTGCGGGAGATGGTCACCGGGTACCGACAGCGGTCGCTGGCCGAGGAGTTGCGGAACGCCGACGAGATCCTGACTGCGGCCGGGATCCGCGTCGAACTGCCCGGCGATTGGCTGCCGCCGGCGGCACCGGCAGACGGCCTGCTCGCCTGGGCGGTTCGCGAGGGGGTGACCAATCTCCTTCGCCACAGCCGTGCCGAGAGTTGCCGCATCTCGATCGGATCCGACGCCGGAAGGATCTGCCTGGAGATCACCGACAATGGACTGGGCCCGCGTGGCGGCGCGGAGTCCGCGGCCGCGGCCCAGGGCGGGAGCGGGCTGAGCGGCCTCCGGGAGCGGATGTCCGCGGCGGGGGGCACCGTGGAAGCCGGCGCCGCACCGGGAGGCGGATTCCGCCTCCGCGTCGAGGTGCCGTCCGGGTGATCCGCATCCTCATCGCCGAGGACCAGGGGATGGTCCGCGGCGCCCTTGCGACCCTGCTCGACATGGAGCCGGACATGGAGGTCGTGGCCCAAACGGGGTCCGGCGACCAGGTGCTCTCGCTGGCCCTGGCCAACCGGCCCGACGTGGCTCTTCTCGACATCGAGATGCCCGGCGGCGATGGGCTCGCCGCGGCGGGTGCTCTGCATGCCGGCCTGCCGGGGTGCGTGATCATCATCCTGACCACGTTCGCCCGTCCCGGGTACCTGCGACGCGCCATGGAGGCCGGAGCCTCGGGCTTCCTGGTGAAGGACGGGCCGGTCGAGGCTCTGGCGGCGTCGATCCGGCGGACCGTGGCCGGCGAGCGTGTCCTCGACCCGCAGCTCGCCGCCGCGGCGCTCAGCGCCGGTCCCAACCCGCTCTCGCCACGCGAGCGCGAGGTCCTCGCCGCCGCCGTCGACGGCTCGGGCATAGCCACCATCGCGACCCGGCACTTCCTCTCCGAGGGGACGGTGCGCAACTACCTCTCGTCGGCCATCCAGAAGACGGGGGCTCGCAACCGCATCGAGGCGGTGCGGGTCGCGGAGCGCCTCGGCTGGTTGTGAAGCAGAGAGCGGTGTGGCCGGTTCGCGCCAGGTGTGGCCGGATCAGAGGAGGGGGGCGAGCAGATCCGCCGCTCTCTCCAGGGCGTCGACGTCCTCCGCGGTGAAGGCGTCGGGAACGTCGCTGTCGATGTCGATCTGGCCCAGGACCCGGCCGTCGCGGCGGATCAGGACGACGCACTCGGAGCGCGTCTCCAGGCTGCAGGAGATGTAGTCGGGATCATCGGCCACGTCGGCGACCACCTGGCTCCCACCGCAGGCCACGGCGCGTCCGCAGACGCCCTCGCCAAGCCGGATCCGGGTGTGATCGGTCGGCCGTCCCTCGAAGGCACGAAGCACCAGGGTTTCGCCCTCCAGGCCGTAGAGGTAGACCGAGGTGTGGCGCGGGGAGGCCTGGCGGATGGCGCGGGCAGCGCGTTCCAAGCCGGCGGTGCCCCGAGGGAGGTCGCGCAGGGGTTCCCAGGCGGTGGCGGTCATCTGGCGAGCCCCATCCTGCCACGTCACCCGCTCGCCGCAGCCAGAGGGGAGGGTCGAGACCGCCCCGGCTCCGCCCGGGCCCTGGGGCGACCGCGGTGGCCGCGGGCGACCCCCTTAAGCCGCCTTTAAGGGCAGTCGAATCCCCCCGCCGAGCATGGCGAGCCATGGATCCGGCCATGCGCCGTGCGGGAGGTCAAGGCTCGTGAATGTTCTGAGATGTTCGCCCCGATCGAGAGCAGGGTTGATGGTCGGACCCGTCGCCATTCTCGGCCTGCTCGGATCCTTTCTCGCCCTGGGTGCGGTGGGGTCGCCGCCGGCGGCCGCCGCGATCACGCCGTATGTGAGCGCCGGTGGACTGAGCACATGCTTCCTTCAGTCGGTGGGCGCGGTCCAGTGCTGGGGTGAGAATCAATACGGGCAGCTCGGCGACGGCACCTACACAGCGTCTGTCCAGCCCATGGCGGTGGCCGGCCTCCCGCCCGCGACCGCCATCGCCGCGGGTGACGAGGTCACCTGTGCCATCTCCAGCGCGTCGGCCGCATGGTGCTGGGGCCGGGACAACTACGGTCAGCTGGGCAACGCGACCACCGCGTCGCGGGTCAACAAGCCGGTTCCGGTGGCCGGGGGGCTCACCTTCAAGCAGCTCTCGGTGAAGGGAGACGTCTTCGCCTGCGGCCTCACGGTGGGGGAGCAGGTCTACTGCTGGGGCCACAACAGCGACGGTGAGCTGGGCGATGGGAACACCACCGACAGCCACGTGCCCGTCGCCGTCTCGCTCGCCCGCGGCAGCGTGCTGCAGATCGCCGCCGGCGACGAGCATGCCTGCGCCCTGCTGAGCACCGGCGCGGTCTGGTGCTGGGGTGACAACCTGGACGGCCAGCTCGGCGACGGCACCACCGTCAACAGCAACAAGCCGGTGCAGGTGATGGGCCTGAGCGGCGTGGGCGCCATCGCCGCCGGCGAGGACGACACCTGCGCCATCACCAGCCCCAGTCAGGGGTTGTACTGCTGGGGTCTGAACAGCTCCTTCCAGCTCGGTGACGGCACAAGCATCAACCGCACCACGCCCGTCCCCGTCGCCGGTCTCAGCAGCGGCGTGGAGCAGGTCTCCGCAGGTTTCGAGCAGACCTGCGCGATGGTCGTCGTCGCGTCGGTGCAGGCGGAGTGCTGGGGAGGCAACGGCTATGGCCAGGTGGGGGTGGGGTCGCTGAGCTCCTCGGTCAAGACGCCGACGGTGGTCTTTGGCCTGGCGACCAATCCCGCCAGTGGCCTGGGTGGTCCAGAGCAGATCTCGGCGGGCACCTGGCACACGTGCGCGGTGCTCAACATCGGCCCGGTGGAGTGCTGGGGTCGCAACAACATGGGCCAGATCGGGGACGGGACCCAGGGCAACCGAGACCTCCCCACCCTGGTCAAGGGGCTGTACGCCGGACCGCAGGCCGTGTCCGAGGGCTGGGCCGGCGGCTGCGCGCTGGAGCAGTCCCTGCAGGTGAGGTGCTGGGGCACCGATGACGGGACCAACTTCGATCCCCAGACGTCGGCGGTCCCCGTTCTGGACCTGAGCAGCCGGACGGCGCAGCTCGCCGCCGGCACCAACGACGTCTGTGCCCTGGCCACCGCAGGCTCGCTGCGCTGCTGGGGATACAACCTGAACGGCGAGGATGGGGTCGGGGATACCGACCAGCACCCGACGCCGCAGCCGGTCGTGGACATGAGCAGCGGGGTGCTCTCCGTCACCGAGGGAGACGGGGTGACCTGCAGCATCAAGACCGGCTATGACCCGTTCTGCTGGGGCGAGAACCAGTACGGAGCGCTGGGGGACTCGAGCACCAGCAACAGCGATGTGCCGAAGCACGTCGGTCTTGGCCTGACCCAGATCTCGGCGGAGGGGCTGGAGCACACCTGCGCGATCAGCACCTCCGGCGCCGCCTACTGCTGGGGCAGCGACATGTACGGAGAGCTCGGTGATGGCACGACGACCAACGATGCCACCCCCCAGCAGGTCCAGGGACTGCCCGCGCCGGCCGTGCAGATCGCGACCGGGGGCACGTTCGACGCGTCCGTCCACCCAGCGGGCTTCACCTGCGCACTGTTGACCACCGGCGACGTCTACTGCTGGGGCTACGATGCCGATGGCGAGCTGGGTAACGGGACCACCAACACCACACCCAACACCTCTCCGGTCAAGGTGGAGCTCCAGGGCCCGGCCAGCCAGGTCGTGGCCGGACTGGCGCATGCCTGCGCCCTGCTCGACACCGGGTCGGTCGAGTGCTGGGGCGACGACGGCGCCGGCGAGCTCGGCAATGGCGGCACGGTCTCGTCGGACACGCCGATCACCGTCTTCGAACTTGCCGGGTCCGCGATCTCTCTCTCGTCGGACGATGCTCCGGCCACCTGCGCGGTGATCTACGTGCCGGCGGAGGTGGAGTGCTGGGGCGACAATGAGAGCGACGAGCTGGGCGACGGCTCCACCGCCACCTTCAGCGATACGCCGCAGGTCGTCCAGGGCCTGTAGACACGCGCGATGGGAGACCCTGCGTGGGTGCGACGCTGCGTCGCATCCACGCAGGCCGCTCTCACCGGGCCGAGCTCAACACGCTGCTAGCCGGGCGGAACCTCGGAGGCCGGTGGCGCTGCCAGCGCCCAGCGCACCTCGTCGATCAGGCGGTCGACCGTCGCCTCGTCGGTGGCCCAGGAGCAGACCAGCCGGATCACCGTGCCGTGTGCACCGCGGGACCAGCGATGAAAGCGCACCGCCGCGGCCAGCCGGTCGACCGCGTCGCCCGGCAGCTCGACGAACACCTGGTTGGCCTCGGCCGCGCGGGGTGGGACCCCGCAATCGCCGAGCCCGCGGGCCAGACGCGCCGCGGCGGCGTTGGCCTGGGCCCCCAGCCGGTACCAGAGGTCGTCGCCGTCGAAGAGGCGGGCAAACTGGATGCCCAGGAGCCGCCCCTTGGCGAGCAGCGCGCCGCGCTGCTTCATGTGGTAGCGGAAGTCGCGCCGCAGCGCGTCGCTGACCAGGACGACGGCCTCCCCGCAGAGCGCCCCGTTCTTGGTTCCCCCGGCGAAGAAGGCGTCGACACCGCAGGCCGCGATCAGGTCCAGCCGGGCTCCGAGCGCCGCCAGTGCCTGCGCGAGCCGGGCGCCGTCCAGGTACACCCAGAGCCCGCGGGCGTGGGCATGGGCGCAGATGGCCTCGAGCTCGGCGGCGGTGTAGACGCCGCCCGCCTCGGTGGCCTGAGCCAGGAAGATCCCGGCCGGTCGCACGCTGTGCTCGTCCCCGTGCTGGGCCAGCACCTGGTCGACGAGCCCGGGGTCGAGCTTGCCGGTGGGCGTGGGGACCTGCAGGATGCGGTGCCCGGTGGCTTCGACGGCACCCGTCTCGTGGACGTTGATGTGCGCCGTCTCGGCGGCGATCACACCCTCGTGGGAGCGCAGGAAGGCGCCCAGGCAGGTGAGGTTGGTCTGGGTGCCGCCCACCAGCAGGTGGACCTCGCAGTCCCGCCCGACCTGGGCGGCGATCCGCTCGGCCGCGAGCCGCGAGTACCGGTCCTCCCCGTAGCCGAGCTCCTGCCCGCCGTTGTGCGCCACCAGGGCCTCGAGCAGGGCCGGATGGCCACCTTCCGAGTAGTCGTCGAGGAACATCAGCATGCCGCGTATGGTCGCAGGCCATGGCCCGGTCCTGACGAGCCCGACCGGCCCGCCCTCGTCCTGGCCGGATCGGCGGATCGCCTCTCCCGCCCGACCTGCGCCGCCGGCCTGGTGGCGACAGTGCGGGTGCACGGCGCCGGCCTTTCGTACGAGCCCACCAGCTCCGGCGGGTTGAGTCTGCGCTTGCTCGCATGGACGCCCGTCGCACCGCCCGTATATAAGGGAGGGTGCACGGCGGCCCCACCCGCAGTGCGGTTGGTCAACGTCGGAGGTTCACGCCATGCCCGAGCCCGTCGTGGTCGCCCTCGGTCGCACCCCCATCGGGCGAGCTTTCAAGGGGTCGCTGGTCAACTGGCGCAGCGACGACCTCGCCGCCTTCCTGGTCGGCAAGGTGCTGGAGGAGGTCCCCGAGCTCGACCCGCACACCATCGACGACCTCATCTGCGGGTGCGGGCTGCCGGGGGGCGAGCAGGGATTCAACCTGGGACGGGTGGTGGCCCTCCTGGCCCACCTGGAGGTGCCCGGCACCACCGTCACCCGGTACTGCTCGTCGTCGCTCCAGACCACCCGCATGGCCGCCCACGCTATCCGCTGCGGTGAGGGCGACGTCTTCCTCTCCGTCGGCGTGGAGATGATCAGCCGCTACGGCAACGGCAGCAGCGACCCCCCCGCATGCCAGAACCCCCGGCTTCAGCCGGGCAGCGCGGAGGGGTACCCCGACTACTA
The DNA here is from genome assembly GCA_963841385.1 of uncultured Chloroflexia bacterium. GTDB lineage: Bacteria > Chloroflexota > Dormibacteria > Aeolococcales > Aeolococcaceae > Changshengia. Next base: position 222,523 of record CAWJCO010000003.1, read on the forward strand.
CATCGCCATGGGCCAGACGGCGGAGAAGGTGGCCGAGCGCGAGGGCATCTCCCGGGAGGAGATGGACCGCTTCGGCCTGCGCTCGCAGGAACGGGCGGTGGCGGCCGAGGACGACGGCTTCTTCGCCCGCGAGATCGTTCCCGTCCCGCTTCACGACGGGGCGCTGATGACCCGGGACGACGGCCCCCGCCGGGACACCTCCCTGGAGAGGCTGGCGGCGCTGGAGCCCTCCTTCCGCGAGGGCGGCCGGGTCACTGCGGGCAACTCGTGCCCACTCAATGACGGCGCCGCCGCCGTGGTGGTGATGAGCGACGCCCGGGCGAGGGAGCTGGGGATCACACCCCTGGCCCGCATCGTCGCCACCGGGCTGTCCGCCCTGGAGCCGGAGTACATGGGCATGGGGCCCATCGCCGCCTCCCGGCGGGCCCTGGAACGGGCCGGGATGACCATCTCCGACGTCGATGTCATCGAGATCAACGAGGCCTTCGCGGCTCAGGTGATCCCCTCGGCGCGGGGGCTCGGGGTGGACCCCTTCGACGATCGTCTCAATCCCCACGGCGGCGCCATCGCCCTCGGACACCCCTTCGGCATGACCGGGGCGCGCATCCTGTGCACCCTCCTCAACGGGCTCCGCGAACGGGACGCCACGATCGGCCTGGAGACCATGTGCGTGGGGGGCGGGATGGGGATGGCGATGATCGTGGAGAGGCTCAGCTGACCCCTCAGCCGCCGGCGACCCCGCCGTCCGGGGCCTGACCGTCGGGGCCGGGCGGCTTCGAAGCCGGCGTGGTGTCGCTGGGATCCATGACCCCCTCCTCCAACCAGAGGTGACGTCCCTCGAGCACGCGCAGGGCGAGGGCGTGGTTGGCGGTGTCGTCGTTCGACCAGAGCGCGTCGAAGAGCTCGGTGGCGCGGTGGCCGGCCTGGCGGCAGAAGAGATCGGCGACCTCCAGGACCGCCCCGGCGCGGTCGGGTGCCTCGGCGGCGAGGGTCTCGGCGTGGACCACGGCGGCCGAGATGGCGAACAGCTCGGCGCCGATGTCGACGATGCGACCGAGGAAGGCTCCCTTCTGCTCCAGCCGGCCCTGCCAGCGCGCCATGCCGTAGAAGGTGGAGCGGGCCAGCCTCCGCGAGCTCCGTTCGACGAACCTGAGGTGGGGGGCGAGACGTCCGTGCTCAGTGTAAGCCCGGGGGACCTGACCCCTGCCGAACTCCAGTCGAGGCAGCCAGCGCCCGTAGAAGAGGGTGGCGCGAGCGGCGGCCCTCGCCTTCTCGCCGGTGGCCGCGTCGGGGGCGATGAGCTCGCCGGCGACCTGCAGGTGCTGGTCCACGGCCTCCCGAGCCACCGCCAGGTGCATCACCTGTGACGTGCCCTCGAAGATGCGAAAGACCCGCGAGTCGCGCAGCACCTGCTCGACCGTGAGCGGCCGCTCACCTCGCTCCCGCTGCGAGTCCGCGGTCTCGTAGCCGCGACCGCCGCAGACCTGAACCAGCGTGTCGACGACCTTCCAGCACAGCTCCGACGCGTAGAGCTTGGTCAGCGCGGCCTCGATGCGGATGTCGTTGCGCTCCTCGCCGGCGAGCCTGCCGCTCACGTCGACCATCGCCTCCAGGCCGAAGGCGCTGGCGGCGATGAAGGCGACCATCTGGGCCACCTCGTCGTGCTGGCCCACCGGCTTGCCCCACTGCACCCGCCGGCTGGCGAACTCGCGGGCGACCTTGGTGGCCCACTTGGCGGTGCCCACCTGGATCCCGGGAAGCGAGAGCCGGCCGGCGTTGAGGGTGCTCAGGGCGATGCGGAGCCCGCGTCCCTCGCCTCCGATCACGTTCTCCGTGGGGACCAGGACATTGGTGAACCGCGTCTGGGAGTTCTCGATCCCGCGCAGGCCCATGAACCGGTTGGCGTGCTCGACGATCACCCCGGGATCGTGGTAGGGCACGATGAAGGCGGTGATCCCGCCTCGGTGGCCTTCCGCCTTGGGCACCTTGGCCAGCACCACCACCACGTCGGCGATGGTGCCGTTGGTCGCCCAGAGCTTGACGCCGTCGATCCGGTAGCCCCTGCCATCCCCGGTGGGCACGGCGGTGGTGCGCAGGCGGGCGGGGTCGGAACCGACGTCCGGCTCGGTGAGCAGGAATGCCGAGATCTGATCGTGGGCGACGCGCGGGAGCCAGGTGCTCCTCTGCTCCTCGGTGCCGAAGAGCAGCAGGGGCTCGGCCACTCCGACCGACTGGTGCGCCGAGAGCATCGCCGAGAGGGCGGGGTGCCAGCTGCCGACCAGGCCGAGGGCCCGGTGGTAGTACACCGGGGAGAGCCCCAGCCCCCCGTATGCCTGGGGGACCTTCATGCCGAGGGCACCGAGCTCCTTGAGGCCGTCGATCACCTCGGCCGGGATCCTGGCCTCACGCTCGATCCGGGCGGGATCCACGCTGGTCTCCAGAAAGGCGCGCATGCTGGCCAGGAAGGCCTCACCGCGGGCCACCATCTGGGGCTCGAGGGGTGGCTGCGGCGAGATGAGGTCGAGCCGGAAGCTGCCCAGGAAGAGCTCCCTGCCGAAGCTGGGCAGCCTCCACTCCTTCTCGCGAGCCGCCTCGGTCACGCGACGGGACTCGGCGGTCGTGACATCGGTCATGGTTCGGTCCTCATCCGGCGGCCAGCCGCGCCGCCAGGATCGGCGCACCGCGGCTTCCCATCATCAGGGCGTAGTGGTTGACGTCCGGCACCATCTCCACGGAGAGGTTGGGCAGCCTCGCCCGCCACTCGGCGACGATGGCCGGGCTCAGGAGCGGGACCGGCTGGTTCATCAGGTTGCGGGGGGCCGTGACCAGGGTGATGGGGCAGGTGATGCTCTCCAGCGCCTGGGTGAAGAGGTCCGGATCGGTGAGCTGCTCGGCCGCGTCCGCCCGCACCGCAGCCTCGCTGACACGGCTCCTGAAGCCGCCCTCACAGGCTTCGAGGTCGTGGTCGAGGTACGCCTCGACGTCCTGGTTCCAGTCCTGGGTGAAGGCGGGGTGGCCGCGCCAGAAGTCGAGGTAGGCACGGCGTGATGGGAACACCTTGGACAGCCGGGCGAGGGCCGGGCCCAGCACCATCTCCACCAACGGCGCGGGATCGGCCCCCGCCATGAAGCCGGGCGGCTGTGAGAGGGGCAGCCCTCCGTCGGCGAGGACCAGCCGGCGCACCAGCAGGGGATGCCGGGCGGCGAGGACCACCCCCACGTAGGCTCCCATCGACTCGCCCAGGACCGCCATCGGCTGGGAGTCGAGGGCCTGGATCACCGCGGCACAGTCGGCCGCGTGGGCGCGCATCCCGTGGGGCCCGGGGAGGGACCGGGAGCCGCCCCGACCGCGGAGGTCGGGCGCCACCAGGGTGAAGTCGGGGCCGAGCCGGCGCGCCACTGCGCGCAGCGACATGGCGTTGGCGGTGATGCCGTGAATCCCGAGGACCGTCCGCGGGCCCGACCCGAAGCGGATGACGAGGAGCTCACCTCCGGCCACGGGCACGGTGAAGGTCGTGGTCTCGATGGTGCCGGGACCCGGGCTCATGCGGGCGGATCCGCTGCCGCCGGGTCGGTCCCGATCCGGGCCCGGAGCTGCTTCTTGTCGAACTTGCCCACGCTGGTGCGCGGAAGGGCGTCGATGATCTGGACGCGGTCGGGGAGCTGCCATCGCTGCCAGCCGCGCTCCTCCAGGTGGTGGCGCACCTGCTCCAGCGTCACCGTGCTCGCCTGCTTCGGGACGATGAAGGCGAGCGGGCGCTCCTGCCACCGCGGGTCGGGCATGGCCACCACGACCGCTTCGGCAACCTCCGCCATGGCCATGATGTCGGCCTCCAGGTCCACCGAGGAGATCCACTCGCCGCCGGATTTGATGAGGTCCTTGATCCGATCTGCGATCACGAAGTAGCCGTCCGGCGACCCGACCGCTATGTCTCCCGTCCTGAACCAGCCGTCGGCGGTGAACTGCTCGCGGCCGGCGCCCTTCCAGTAGCTGTCGATGACCCACGGGCCGCGCACGCACAGCTCGCCCATGGTCCTGCCGTCGAAGGGCAGCTCCGCTCCCGCGGAATCGCGGATGCTCACGCTGATGCCGGGGACGGGGAGACCCGCCTGGGCACCGACCGCGCTGGTCAGCCGCTCGGCGTCCCAGCTCCGCATCTCGTGCTTGGGCCAGGCGACGCTGGCGAGCGGGGAGGTCTCGGTCATCCCCCAGGCCTGCAGGATCGGGATGTCGAATTCAGCGCGGTAGCGCTCGATGAGCGACCGGGGCGGCTGGGCCCCGCCGACCACGATGTGGCGCAGCGCCGGCGGCCGGCTGCCACGCAGGGCCAGCTCGTCGGCAACCGCCAGCCACACCGTGGGCACCCCGGCGGCGATGGTGACCTCCTCCTCGAAGAGGATGTCGACGAGAGAGCGGGGGTCGAGCGGGCCGGCGAGGAACGCCTGCTTGGCTCCGGTGGCGACCCCGGCATAGGGCATCCCCCAGGCGTTGACGTGGAACATCGGCACCTGCGGCAGGATGCAGTCCCCGGGGCCGATGTCGAGGCCCGCGGCGGAGCTGGCTGCCAGCGAGTGCAGCACGGTGGAGCGGTGGGTGTAGACGGCTCCCTTGGGGCGCCCCGTCGTCCCCGACGTGTAGCAGAGTCCGAGCGGGCTGTGCTCGTCGATGTCCGGAGGCGGGTAGCTCTCCGGCTGCCTGGCGATCAGCTGCTCGTAGGCGAGGAGGCCGGGCAGCGACAACTCCGGGACCAGGTCGGAGAGCACGACGATGTGCTCGACACCCCGACGGTCGGCCTCGGGGACCCGCTCCAGAAGCGGTACCAGGTCGCGGTCGACGAAGAGGGCCCGGTCGTCCGCGTCGGCGATGATCCATCCCAGCTCCGCCGGCGAGAGCCTCAGGTTGAGCGTGTGCAGGATGCGTCCGGTGCACGGGATGCCGAAGTAGCACTCGAGGTGGCGGTAGCTGTTCCAGGCGAGCGTCGCCACCCGCTCACCCTGGCCTATGCCGAGCTGGTCGAGGGCGTGCATCAGCTGCTGGGATCGGCGGGCGAAGTCGGTGTAGGTGTAGCGGTGGACACCCTCGGGGCCGAGGTGGGTCACGACCTCGGTCGTGCCGAAGTGGCGCGGCGCATGCTCGAAGAGCAGCCAGGAGTTGAGCTGGACGTCCATCATCGCCATCTGGGTTGCCCCCCAATCATGTGTGGTGATCTCCGGCCGCCCTCACCGGGCCGGCACCCGGGCTGGAACCCGCCGCTCGGCCGGGCCGGCATAGCTCGCCAGCGGCCGGATCAGCGAGTTCTGGGCCCGCTGCTCGACGATGTGGGCGGTCCACCCAGTGACCCGGCTCATCACGAAGATGGGTGTGAAGGTGGGGGTGTCGAAGCCCATCAGGTGGTAGGCGAGACCCGTCGGGTAGTCGAGATTCGGATGGATCCCCTTGGTCTCCACCATCGCCCGCCCCAGCCGGGTGTGGAGCTCGAGCAGCCGGTGGCCGTCGCGCGCTGCCGCCAGCCTCTCCAGGGCCGCCTGCATCGTCGGCACCCGGGAGTCACCGTGCTTGTAGACGCGGTGGCCGAAGCCCATGATCGTGCGCTTCTCGGCCAGCGCGGCGGCCAGCCAGGACTCGGCCCGATCCGGGTCGCCGATCTCCTCCAGCATCACCATCACCGCCTCGTTGGCGCCGCCGTGCAGCGGTCCCTTGAGCGCCCCGATCGCCCCGGTGACCGCGGAGTGGAGGTCGGAGAGAGTCGAGGTGATGACCCGCGCGGTGAAGGTGGAGGCATTGAAGCTGTGCTCCGCGTAGAGGACGAGCGAGACCTCGAGACAGCGGCTCACCTCGGGGTCGGGGACGACACCGAAGCACATCTGGAAGAAGTTCTGGGTGAAGGAGAGTCCGCGATCGGGGGGGATGGGCTGCTGGCCCCGGCGGCGCCGCTGCTCGGCGGCGACGACGATGGGCAGCTTGGCCAGCAGGCTCAGCCCCTTGCCGAGGTCGGCCTCGACGCTGGCGTCCTCCTCCCGCTGATCCCCGGCGCCGAGCACGCTCACCGCGGTGCGCAGCACGTCCATCGGCTGGCAGCCCAGGGGCAGGCTGGCGAGCACCAGGGGAAGCGGCGGGGGCAGCTCGCGCAGCGAGCGCTCCGCCCGCTGGAAGCCGGCGAGCTGGGCGGCGCTGGGCAGCTCACCGTACAGCAGCAGGTGAGCGACCTCCTCGAAGCTGCAGGAGGCGGCCAGCTCCTGCACCGGGTAGCCGCGGTAGAGGAGGGAGTTGGTCTCTGGATTCACCATCGAGACCGCCGTGGTGTCCGAGATCACCCCGTCCAGGCCTCGCTTCACGTCAGGGTCCATCGCCGTCTCTCAGCCCCCGCCGGTGGTGGGTGCCCCGGCCGACACCGAGGCTTCGAAATCCGTGTACCCGTCATAGTCCAGCAGCTCGTACAGGCGGGCGCGCGTCTGCATCGCGGAGACCTGCTCCCGCTGGGTGCCCGCCGAGGCCAGCGCCTGCAGCCCTCTCTCGATCGCGCCCATCGCCAGGCGGAGCAGCGTCACCGGGTAGATGACGACGTTCACCCCGATCGAGGCGAGCGTCGCGACGTCGAGGAGGTCGGTCTTGCCGAACTCGGTCATGTTGGCCAGGATCGGAGCGTCCACCGCCCTGCGGAACCTCTCGAGCTCCGCCGCGCCCGCCAGCGCCTCGGGGAAAACGAGGTCAGCTCCGGCGTCGACGTAGGCTCGAGCGCGCTCGATGGCCGCGTCGATGCCTTCGACGGCGCGGGCGTCGGTCCGCGCGCAGACCACGAAGTCGGGGTCGCGCCGCGCCCCCACGGCGGCCCCGATCCGGGCCAGCATCTCCTCGCGGGAGACCACCGTCTTGCCCTCGAGATGGCCGCAGCGCTTGGGGCTCACCTGGTCCTCGATGTGGCAGCCGGCGACGCCCATCTCCTCCAGGACCTGAACGCTGCGGGCCGCATTGAGCGGACCGCCGAAGCCGGTGTCGGCGTCGACCAGGGTGGGAAGCCGGGTCACCCGGGCGATCTCATGGCTCCTCGCGGCGACCTCGCCCAACGAGGTGAGCCCGATGTCCGGCAGTCCGAGAGAGGCGGAGAGGACGGCCCCCGACACGTAGACGCCCTCGAAGCCGAGCTCCTCGATGAGTAGCGCCGAGAGTGGCGTGAACGCCCCCGGAAAGCGCAGCAGGCGTCCGGAGGCGAGGCCCGCGCGCAAGGCTCGGCGCCGCTCGGTGGCAGAGACGCTGGTGTGGAGCATCAGAAGAGCCCTCCTTCTGGGGTCCGAGCCTCCAGGTCGGTGGCCGTGAAGGTGAGGCTGGCCAGTTCCGCGGCGCCGAGGGAGGAAAGGCGGGTGGCCAGCTCCAGGAAGCTCTCCCGCTCCTCCTCCGCGACCGTCTCCCCGGCCAGCTCCTGGAACTTGGCGATGTACTCGGCACGACCGAAGGGATGCGCACCCCTCGGGTGCGCATCGGCGACGGCGATCTCGTCCTCGATCACCGCCCCCTCGTCGAGCTCCACCACGACGCGGCCACCGAACGCCCTCTCCCGGGGGTCGGCGGCGAGGTAGCGGCGGTTCCACTCCGGGTCTTCGGTGGTGCTGATCCGATGCCAGAGCGCAACCGTCTCCGGGCGGCCCGCCCGCTCCGGCGAGTACGACGCCCGCCAGTCCCACGCGCCGTCCTCGAGAGCCACCGCGAAGATGTACATCAGAGAATGGTCGAGGGTCTCCCGCGAGGTGGTCGGGTCGAGCTTCTGGGGGTCGTCGGCGCCGGTCCCGATCACGTGATGGGTGTGGTGGCTGGTGTGGATGGTGATGGCGCGCACCCGCCGAAGGTCCGGGATGCTGCGCCGGAGCCGGCGGGCGAGGTCGATGAAGGCCTGCGCCTGGTACTCGGCCGCGTGCTCCTTGGTGTAGGTGTCGAGAATGGCGCGTCGGGCCTCGCCGGGACCGGGCAGGGCCACGTGATAGCAGGCCTCGGGACCATCCAGGAGCACGGCGATGACCCCGTCCTCGCCCTCGTAGATCGGTGCCGGCGACCGCTCACCGCGCATCGCCCGATCCACCGCCTCGATCGCCACCTTGCCGGCGAAGGCCGGCGCGTAGGCCTTCCAGGAGGAGATCTCGCCCTTGCGGGACTGCCGTGTCGCGGTGGTGGTGTGAAGCGCCTGCCCGATGGCCTGGAAGACGACCTCGGTGGGCAGAGCGAGCAGGGCGCCGAGCCCGGCTGCCACCGAGGGCCCGAGGTGGGCGACGTGGTCGATGCCGTGGGCGTGGAGGGAGATCGAGCGGGCCAGGTCGACCTGGACCTCATAGGCGGTGGCCACCGCCCGGATCAGGTCCGCGCCGTCGCGATGACGGTGCTGGGCCACGGCCAGGAGCGGCGGGATGTTGTCCCCGGGATGGGAGTACTCGGCGCCCAGGAAGGTGTCGTGATAGTCGAGGTCGCGGACCGCGACCGCGTTGGCCCACGCCGCCCATTCCGGGGAGACCCGGGTGGAGCGCGCGCAGCCGAAGAGGCTCGCACCCGGCGAGTAGGGGTGGCGCAGTGCCTGGGCGCGGGCGCTGGCCACCGGCGGCCGGGTGAGCGAGGCGGCGGCCACCGCGGCGTCGTCGATGAGGCGGTTGACCACCATCTCAGCGACCTCGTCGTCGACCGGGACGGGGTCGGTGGCGAGAGCGGCCAGCTTCCAGGCCAGCTGCTCCGGGCGGGGCAGGTCGGCCGCGCTGGGGTGAACCCTGACCTCGTGCTCGATCATCGGCCGCCGTCTCCTGTGGACTCGCAGGATGCCAAGGTGAGGCTAGTCAAGATGGAAGGACCGGCGCAAGCCCAGGCTCGGGCGAGGGTTGCCGGCCGGGCCACTCTCGGCCGTGACGAACGCGTCGTCCCCCTCGAAGCATCCATCGTCCGGCAGCTTTCCATCGTCCCTTGACCGGCGAGCTTGCCCCGCGGGAGGGAGCCACGAGTCGAACCTCCGTTCGGGAGGGGAGCGCCCCGCCGCGATCGTTAGCGATTCGTTGCATCGACTCTGGCTTAGACGGTACTAATACGGGGGTGACCTGACCGCCGCGGTCAGCAAGCTGAGTCTGATCGAGGGCATCGCGGGGCACGCCATCGAGCTGGTCGCCGACCTGCTCGGCTACGCCGAGCTGGAGCGCGGTGCGAAGGAGACCGAGCCGGTCGACCTCGACCTCTCGCTGAGGCGGAGGCTCACCGGCCTGGAGTCGGCCATCTTCGCCACCGACGCGGTGGTCACCGGGCGCAACCTGCCCACCGTGCCGGGTCGTGCCGCCGAGCTGGAGCACGTGCTCCAGAACCTGGTCGAGAACCGCATCAAGTACCGCGGCGAAGCGGCGCCAAGGATCCGCTTCGACGCCCGCCGCCAGGGCGAGATGTGGATCGTGCGCTGTCGGGACAACGGTCGCGGCATCCCCAAGAGGTTCCGTGACCGCGTCTTCGAGCCCTTCGCCCGGGGCACGTCGGCGGTGCCGGGCAGCGGCCTGGGGATGGCGATCTGCCAGCGCATCATCGAGGGGCACGGCGGTCACATCCGGGTCGAGGCCAGCGGCGTCACCGGCACCACCGTCGCCTTCTCTCTGCCCGCTCCGGCCGGCTGATCGTGGGGCGCCTCAGCCGGGCGTGGTGATGCCGGCCCCCGGGAGGACGGTCACGGACTCGGCCCACGCGTGAGGAGCCTCGCAGTTCGCTGTTCGGACACGCAGCGGGAGGCGCCGGGCGAGTGCGCCGGCGATCCGTCACCAGACGGCCGCGATCTCGTGACCGGTGGATTCCAAGTCGTCACTGCGAGCTTCGCTCGGGATGCCGGTTGGGCTATACGCTCAGCGGCATGGAACCGCTGCGGCTTGTCTGCACCGACCTGAACGCGCTGCCGGTTGTCGGCCGTACCGTGGACGGCCAGCGGCAGGGCTTCGACCCGGATGCAGCCGCTCTGGTCGGACGCTTTCTGCAACGGCCGATCGAGTGGATTCCCACCGAGTGGTGGGAGATGATCCCCACCGTCATGGCCGGGAGAGGCGATGCGGTCTGGTGCTGGCTCACCCCGACGCCGGAGCGCGAACGGCTTGTCGACTTCACCGAGCCGTACGCGTTCTTCGACGACGCCGTCCTGGTCCGCGCTGACAGCGACATCCGCAGCCCCGAGAACCTGCGGGGTCGGGTCGTCGGTGTGGTCTCGGGCGGTAACAGCCACCGCGTGGCCAGCGACCGGGGTGCCGTCGTGCTGCCCTTCTTCGGGGTTGGCGACCATATCGGCCAGATGGTGACGGCACTGCGGGCGGGAAGGGTCGAGGCCGTCATCGACGACGACAGCACCTGGCTTCACCTGCGGAATGAGACCGATCTTCGAGTCGCCTTCTCGGTGCCCACCCATCAGGCCTGCGCCGCGGCGGTGGCCAAGACCCATCCAGAGATGCGCGAGGCGATCAGCGGGGCGATCCGGTCGGTGACCGCCGACGGCTCCCTGGCCCAGGCGTGGCGCCGCTGGATCCCGGAGCTCGCCTGCCCGTTCGGCCCGCCCCGCTCAGCGGGGTGAGGGCTTCGCGCCGAGACGAGGACGCCGCTCAGCCCTGGCGTCCCCTGGCCACGCCAGAATCGCGCGTCCGCCCTGCAGCGTCGACGATCACGCCCACCAGGCTGGCGTAGCGGCGATCGGGATCGGCGAAGATCTCCGGTCCCGCCCGGGTGACCAGCGGGTGGGTCGCGGCGCCGACGCGCTCCGCACGGCTCGTTAGTGAGTAGCGGTCGTCTCCGGCGGCCGCGGCCTGCGCCACCGCCTGCTCCTCGATGCAGAAGCCCACGATGAAGCTGTAGAGCAGCTGATAGGCCTGCGTCGCGGTGGCGACGGTGAAGCCCTGGTCGAGCATGGATGCCAGACCCGCCTCCTGCTCCTTGAGCAGGCCGGCATCGGTCAGGTAGGTGCCGCTGACCATCTTCGCGCCATCCCGGCGGGCGAGCAGGGCCTGCCGGATGATGCGCGCGAACGCGTGCATCGCCTCGTCCCAGCGGATGCCGGCGGGCAGCTCCGTGAGCTCGGCGGTGACCTGGCGCCAGATCTCGGTGGCCATCTCGTCGATGAGGTCCTGCTTGCCGGTGAAGTGCCAGTACAGCGCGGGCGGCTGCACCCCGAGCCGGGAGGCGACCGCGCGGAGGGTGAGCCCGTCGAGCCCGGTCTCGTCCAGGGCGTCGAGCGCGGCGGCGACGATGACGGCCTTGGTCAGCCTGCGGGTCACAGTTGACAGCTTAACGCTGTTAAGGGTAGGGTGGGGCGGAACTTAACGTCGTTAAGGAGACGGTCCGATGAAGGCAGCGGTGCTTCGCGATCCCGGCGGTCTGCCGGAGTACGGAGACTTCGAGGAGCCGCCCGTGCCGCCCGGCAGGGAGCTCGTCGAGCTGGTGGCGGCTGGCATCCACCCGGTCGTGCGCTCACTGGCAGCCGGCCGCCACTACGGCTCGGAGGGGACCTACCCGATGATCCCGGGAGTGGATGCGGTGGCCCGCACCGCCGCCGGTGAGCTCGTCTACACCGGCTATGTGCAGCCCCCCTACGGCACCCTTGCGGAGCGGATGGCGGTGCCTGCGACGGCGAAGCTCCCCCTCCCGGAGGGCGCCGAGCCGGCCCGCGTCGCCGGCGGGCTGAACCCCGGCCTCTCCTCCTGGCTGCCGCTGCGCAGCCGCCGGTCCGAGGCCGGGACGCTGGGCACCGTCCTGATCCTCGGTGCGACCGGCATGGCCGGCCTGCTCGCCGTGCAGAACGCGCGGCTGCTCGGCGCGGACCGGGTGATCGCCGCCGGTCGCGACCAGGCCCGCCTCCGCCTCGCCGCGGTCCATGGGGCGACCACGGTGCCGCTGCCGGCTGCCCCCGGCACGGCCAGCGCGCCTGGTTTCGCAGGCGGCGACCGGAACCCCACCGCGGCGGCCCTGGCCGAGGCGCTCGGCGGGGAAGCGCCGGGATTGGTGCTCGATTTCGTCTGGGGTGCGCCGGCCGAGGCCACGTTCATCGCCCTCGCGCGCCACGGCCTGGGCGAGGATGACGCCGACATCTCCTACGTGCAGATCGGTGCGCTGGCCGGTGCCGAGGCTGCGGTCCCGGCGGCGCTGCTGCGCAGCCGGCGGATCCGGATCACCGGCAGCGGTGCGGGTTCGGCGTCGCTGGAGACGATGATGGCCGAGATACCCGTCTACCTCCGGATGATCGCCGAGGGCGCTGTCGTGGTCCCGGTGCGGGTCTTCCCGCTCTCCGCGGTGACCGACGCCTGGGCCGCCTCGACCGGCGGTGGCGAAAGGGTCGTGGTGGTGCCGGGGTGAGCCCGGCGAGGCTGATATGGTGCCGAGGCCCATCCCGCCGTCCGCGCCGGCCTCGCCAGGTCAGGGCGCTCCGCGGCGTCGGGCCGGTGGCGCTGCAACGGCCCGACCCGCGCCGACCAGCAGTTCAGTGATGGCGCCATCGACGAGGCGATAGCGCATGACTCTGCCGTCGCGCTCGGCGACGACCGTCTGGCTGGCTCTGAGGTGGCGCAGGGTCTGCGAGATGGTGGTATCGGCGAGGCCGGTGGCTGCGGCGAGATCGGAAACGCTGATCGGCCCCGCGGCGTGGATACAGCTGAGCAGGGTCAGCCGGGTGGGGTCGGCCAGAAGGGCAAACCGTCGCGCGCGGTCCCGGATGGCCGCTGGGTCGTCGAGGGCTGTGATGGCCTGGCAGACCCGTTCGCCATCGATGACACGTTGATGGGATCGCTCCGCCGGCAGCAGATGCACGCTGTGATCATGTCACACCCGTCAACTGATCATCTAATCAGACTTGACCGAGGTGTCGCAGCCTTCTACACTCGATTTCGCCCTCGCTCGGTCGGGGGCGGCAGTCGCATCAGCGAAGCCCGGTGAGAGCCCCGGCACTTTCCCGCAGCGGTGGCCGCGTACGGGGGGCCGGTCGCCTGGGTCGGTCGCCCGATGAATTCCAATCCTCGGTCGAAGGGCGGTTCGCGCGGCGCCGGGCAGGGTGACCGCAAGGGTCTCATCGTCCTCGCGGAATCCCAGGAGGATGAACCAAGATGCCAAGCCACCTCGACGGCAACCGTTCTGCGCTGGCGCGGCTGAGCAGCGTCGGCCGCTCGCTGAGCGGAACGGAGTGGGGGCGGCTGGCGGCCATGTTCGGTTTCATCCTGGCCGTCAACGCGGCGGGATGGCTGATCTTCGTGGCCATGGTCATGCCCCACCACATCGACTACCGCGGATATGCGGGCAGCAGCGGGCTCGGCGTCGGGCTCGGGGTGGCGATCACGGCCTGGTTTCTGGGGTTCCGTCACGCCTTTGACGCGGATCACATCTCCTGCATCGACAACACCACCCGCAAGCTGATGGCCGACGGCCAGCGACCGTTGGCGTCAGGGTTCTTCTTCTCCTTCGGCCACTCCACCGTCATCGTGGCCGTCGGGGTGGGGATCACCTTTGCGGCGCGGGCCGTGTTCGGCGCCGTCGTGAACCCCTCCTCGACCTACGAGACGGCGGGCGGAGCGGCTGGCACCCTCGTGTCGGCTTCGTTCCTTTACCTGATCGCGGCGCTGAACCTGATCGTTCTGTCGGGGATCTTCAAGGTGTTCCGGGGGATGCGCCGCGGCACTTACGACGAAGCCGAGCTCGAGGCCCAGCTGCAGGCCCGAGGATTGATGTACCGGTTCTTCGGTCGGTTCATACGCTCGATCAACCACACCTGGCAGCTGTACCTCGTCGGCCTGGTCTTCGGGATCGGCTTCGACACCGCCACCGAGGTCGTCCTCCTAGCGGCCACCGCCTACGCTGCCATCCAGGGCTTGCCCTATTACGCCGTGCTGGCCCTGCCTGCGCTGTTCTCCGGGGGGATGATGCTCTTCGACACCCTCGACGGCTGCTTCATGAACTTCGCCTACGGGTGGGCGTTCGCCAGGCCGGTCCGCAAGGTGTACTACAACCTCGTCATCACCGGACTGTCCATCGCCGCCGCGTTCATCATCGGCACCATCGAGATCCTCGGCGTCCTCACCGCCGAGGTCCATCTGCATGGGGCGTTCTGGGACACCATGGCGAACTTCAACATCAACGTCGCGGGCTTCTGCATCGCCGCCATGTTCGTGATCATCTGGGCCGCCGCCCTCGCCTACTGGAAATGGGGAAACGTCGAGGCCCGATGGAGCTCCAGCGTCCCAGCCGGCGAGCGGGCGACCCTCTCCGAGGCGCTCGAACCCTGAGCCAGACGGTGCCGGCCCTGCGCAGATGAGCGGCGGGATCCCAATTCGGAACGCCCCGCCGCGCCCCCTCGGGTGAGAGCGCGCATCGGGAGTTGAGAGACAAGGTGCCGAGGCCCAGAATCGAACTGGGGACACCGGGTTTTTCAGACCCGTGCTCTACCAACTGAGCTACCTCGGCCCATGTCGCGCTGCCGCCGCCGGGGTGCGGGCCCCGGGGCGCTGGGCAACGATACCGAACCGGGCCAGGATACCGAAGTGGCGGGAGGTGAACCATGGGTCAGGTCGTGGTGGGGCTCTCGATGTCGCTGGACGGCTTCATCGCCGGGCCCAACGACGGACCTGGCAATTCGCTCGGGGCCGGCGTCCGCCTCTTCGCCAACCTGGAGGCACGCCGGGTCGACCTCGAGTGCACGCGTGTGGTGGTCTCCGACGGGGTCACCCACCTTCGCTACCGGGTGGTGCGGTAGCGGATCGCCCCAGGAGATGGGCGGCTCAGCCCTCCAGCACCGCCGACGCGGGGGTTGCCCGCTCCGCCCGGCGGTGGGCGGTGGAGATCGCGACCTCGGGGTCGCCCGCGAGCGCGGCGACGCCGGCCCGGATGGTCGTATCCAGGGAGATGCGCCGCATCAGGCCGAAGACCCGGTCGGCGACGACCGCCCCGGCATCGACCCCGCCCTCGGTGATCAGCAGGGTCGAGGTGCCCTCGCCGTCGATGGTCACCGGCTCGTTGGCTCGGGCGTAGGCGATGATGAGCTGCGCGTAGCCGGCCCGGGCGCTCGGCGGGATCTCGTCGGAGATGACGAAGACCAGGCAGGCGCCGTCGCTGCCGGTGTCGCGCGCGGTGGCCAGGAACTCGGCGCGCGTCACGGCCCAGGGGAGGTGGGAGAGCGCCTGGCTTTTCACGTCGTCGCCATGGTGACATGGCGGCTGGGGTTGGGGGGAGATCAGCTCGCCCGGGCGTCCTCGCGGTGCGGACAATCCTCGACGTCGTGGTGGCAGTGGCAGCTCGGGGAGACGGCGAGCAGGGCCAGGTCGCCGTCGGGGAAGGATAGCCGCGGAGCCCGGTCCGGCCCGGCGACCGTGGGGTCGCGGAGCTGCGCCGCCAGCACGTAGGCGACCTCCCCGCCGACGCGCGTCCAGGCGGGCATGTTGGGCACCCCGGCTCGCACCATCCGCTCGGCCGCTGCGGCGCTCGGTGCCTCGTCGAGGCGGCGGTGTCCGACCGGTGGGAGGTAGCTGCCGGCGTGCAGGTCCGGCACGCTCCCGGGCGCGTCGGCGAGCAGCGCCTCCAGCGCCGCCCCCAGCAGTGGCAAGCCGGCTCCCACCAGCCGCCGGGTCAGGGTGCCCGAGGTGTCGTGGGGATCGACGGCCACGGCGGCCTGGGCCAGTATCGGCCCCGCGTCCACCTTGGGAACCGCACGATGGAGGGTGATGCCGGTGCGCTCCGCCCCGTCGGCGATCACCCAGTAGACGGGCTCCGGTCCCCGGTACTGGGGCAGCAGCGAGGGGTGGACGTTGATGAAGCCGTGCCGGGGGATGCGCAGGGTCGGGGCGTTCACAATCTGATTGAAGCTGGCCATGACCGCCGCCTCGGGCCGCAGCCCCGCCATGTCGATGCGGCTGTGGTCGTCGTTGATCCGCCAGGTGCGGAGCAGGGGGACGCCGAGGTGATCGGCGATCCGGCTCAGCGCGTTGTCGCCGAGGATCGCGGGATGGGCGCCCGGCGAGGTGACGATCCCACAGACGCGGACATCGAGCTGGAGAAGCCCGAGCAGGAAGGCGAGCGAGTAGTCGGAGGGGAACCCCACGAACAGCACCCGGGGCCCCGAGCCGGAGTCGGCACGGCGCGCCGGTGCCTGGGGGAGGTCGCGGTCGGGCGCGAAACCGAAGCTGGTGCGCTCCATCAGCTCCTCGCGGACCACGTCGAGGTAGGGGGAGATGGTGGCCACGATCCTCCATCCTAACCGGGGTCCCCACCAAGCCTGCTTGGTGGGGTGGCCTGGTCGGGGAGTGAGCCGCCGAGGCCCGTGTTCGCCGCCACCGATCTCCCTCAGGCGGGAGGCGCGTACGCGGCAACCAGGCGCCGGCCGAGGTCGGCGAGCCGGCGGCGGACGGTCGCCGGGGAGGCCACCTCGATCTCGGTGACGTGGCCGCCCAGGAAGGCGGCGGCGGCGGCTTCCGACGGGAAGACCAGGGAGGCGACACCGGAGGCGACCGGTCCGCGCAGGTGCTCGGAGGCGATCCGGAGGAACGCCCCGGAGGCCCCGGGCCGCATCCGGACCGCGACCTCGGTTGCCGTCGCGCGGTCGCGGAACCCCCCGACCTGCTGCGCCCACGCCTGCTCGAGGTCGAAGCCGTCCGGCCGGCGGCAGGGCGCCTCCAGCACCTCCGCGTCCTCGACCCGCGAGACCCGGTAGGTGCGCATCTCCCCGTCGCGGCCGGCCAGCAGGTACCAGACCCCGGACTTGAGGACCAGGCCGTACGGGTCCACCTCGCGCACCACCGCGCCCTCCTCGCCGCGGCGGTAGCGAAGCCGCAGCCGGCGGTCGGAGAGCACCGCGTCCTGGATGTGGCCGAGGTAGGCAGGAACCGCCGTCCCCGACCACCAGTGCTCGACGTCGATGAGCACGTGCTGCTGGAGGCGGAGGCCGGCCTGTCCCGGGCGCGCCGCCGAGAGCTTGCGCGCGGCGCTCTCGAGGTCGGGGCGGAGCCCCAGGTGTCCGGCGACCGGCCCGCTGGCCAGCCCCAGCAGGGCCTCCACCTCGGTCTCGGTGAGGCCGGTGAGGTCGGTGCGATACCCCTCCATGAGGGAGGCGCCGCCCCGCACGCCCCGCTCGACGACCACCGGCACCCCGGCCGTGCTCAGCGCCTCCAGGTCCCGGTGGATGGTCCGGCGTGAGACCTCGAGCCGCTCGGCCAGGTCCAGGGCGGTCATCCGCCCCCGGGCCTGGAGCAGCAGGAGGATCGAGAGCAGCCGGTCGGCGCGCATCAGGCTCCAGCTTAGGCGAGATATATGACAAGAGGTGGCTTATATACCGGGATACCCTCGCGACGTTGGCAGTCCGCGTTCGAGGAGGCAGGAAGATGAACGGATCCATCGGTCACGTCGAGGTCCTGGGCGAGGACCCGGCGCCGCTGCGCGACTTCTACTCGGCGGTGTTCGGCTGGCAGGTGGGCCCGGTCGCCGCCGACGACCCCGAGCAGATGGGGTACGCCATGGTGCGGATCGAGGAGGGGCCCCACGCCGTCTCGGCGGGCATCGGCCGGCGCATCTCCGGATTCCTTCCGGTGACGTTCTACATCGAGGTCGACGACCTGGAGGCGGCCCTGCGCAGCATCGCGGAGAAGGGGGGGAGGACGGTGACTCCGCCGCTCCGGGTCGCGCCCGCCACCAGCCTCGCCCGCTTCGCCGACCCGGCGGGCAACGTGATCGGGCTGGTCGCCGGCTGACGCCGGCCCCGCGCCTCGTCCGGCGTCTCCGCGCCCGCCCCGGACGGCGGGTGCGGGGTGCCGGCATCCGCGGATCGGAAGGGTGACCGCGGGCCTCAGCCGAGCAGGCCATCCCGGCGCAGCCCGGCGAGCGCCTCCGCCACCGCCCCGGGACGGGCCGCCGCCGGAACCCCCGCCACCGCCCGCTCCAGGGCGGCGGCGCCCTGCTCAGGCTGATCGAGCATCGCCCGCAGGACCGCGCCCCGGAGCTCGCGCATGCTCCCCGGGTAGGGCGCCTGCTTGCGCGGCGGTGGCTCCACGCCCGCGGCCAGCCGCTGGCGGGAGCGGCAGCCGGGCGCCAGCGGGCAGCGGTCGCAGGCGGCGCTGCGCCGCCGGCAGAGCAGGGCCCCGACGTCGAAGAGCGCCAGGGTGAAGTCACGCCAGCTCATCTCCTCGGGGCGCTGCGCGGTCAGGGCCACGTCCAGGCGGGTCCCGGGGGCCGTCTCCACGCCGAGGAAGCAGCGGGCGGCGACTCGGGCCAGGTTGACGTCGCGGGCCGGTGCCCCCGGGCGGTCGAAGGCGAGGCAGAGGAGCGCCCGGGCGGTGTAGGGGCCGACCCCGGGGAGGGCCCGCAGGCCCGGCTCGTCCGCGGGCCAGCCGCCGCTCGCGACCAGCCCGGCGCAGCGCCAGAGGCCGGCGGCCCGGCGGGGGTAGCCGAGGCCGTCCCACTCCCGGAGCACCTCCTCGAGGGATGCCGCCGCGCAGCTCGCCGGGGTGGGCCAGCGGTCGAGGAACCGTCCCCAGCGGGGCAGCACCCGGGTCACCGGGGTCTGCTGGAGCATGACCTCGCTGACCAGCACCGCCCAGGGGTCGCGGGTGCGCCGCCAGGGCAGGTCGTGGCGACCGGCCGCCCGGTACCAGGCGGCGAGCTCGGCGGCGGTCACCCGCTTCCGCCGCCCGGCGGCGACGTGGCACACTCGCAGCCACACAAGAGGAGGAGAGCATGGCGCGGCACACGGTCACCCTCATCCCCGGCGACGGCATCGGCTATGAGGTCAGCGAGGCCGCCCGTCGGGTCATCGATGCCTCCGGCGCGGAGATCGAGTGGGACGTTCACGACGCCGGGCTCGACGTCATCGAGAAGTACGGCGAGCCGATGCCGCCCCACGTCCTGGACTCGATCCGCAAGAACCGCGTGGCCATCAAGGGCCCCCTGACCACCCCCGTGGGCAAGGGCATCCGGAGCGTCAACGTGGCCCTGCGCCGGGAGCTGGACCTCTACGCCCTGGTCCGGCCCTGCAAGTGGTACCCGGGAGTCCGCAGCCGTTACCGGGACATCGATCTGGTGATCGTGCGCGAGAACACCGAGGACCTTTACGCCGGCATCGAGTTCGAGGAGGGGCAGCCCGAGACCCTCCGGCTCATCGAGACCATCGGCGAGCTGGGCGGCCGCGCCATCCGTACCGACTCCGGCATCAGCATCAAGCCGATCTCGGTGTTCGGCACCCGGCGCGTCTTCCGCTTCGCCTTCACCTGGGCCCGGGCCAACGGGCGGCGCAAGGTCACGGCCGTCCACAAGGCCAACATCATGAAGCACACCGACGGCCTCTGGCTCCACACCGCCCAGGAGGTGGCCCAGGAGTTCCCCGACCTCGAGTTCGAGGACCGGATCGTCGACAACATGGCGATGCAGCTGGTCCAGAAGCCCGAGCTCTACGACGTCATGGTGATGCCCAACCTCTACGGCGACATCCTCAGCGACCTCTGCGCCGGCCTGATCGGCGGCCTGGGGCTCGCTCCCGGCGCCAACATGGGCGACGAGATCGCCGTCTTCGAGGCCACCCACGGCTCGGCCCCTCGCTACGCCGGCAAGAACGTCGCCAACCCGATGGCCATGATGCTCAGCGGGGTGCTGATGCTCCGCCACCTCGGCGAGATGGAGGCCGCCGGACGGCTGGAGCGGGGTCTCGCGGAGGTGATCGCCCGCGGAGATTCAGTCACCTATGACATGAAGCCGCAGCGCGACGACCCCACCGCGGTGGGCACGTCCCAGGTCGCCGACGCGGTCATCGCGGAGATGGAGCAGCCCCGGGCCCGGGCGTAGGCGATCCGGCGGACGGGGCGAGATCCTACTCCCGCCCACCTCCACTCGGGCTAGAGGAGGAACTCCTCGCTGTAGGCGGTGACCCGGATCCGGGTCGGGCCCGCCGCATGGTGCCCGCCCGCCGCCTCGGCGAGGGCGGCCGCCAGCCCGTCGCGCTGGAAGGCGGCGCTGATCCGCTGGGCGTCGGCGTCCTCCGGGTCCCAGGCCACCGGCTCGGTGTCGGGGTGCTCCCGGAGGTGGCGCCAGATGGCGCCGGCGGCCCGGGCGGCCAGCTCAGGGGAGGGGAGACCGTCGGGGAAGGCGGCGGGGATGAGCCGGCGGCAGTGTTCGACCGCCTCGGGGGTGCCGGCGAGGAGGTCGGAGCCGGAGGGCCCGCGTGGTCGCGGGATGGAGTCCATGGGGGTGCGATCGTGCCACGCCGCGCTGGGGTCGGTGGGCAGAGGAGCGGCCTCCCGGGTGGGCCGATGGCTCGTCACCAGGGGGGCGCCACCCAGGGGGAGCCGGATCCGGCGGGGGTCCCTACGCCGGACCGCATGCGCTCTCGCGCCGCCCGGCGGCGCTCCGGCCAGAACGGCAGGTCCAGGATCAGGATGGAGAGGAGCGCCACCCCGGTGGCCCCGGCGATGTACCAGGGCCAGGGGCCGAGCAGAGCGAGCAGGCCAGGTGGGTGCTGGGTGTGCAGGTAGTCGTAGTCGCCTCCGGTCACGACGTCGACAACCCCCACCAGGGCGAAGAAGGCGGCGGTGATCGCGATCACCCGGAGCGCGGCGCGGGGTCGGGGGTGGAGACCGAGGCCAAGCACCAGCCAGACGGCGACCAGGATCACCCCGATGTGGTCGGTGTAGAACTCCAGCCAGTCGTACGAGGGGAAGTGAATCGGGTGGTCGGGGGTGAGCAGGCCCTGCACGGTCCCGGCGATCCCCCAGAACCAGGTGATCTCGACCAGGATCGGCCTGCGGGTGACCAGGGCGGCGGCCCCGACGAAGGCCGCGACGTCGCAGATGTAGAGGGGCAGGCTGAAGCCGACCGTCCAGGTGTGGGCCACGTACACCTCCCCCAGGCCGCCCTGCCACTGGACCAGCTCGAAGGCGATCTCGTTGGCCACCAGGAGGAGGGCGAGCAGCCATGAGGCCGCCGTCACCCAGGGCCCCGGTCGCAGCCGCGCGAGGGGGACGAGGACGGCGATGAGAGCAACCGTCAGGCCGATGGCGAGGAGGTGCCCGGTGCCGACGGACTGGTCCATGGCCCGGAGTCTGGGCCGATGGCGGAGGCGCCGGGTCA
Organism: uncultured Chloroflexia bacterium; assembly: GCA_963841385.1. Classification (GTDB taxonomy): domain Bacteria; phylum Chloroflexota; class Dormibacteria; order Aeolococcales; family Aeolococcaceae; genus Changshengia. The sequence goes on from CAWJCO010000003.1 coordinate 243,583, forward strand.
GGGAAAGCCCGCGCCGTGTACAGTCGGCTGGTTGTCCGCGCAAGTGGGAGGCCCGCGCCCCGGCATGGCCACCGACCTGGAGACTGGAGCGGAACCCGCGGAACCGGGCGACCTTCGACCCGAGCATCACCGCAACATCCAGGGGGGGACCGCGCGGGCGGCCGTCTTCGGGGTCAGCGACGGCCTGCTGACCAACGTCTCGCTGATCCTCGGCGTCGCCGGGGCGAGCCCGACCTCGGGGCTGGTCCGGCTGGCCGGCGTCGCCGGCCTGGTCGCCGGCGCCATCTCGATGGCCGCCGGCGAGTACATCTCGATGACCGCCCAGGCCGAGCTGTTCCATCGTGAGCTGGCGGTGGAGCGTGAGGAGCTGCGACGCAATCCCGACTTCGAGAGGAGGGAGCTGGTGGCCGTGTACGTGCGGCGCGGGGTGCCCCAGGCCACCGCCGAGCAGGTCGTCGACGCCCTGATGCAGGACCCGGAGGTCGCCTTGGAGGTGCACAGCCGCGAGGAGCTGGGCATCGACCCCACCCGCACCGGCTCTCCCCTCGGCGCCGCGCTGTCGTCCTTCGTCAGCTTCGCGATCGGTGCGGTGATCCCGCTCGTCCCCTGGTTCTTCGCCACCGGCTGGGGGGCCGTGCTCGTCTCCATCGTCCTGGGCGCGGTCGGCGCGCTCGCCATCGGCGCCGCGATCGGGTACTTCTCGGAGCGGTCCATCCCCCGCGCTGCGGCCCGCCAGCTGCTGATCACCGTCGTCGCCGCCGCCGTCACCTTCGGGATCGGGCGCCTGGTGGGCGTCGGCGTCGCCGCGGCCGCCTGAGGCTGGGAGGAGCCGGTGAGCCACCACGTCCTGGTCGCCGAGGACGAGGCCGACATCCGCGAGCTCCTCCGCCTGGCCCTCAGCGCGGCGGGATACGAGGTCGAGACCGCTCCCGATGGCGCTGCCGCCTGGGATCTCGCGCTGGCCAGGCCTCCCGCGCTGGTGGTCACCGACCTCCGCATGCCCGCGATGAACGGCCTCGACCTGATCCGCGCGCTCCGCGACGCGCCGGCCCTCTGCCAGGTCCCGGTCATCCTCTTCACCGCCTTCGTCTCCACCGATCCTCGGGTCGCCGAGGCCGGCGCCATCCCCGCGGTGGAGGTGGTCACCAAGGGATCGATCGGCGAGCTCCGTCAGGCTGTGGCCCGGCTGCTGAGGGCCGGCGCGACCTAGGAGGTCCGGAGCCGGAGCGAACGGTTGCTTTCCGAACGGTTGTTCGGTAAGCTGCCGATCCGTGACCATTGCCGTCGCCCCCTCCGTCGGTGAGCGCATCGCGGCCCTCCGCCGTGAGCCCTGGGTGGAGCGCCGCCTCGCCCACGCGGTGACGCTGCCTCCCCAGCAGGCCGACCTCCGGCCCTGGCCGGAGCGGCTCCACCCGGAGCTGGTGGCGGCGCTCCGGGCGCGGGGGCTGGAGCGCGCCTACTCCCACCAGGCCGAGGCGGTCGAGCTGGCCCTCGCCGGCCACGACCTCACCCTGGTCACCCCGACCGCGAGCGGCAAGACACTCGGCTTCGTCGTCCCGGTCCTGGACTCCTGGCTGCGCGACCCGGACAGCCGGTCGCTCTGGCTCTTCCCGACCAAGGCGCTGGCCCAGGACCAGCTCGCCGGGCTCCGGGACCTGGTCGCGCACCTGCCCGCCGAGCGCCGGGACCTGCTCCGTGCGGCCACCTTCGACGGCGACACCCCGACCGGGCTGCGCCGTGCGATCCGCGAGGGTGGCCAGATCGTGGTCACCAACCCGGACATGCTCCACAGCGGCATCCTGCCCCACCACACCGGCTGGGCCGGCCTGCTCCGCTCGCTTCGCTATGTCGTCATCGACGAGCTGCACGCCTACCGTGGGCTCTTCGGCTCCCATCTCGCCAACGTGCTCCGCCGACTGCTCCGGCTCTGCCGCTTCTACGGCAGCAACCCGACGGTGATCTGCTGCTCGGCGACCATCGGCAACCCCGGCGAGCTGGCCGAGCGGCTGCTCGGCCGCCCGGTCAGGGTGGTCGACCGCAACGGCGCGCCCCGCGCCGAGCGCCACCTCTGGTTCTGGGCGCCGCCGCTCAGCGACGCGACCCTCGGGGTGCGCCGGTCGGCGGTGCTGGAGGCGCGCCGGCTGATCGCCGAGCTGCTCCGCCTCGACCTCCAGGTCATCGGCTTCTGCCGCAGCCGCAGCTCGGTCGAGGTGCTGCTCAGCTACCTGCAGCAGCTCCACGCCGGCGGGCCGGGGCAGGCGCCCGCGATCCGCGGCTACCGCGGCGGCTACCTGCCCCTCGAGCGCCGGGCCATCGAGGCCGGGCTGCGCGGCGGGAGCGTCCGCGCCGTGGTCGCCACCAACGCCCTGGAGCTGGGCGTCGACATCGGCGGGCTCGACGCCTCGGTCCTGGTCGGCTACCCGGGCACCCTGGCGAGCACCTGGCAGCAGCTCGGCCGGGCGGGACGCCGCGACTCCGCCTCCCTGGGGGTCTTCATCGCCTCCGAAGCCCCCCTCGACCAGTTCCTGCTGCGGCACCCCGAGTACCTGCTGGAGACGCCGCCGGAACGTGGCCTGGTCGACCCCGACAACCTGCTGGTGCTCGGCTCACACCTCCAGGCGGCCGCCTTCGAGCTGGCCTTCAGCGAGGGCGAGGCCTTCGGCAGCGCCGGGTCGGAGCTGACCGGGACCCTGCTCGACTGCTTCGCCGAGGACGGTCTGGTCCATCGGAGTGGGAGCCGCTACCACTGGAGCGCCGACGCCTTCCCCGCCGAGGCGATCTCGCTGCGACGGGCGGCCGCCAGCAACGTGGTCATCATCGACACCTCGAGCGACCCGGGAGGGCCCGGGCAGGGTCCCCAGGGGCCGTGGGCGGGGAGCGGTGGTGGGCGTCCGGGAAGCCACGGCCGGGTGATCGGGGAGGTGGACCAGTTCTCGGCACCGGTGCTGGTCCACGACGACGCCATCTACCTCCATGAGGGACGGCAGTACCACGTGGAGCGGCTGGACTGGGAGGAGAAGCGCGCCTACGTCCACCCGGTGGCGGTCGACCACTACACGCTCGCCGAGACCCGCCAGACGGTGCGCGTTCTGGAGCGGTTCGCCGGGCCGGTGGGGGAGAGGGTGCGGCGCAGCCACGGCGAGGTGCGGGTCAGCCGGCTGGCCAACCTCTACAAGAAGGTCCGCTTCCTCACCCACGAGAACATCGGCTCCGGCCCCATCCACCTCCCCGAGCAGGACCTCCACACCACCGCGGTGTGGGCCGCCTTCCGGCCGGAGGCGCTGCGCGGCCTCGCGCCGGTGGAGCTGGAGGCCGGTCTGGTGGGCGCGTCGAGAGCGCTCCACGCGGCGGCGTGCCTGCTCTGCATGTGCGACCCGCGCGACCTCGGTACCCACGTGGAGCTGCGCACCCAGGCCGGCCCGGGCGCGGACCACCCCGCGCCGGCGGCGCTCGGCCCGCCGGATCCCGGCGAGCCCCAGGAGTTCGCCGCCGGGTGGCGGCCGGCGGTCGCTCCGGCCCCGGCGGACGACGAGGCGGTCGGATGGCCGGCGGTCTATCTCTATGACGCCACCCCCGGAGGGGTCGGCCTCGCTCCGGCCTGCTTCGATCGCTTCGCGGAGCTGGTGAGATCGGCGACCGAGCTGACCGCGGGCTGTGGATGCACCGCCGGCTGTCCCTCCTGCGTCGGCCCGCCCCCAGCGGCCTGTGACGGCCGGGCGGCGGCGCTCCGCCTGCTCCGGATCGCCGGGGGAACGGCGTGAGCGGCCCAGGGCTGAGGTGAGCGATGGGCAGACCGGCATGAGGGACGGGAGGGCCGGTATCCGGGGCGGCAAGGCCGGCGTCGTCGGACCTCGTCGCCGATGAGCCCGCCCGTGCTCAGCCCCACCACGCCCGTCGACGCGGTGAGCGTCCTGCGAGCTCGCCTCGCCGCCATGGGCGGCCTCGCCGATCTCTCGCGACCACTGCCCCCGCGGCGGGTGCCCGAGATCCCGACGCCGGTCGAGCGCGCCGCGGCCCTCGGCTTCGCAGCCGAGCACGGGATCCTGATCCGGCGTGTCCGGGTCGACCTGGCCCCCTTCCTGGAGCGGGCCGGCGCCGGTCCTCCGGCGACTCCCCCGGATCTGGTCCGGCTCCTCTACCGGCTGCCCCCGGGCGCCCCGGCCGGACCGGTGGCGGACGAGGACGCCCTGGTCCTCGACATCGAGACCCTGGGGCTCCGCGGCAGTGGGGTGGTCCCCTTCCTGGTTGGCCTGGGGGCGCCCCGGGGCGCCTGCCTGGAGATCGACCAGTACCTGCTCGCCGACCTGGACGCGGAGGCGGTGATGCTCGATGCCATCGCGGCCCGCCTGGCCCGGTGCCGGGTCCTGCTCAGCTACAACGGGCGCGGCTTCGACGTGCCGGTGCTGCGGGCGCGGTGCGTCATCAACCGGCTCCCTGCAGACGCTGTCTCGCCGCCGATCCACTGCGATCTGCTCGGCCCGGTCCGTCGCCTCTTCCGCGAGCGCCTCGGCGCCTGCACCCTCCGCCAGGCGGAGGTCGCGCTGCTCGGCCTCGAGCGCGGCGACGACGTCCCCGGGGCGGAGGCGCCCGCCCGCTTCCGGGCCTGGCTCGACGGGGCGCCGGCCCACCTGCTGGAGGGGGTGGTCCGGCACAACCAGCTCGACCTCTGCGCCACCGTCGTGCTGGGGGCGCGGCTCACCGCCCACGCGGCCGGCCGGATGGTCGAGCCGGTGCATCCGGCTGACCGCTACCGGCTGGGTGTCCACCTCGAGGCCATCGGCTTCCGCGACGCCGCCACGGAGGAGCTGGCGGCGGCCTTCCGGGAGGAGTCGTCGCCCTGGTCCCGTCCCGCGGGCCACCGGCTGGCCCGGCGGCTCGGCCGTGAGCGGGCCGCGGCGCGGACTGCGGTGCTGCGCGAGCTCTGCCGCCGCCATCCCGACGACCTGACCGCCGCCCGGGGCCTGGCCATCGCCCTCGAGCGTTCCGGGGACATCGCGGGCGCCCTCGGCGTCTGCGTCGAGGTGGAGGCGGTGCTCGCCGCCTGGGCGGGCTGGCGCCGGCGGCTGGCGGTGGTCGCCAGCCGTGGCGGCGGCCCCGAGTCGGAGTGGCGCCGCCGGAAGGAGCGGTTGCTGCGGCGCCAGGAGCGGCGCGGGCGAGGCGGCCGGCGCGCCCGGGTGGTCGCCGCGGCGGCCGGCCCCGGCGCCACCCTTCCGTTGGACGGCAGCGGCTGAATCGGGCTCGGAGACCGTTCAGCGCGCCATCGCGGCGAACCCTGGGAGCACCGGCGCGCGTTCCACCGGCGACAATGGCCCGCCGATGGACAAGCTGAGACCCACCCCGCCCGACCACCCCGAGGGGCTTCCGGAGCCCGCGAGTGGGGAGGGCGTGCCCGCCGCGGGGGACGAAGCGGTCCTGCTCGGAGCCGGGATGGACGGGGCCGTCGTGGAGGGGGCCGCGCTGGGCCCGGTGGACGGATCGGCCACCTCCGGCGCTCTCCGCCCGGGCAGCGGGCTGCGCGGGGTGCGCAACTCGCTGATGATGCTGGTCGCCCAGCTCGCCTCGCGGCTGCTGGCCCTGGGCACGGTCATCGTCATCCTCCACTCCCTCGGAGCGGGCGACTTCGGCCAGATGCAGACCGCGATCACCTATGGGGCGATCGTCTCGGTGGTCGCCGACCTGGGCCTCAGCACCCTCTTCCTCCGCGAGGGGGCCCGCCGTCCCCAGCTTGTCGGGCGCTACCTCGACAACATGCTCTCGCTCCGGATCCCGCTGCTGTGCGTCGCGATCCTGGTGCTGGCCGGCGCGCTCTGGCTGCTCGGGCTGCACTCGCTGATCGTGGCCTCGGCCGCGCTCATGGTCGGGTCCGGCCTCCAGCTCCTCCTGCGCAACACCTTCTACGCGCTCCAGCGGGTCAAGTGGGTGGTCGCCGAGATCCTCCCCGAGGCCCTCCTGCTGCTCGGGCTGGTGGTCATCGGCGCGCTCCGCGACCTCGGCACCGGCTACTTCATCTGGGCCTACACCTTCAGCTACCTGGGGGCGGCCGCCTACTTCGCCACCGTGCTGCTGCTCACCGGCAGCTGGCGGCCGCACTGGCGATTCGAGATGGGGCTGATCCGGCCGTGGATGGTGATGACCCTGCCGCTCGCGATCAGCTACGTCTTCACCACCGTCTACTGGCAGATCGACGTCCCCATCCTGCAGCACTTCGGCCCGTCCACCCCCACCGCCTGCCCGACTCTCACCAGCCTCAGCTACTGCGAGGTGGGCTGGTACCAGGCGGCCTACAAGCCCTTCCAGGCGCTGCTGGTGATCCCCTTCGCGCTCCGCACCGTGGTCTTCCCGCTGCTCGCCGTGTACCACCGTGAGGCGCCGGAGCGGCTGGTGATCGCGGTGACGAAGTTCTTCAAGGCCCTGGTCGCGCTGGGCCTGCCGGCCTCGATCGGGGTGATCGTGCTCGCCGACCAGTACACGTCGCTCTTCAGCCTCTATCCGCAGGCGGCCCCCTCGCTCCGCCTGCTCGGGGTGACCATCGTCTTCATGTTCGCCGACAACGCCAACGCCACCGCCCTGCTGGCAATGGATCGGCAGCGCACCTATGCGTGGATCGTCGGGGTCGGCATGGTGATCAACGGGGTCTCCAACGCGGTGCTGATCCCCGTCTTCGAGCACCTTCACCCCGGGAGCGGTTACCTCGTCACCAGCGCCGACACCGCCCTCACCGAGGTGGGGCTGGTGGTCATCGGACTGCTCGTGCTGCGCCGTCTCGGAGTCGGCATCCCGGTGCTGCGGCTGAGCTGGCGGATCGTGCCCGCGGCGCTGCTGATGGGCGGCTTCCTGCTCCTCGTCCACCCCCAGGGACGGGTCGCGACGGTGGCCGTCACCGTCGCCGGTGGCGCCCTCTACCTGGCCGCGCTCTGGCTGTTCCGCGCCGCCGATCCCGACGAGCGCACGCTGATTCGGCGGGCCTTTCAGAGGGGCTGATCCGGCACCACCCGGCGCAGGTTGCGATTACGGCCGGGCGGCGGCGGTGGCGCTCGGTGCGGGCGTGCTGGAGGGGGCGGCGGAGGCCGGCGGGGTGGCGTTGGCGGGAACGTCCGCGCCGCCCTGGACCATCTGGTCGTACGGGGTCTGCCAGTCGCCCTCGCCGTCCGAGTACGACGCCTGGAGCGTGCTGCCGAGCACCTGGACGGGGTCACCCACCTGGCTCCAGTTGTAGTAGGTCACCGCGTTGTCTTGGCTCAGGTTGATGCAGCCATGGGAGGTGTTCTGACCGTATGGGTACACGAGGTTGCAGTCCTCCCCGCTGTAACCGCAGGCCCAGTACGCATCGTGGATGTAGTACCCGTCCGAGGAGACCGCGGTGTCGTCGTAGACGTTCTCGTCGTAGTACTCGGACCCGCCCGGGGTGCAGGCGGCGGGGGTCTCGAAGGTGGGGCAGGACTGCATCTTCACCACCGGGGTGTGGTACAGCACCACCAGGGTGCCGCCGATGGTGAGGAAGCCGGGCTTGCCGGTGTTGGTCGCCCAGGTGTGGAGGAGCGTGCCGGTGGCCGTCGAATCGCCGTCGTAGACGTAGAAAGTGCGGGTCTGGGTGTTGACGACGGTGAGGTGCGCCGCGCCGATGCTGAAGCTCATGCTCCAGTCACCCAGGCCCCAGTAGCCGTTGCCGGCATCCACCCCGTTGAGGTCCGCGTCCACGGTGACCTGGGTCCCGCTCTGCCAGAAGTTCTCCGGCCGGTAGTGGACGTCGCGGCTGTCGTACCAGTACCACCCGCCCGGCTGGGGCGGGTTGCTCACCACCGCGATGTGGTCGACGATCCCCTGCTGGTCGGCGGTCGGGATCGGTGTGTTGAACTGGAGCTCGATCGGCATCCCGATCCCCACTGTCTCGCCGTTGGTGAGGCTCTCCACCGAGGTGAGCAGCCGCTTGGCGCTGGTCATCGTCTGGAAGCTGGAGGTCGCCACCGTCTCACCGCCGTTGGCGTTCACCGCGGTCGCGGTGACGGTGTAGGAGGCGCCGAGGTCGAGCCCGCCCGCGTACGTCCACACGCTGCCGTCGTCCTCCGGGGTCCAGGCGGTCGTCTCGGGCGCCCCGTTGACGTCGACAGAGATCGCGCTGACGGTGGCGTTGACCGCGATCGCCTCGACCACGGCGTCCAGCGGCACCCCCGTCGACCCGTCGGCCGGGTTCACCGTCAGTGTGGGCGGGCCGGCGTCGACGACGCGGGGCGAGGCGTGGGGGCTGGGCGTCGCCGTCGCGGCTGGGTGTGACGGGCTGCAGGCGGCCAGCGCGATGCATGCGGCACCGAGGATCACCGGCCACGAGCTGTGCCGCGGCACCGAACGCATCACTCCTCCCACCCTGCCGTTCCGGCGGGGCCACGACCTCAGCGGCGCACGGCTTCCCCCGCGCGCCCTTCGCCTAGGTTAACGCCGATGCCCCCTTCTCCGGTTACCGCCAACTCCGCGGAGCCGATCGGGCGCGCTTGCCTCGGGCAGCTCAGCCCTCCGGTGAGGAGGCCGCCAGTGCCTCGGCGAGCTGGGCGGGGCTGATGTTGGCCCCCGAGCAGACCAGGGCGACCCGGCGGCCCCGCAGCCGCGGAGCCAGGACCGGGTCGAGGGCGGCGGCCAGCGGGGCGGCTCCGGCCGGCTCCACCAGCGTGCGCGTCTTCTCGATCATCAGCCGCGTCGCGGTGAGCAGGTCCCGATCCTCGACCAGGACGAAGTCGGTGAGCCACTGGCGCATGATCCGCTGGGGCAGCTCGAAGGCCGTCCCGGTGGCCACGCCCTCGGCGGTCGTGGTATTGGGCCGCTCCACCATCGCCCCGGCGCGCCACGAATCGTGTGCCGCCGGCGACTGGGCCGACTGCACCCCGATCACCTCGAGCGTGGGCCGGACCGCGCGGGCCACGATGCAGGCCGCGGAGGCCCCGCTGCCGCCGCCCACCGCGACCAGGAGGACGTCGATCTCCGGCTGGTCCTCGAGGATCTCGAGGGTGCAGGTGGCGACGCCGGCGATGAGGTCGGGCTCGTTGCCGGTGTGGACGTAGCGCAACCCGCGCTCCGCGGCCAGCGCCTCGCAGTGGGCGCGCGCCTCGTCGAAGGCGCGGCCGACGCAGATCACCTCGGCACCGAGATCGCGCATTGCCTCGACCTTGACCGGGTTGGCGTGCTCCGGCACGCAGACCGTGGCCGGGATCCCGAAGAGATGCGCCCCATAGGCGACCGACTGGCCGTGGTTGCCGGTGGAGGCGGTGATCACTCCCTGGCGGCGGGTGTCGAAGTCGAGCCGGCTCATCAGGTTGATGCCGCCGCGGACCTTGAAGGCCCCGGTCGGCATGAGGTTCTCGTGCTTGACCCAGACCGCGGCTCCGACCATCCGGTCCAGCGCCGGGTAGGAGCGCAGCGGCGTCCGCGGCAGATGGTCACGGATCGTCTCCCGGGCGGCCAGGACGTCGGCGAAGGTCGGGGCCTGGAGCGGCATCCCCGGCACCCTACCAGCCTTGCGCGAGCGGCCGCCGAGGGGCTCGGGCCGGGCTCGCGGTGGGGGCCCGGGGACGGGTGTCAGGCGATCGCGGTCCGCAGGAAGTCGAATGCGGTGTCAGCGATCTCCTCCCAGCCCTCCTGGTTGCAGAGGAGATGGCAGCGGCCGGGAAAGACCTGGAGGGGCGCGGGTCGGGGCGAGCGCCGGTAGGCGAGGGCGTTGCGCCGCACGGCGTCGAGCGGGCAGAGGTGGTCGGAGTCGCCGGTGAGGAAGAGGAGGGGCGGGTGCTCGCGAGGCCAGTGGATCCTGCCGCTCCGGTTCAGCGTGCTCCGCGGGACATTGCGGCTCTCGGGCACCACGTAGCGCTCGAACGCGATGTCGCTCTGCTCACGCGTCATGGTGTTGCAGAACGCGTAGTGGAAGCGGGCCGGCGTCATGATCACCGGCCGGCCGCCGGCGAAGGGGTTGACGTGAGGGAAGTTGGCGCGGAAGAAGTGCGGGTCGAGCGAGAGGATTCCCCGAGCCGGCGCCGAGCTGATCGCCACGCCGGCTCTGACCAGCCCGTCATTGACCAGCCTCTGGATCACCAGGCCGCCCACCGAGTGCCCGACGGCGAGCGGTGGCTCCGGCATTCGGCCGATGACCTCCTGGAGGTGCTGCACCACGCGCCCGAAGGTGAGGGACCCGAGCTTCGGATCGAGGTGCCGGCGCAGCTCCTTCGGCTCTCCCTCATGGAACGGCCAGTTGGGGGCTACGCAGTCGAAGCCGGCGGCGGTGGCTCGCTCCACCCACGGCGCCCAGCTCCGGGCGTTCATGTACATGCCGTGCACCAAGACCAGCGTGGGCCGGGCGGAACCCATGGCGCGCCAATCTATCACCGACCGGCTAACTTGAGGTGGGGCTCTTCTGCAGGCCCGGACCCGGAGGACACGGGATGACCGACACCTTCGAGACGGCGACATCCGCCGACGGGACGCCGATCGCCTTCACGCGGAGTGGCCACGGCCGGCCGGCCGTGCTCATCGGCGGAGCCTTCAGCGACCGGGCCGCCGCGGCCCCTCTGGCCGCGGTCATGGCCCCGCACTTCAGCGTTGCCGTCTACGACCGGCGGGGCCACGGCGACAGCGGCAACTCCGCCGTCTACGCGGTGGAGCGCGAGGTGGAGGACCTCCACGCGGTGATCGAGCGGGTCGGCGGCCGCGCCGCCGTGGTCGGGCACTCCTCGGGCGCCATTCTCGGTCTGGAGGCGGCGCGGTCGCACGGGCCGGTCGAGCGGGTCGTCGCCTACGAGCCGCCCTACATCGTCGATGGACGCCCACGCCCCGCGGACGATCTGGTGGAGCGGCTGCGGGCCCTGCTCGACGCCGGCCGGCGCGACGACGCCGTGGCACTCTTCCAGGCCGAGGGAGTCGGCATCCCCGCGCCGGTGGTCGAGGGATTCCGGCAGACCGCGATGTGGCCCGGACTGGTGCGGCTCGCTCACACCCTGCCCTACGACGTGGAGATCACTGGGCCGGGCAACCGGCTCCGGCCCGACCACCTCGCCGAGGTCGCGGTGCCCGCGCTGGTCATCGCCGGCACGGCCGGGTTCCCATGGATGATGGCTGGCACGCGCGCCGCCGCCGCGGCCATTCCGGGGGGGCGCCACCTGACCCTCGAGGGTGGCGACCACGGCACCCCTCAAAGCCATCCGGAGCTTCTCCTCCCGGTGCTCCTCGACTTCCTCGCCTGAGTCGCGACGGAGTTGCCACCGCGTGGTGCAGCGCTCCGGGGAATGGCGCACTGACCTCGACGGTGGTTGGCGGCCTGGCGCATGATGGGCGGGCCGCAGAACACCGGCCCACGAGGAGAGGTCACGGATGGCTCGACCGATCCAGAGCACGATCCAGGATGCTCCGCTCACGCTCACCGAGATCCTGATGCGTGGGCGTGCTCTCTTCGCGGCGAGCCAAGTGGTGACCTTCGAGGGCGGCTCCTCGCGCCGCGCCAGCTTCGCCGACGTCGCAGATCGCGCCGCCCGCCTCGCCGCTGGGCTGCGCAACCTCGGCATCCGGGCCGGGGACCGGGTGGGCACCCTCTGCTGGAATCACCAGGAGCACCTCGAGGCCTACTTCGCAGTCCCCTGCCTGGGGGCGGTGCTGCACACGCTCAACCTCCGCCTCTCGCCGTCCCAGCTCGCCTTTGTGATCAATCACGGCGGCGACCGAGTGGTGATGGTCGACGCGGGCCTGGCGCCGCTGCTGGCCGCGATCCGTCCGCAGCTCACCAAGGTGGAGAGGGTGATCGTGGTGGGTAGCGGCGACGCCGCCGGGCTCGGCGACGTCGTCGACTACGACGCGCTGCTCGCGGCCTCGGAGCCGCTGCGCGACTGGCCGGCGCTGGACGAGCGGCAGGCGGCCGCCATGTGCTACACGACCGGCACCACCGGCGAGCCGCGGGGCGTCGTCTACAGCCACCGCTCGATATGGCTGCACTCGTTCGCGGTTGCCGGCGCCTTCGGACTCAACGAGGACGACGGGATCGGGCTGATGGTCCCGATGTTCCATGTCAACGGCTGGGGGCAGCCCTACGCGGCACTGATGTGCGGCGCCGACCTGCTCCTCCCGGAGCGGTTCCTGCAACCCCAGCCGCTGCTCTCCTTCGTCCTCCAGGAGAGGCCGACCATCCTGGTGGGGGTGTCGACCATCTTCCAGGGTCTGCTGATGGCGGCGGAGGGGGAGGGGGCGGACCTCGGCTTCATCCGGCTGGGGGTCGCCGGCGGCTCGGCGGTGCCGACCAGCCTGATGCAGGCGTTCGAGCGGTGGTTCCCACTGATCCAGGCCTGGGGGATGACCGAGACCAGCCCGCTCGGAACGGTCGCCTTCCCGCCCCGGGGGGTGGCCCCGGATGACCCCCGTTACTGGCGCTACCGGTCGAAGACGGGGCGTCCCGTCCCCGGGGTGGAGCTCCGGATCGTGGACCCCGGCGGCGTGCCGCTGCCCTGGGACGGCAGGGCGGTGGGGGAGATCGAGGTGCGCGGGCCGTGGATCACCGGCTCCTACTACGGCGGCGCGGCGGCCGAGCGCTTCCATGACGGCTGGCTGCGCACCGGCGACCTGGCCACCATCGACGAGCACGGCTACGTCCAGATCACCGACCGGACCAAGGACATCATCAAGTCAGGGGGCGAGTGGATCAGCTCGGTGGAGCTGGAGAATCAATTGATGGCCCACCCCGCCATCCTGGACGCCGCCGTCATCGGCATCCCGGACGAGCGCTGGCAGGAGCGGCCGCTCGCGGTGATCGCCTTCAAGCCCGGCCAGTCGGTCGAGCCCGACGAGCTGCGCGAGTTCCTGCGTGGCAAGGTGCCCAGCTTCTGGCTTCCGGAGACCTGGGCGGTGGTGGTCGCCATCCCCAAGACGTCGGTGGGCAAGCAGGACAAGAAGGTGATCCGGCAGCTCCAGGCGGACGGACGGCTGGAGCTCCGCCGCCTGGTGCGGGTGCTGGGCGGCTGAAGCCGCGGTGGCTCAGCGCTGCCTCTGCCGGCGCCACCCGACCAGTGCCGTCCCGCTGATGGCCAGCAGCGCCGCCAGTCCCGCGGCGAAGACCGCGAGACCGGGGACGGAACCTCCGCCGGGCTCGGGCATTCCTCCTCCGCTCGTGGGCACAGGGGCGGGCGTTGCCGGCGGCGCCGCGGCGACCACGTACATCAGGATCAGGGTGGGGTCTTCGAAGCCATAGTCGCCGACCGCCGCGCAGTCGTCAGCGTCGGCGCAGGCCACACCGACCAGCTCGCTGTTCTGGTCGGTGCCCCCGTTGGGGGTGTTGGCCACCAGCGACCAGGAGGTGCCGTCCCAGGCGTCGACGAGGGTCGAGCTCAGATCGTCGACCGTGACCGTGCCGACCGCCCAGCAGGAGCTGTCGCTGGTGCAGCTGACGCCCGACAGTATGTTGGGGTTCGCAGATGGGGAGTCGTCGTTGGCGGCGCTGACGACAGACGCCGTCCACGTCCCCCCGTCGAGGTTCAGGAACAGGTTCTGGGTCGGACCTGAGCCCGGGTAGTAGTAGCCGACCGCCCAGCAATAGGAGGCGGTGACGCAGGAGATGCCGTCAAGGATGTTGTCGCCCGAGCCCTCGTTGGCGGGAAGGCCCGTCACCCCCTGCCAGCTGCTCCCATCCCAGCCGACGACGAGCATGGTCTGGGGGTTCGCCTCGTAGTTGGCTCCCGCCGCATAGCATTGGCTGGCACTCACGCAGGAGATGCCGTTGAGGTAGCCCACGGTCCCCCCTGAGCTGCCGGTGTCCAGCGTCCACGTGCTGCCACCCCATTGCTCGATCAGGGTCTGCATGCTTCCCGCGGCCCCGTCCGGCTCCCAGTAGCCCACCGCCCAGCAGTCGGCGGCGTCGGGACAGGCGATCCCGTCGAGGACGTAGGAGCCCGCGGGGTCGCCGCTGAACTGGGGGAGCGCCGATGCGGTCCACGACGATCCGTTCCAGTGCTCGCCCAGGGGGAGGGCGTCGGTGCCGACGATGTACCTCCCCACGGCCCAGCAGTCGGTGGTGCTGTCGCAGGAGACGGCGTCGAGCGAGTTGAACTGCAGAACGCCGCCGGTGGCATTGATGTTGTCACTGGTGACCGCCGACCACGCCGTGCCGTTCCACTCCTCGATGAGCGTTTGACTCTCCTCTGAGCCGGTGGCGGTCTGCTGGCCCACGGCCCAGCATTCAGTGGCGCTGGGGCACGCGACCGCCGCCAGGGTGTTGGACGACGTGCCGGGGTTGGGGCTCGCCGCCAGGGTCCAGGTGGTGGTCGCCCCCGCTGCCAGCGGCGCGGCCAGGAGCGCTCCGGCGGCGACGGCCGCGGCCGCCACGACCACGCGCCAGGTTCTCCACAATGCGTGCTGTCCGCTCATCGCCTTGCCGCCTCCCACCCGGCCACCGCACCCGCTGCCCTCCCGGCGCCTTTCGCGATGACCAAGGACATCAATGTCCTCTGGGGGGCCCTGGGGTCGTAAGGGACCGCGGTCACGGGTGACCCCGGGACATCGGACGAGGGAGCTAGGGTCGAGTGGTCCATCTCTCAGGCCAGCCGGCTCGGTGCGGCTCGGCCGCCGCTGAGGCAGCTCTCCGGCGGTTCCGGGGCGCCCCTACTGGAGCCCCGCGGCCTCCAGGGCGACCTCGTGGAGGCGGCCGTTGCTGGAGACCCCGGCGCCCCCCACCGGCGAGTCGGCGCTGCGATCGGTGAAGCGGCCGCCCGCCTCCTCGACGATCAGGGCCAGAGCGGCGAAGTCCCAGAGGTTGGCGCGCGCCGACCAGCCGATGTCGGCCGTGCCCCGGGCGACCGAGAGGTGGGAGAGCGAGTTGCCCATGCCCCGGCTGTCCCAGCAGCGTCCCGCCAGGGCGCGGAGGCGGGCGTCCATCCCCACCCGGACGAATCCGGAGATGCTGGTGTGGGCGAGCATCGCCGCCTCCACCCGGTCGATGTCGGAGACCCGAATGGGCTTGCCGCCGGCGGTGGCCCCCTCACCGCGGGCGGCGGCGTAGCGCTGGCCGAGTGCGGGCACCGAGGCCACCGCGCAGACCGTGATCCCGTCGTGCTGGAGGGCGATCAGCGAGGCCCAGGTCTCGTAGCCGCGGATGAAGCTGCGGGTCCCGTCGATCGGGTCAACCACCCAGCGGGCGCCGGAGGTGTCGGCCAGGTCGCCGCCGTACTCCTCGCCGACCACTCGCTCCCCGGGGCGGTCGCGCGAGAGGCGGTCCCGGATCCGCTCCTCGATCTGGCGGTCGGCCTCAGTGACCTCGGTGAGGTCGAGCTTGCGCTCCACCTTGAGGTCGAGGCTGCGCCAGCGGCTCAAGGAGATCACGTCGGCCATGTCGGCCAGCTCGTGGGCGAAGCGGAGGTCGGGGTTCATCGGGGTGGCGTCCGGTCCATCGGGCGCAACGGTAACCAATCTTCGGCGCTGCCCGGCCCGGGGCGGCCGGGCTAAGCTCTGGGATGCCCACACCCACCCCAGAGAGAGGTTCCGGCCGATGGCCCACCGCAAGCTGTCCGTTCTCGACCCCACCGGTTTCGTCGTCCTGCGCGATCGCCAGGGCCAGCCCATCCCCCCCGCGGAGTGGAACGGTCTGGAGTTCATCGACTGGAAGTCGGGCGGTGACACCAACTTCGCCCCGCTCGCGTCGGCGCTGGGCGAGATGGAGTGCCGCGGCTTCTGGGACCACGGCAAGCCCGACAAGGACGGCATCTGGACCAAGAACCGGGAGATCGCCCCCTCGCTGGTCCGCTACGTCGAGCAGATCGGCGCCCGCTACGGTCGGGTGCGGGTCATCGAGCTGAACCCCAGTGACGAGGCCGCCGCCCTCCGCCAGCTCCACCTCGACGACAACAACCGGCTCAATCCCGACGGTGAGGGCTGGGTGGTGCGTGCCTGGCTGGAGCTGGACGCTCCGCTCGGGTCGACCTTCATCCTCCGCGAGCAGAAGGAGGACGCGGGCACCGAGAGCCGGATCCCGCTGCACCCGGGGATGCAGATGGTGATCGACACCGAGCGGCTCTGGCACGTGGTCCACAACCCCGGCCCCCAGCCCCGGCACGCCCTGATCACCTCGTTCGAGT
The DNA here is from genome assembly GCA_963841385.1 of uncultured Chloroflexia bacterium. GTDB lineage: Bacteria > Chloroflexota > Dormibacteria > Aeolococcales > Aeolococcaceae > Changshengia. The sequence goes on from CAWJCO010000003.1 coordinate 259,662, forward strand.
CCGGCGACGCGCTCGAGGCGTGGATCGCCAGCCAGCTCCCGGCTGAGGTGGCTGCCGGCTGACCCTCCGCTGCAGGCCGCGGGGGTGACGGTGCCGTCATCCCCGTGGTCTCCACCTGCCGCGGGCCCAGCGGGAGCCCGCCGGCCCACCTGGGAAGGCCGCCGCGCAGGGTCAGGAGCCGGCCTGCGCCACGCAGTCGGCGCAGGTGCCGGAGAACTCGAGGCGGTGGTCGACGGCGACGAAGCCGGCGTCCGCCGCCACCCGCTCGGCCCAGCGCCAGACCACGGTGTCCTCGACCTCCACCGTCCGGCCGCAGGAGCGGCAGACCAGGTGGTGGTGGTGCTGGTCGGTGCCGCAGTGACGGTACAGGAGCTCGCCTCCGTCGGCGCGCAGCGAGTCGATCTGCCCGGCCGCGGCCAGGGTTCGCAGCTGCTGGTACACGGTGGTCAGGCCCACCCGCTCCCCCCGCGCCCGCAGGGCCGCGTGGAGCTCCTGGGCGCTGCGAAAGCGGTCGGTCTCGGCCAGCACCGTGGAGAGGGCTCTCTTCTGCCGAGTCGAGCGGATGTCGGCAGCGGGGGTGGCGACCCCCCGGGGGGATGCCGGGTTGCTATCTGGAACCATACCGGATAAACTCTGTAACTGCATCCATTACCGATAAGGATACCACGGCCATGGAGAAGATGATGACCAGACCCACGGGGAACCGGGGCGGCCGGACCCTCACGACTGCTCGGAGCCTCCTGGCTGCGATGGCCGCCCTCGCCGCGATGGGCGCCGCCTGCGGGCCGGCGTCGGGCTCGGACCCGAGCAAGATCATCGCCGTCGGCGCGGAGAACGAGTACGCCAACGTCATCGCCCAGATCGGTGGGCCGTACGTGTCGGTCTCCGCGATCGAGAGCAATCCCAACACCGACCCCCACACCTTCGAGGCCAGCGCCCAGGTCTCCAGCGAGGTGAGCGCCGCCCAGTTGGTGGTGGAGAACGGGGTGGGTTACGACAGCTGGATCGACACCATCCTCTCGTCGTCCCCCAATTCCTCGCGCCGGCTGATCGACGTGCAGACCCTGCTGGGCCTGCCCAACAACACCCCCAACCCACACCTCTGGTACGACCCCACCACCATGCCCGCGGTCGCCACCAGGATCGCCGTTGACCTGGCCGCGCTGGAACCGGCGCACGCGGGCTACTTCCACAGCCAGGCGACGACATTCGTCAACTCGCTCGCACCCTGGAACGGGGCGATCGCCGCCCTGAAGTCGAGCTTCGGCGGAGCGCCGGTGGCGACCACCGAGCCGGTGGCCGACTACCTGCTGCAGGCCGCCGGCCTGAACAACCTCACTCCGTGGCCGTTCCAGGCGGACGTCATGAACGGCGTCGACCCGCCAGCCCAGGATGTGAGCCTCGAGCAGGGCTTCTTCACCCAGCATAAGGTCAAGGTGTTCATCTACAACCAGCAGGTGACCAACTCCCTGACCCAGTCACTGCTGACGCTGGCCTCGCAGAACGGGATACCGGTGGTGGGCGTCTACGAGACCATGCCCACCCCCGGTTACGACTACCAGACCTGGATGAGGGCGGAGGTCAACGCGATGAAGCAGGCGCTCGCCGACGGGACGTCGACAACCCGGTTGTGAACGGTCACCACCCCGACCCGAGCGCGGCCGATCCCATCCTGAGCGTGGAGGGCGTCGGCGTCTCGCTCTCGGGGCGGCGGATCCTGGACGACGTCCGCTTCCGCATCATGCCGGGTGAGTTCACCGGCCTGATCGGCTCCAACGGGGCGGGCAAGACCACGCTCTTCCGGGTCATCCTCGGCCTCCAGGCCGCGAGCGCGGGGAGGGTGCTGGTGGGGGGACGGCCGCTCACCCGGCGCAACCCGATCATCGGCTACGTCCCCCAGAAGGTCTTCTTCGACCCCGACATGCCGCTGCGCGCCCGCGATGTGGTGGCGCTCGGCCTCGACGGGCACCGTCTGGGGGTGCCGCTCGGCTGGGGGCGCCGCCGGCAGGCCGTCGACCGCATGCTGGAGGCCGTCGACGCGCGCCACTTCGCGGACGCCCGGGTGGGCAACCTCTCCGGTGGCGAGCAGCAGCGCGTGCTCATCGCCCACGCCCTGATCAGCCGGCCTCGGCTGCTCCTCCTCGACGAGCCGCTCGCCAACCTGGACATCCGTGCCGAGGGCGAGGTCGTCGCCCTGCTGGCCCGGATCGCCCGCGAGGAGCGGATCGCCGTCTTCATCTCGGCGCACGACGTGAACCCGCTGCTGCCGGTGATGGACCGCCTCGTCTACGTCGCCGCGGGCAGGACGGCGAGCGGCACCACCGAGGAGGTGATCCGCGCCGAGGTGCTCTCCGCCCTCTACGGCCAGCATGTCGACGTCCTCCGTGTGCACGGACGCATCCTGGTGGTCGCGGGCGCCGAGGGCCCCTCCGGGGTCACGGTGGAGGAGACCGACGCCAGCGCGGCCGCGGCCGATGCCGTGGGGCTGCGATGAGGCGCCACCAGTGAGCCAGGTCCTCCGCGCTCTCTTCGCGCCCGGCTTCTTCGCCAGCGGCCCGGTGCGCGCGGCGCTGGTGGTGGGGGCCGTGGTGGCGCTGGTGACGGGTGTCGTCGGCGTCTTCACCGTCATCCGCGGCCAGGCCTTTGCCGGGCACGCGCTCGGCGAGGTCGGCTCGGCGGGGGGATCCGCCGCCTTCCTGGGCGGCGCCAACCCGCTCTGGGGCTACATGGGGATCGCGGTGGTCGCCGCGGGGCTCATCGAGCTGCTCGGATTGCACCGGCCTCGGGCGCGCGACGTCGCGACCGGTCTGGTCCTCGGGGCGGGCCTCGGCCTCGCGGCACTCTTCCTCTACCTGGACACCACCTCCTCGAGCACCACCGGCGTGAGCGTGACCATCCTCTTCGGCTCGCTCTTCGCGGTCAGCCAGCCGATGCTCCCGAGCATCGTGGCGCTGAGCGCGGTCGCCCTGGTGGTGATCGCGAGCTGCTACCGGATGCTGCTGCTCAGCTCGCTCAGCCCCGACCTTGCGGCGGCCCGCGGCGTGCCCGTGCGCGCCGTCGCCATCGCCTACCTGGTGGTCATGGCGGTGGCGGTCTCGCTCGCCGCCGAGACCATCGGCACGATCCTGGCCACGGCGCTGCTCATCGGGCCGCCCGCCACCGCGCTGCGGCTCACCAAGCGGCCCGGAGGGGCCATGGCCGTTGCCGGCCTGGTGGGTGTCGCGGCCGTGTGGATCGGGATCGTGCTCGCCTACGACAGCTTCTACTGGCCCCCCGTCGACCACGGCTGGCCGGTCAGCTTCTTCGTGGTCGCGCTGGTCTTCGCGTTCTACCTGGCCGGTGGTGCCGTGGCGGCGCTGGGCCGGGCGCGCCGCGACCGGGGCCGGGGCGCGGCGCTCCGGCTCGAGACGAGCACCTGCGCCGACGCCCACGGCCAGGCCGCCTAGGCGGAGGGAGGCGGGATGTTCTCGGGCTTCATGGTCGACACCTGGATCGCCGCCAGCATGGTGGCGGTGATCGCCGGCGTGGTGGGTTTCTTCGTGGTGCTGCGCGGCTCGGCGTTCGTCGCCCACGCCATCCCGCACGGCTCCTTCGGGGGGGCGGCCGGGGCCGTCCTCATCGGCGCGAACCCGATCGCGGGGCTCGGCATCTTCGCGGTCGGCGGAGCCCTCGGCATCGGCTGGCTGAGCCGGCGCGGCCGCCACGACGTGGCCACCGCCCTGGCGCTCGTCCTGATGCTGGGGCTCGGCGCGCTCTTCCTCTCCTTCAGCGTCGAGTACGCGGAGGCGATCTACTCGCTGCTCTTCGGCGAGGTGCTCGGCGTGCCCGCCGACGACCTGCTGCCGATGGCCGGACTCGGCCTGGCCTGCATCCTCGCCATCGCGATCCTCTACCGCCCGCTGCTGCTGACCGCCATCACCCCCGAGGTGGCGGAGGCGCGTGGGGTGAGGGCAGGACGCATCGAGACCGGCTTCCTGCTGGTGGTCGCCCTCGCCGCCACCATGACGGTGCCGGTGGTGGGGGTCCTGCTGATGTTCAGCCTGATGATCGGTCCCGCGGCCACCGCCCGATCGTTCACGGACAGCCCGCTGCAGGCCATCGGTCTCTCCGTGGCGGTGGCCCTGGCCATCGTCTGGTTCGCGATCGCGGTCTCCTACCTCACCAACCTGCCTGTCGGCTTCTTCGTGGGGACGCTGGGGGCGGTGTCGTACGGCTGCGGCCGGGGCTGGGCGGCGTGGCGGCGGGGCAGGACGGTCGCGCTCGCCGCCTGATCGCGCGAGGTCGTGCCCGGCGGGCGGGGATCCGCTCCGGCTCAGAGCTCCGCGATCGCGGGCAGCACCTCCCGTCCGATGATCTCGAGCGGGGTGATCCTCCAGACGTCGGTGACCCGGCCGTGGGCGACCTCGAAGCCCCGCCGGTGCAGGTCGCGGAGCTGCTCGACGATCTCGCCGACCCTCTCGCCCCTCTCGCCGACGTCGAAGTTGAAGAGCACGGTCTTCTCGATCTCGTCGTAGTCGCGGCCCTCGGCCTCGCAGTGCTGGCGGAGCACGTCGAGCTTGTGGTCGAGGTCGGGCCCGGGGAAGAGGTTGCAGGCCTGGGCGTAGCGGGCCACCAGGCGAAGCGTCTTGCGCTCTCCCGAGCCGCCGATGAGGATCGGCGGGTGGGGCCGGCTGATCGCCGCTGGCGAGTTGAGGGTGCGCTCCAGCCGCGCGTGGGTGCCGGTGAACGGCCCGTCCTCCGCGCTCCACATCTGCAGACAGATCCTCAGCGCATCCTCCAGATGCTCGAATCTCTCCGCGATCGGCGGAAAGAAGAGCCCCAGCCCGCGCGCCTCCTCCTCGTTCCAGGCGGCGCCGATGCCGAGCATGGCCCGCCCCCCGGAGAGGACGTCGAGGGTGGTGATGATCTTGGCCAGCAACCCCGGCTGCCGGTACACGACGCCGGTGACCAGGGTGAGCAGCTTGACCCGCGAGGTGTGAGCCGCCAGGTAGCCGAGGGTCGTGTACGCCTCCAGCATCTCGTGCTCGGGCGGGCCGAGGTGGCCGATCTGAAAGAAGTGGTCCATCACGCTCACCCGGTCGAAGCCCGCCTCCTCGGCGGCCAGCCCCACCCGGGCCAGCTCGTGTCCCAGGCTTGCCGGCCCGCCCGGCCAGGTGTAGTCGGGGATGTGCAGACCCAGCTTCATGGCGCGGACCCTCCGGTGCTGAGACCCGCGGCGTGGGCGGCGAGCAGACGGGCCGCGAGGCCTGGATCCACATTACCCCCGGACAGGATGGCGACGGTCCGCGTTCTCGCCGGCGCGGGAGCGATGCGCCCGGCCAGCAGCGCTGCCAGGCCCACCGCCCCGGAGGGCTCGACCACCAGGTGAAGCCGGGTCCAGGCGGCGACCATCGCGCGTTCGATCTCGTCCTCGCTCACCGTCACCACGTCGTCCACCAGGCCACGCTCGACGATGACCTCGAAGCCCCGCTTCCCGACGCTCATGCTGCGCAGGCCGTCGGCGATGGTGGTGGAGGCCGTGGCCAGCCGCTCATGACGGCCGCTCCGCCGCGACGCCGCCGCGTCGGCGGCGAGCTCTGGTTCCACCCCGACGACGCGGACCTCGGGCCGGGCCGCCTTCACCGCGAGGGCGCAGCCGGAGACGAGCCCACCGCCTCCCACCGGGGCGATCAGCAGGCCGAGGTCGGGGACGTCCTCCAGGAGCTCGAGCCCGATGGTGCCCTGCCCGTGGATGGTGTCCCAGGCGTCGAAGGGATGGATGAGGGCGAGCCCGGTCCGCTCCTGCAGGGCCAGGACGCGCTCCTCGCGGTTGGCGGCGGTCACGCCCTCGCTGACCACGGTCGCGCCGAGCGCGCGCACGGCGGCGACCTTGACCGGATTCGACCCCTCGGGCATCACCACGGTGCAGGCGAGCCCCAGGCTGCGCGCGGCCAGGGCGACCGCCTGGCCGTGATTCCCGGAGCTGACCGTGATGACCCCGGGGGTGTCCGGCGAGAGCCGGCGCAGGCGGAGTGCGGCATTGAAGGCCCCGCGCACCTTGAAGGAGCCGGTCGGTTGCAGCAACTCCGGTTTGACGAGGGTGCCGGGGAGGATCTCGTCCGCGGGGAGCGTCGGAGTGCGGCGCACGTGTCCCGCGATGAGCGACGCCGCAGCGGCGATGGCCGCGGCGTGCTCGCTGAGGAAGGTGGAGTTGTCACGGTCGGCGGCTGGTGCGCTGCGCTCTGTCACGTGCCCAGGCTACCCGTCCGCTGCTGCCCTCTGCCGTCACCGCGCCGGCGCGGCGATGGGCCCGACCTCGTGACGACGGTGCGGGGTGTCGCGCGGTGGGTGGTGGGTCAGGTGCTCGCCCCGACCCACCACCGCGAAGCCGGCTGCTCGCACTGGCCCACCATCCACCGCAGTGGTGACCGCTCTCAGTACCCGCCCGGGGCGCTCACGGTCGGCGTGGGGGTGGCGCTGCTGGCGGTGGCGCTGCTCATGGTCGGGGTGACCACGAACCAGACCCCACTGACACCCTGGCCATTGGACTGGTCGGGGCCGCTATCCCCCGAATAGGTGTAGACGGGGTGCCCGTCGTACTCGACCTGGCGCCCGTTGGCCCCGTTCACCACGCTGAGCGCCTCAGGCAGCGACGAGGAGGCGGTGGGCTGACCGGAGGCGAGCAGGAGCGGTGGCCAGACCCCGGCGCACGACCCGGTGCAGCTGGCGTTGGTCGCGGTGTCCTTGGTCAGGTAGTAGAGGGTGTCGCCGTTGGTTGCGGTGAGCACCTGCTCGGAGGTGCCCTTCACGGTCACCATCGCCACCGCGACCACCGCGGCCGTCGCCGCCGTCGCCGGCGAGCTCGTACCCGCGGGAGTGTTGGTGCCGGTGGCTCCCTTCACGTTCCCGGTGCTCGGGGAGGACGTCGATCCGCAGGCCGCGAGCAGCGCCGAGGCGGCTCCCAGCACCACCATGCGGGCGATCCCCGGGTGGGCTCGGCCCCCCCCACGGTGGCGTCGGGAGCGGGTGGTCTCGTCTGCCGCAGGTGCGTTCATCATCTGTCTCCACTGCCACCTCAGCAGGTCCTCCCCGCCTCGGTGAGAATCATTCCGATGCCCATCACACGCGAGCCTGTGCAGCCCGGTTCACCCGGAGCTGAACCGCCCCTGGCCCTCGCCCGTGGTGGTGGTATGCAGCCAGGAGCGGAGGCGAGCGCGCGCGCCGTGACCGGAGCGGACCCCGGCGAGGTGTTCGTGGGCGCGCTCTGGGATGAGCATGGAGACGCGCTGTTGGGGTACGTGACCCGCTTGGTGGGCGACCCGGGGAGGGCCGAGGACATCGTCCAGGAGGTGATGCTCCGCGCCTGGCGGAACGCCGACCGGCTGGACGCCGGCTCCCGGTCGCTCCGCCCCTGGCTCTTCACGGTCGCGGCCCACCTCGCCACCGACCAGCATCGGGCCCGGCGGAGCCGGCCGGAGATCCTCGGCTCCCCCGAGCTGGAGAGCCGGGCGGTCGGTGACGGCATCGACCGGGCGGTCGACGCCTGGGAGGTGAGCGCGGCCTTCGGGGCGCTGAGCCCGGAGCATCGCGGCGTGCTGGTCGAGACCTACTACCGTGGCCACACCGTCGCCGAGGCCTCGGTCACTCTGGGCATCCCGGAGGGGACGGTCAAGTCCCGCACCTACTACGCGCTCCGCGCCCTGCGTCTGGCGCTGGAGGAACGAGGTTGGAGACCATGAACGACGCCTGCGGTGAGCGGCGGATCGCGCTGGGCGCGTACGCGGTCGGTGCCCTCGAGGCCGCGGAGCGCGACCAGGTCGAGGATCACCTGGCCCAGTGCGCGGGCTGCAGGGAGGAGCTCTCGGCGCTGGTCCAGCTGACACCGGTCCTGGGGAGGCTGACCCCGGAAGAGGCGGCGGCTGCCCGGCCTCCGCTCGCCGCCGGGTCGCGCGGATCCCTCGTCGAGCGGACCCTGGCCGAGCTGGCCCGCCACCGCCGGAACGCGCGCCGGCGCTGGCAGGTGGCGATGGCGGGCGGGGTCGCGGCGGTCGCGGCCCTCGGGGTCGCGGTGGCCGTGCTGGTGGTCACCCGACCGGCGGTCGCTCCGGTGGAGGTGGCAGCCGCCCATCTGTCGGGCAGCGACGCGAGCACCGGGGTCAGCGCCAGCGCCCAGCTGTACGTCGAGTCCTGGGGGACCTGGATCCACCTCGACGTCTCCGGGGTCCAGCCCGGGGACCAGTGCGAGCTGGTGGCGGTGGGCAGGGACGGCTCGGAGCAGGTGGCGGGGACCTGGCGGGTCGGCTACACCGGTGGTGTCGACCTCAACGGGTCGACGGGGATCGGGGCGAGCCAGATCGCGTCGCTCAAGGTCGTGACCACCTCCGGCTCCGACCTCGTCGATCTGCAGACCTGAGCCCGCCGCCTCACATCGCGTCGATCCGCAGGCCTGAGCCGCTCGCGTCGTCACATCCGCGTAGGCCGGCCCGTCGTACTGGGCGTGAAGGTCCGCCTCGCCGTGCGCGCCAGGCTCGCCCGTGGCCGCGGCGGCGAGCCGGACCACTGGGCGATCCGCCGCGGGCCTCTCTGGGCCGCCCTGGCTCTCGCGGCGGCGGTGGCGGCGGCCTCGGCCGGAGTCGGCCTCCTGCTCCATCCCTGGCGCTCGGCGACCGGCGGGTCTGCCTCACCCGACGCCACCATGCCCGTGTCCTCCTCGCCGGGCATGCCGTCGCCGCGGGAGGGAGCGGCGATGGCGTACGACCCGGCCACCCGGACGGTGGTCCTCTTCGGAGGCGACGATGGCGAGGACGCTCTCGGCGATACCTGGAGCTGGGGGGGCTCCGGATGGGCGCGCCTTGATCCGGCAGTGTCACCACCGCCGCGCACCGGCGCGCTGATGGCGTATGACCCGGCCACCCGGCGCCTGGTGCTCACCGGCGGCCGCGCAATGAGCGGCGGTGGCGCGGCCGGCTCCGTTGACGTCGACACCTGGACGTGGGACGGCTTGGCGTGGTCCCCGGAGCCTTCGGGGAGCCTTCCCGCCTCCGCCTCGAGCGGCATGGGGGTGGCCCTCGCCACCGACGGCGCCACCGAGCAACTGGTCCTGGTCACGGGTCTCGAGCAGGCCGGCTGCCAAGCGGAGGAGACGTGGCTCTGGTCGGGGACCTCGTGGTCGCAGCTTCACCCCACCATCTCTCCCATCGGCGCCGAGGGGGGCCTGCTCGCCGACGACCCCGTCACCGGGCACCTCGACCTCTTCAGCAGCGCTGGGGGGTGCCCGGGAGACGGAGAACAGGGCACGGTGCTCTGGTCGTGGGATGGGCGGACCTGGAAGGCGGACGGAAGCTCCGCGGGGGCGGCCGGGCTGAACGTCCCCAAGATGATCGTCTCGGGTCAGCTGGTGGCATCCGCCATCGGTCCGCTGCTCGTCGTCTACGGCGGCACCTACGCCTGGCACGGTGACGCCGGGTGGGCGCAGCTGACCGGCGCGCCCGGAGGGCTGGGAGAGATGGCGGAGCCGCCCGCCACCGACCAGCGCGATGGTGAGGCCCTCGCGTTCGACTCCGCCCTCCACGAGGCCGTGCTCTTCGGGGGCGAATGCGCCAGCTGCGATCCCGACGGCGTCGACTACCTCGGGGACACCTGGACCTTCGACGGGAGCTGGGCCCTCGCCGCCGCGGGGACGGCGATCACCCCGACGCCGACATCCGCGCCCACGCCCACACCCGCCCCGGTTCCCTGCGCCCCGCCCACGCCGCCGGGCGCCCCCGTGCTGATCGGCGACCTGAGCATGCTCAGCCCGACCACCGGGTGGGCCGAGGAGGGGGGTACCAGCACGATCCTGCGCACCACCTCCGGGGCGCAGCGGTGGGCGGTGGCGTCGCCGCCGCTCTCGGGCGACCAGCAGGTGCTGGCCGCGTCGTTCCTCGACTCCACCGCCGCGCAGGCGATCACCGGCACGCTGTGGAACTGCGACGACCAGGGGCCCCCATCGGCCACCCTGGTCGCCTGGGGGACCGCGGACGGCGGGGCCACCTGGTCGAGTGAGGGGGCGTTCTCGGTGGCGTCTTTCGACGGTGGCACCCTGGACTTCGTCAACGCTGAGGACGGCTGGCTCTCGGTCAGTGAAGGGGGGTGGGCCGGCGGGTCGGCGATGGCGCTGTACCGCACGGTCGACGCGGGCGCGTCGTGGGAGAAGGTGGCGAGCAGCGACGTCGACGGCGGCGCCTCGCCGGGCGCGGCAGGGGTCATCCCGGTCGCGGGCTACGTGGGGACAGCGTCGTTCATCAACCCGAGCACCGGGTGGATCACGGAAACCAGCGGCGGCGGCGACGGTGCACTCTTCTACGTCAGCCACAACGGCGGGGTCACCTGGGCCGCGCAGACCCTGAGGGCTGCGGCGGGGCTCCTCCAACCCTCGACGACTGCTCCGCGATTCTGGTCCAGCCAGGGCGGCTGGGTCCTCGTCGATGCCTCGGACCAGGCGTCGTTGGTGTACCTGACCACCGACGGAGGTCAGGAGTGGAGCCTGGTGGCGCTGCCGGGTGGCGGTCAGCTGCCGGAGGCCGTCGACTTCATCGACGCGGCCGACGGGTGGCTGCTCGCCTTCACCGAGACGAGCACCGGCGCGGAGACGAGCCAGACCCTTTGGGAGACCAAGGACGGGGGCACCTCGTGGACCGCGATCTCCTCCGACACCGCACTCGCCACCCCCGACTTCGTCAACGCCGGCGACGGCTGGGCCACCACGACCGCGGGGAGCGGGGCCACGGTGCCCGCCCTGCTTCAGACCACCGACGGCGGCCGGACCTGGACGGCCGTGAACCTCGAGATCGGCGGCTCCCCGGCGTCATCCTGACTGCGACCACTCCTCCGGGTCGGGCTCCAGCGCCTCCAGGCGCAGCTCGCGGGGCGGATGGGTGGCGGCGATGACCCGGTCCCATCCCGACCGGCCCGGCTCCAGCTCGCCGAGCAGGCTCAGCGCGCGATGCAGGGCCTCGCCGCGTCCGGTCGCGCGCACCGCGGCGTCCGCCGCGTACTCCTGGCGGCGCGAACCCAGGGCGACGACCGGCTCGATGACCAGCCGGACCAGCAGCCACGCCGGCCAGAGCGCGATCCACCCGGCCAGGGCGATGAGCGCATTCCCCTGCTGCGCCATCCAGCAGCCGGCGTCATAGAGGATGACCAGGGGCAGCCCGCAGCAGCGGACCCAGCGCAACCCCACGCCGTCGCCTGCCGCCCAGTGGTGGAGCGCGTGGCAGAGCACCGCCTCGAGCGTCGCGTCGCCGGCGGGGCCCGCGCCCAGCTCGTCGAGCAGGCTGCGTCCGACCACCAGGTGGCGGCTGTGGACGCGCACCCGGAGGTCGTCGCCGCCGGCCATCAGCAGCAGCGGCAGCGAGCTCAGTCCCAGGTCGGCGGCGGCCGCCTGGAGCAGGGGCGTGACCCGAGCGGCCTCGCGCCGGCTCAATCGCCGGCAACCGCTCCAGCGAAGCAGCCGCGGCTCCAACGCCACGCTGGCCGCGAGCAGGGCCATGGAGACCGCCAGCCCTCCGGCCAGGGCACCGAGGAATGCCAGCGGCTCCTCGCCGACCAGGGCCGCCACCCCGGAGACGAGGCCGCCAGCCGCCGCGCGGAGGGCGCCGCCCGCGACCGTGAGGGCGCCGCTCCCGGGGCCGGTGGAGCTGCCGGCCCCGGCCAGCGCCGCTCCGATGGCGGAGCCCAGCGCCGAGAGGACGGCCCCGGCGATGGCGTCGGCCACCACCAGCCACACCGCCAGCCACACCCCGGACCAGGCACAGACCAGGGCGACCAGGCCCGGCGCCCAGCGCCGGCGCACCGCGACGGCGATCCAGGCGACGGCGCCGGCCTGACCGGCTGGACGGCCGGACGGGTGCGGGGTCTCCGGGGCGGGCCGGGGAGGGGCGGCCGGCGAGGTGGCCATCGAAGGGGGGGCAGGGGGCAGCCGGGTGGTCACGGCTCACCCGCCGACTCAGGCCACGGCTCACCCGGCAGCTCAGGCCGCAGCACCCGGATGGTCGCCACCCGCCGGCCGCCGGCGACCCCGAGCACCACCGCCTCCCCGGTCGCGAGCTGCTTCATCACGTTGGGGTCCACGGCGTAGCGGTCCACCGCGCGCACCGAGCGGCGGACCGGCTCGCTGGCGTCGCTCAGGGTGCGGGTCACCTGCACGCCCCGCTCCGTGCCGATGACCCGGGCCACCGCCTCGGCGTCGTCGTGGCCGACCCGGTGGGCGATCAGCAGGCCGGCCCCGAGCAGCGCGCCGCGCAGCGCGTGGGCGGTGCGCGGGTCGGGGAGCTGCTGGGTGCTCACCACCGCACCCAGCCGGGCTTCGCGCGCCTGATGGAGCAGGTCGTTGATCTGCTCGGGGTCGTCCAGGGCGGCGAACTCGTCCAGGACCAGCATCGCCGGAGCCGCGTCCGGCTGCTGCAGGCGGAGGAAGGCCGCCTGCTTCAGGTCCTGGATCAATACCCGGGCCATCAGGGCGGTGTCCTGGCTGACCGCCAGCGCCGGCAGGCTGATGTAGGTGACGCCCGGGGAGGCCAGGGCGGTGGGCAGGTCGAGCTGCGGGCCGTCACTGTCGAAGATGCCGCCGTACTCGCCGTGGAGGAGAGCGCCGAGGCGTGCCCGCATCCCCTCGAACGCGTCGGCGGAGACGCCGCCGCGACGGGAGAGCTCAGCCAGGTCGTCGGCCAGTTCCGGGGTGAGGTCGCGGGCCCGGTGGGCCAGACCGGGCATGCGGGTGCGGTCCAGCTCCCGGCGGAGCCGCCGGATGGTCACCGGCTCGTCCAGGGCCCGGAGGATCCCGACCAGGATCGAGATCGTCTCCAGGGCGATCACCCGGTACACCTGCCCGGCCGCCCCGTGGGTGAAGGCCGAGACCAGCTTGTCGGCGATCTGGGCCCGGCTGCCCACCGCGCAGGGGTTGTATCCCAATGTCCCCGGGGCACCGGGCACCACCTCGTGGTGGTCGAGGCCACGGACGGCCGCCAGCCGCCGGGCCGCGGTCCGCAGGCCCGCCCCCTTGGCGTCGATCACGACCAGGCCGACCCCGGCGGCGACCGCGCCCTCGGCGAGCCGCTCCGCGGTGGTCGTCTTCCCGGACCCGGTCAGACCGAGGAGGGTCACGTGCTGGGCGATCCCCTCGGGGACCGCGATGTCGAACGGCCTCCGGCTGACGGTGTCCATCCCGAGGCGGATGAAGCCGGAAGGGTGGACGGGATGGTCCGCTGCCGGCGGGGGGGAGGCAGCCGGAGACAGCGGCGTGCGGCCGAGGGGTGGCATCTCGGCGGCGGATCGTCTCATGGACGCCGATCGTTCCGGGAGAGTGGCGATCGCATCATGGGCGGCATCACGCACTCGGATTGGGCGATTGGTGCGATGGGGCAGGCGCGCGTCAGAAACCGCGACGGCTGCGCCAGGCGCGGGGCTCGATCAGATGCTCCAGGCCCCTCGCGGCGACCAGCGCGCTCAGCCGCGAGACCGCCACCTGGCTGGGCAGGTACCACCAGACGGTGTCGACGTCGCGGTCGACCGCGTAGGCGCCGGCCAGGAGGTCCAGGCGCGCCGATCGCTTCGGGGTCAGGTCCAGCTCCACGGCGACCCGCTCGCCGCCGTCCAGCCGGAGCAGCCCGTCGGGGACCCGACGCTGCCGCTCCCAGGCGCCACCGGTCCGGGCGGCGCGCATCCGGTCCCGGCGCAGCTCGCGCTCGGTGGTCCAGGCGCTGCCGGGGTGGGTGACCAGCAATTCTTCCGAGAGATCGACCAGGGCCAAGTTGTGGTGGACACGGGCCAGGTCGAGCGACGCCGGAGCCAGGTCGCAGCCGGCCAGGCGGGCCCCGCGGGGGGTGGCGCGCACCACCGCCGGCAGCGCGGCCAGCACGCGGTCGCGGACCAGCAGCCCGGCCACCTCCAGGGCCCGCAGGCGGCGCTGCGCGGGAACCGGCCCCGTGAGGAAGCGGTTGCTGAGCTGATCGGCGAGGACCATGCCGTGGCGCACCGCGAAGCGCAGCACGTCCAGGTCGCGGGGGGCGAGCCGGAGACCCCGAGGGGGAGGGGCGGGCGCGGTGCGGTCCATGCCGCCCGCGATCATGACCGCTGGGGTCGGGGTGCGGCGGGGCTCTCCGCCTGTTCGCGCCACGGCTGCCGGCAGAGCGCGAGCCCGCAGACCTCACGCGCTCCGCCCTGGAGGCGCAGCGCGCGGGCCACCTCGTCGAGGGTGCGGCCGTCGGTGAAGACGTCGTCCACCACCAGCAGGCGCTTGCCGGCGGTCCGCCGCGGGTCGGGGACGCGAAGGGCGGGACGGAGCCGTTGGGTGGCGAGGCGCCGCCGCTCGGCATGGCCGCGCCCGGCGAGGCGCGGCGTCGGCCCGGTCTTGACGATGGCGGGGACGCCCCCGAGGTCGAAAGGTGGCCCGTCCCCGGGCGCCGTCCGGAGGGCCGCCTCGGTGAGCATCAACCGCACGTGGTCGAAGTCGCGGCCTCCCGGCCCGACGAAGGTGGGGCTGGCGACCACCAGGTCGAAGCCGCCGAGCAGCCGCCGCCGCTGGGCCAGGTACCCGGCCAGCATGGTGCCGAAGACGCGGGCCCGGCTCCGATCTCCCTCGTACTTGTAGGCGTCGAGGGCGCGCTCCAGGAGGCCGCTCCGCTCGGCGACGGCGACGTTCCAGCGGAACCAGCGCGAGGCGCTGGCGCAGAGCGGGTTGCGGCAGCCGGTCGCCTCCGCCGCGAGCGGCCGCCCGCAGACGCCGCACCCGCTCACGAACCCGCGCTCACCGCGAGCGCGAGCTGGACGGGGGCGGTGGGCGGACCTCCGGCCAGCTGCGCCAGCAGCGCCTCCAGGCCGGCATCGGGGGCGAGCCGGCGCCCTCCCGGCCGGGCGAGCAGAGCTCCCGCCCAGGGCTCCGCGGCCGCCAGGTCGGAGAGGAAGAGGTGCCTGCCGAGGTCGAGAGCGCAGCGTGCCGTGATGCGGGCCCCCGAGGTGGGCCCCGCCTCGACCACCACGGTCGCGGCGGCGAGGGCGGCGATGAGGGCGTTGCGCCGGCGGAGTGCCGCCGGCGACACCGGGGCCTCGGGGGGGAGCTGCGACACGACGGCGCCGTGAGCCGCGATCCGGTCGGCGAGCCCGGCGTTCTCGGGCGGGTAGATCTGCCCGATGCCGCAGCCGAGGACCGCGATGCTGCGCCCTCCGGCGTCGAGGCACGCCTCGTGGGCGGCGGTGTCGATGCCGCGGGCCAGCCCGGACACCACCGTCACCCCGGCACCGGCAAGCTCCCGGGCCAGGCTCCGGGCACGGGCGAACCCCGCCGGGCTCGGGGACCGCGTTCCCACCACGGCGACGCAGCGCTCGTCGTCCGGACCGGCGGTCCCGCGCCACCAGAGCCGGGGCGCATGGCCCGCCAGGCGCAGCCCGGCCGGGTAGCTGGCGTCGAGCGGGCCCACCTGAAGCAAACGCATGTTCGCAAGTGTAACCGGGGGCAGGGCGCCGCTGCCGTAGACTCGGCGCATGGCGGTTCGCTGGCAGAGTGTGGTGGTCGATTGCCACGACCCGGAGCGGGTCGCGCGCTTCTGGAGCGCGGTGTTCGCACAGCCACTGCGCGGCCCGGAGGACGGCGAGTGGTGGCTGGAGTTCGGCGAGGGGATGCCGGACATCCTCTTCGAGCGGGTTCCCGACACCAAGGTGGGGAAGAACCGGCTCCACTTCGACCTCCGTCCCGATGATCAGGCCGCCGAGGTGGCGCGCCTGAACGGTCTGGGGGCGCGGGAGAAGGACATCGGCCAGGGCCAGGTGAGCTGGGTGGTGATGGCCGACCCGGAGGACAACGAGTTCTGCGTGCTGAGGGCGCTGCCGCCGACCCCGTGAGTGACCAACGGCCACCGCTCCCCTATGCTGAGCGACGCTCACGCTGGGTCCGGTTCGAGGGAGGATCGCGATGCCCGTCACGCGCATGAATCACGCCGTGCTGTACGTGCGGGACGCCGCGCGCACCGCGGCCTTCTACCGCGACGTGCTGGACTTCCGGGTGGTCTTCGAGATGGCCGGGGGGCGGGCGATGTTCCTCCAGGCCCCGGCCAGCACCAATGACCACGACCTCGGGCTCTTCACGGTCGGCGAGGGGGCGGCCGGCTCGGACGCCGGCCGGACCACGGTCGGTCTGTACCACATCGCCTGGGAGGTCGACACCCTGGACGAGCTGGAGCGCGTCCAGACCCGTCTCGTCGAGCGCGGGGCGCTGGTGGGCGCGACCGACCATGGCACCACCAAGGCCCTCTACGCTCACGATCCGGACGGTCTGGAGTTCGAGGTCTCCTGGCTGGTCCCCGCGGATCGGATCACCGCCGGCATGCAGGCCCGGATGGCACCTCTCGACATCGCCGCGGAGAAGGAGCGGTTCGGTGGCGCCACCCGCGGCGGGGTCGGCGTCTCGTCGCCGGCCTGAGCCGTGAGCGCCGGCCCGAGGTCAGGGGGGATAGCCGGATGAGCCCGGAGGCGGAGAGCCGTCATCCCGAGGTGCTCTTCGTCTGCATCCACAACGCCGGTCGCTCCCAGATGGCCGCCGCCCTGCTCGACGAGCACGCTCAGGGGCGGGTGCGGGTCCGCTCGGCGGGCTCGCAGCCCGCCGACCAGCTCAATCCCGCCGTGGTCGAGGCGATGGCCGAGATCGGGCTCGACATCTCGCGGCAATTCCCCAAGCCCCTGACGGACGGCGCGGTGCAGGGTGCGGACGTGGTCATCACCATGGGCTGCGGCGACGCCTGTCCCTTCTTCCCGGGGAAGCGATACCTCGACTGGGAGCTGGAGGATCCGGCGGGGAAGCCGCTCCCGGTGGTCCGGCGCATCCGCGACGAGATCGACGGGCGGGTGCGGGCACTGCTCGCCGAGCTGCTGGGGGGAGGCTCCTAGCCACACCTCCTCCCGGCCCCCGGTGGCATGGCCGGCGAAACGGAGAGCCACCCCCGCGGCGCCCGGTGGCCGGACCTCAGCCGGCGGTCATCGAGAGCAGCTTGGTGACGGTCGTCCAGTTGCGGGTGGTGCCGGTGAGCTTCAGCGCTCGTCCCGCCAGCAGGGTCGCCAGCCGGGATCCGGCGATGCCCTGCGGGTGCCAGGCGTAGATCTCGCGACCGGCCACGGCGAATCGCTCGCCCGCGCCGGCCGCGCTGCTCAGCCGAGGGATGATCTCCGGGTCGGGTGGGGATTCCAGGAAGGTCACCTGGTAGCGGCGGGGATCGTCGGCCGCGCCGGGGAAAGGGTCGGCCCGCACCACAGCATCCAGCTCCGCATGGGTGCGCACCAGGGACCGGATGTCCAGACCGAAGCGCGCTGCGATGAGCGCCTCGCAGCGTCGCGCCACGGCCTCGGGCGTCCCGGCCGCCGAGACCGCGAGGTTTCCACTCTGGAGGTACGTCTCGACACCACCGAAACCCGCGCCGGTGAGCAGCGCGCGCAGCTCGCCCATGGGGACCAGGTTGTTCCCGCCCACGTTGACCCCGCGGAGCAGGATCACGCACCGGGTCACGGTCACCCGGCGGCGCGCTGCGGCCGAGCGGAGGTGGCTCGCGCCCCGGTGAGCAGGCGTTCCCGGTCGAACATGGCCGAGACCACGCGCCACATCGCCACGTCGGCGACCAGCAGCACCGCCGCGAACGCCAGCGCGAGGCCGACGCTGGGGGTGAGGACCTGGAGATCGATGAGCACGACCACCAGCAGGGGCGGGAGGCTGGCGAGGGTCCCCAGCTGCTGGGCCACCCGGACGTCGCTCGCCCTTGACGAGATGGCGATGCCCACCCAGATCGACCATCCCGCGAGGAGTGGCGCGAAGAGGATCTCGCCGACCAGCTGCGAGCTCTGCAGGAGCGCCGTCGTCACGGCGGGGTCGGCGGCGAACAGCTTGGCGGCGATGGCGACGACGGCGAAGAGGAGGTAGGCGATGGCCACCGACGGGACGATCGCCGCGGCCGCCTTGCCGAGCAGCAGCTCCTCGCGGCGCACCGGGGTGGTGAGCAGCGGCTCCAGCGTCCCCTGCTCGCGCTCGCCCACCACCGAGTAGGCGGCGATGGCGGCCGGCACCACCACCGGGATGATCAGCAGGAGGAGAAACGTCGAGCCCGCGAGCCTCTGCACCACGGTCTCGGGGATCCCCGGGCTGAGCCGGAAGATCTCGATCATCGGGGTGATCAGGAAGACGATGGGGAGCACCGTCATCGTCCCGATGATGAAGCGGTTCCGGCGCAGCGCCCGGAACTCCTTGCGGACCACGGCGAGGATGCGTCCGGCGTCCAATCTCATCGCGCTGCCGCCTCCGGGTCCTCGTCGATCAACTCCAGGTAGACGTCCTCCAGGGAGTGCCGGGACTCGACGATGGAGAGCACGTCGGCTCCGGCGGCGACCAGGGCGCGGGTGACCGCCGGCGCGGCGACCCTCGGATCGGTGACGCTCAGCACGTAGCTGGAGTCGCCATTCGCCCGCCAGCTCTCCACGCCGGTCGCGCCGTCGAAGACGCCGTCGGGCGCGGCGAGCGGGGCGGCCGTCTCCACGGCCAGGGAGCGGCTGAAGAGGTTCTCGCGGAGCTCGTCGGTGCGTCCCACCGAGCGCAGCCGGGTGTTGAGGATCGCCACCCGGTCGCAGAGGCGCTCCGCCTCCTCGAGGCGGTGGGTGGTCAGGAAGACGGTGACCCCGCGCTGGCGCAGGTCGTTGATCAGGTCGTGCACCTCGCGCGCGGCCACCGGGTCGAGACCGGAGGTCGGCTCGTCGAGGAACATGATCGCCGGGTCGCTGAGCAGGGCACGGGCCAGGCCGACCCGCTGACGCAAGCCCTTGGAGAGGCTGCCGCAGAGGTCCCGGCCGCGCGCGCCGAGGTTGACCGCCTCCAGCGCCGCATCGATGCGGGGACCGGCGTGGCGCAGGCCGTACAGGCCGGCGAAGAGCTCGAGGTTCTCGATCACCGTGAGGCGGAGGTAGAGGCCGGGGTTCTCGGGCATGATCGAGATGCGCTTTCGGATCTCGGTGCCGTTCTCGGGGAGCAGCGGGATGCCGGCGACCAGGGCGGTTCCCGAGGTCGGGGCGATCAGCGTGCCGAGGGTCCGGACCGTGGTCGTCTTGCCCGCTCCGTTGGGGCCGAGGAAGCCGAAGACCTCGCCCGGCGCGATCGTGAAGGAGACGTCCTCGAAGGCGGTGCGCTCACCGAACCGCTTGGTCAGGTGGTCGACCACGAGCGCCGCACCGTCGGGGGAGGGGAGCCCGGCGCTCGGGAGCGCGGGTGGGGCCACCTGCGCCGGCGCGGTGGCGACGGAGGGAGTGAACGGCGTGGGACGCGAGGTGGCGGGCGGCAGCGGGGGCGAGGTGGCGGGCGGCGCAGGGGGCGAGGTGGAGCGCCGAGCCGGCGGATCAGGCGCCGGCGCGGGCCCGGCCCGGGGAACCCCGCCCAGCAGGGCCGCGGTGCCGAGGTAGACGGCGAGGACGACCACGGCCGCTGCGATCCCGACGACCCTCGAGCTCCTGAGCAGGATCAGGAGCACGACGACGAGAGCGACCGCCACAGCGGTGATCAGCCAGCCCTGCCAGGTGACCGGCCGGAAGCCGAATCCCACCTGGCGTCGGGTGAACCAGCGCACCCCGCCTACCGGCTGCATCGAACCTCTCATCTCCCTTCGGTCAGAGTCCCAGGTGCGACTGGGCCAGGATGAAGAAGCCCGCCACCCGGGCGAAGTCGTCGAAGACGACGCGGCCGCTGACCTGAACCCGCTTGAAGCCGCGCTTGAAGCTGAGCGGCACGTCGACGACGGTGTGCTCTCCGAGCTGGGTGACCCGAGGCTCGGCACCCCCGGGGGCGGTCTCCACGATCAGCGGCAGGCGCGCCCGCACCGAGGCGAGCAGGACCACGGAGCACGCATCCAGCATCCGCTGGTCGAAGTGGGCGCGCAGCTCGTCCCAGCGCCGGTCGAGGAAGTCGTCCAGAAGCACGATCGCGAGGGCCGCGGCACCCGGGAGCGGTCGCACCGGTACCTCCTCGGGGGTCTCGGGGTCGGGATGTGGCCCGCCGAACCGCTGCAGAGCCGCCTGCCGGGTCACGTGGAGGACCTCACCGATCTCGGCCCAGGTCCGCCCGTCCGCGCGGGCCCGGACCACGAGGCCGTGGAGGATGTCGTCGACCACGACCCCGAGGCTGCGGGCGGCGGCCAGCGCGACCATCGCCGGGTCCCCGGCGACCGTCTCCTCTCCCCGGAGCACCCGCACCAGCAGCTCCGCGTTGGCCTGGGCCATCCGCGCCATCACCTGGCGGTCCACGTCGGCCGCCGTCGCGCTGGCGGGCTCCTCCGCGGGGCTCGGGTCGCTGGGCGGTGGGACCGCTTCGGCCACGCGCCGCCGGCCGGCTCTCGCAACCGCATCGACAACTGGCTGCGCCACGGTTGTCAACGTACCTTACCCTCGGGGTCATGTCAAGGTGCCTTACCAAAGGGCGCGTGGACCAGGCGTGGCGCCACACGCCATTGACGCGATTCCCGGTGGTGCGTATTATTGAACCGACAGTCGGTCGGTTATTGAGGCGGACCCCGGTGGCACGTACCGTCAACGTCGAAGCCCGCGCCATCCGGCGCGAGGCCTTCGTGAAGGCCGGGCTGCGCCTCATCCAGAGCCGTGGCTACGAGCAGATGAGCGTCCAGGACGTGCTCGATGAGCTCGGGGTCTCGCGGGGCGCCTTCTACTACTACTTCAGCTCGAAGCGAGCGCTGCTCGAGGCGGTGGTCGACCACGTGGTGGTCGCGGCGCTGGCCGCGGTCGCGCCCATCGCCGCCGACCCGCAGCTCTCCGCCGTCGCCAAGCTGCAGGGGATCTTCACCGGCATCGCCGGATGGAAGGCGGAGCGCCGGGAGCTGATGCTCGCGCTGATCCGGGTCTGGTACTCGGACGACAACGTGCTGACCCGGGACAAGCTGCGCCTTAACCTGGTGGGCTCGCTGGTGCCGATGCTGGCCGAGGTCATCAGGCAGGGCACGGAGCAGGGCGTGATGTCCGCCAGCTCTCCGGAGGGCGCCGCCCGCGCTGTCGTCTCCCTCCTCCTCGGCGCCCAGGACGTGGCCATCGAGCTGTTCGTCGCGCGCCAGGAGGGCAGCGTCTCGGCCGAGACGGTCATGTCGACTTTCGCCGGGTACACGGAGGCGATGGAGAGGATCCTGGGGATCCGCCCGGGATCCCTGACCCTGCTGGACGACCACATATTGGAGCTCTGGTTCGGCGCGGGCGCCGAGACCGGCCCGCCGATCACTATCAGGAGGTAGCTGGGCATGGCTATCGCGATCCGCACCGAGGGGCTGACCAAGGACTACGGGGAGGGTCACGGCCTCTTCGACCTCGACCTGGAGGTCGCGGCGGGGGAGGTCTTCGGCTACCTCGGGCCCAACGGGGCGGGCAAGACCACCACCATCCGGCTGCTCATGGACATGGTCCGTCCCACCCGTGGCCGGGGCGAGATCTTCGGCGTCGACTGCCACCTCCATCCCGTCGAGGTGAAGCGGATGGTGGGCTACCTCTCCGGCGAGATGCCCCAGTGGGGCGGCCTGCGCGGTCGAGACGTGGTGGCCTTCGTCGGCGGGCTGCGCGGCGGGGTCGACTCCGCCCGGGTCAGCAGTCTCGCGGAACGCCTCGACCTCGACCTGGGCCGTCGCTACCGGGAGTACTCGTCGGGCAACAAACGCAAGCTGGGGCTGGTGCTCGCCTTCATGCACCCGTCGCGGCTGCTGGTGCTCGACGAGCCGACCAACGGGCTCGACCCCCTGATCCAGCAGGAGTTCTACCGGCTGGTCGAGGCGGCGGCGGCGGGCGGGGGCACCGTCTTCCTCTCCTCGCACGTCCTCTCCGAGGTGGAGCGGGCGTGCCAGAGGGTGGGCATCCTCCGTCAGGGCCGGCTGGTCCAGGTCGCCCGGCTCGACGAGCTCCACCACCTCCGCTATCACCGCCTCGAGGCCGACTTCAGCGGGGAGGTGCCGCTGGAGGCGGTGCGCGCCCTGGCCGGCGTGGAGGACGTGGCGGTCGAGGACCACCACCTGAGCTGCGCCGTCCGGGGCGGCTTCGGGCCGCTGCTGGAGGTGCTGGGGCGCGGCCAGATCCTCAACCTGGTGACCCACGAGCCCACCCTGGAGGAGGTGTTCCTCGCCTACTTCCGCGACCAGGGCGAGCCGGCCGCGGCACCCGCGGGAAGCACCCGATGACCGCGGTCCCGGCCGCCTCCAGCTCACCCGTTTCACTGGTGAACGGCCGGTCCCGGGACGGCATCATGACCACGGTGCGGTACGGGCTCCGCGCCCACCGCTGGGCCTTCGCGGGCGTCGCCTTCCTCGGCTTCGTCTCGCCGTATGCGAGCGGCGCCTCCTACCTGGCCGCCGCCGGGACGGCGGCGGCGCGGGCCACCTTCGGGCGCCAGACGATCGCCCTCGGCCCGCAGCTCGCCTACCTGATCCCCCTGCCGCTCCGCCCCGACACCGTCGACGGGTACCTCTGGTGGAAGGGGCTCACCTGGTTGACCCTGGTGTTCGCTGCCTGGGGGCTGGCCGCCGCCACCGGGCTGATCCGCAACGAGGAGGAGCGCGGCCTGATGGAGACCTGGCTGGCCTCGCCGTTGGGTCGAGGCCGGCTGGTGCTCTCCCGGGCGGCCGCCTTCGCGCTGGCGGCGGCGGGCGCGGTGGTGATCACCGGCCTGGGCACCGCCGCCGGGGTCGCCTCCGCGAAGGCATCGATCAGCTTCGCCGCTCTCCTCGAGCAGGGGCTCCCATTGCTGGGGATCGCCCTCGTCTGCTTCGGGGTCGGTCTGGCGGCCGCGCAGCTCGCCACCACCCGGCGTGGGGCCCTGGCCCTGGGCGGGGCGGTGCTGCTCGCCCTCTACACCCTCGACGCGGTGGCCAGGGTGAACCCGGGGCTGGACGGCGTGGCGGCCATCTCGCCCTTCCACCTGACCGACCTCACCACCGCGATCGTCCCCGGGGGCCGGTTCGACGGCGGGGCGACCCTGGTCCTCTACCTGATCGCGGCCGTGCTGATCGGCCTCGCGACCGCAGCCTTCCGGGAGCGGGACCTGATGGGCAGCCTGCTGCGCGGGCGGGTCACCGCCGGCCCGGTGGTGCGTTCCCCCTCGGACAACCCGCTGCTGCGCCTGCCGGTGCTGCGCAACCTCTGGCAGCTGCGGATCGGGCTGATCGGCTGGGTGGTGGGGACCATGGTGGGGGCGACTCTGATCGTCTCCCTGGCCCACGGCACCGGCAAGATGCTGGCCTCGCTCTCGGGTTTCAATCGCTACGTCCAGGACGCCGGCACCACCTCGGCGGCGACCGCCGTGGTCAGCTCCATCTGGCTCGGGATCGCGGCGCTCATCGTGGCCGCCTACGCCATCAACCAGACCTCGCACTGGGCGGCTGACGACGCCGAGGGCAGGCTGGAGATGGAGATCGCCCAACCCTGGCCGCGCTGGGCGGTGGTCGCCGAGCGCTGCGCCACCCTCACCGTCGGTGCGCTGCTGATGACCGCGCTCGGCTCCCTGGTGACCGCCGCGGTCGCCCCGGGTCAGGGGGTGCATCTCGACACCGGCCGGCTCCTGATCGCGACCGGCCTGCTGGCGCTGCTGGCGCTCACCTTCGGCGCCGTGGGCGCCCTGGTGATCGCGCGCTTCCCGCGGGTGGCGGTGCCGGTGCTGGGGGTCGTCGCCGTGGCCAGCTTCTACATCCCCTTGCTATCACCGCTCTTCCGGTGGCCGGGCTGGGTCCTCGACCTCTCCCTCTTCCACCTCTACGGCACCCCGCTCACCACCGGCGTCTACTGGACCGGCCTGTGGGTGATGGTGGCGATCGTGGTGGTGGGCTTCGGCGGGTCGATGGCCGCGATGCGGGTGCGCGAGGTGGGCCGCTGATGCGCGGCTGAGGCGAGGGCCCCGGCCGGACCCGGGACCCTCGGCCTCACCCTGACCTCGATGCTGTGCGCATCAGGGGTTCTCCAGGGTCATCCCCGATGGTGGACCGCGCTCGGCGTCCCTAGCATCGCGGCCATGACGACTCTCCGAGATGCAGGGCGCCGCCGGTCGCGCGGTGAGCCGACCGCCGCCGGCATGGTCGCCGGGTACACCGCGGTCAGGCCAACCCCCCGAGCAACTGGTGGGGTGGCCGGCTGGAGGCGGCGGACGCTTCTTCGTAGGGTTGACAGCGTGATACAGGCCAGCTTCGGAGCGCGCACCGCGTGAGCGGTCGGGCGCGATCCGCGGCGAGCCGACCATCCGGCAACAGGGGAGCTGACTGACGTGGAGATCCTTCGCAACCTGTGGCGCCGCAAGGTGCGCACCTCGCTCACCGTGATCGGCATCGTCATGGGCATCTTCGCCCTCACCACCATGGGCGCCATGGCAGAGCATTTCGACACCCTGCTGGCCGGGGGCATCACCTACTACAGCAACACGGTGCAGGTCGCGGATGCCAACTCGTCGAGCGGCTTCGGCGGCGGCTACATGGACCTCTCGACACTCGACCGGATCCAGCGTGTGCAGGGTGTGGAGGCCGTCTCCCCCGGGGTCTACGACACGGCCAAACCGGGCCAGGCGTCGGTGGTGAGCATGGGCGTGCCCGACTTCATCAACAACTTCGACCCCAACTGGAACCGCTACTCGCCGCTCAAGCTCACGCTCGCCGGCGGCCGGTGGGTGGGGGACGGCTCGCGCCTGCAGGTCGACCTGGGTTCGTCGTTCGCGGCCGAGTTCCACATGAAGGTGGGCGACACCATCGCCCTGCCGGTGCGCCCCAGTGATGCCCAGCCCGGCTTCGTCAACCACCGGTTCACAGTGGTCGGCATCCTCAACCCGACCCTCACCGCGCCGGACACCGGGGCCTACGTCAGCCTCCACGACGCTCAGATGATCGACGGCGAGAGCCTGCCGACCGCACTGCTGGGCCATGTCGACCCCTATCAGCTCATCACCGGAGCGGTGGTGTACGCCAAGCCCGGGACGAACCTCGACGCCCTCGCCGCCAGGATCAATGCCCAGGTGCCGACGGTGAAGGCGACCAAGCCGAGCACCCTGGTCAGCGCCTTCAAGTCGGGAGGGGCCGTGTTCACCTTCATGACCACCGCCGCCGCCCTGCTGGCCCTGATCATCGGCGGCCTCTCGGTGGTCAACACCATGCTGATGTCGGTGAGCGAGCGGGTCCGGGAGATCGGGCTCAAGAAGGCGATCGGTGCCCGCACCCGCCACATCCTCAGCGAGTTCCTCGCCGAGGCGGCGCTGATCGGGTTGATCGGCGGGGTGGTCGGCTACCTGCTGGGTCTGGCCCTCACCACGCTGCTCAACGGCAGCAACCCCAGCGGCCTGTTCCTGGTGACCCCAGGACTGACCGCTCTGGCCATCGGCTTCGCGGTGGCGCTGGGCGCGGTGGCCGGGCTGCTGCCCGCCATCCGAGCCGCCCGGATGGACCCCGTCCGCGCGCTCCGGGCCCAGTAGCCGCCCCACCTCACGTCCAATCCGAGATCGCTCAGCCGTTCGTTCCGAAGCTGACTCAGTCGTTCATTCCGAAGCTCACTCAGTAGGAGAAGAGATGCCCACGCTGCGGTTGGAAGGCCTCACCAAGCACTACGTCCGCGCCTCCCAGGTGGTCAAGGCCCTGGATGCGGTGACCCTGGAGATCGAGCAGGGCGAGTTCGCCGCCGTGGTCGGCCGCTCCGGGAGCGGCAAGACCACCATGCTCGACTGCGCGGGTCTGCTGATGCGGCCCACCGCGGGACGGGTGCTCCTCGACGGGGTGGACACCGGCCGCCTCGGGGAACGCGAGCGGGCCGAGCTGCGCAGCCGGCGGATCGGCTTCATCTTTCAGGAGTTCAACCTGCTGCCCACGCTCTCGGCGATCGAGAACGTGCTCCTGCCGCTCCGTTACTCGGGCGCCGACCGCAGGGCGGGACGCCGCCGGGCGGAGATGCTGCTCGAGGAGATGGGCCTCGCCGCGCGGATGGGGCATCGCCCCGCGGAGCTCTCGGGGGGTCAGCAGCAGCGGGTGGCGATCGCCCGCTCGCTGATCGGCGAGCCCACCCTCGTGCTCGGCGACGAGCCGATGGGAGAGGTGGACACCGAGACCGCGGAGATGCTGCTCTCCCTGATGCGGCGGATCAATCGGGAGAGCCGGGTCACCTTCCTGATCGTGACCCACGACCTGGACCTGGCCGCCCGCGCCGACCGCATCATCCACCTCCGCGACGGCCGACTGGACGCCGACCACCTGGTGGAGCGGGACGGAGCCCCGCGCAGGGTCGCGGCCGTGGCCGCGTTTGGCGCCGCCGGGTGAACGGCCGGCGGCGCGAGCCCCCGGGCGGAGGCCCGGGGGCAGTCGTCTCAATCGCCGCGTGACCGGGCTCCTGGAGGCCTTCGGGTGCTTCTGTGCGGGCGTCCTCCTGCACATGTGCGTCCTTCATTTCTTCTCCTGGAGGGAGACCGCCACGTCGGCTTCTGTCTCTGGGGCATCCTCGGGGCGGCGCTGTGGAGCGGCGATCGGGGCGGAGACGGACCCACCTGAGCGTGTGCCTCTCCACCGGCAGGGCTGCCACCTGCCTCCTCAGCAGCTCCGTCCTTCGGCCGTGTACCGCGGAAGTCGCCGGCATCCCGCGACCTTGAGGGCCGCCGTCCGCGCGGCGATCGCCGCCGCCTCCTCGGCGCCGACGCGGCCGAGGACTCCGATGAGCAGGCCGGCGGTGGCGGCATCGCCGGCGCCCGTCGTGAAGACGGGGCCGCTGGTGGATGCCGGCTGGTAGAGCACGCGATCCGCCCACACCGCGGCGCTCTGGGAGAGACAGTGCCCGGCCGCCGCCAGACGATCCTGGCCTGCGGTCAAGAGGTGCATCCCCCGTTCTCCATCGGTGAGCAGCACCACGGCGGAGCCCATCCCCAGCAGGCGCAGCCCCAGGTCCCGCACCTCTGCGACTGAGTGCGGTCTCGGGACGTCCAGCGCGCTCACGACGTCGTCGACGCTCGGGGTGAGGAGATCAACCAGTGGGGCGGTGCGCTCGAGCAGGAGGTGCCAGTCCACCTGAGCCGCGGGCGACTCGGGCGTCACGACCGAGAGGTCGAGCGAGGTCGTGGCTCCCGCCTGGCGTGCCCGGGCCAGGAGTTCCTGAAGGCGGGCTCCACCGTCCGCGTACATCAGCGGCAGCAGCGCCGGGTAGCCGACATGCACGAGATCCACACCGTCAGGCTGCACGCGACTCCCGTCGAACCAAGCGTTGGCTCCCACGTGGTGCCAGAAGGATCGGTCCGTGCCGGGCCACTCGAAGACCAACGAGTACGAGGTCGACCTGCCCGAGACCTGCCGGATGCCGCCGCAGTCGGCGCCGGCCGGCAGCAGGGCGCGCAGCACGGTCGCCCCCAGCTCGTCGTCGCCCATATCGGCGACCAGGAGCACGTCGGCCCCGAGCTCGGCCAGGTCGGTCCCCGTGTTGGCCACCGAGCCACCGGGCCGAATCTCGAGCGGGCCCACGTCGGCGATTGCACCGGGAACGATGCGCTCCACTCCGCGCAGCCCTGGCCGCAGGTCGGCGCAGATGTGACCCGCGACGATGCAGCGCCGCATTCTGGTCAACCGCCCTCCACAGGCGAGTGGAGCGTCGGACTGGTCAGATCGGCATCGACCATGGGCTCCGAGACAGTACCGCGCCCGGGGCTCAGCCGACGTGGTGTGCCGGCGGATCGTGCGCAGCCCGCCGGGGGCGCCAGCCAAGCCGGGCCCCCCCATGGCCATCAGCACCGGGCCGAGCGGAACGGCGGGCCCGCCTCCCGCGGCGGCCCTGGTGCCGGGTACATTCAGGAACCGAGATCGCTGATGGATTCCTGACATCCATAGCCGGGTTGTCGCTATATCCCCCGTCCACGCTGTGACCGGGCCCCCCCGGGATCGCCCCACATCGTCACCCTCAGGGCGCGGAGTTGCCGGTCTGCCCAACCCCGGCGGGACGGCGGACCTGGGGGTGAGCGAAACCCTGGGCGGTACCGCCTGCGTTGTCCCTATGGGCACTGTGGCCGTGGTGGTCGCCATCGCCCGTCCGTGAGGGAGGACCTGGACGGGGAGGTCGTGATCGCCGTGAGCCATGTCGGCCGCCTCGCCGAGCTTCGCCCCACGAGGTAGTCAGCATGAGGTTGGATGGTCTGGGGGAGGGCGCCGACCCGGCGGAGCGGGGACCGGCCCACGACGTCGCCCGTGAGGCGGCGTCGGAGCGTGGTGCGATGCGGCCGGCCACCGTCGGGTCGGGACGCGTGACGGTCAGGCCGCATCGCCGTCGAGCCGGCCTGCGGCCGGGCCCGCGCGGGCGCGTGGGGCGCTGGTGGCGCGGCCGATCCCCCCTGCGCCGCGGGCTCTGGCTCTCCGGAGGCGCGATCGCGGGCATCGTCGCCATCCTCGGGGGACTGGTCCTCTATGCGGCGCTGACCCTCCCCAGCCTCGACGCCATCGGAGCCGCGACCGGCACCATCCGGATCCTGGATCGCGACGGAAGGCTGCTGGGCGAGGTCGGCGACAACGGGGAGCAGCGCGCCGACGTCCCGCTCCAGCAGATCGCCCCGATCATGCAGGAGGCGATCGTCGCCGCCGAAGACCGGAACTTCTACTCCGAGGGTGCCTTCGACGCCCCGCGGATCCTCCAGGCGCTGGTGGTCGATGTCATCCTCCGCAGCCCCGCCCAGGGCGCGAGCACGATCACCGAGCAGGTCGCCAAGGAGGCGTTCTACGGCCAGGGGGCCGACAAGTCGGTGCTGCTCAAGGTGCGCGAGGCGCTGCTCGCGCAGGAGCTGACCGGCCACTACTCGAAGGCTCAGATCCTCGACATGTACCTGAACCTGACCTACTTCGGGGAGGACGCCTACGGCATCCAGGAGGCGGCAGAGCGCTATTTCGGCAAGCCGGCCTCCGAACTCACCCTGAGTGAGGCGGCGATGCTCGCCGGCCTCCCCCAGGCGCCGTCGTCGTACGACCCCTACGTCAACCCCGACGGCGCCTACAGCCGCATGGACTACGTGCTCGACGCGCTGGTCGCGTCCGGCAAGATCAGCCGGTCCGCGGCTCGGGCGGTCGACCCCCTCAACTCCGATGGCAGCCCCGACCCGACCAACCAGGCAGCGATCCAGGCCGATCTGGCGCATGGACAGGCGCCGCAGGTCGGCCCCGCCCCCCACTTCGTGCAGTACGTCGAGGACGAGCTGCCCCAGCTCCTTCAGGATGAGCCGGGCGCCTTCCACGGAAGCCTGACGGTGACGACCACCCTCGACCTGACCTACCAGGAGGACGCAGACAGCGCGGTGGAGGAGGGGCTCCCCAGGATGGGTGGCGGGGCCAACAACGCGGCCCTGCTGATGATGGATCCGAGCAACGGCCAGGTGCTGGCCTGGGTGGGATCGGCGGATTACGACGACCCGGCGATCGACGGCCAGGACGACTTCGTCACCCTGGACGGGTTGCAGCCGGGGTCGTCCTTCAAACCCTACGTCTACGAGACCGGCTTCCAGGACGGCACCATCACCCCGGACACCATCCTCCAGGACACCGCCGCGGAGTCCAGGGCCCTCGGCGGGGTCCAGGACTGGGACCGCGAGTACGAGGGCGACGTCACCGCGGCCACAGCTCTGCTCCACTCTCGCAACATCCCGACCGAGCAGGCCGCCCAGATGGTCGGGATGGCCAAGATCATCGCCTTCGCTCACTCGGTGGGGGTGACCACACCGATCACGGACGACCTGAGCTCGGCGATCGGGACCTCGGCGACGTCGGTGCTCGACCAGGCGGTCGGCTACTCCGCGTTCGCCAACGGCGGGCACACGGTGACACCGCAGACGATCCTGAAGGTCACCGACGCCAGCGGCGACGTGCTCTGGAGCGCCCCCGCAACCGATCCCGGTCAGCGTCAGGTGATGACCGCTCCCCAGGCGTGGGCCATCACTCAGATCCTGCTTCACTACCCCGCCTACTGGGGGTTGGGCTTCCGCTGGACCACGGCCGGGAAGTCGGGAACGACCGACAGCTACATGGACGCGTGGTACATGGCGTACACGCCGAGCTGGGTGGTGGCCACCTGGGTGGGCAACACGGATGGGGCCCAGAACCGGCAGGTGCCGATGGATGGCATCTTCGGGACCACCGGGCCGGCGCGGTACATCGACGAGCCTTTCATCAACTCGCTGCCGCGGCCGGCGGCCTTCAAGCCGCCCGCCGGAGCCCTCCCCGACTGCTCCGGCGGCGGATCATCGACCTGCTCCACTCCCACTCCCTCGCTCACGGCGAGCCCCAGCCCGACGGTCTCGCCCAGCACCGGGGCGACCCCCACCGGCTCTCCGACCGCGTCGCCCAGCCCATCGTCGTCCGCCACACCCAGCCCCACTCCCGCGCCCACGCCGACCCCGGCGGTTGTCCCGTCCACGGTGACGAGCTACGAAACCCGGGCGGCCGGGAGGCCGAGGTTCTGATCGTCCTGCTGGTCTGGTCGACACTCGGCTCTGCAGTGTTGCAGCGGGAGGCGGGGCCCGAAGC
Organism: uncultured Chloroflexia bacterium; assembly: GCA_963841385.1. GTDB lineage: Bacteria > Chloroflexota > Dormibacteria > Aeolococcales > Aeolococcaceae > Changshengia. The sequence continues at coordinate 290,180 of CAWJCO010000003.1, forward strand.
CGAGACGTGAGGATGTGGCTGAGTGCCCACTGAAAGGAGCTGGGATCAGGCACCCCGTTGCAGTTGCCGCCGCATGGCTGATACGATGGCGCCGATGCGGCCGATGAGAGTCATTGGAGCTTTCGCAGTTGTCCTGCTAGGAATTGCTGGTGCCGGGTGCGGCGGCGGGAGCACCGCTCAGCAGTTCTGCGCCGGCACCGGAATCGCCGACACCGGTGCCGCTGCGAACGTCGACCTGGGTGACCTGGTGGGAAGCCCCGCCACGATCTCCGTCAGCCTCAACGTCGGCCAGCTGCTCTTCGTGGGAGCCAATGACTGTGCGCACTACCAACTGACGCCAGCAGCTCAGCTCGCGCCTGTGCTGCAGCAGGAACTGGGTTTGCCGACGCCCTCCGGTGCTCACAGCCTTGCCGTCGTATATGAGGCGGAGAGCCCCGGCACCGCGGTCATCCACATCGAGTGCTCGCCCAGCGACTTCTGCGACCGCGCGACGATGGCCATCGACGTTTCGGTGGGGTGAGCAGGTCGACGATCGCCGATGACATCGAGCGGCGCCGCCCCTGGTACGCTCTGTGTGCCGACGATGGGCGGGTGCTTCCGGGGGGGAGTGGAGAGTGGCCGGCGAGTACGGGGTCCGGACGAGCGGGACCAGCGGTCGCCTATTTGCCGACCCCCAGCCCGGGCCCGACGAGACCAGCTTCCAGGTCGACAACACCAGCGAGCAGTACTACAACTCGGCCTACTACAAGCTGCACCAGAGTCAGCTCCAGCCGGTGCCGCCGCCGCGCGTCGACCCGCCGCGCATGCAGCTGGCGGGCGTCCTGTCCGCCGAGATGATCGGCCAGATCCAGGCGGCCGGTCGCATCACCTTCCACGCCGTCGGTGACACCGGCGCCGCCCAGGCGCGGGCGATCCCCAACGAGACAGGCGTCGCCGATGCCATGGCCAGGGATGTGGCAGCGGGCGGCCCGGACACGCCCGCGTTCTTCTTCCACCTCGGCGACGTCGTCTACAGCTTCGGCGAGGCCCAGTACTACTACGACCAGTTCTACGAGCCCCTTCGCGCGTACGATCGGCCGGTCTTCGCGATCCCCGGCAACCACGACGGTTTCCCGGAATCGGCGGCGGTCACCACGCTGGCGGCGTTCCTCACCAACTTCTGCGCCGCGAGTCCGGGCCCCTCGCCCAATGCCGGGGGCCTGGTGCGGAGCACCATGACCCAGCCGGGCGTGTACTTCACCCTGGACGCGCCCTTGGTCTCGATCATCGGCCAGTACACCAACGTGCTCGAGGGGCCCGGGGTGATCTCCACCCAGGGCGGGACGTACTCCAGCCCGATGAACGACGACCAGCTCGCCTTCCTCACCTCCGAGCTGACCCGGCTCAGGGCCGACCCCGATCGGCTGGCCAACCGCCGCGCCGTGGTGATCGCCTGCCATCACCCTCCCGCCTCCGCCGACCAGAGTCACGGCGGCTCGACCGGGCTGTCTGCGGACATCGACCGTGCCTGCCAGGCCGCGGGCATCTGGCCGGATGCGGTTCTCTCCGGCCACGCCCATCTCTACCAGCGCTTCACTCGAAGCACCGGCACCGTGGAGATTCCCTATGTGGTGTCGGGGAGCGGCGGGTACGGCCTCACCCCGCCGCGGAGCCAGTACCCATCGGGGTCGGCGGGAGGCTTCACGCTGTCGGCCGGACCGCTGATGGACTACGGCTACCTGGTGGTCACCGTCGACGTCACCGCGAGCCCGGTGATGACCGTCACCTTTCGCGCCACCAGCGGTCCGGGTGACCGGGACAGCGTCACCGTCGACCTGACCAGGCATTCCATCTGAGGGGACGGGGTGACGTCGGGAGAAGCGACAAGGATCGAGCTCAGTGGAGCGATACTGGGGCCAAGCGACTCTGGCCCAAGTCCGGAGGCTGCGATTCGCCGAGCGGCGGGACATCGGAGTGTGGAGCAGGGAGCCTGATCCTTCTCTGGCCATTCAAGCCGGAGACCACGAGCAGCGGTGCCGCGGCTGGCGGCGGCGGCCGGGATGACGGTGGAGCGGGATGCCTCCATCCCTCGAAGCTATCTGGCCCCCGTCTGCCTCGAGGTCGGCCAGGTCGGCTGGCCACCTCGGCCAGCGCACTGGAAGGGGGATGATCTGATCCCGAACGGCGGCAGGCCCGAGCCGGCCAGCGCCGACGGAGCGGCAGGAGATGGAAAGCATCAAACTCAACAATGGCGTTGAGATTCCCGCCCTCGGTCTGGGGGTCTTCCAGACACCCCCCGACGAGACCCGGGACGCTGTCCGCAGCGCCCTCGGCGCCGGGTACCGGCACATCGACACCGCGGCGGCGTACGGCAACGAGCGCCAGGTCGGCGAGGCGGTCCAGAGTGCCGACCTGGACCGGTCAGAGGTCTTCCTGGAGACCAAGGTCTGGATCAGCGACTACGGATATGACGAGACGCTGCACGCCTTCGAGAAGAGCGCCCGCAAGCTCGGCGTCGACCAGATCGACCTGCTGATCCTGCACCAGGCGCTGCCTTCGGCATTCGACCGGACCCTCGAGGCCTACCGTGCCCTGGAGGCGCTGCTCGACGGCGGCAGGGTCCGCGCCATCGGGGTCAGCAACTTCATGGTCGAGCACCTCGCGGCGCTCCTCGAACGCGCGACGGTGGTGCCGGCGGTCAACCAGATCGAGGTGCACCCCTACTTCGCGCAGCGACAGGTGCAGAACTTCGGCGCCCAGCATGGCATCGTCACCCAGGCCTGGTCACCGATCGGCGGCATCACCTTCTACCGCGACAGTGGCCACGGCAGCACGCTCGAGGACCCGGTCAGCGGAGACGTTGCCAGGGCCCACGGCAAGACCCCGGCCCAGGTGATGCTGCGCTGGGGTCTGCAGCAAGGCCGTTCGGTGATTCCGAAGTCCACCAAGCCCAGCCGCATCGCAGAGAACATCGACGTGTTCGACTTCGAGCTGTCGGCGGACGAGATGGCCGCGATCGACAGTCTGGACACTGGCCGTCGCGGCGGCCCCGAGCCCGACGCGATCACCTTGGAGGCGTTCGGCCGCGAGATCCCGGAGGCCTGAGAGCCTTCGCCTCGCCGTGGCGAAGCACGCGTCGGGTGGGTGACCGGCTGGATCTCGGCGCGCCGGCCGGACAGGGGCCGGGTGTTCACCCCAGAACCCGTGCCTGCTGCGGGTCCCGACGCCTCCGACTCGATTCGCTGACGCCGTGCCGCCACCGCGGCGTCGAGCGTCAGTGCGGTGGCTGCCAGCCGGGGTCGCGGCCGAAGAGCGCGACCAGCCGCGACTGGAGGGCGGCGTCCTCTGGCACCGGGACCGGAGGAGCGAAGAGGCCGCTCGCCTGCATGCCCTTCACGTCGGGCAGGGTGTTCTCGTAGACCGCCTCGGCCAGCTCGGGATCGAAGCGCACGAGGGCGCCGGTGGCGGCCCCGAGATCCCAGGAATGGATGAGCTCGTCGGCCCCCACCTGCCGAAGATAGGCGTCGTTGCTCACGTCGGCGTAAGAGAGATGGGCGATGGCGACGGGGTCGCAGCGGTCGACGGCGATGAGCGCGGCGTCCGCAGCGCGCCGCCAGCTCGCCGCGAGGTCGTCGCCGATGAGGTCCCCGTCGTAGCGGTCGCCGACCTCGGCGATGGTGGCTCCCAGGGTGAGGTCGGGAACCCAGCTCAGCTCGTAGAGCATGTGGCCCGCCAGAGCCCGCACATCCCACGCCGTGCAGGGCGTGGCCAGGCCGAGCTGGGAAGGGCGGACGCCCCCGATGAGCGCCGTTGCTTGCTCCAGAGCTCGGCGGAAGAGCTGCGCACCATCCATGATCGAGGAGTAGTCTGCCACCTCTGAGCACCCCGCGATCGCCGGAGCGCCGCGACTTTGGGGAAATGGAGAACATCGAAAGGGGGTCTGAAAGGGGGACGTCCAGCCGGGCCACGCGTGGTGGAGGACTCCGTGGCCAACTGCGCCGTGCTCATGCGGGAGGGGGCGCTTGACTGAGTCTCCTGGCGGTGCCAGGGCCGCCGGACATCGCTCCGAGCCGACCTGATCCTCCCTCAAGGAGGCGATGGCGAGATGAGCATGTCCTCCCAGCTACACCAGCGAGAAGTTCTGCCATGTCAAGACACAGGCCGGCCGGTCCCTCTCCAGGGAGAGGGCTGTGGCATGCTCTTCTCGATGCGTTGCCCGAGTTGCGGGTGGGCGGCCGAGCCCGACCACCGGTTCTGCGCTCGCTGCGGGGCGCCGCTGGGGGACCGTCCGGCAAAGGGCGAGGAGCGCAAGGTCGTCACCGTGGTCTTCGCCGACCTGTTCGGCTTCACCTCGCGCGCCGAGCGGCTCGACCCCGAGGATGTGCACGCACTGCTGAAGCCCTACTACGCGCGCCTGCGCTCGGAGCTCGAGCGCTTCGGTGGCACCGTCGAGAAGTTCATCGGGGATGCGGTGATGGCCGTGTTCGGCGCTCCGACGGCCCACGAGGACGACCCCGAACGAGCCGTGCGTGCGGCGCTCGCGATCCGCGACTGGCTGCTGGAGCAGCCTGAGCTGCAGGTGCGCATCGCCGTCAACACCGGTGAGGCACTGGTGGCACTCGATGCCAGACCAGAGGCCGGCGAGGGGATGGTTTCGGGCGACGTGATCAACACGGCGGCGCGACTGCAGGCGACTGCCCTGGTCAACGGGATCCTGGTCGGTGAGGCGGCGTACCGCGCCAGCGCGCGCGTGATCCGGTACCGGGATGCGGAGCCCGTGCTGGCCAAGGGCAAGAGGGCGCCGCTTGCGGTCTGGGAAGCGATCGAGGCCAGGTCGCGGCTCGGCAGCGAGGTCGGCTCGGTGATCCGAACTCCTCTGGTGGGCCGCGACCGCGAGCTGCGCTTGCTCACCGACAGCCTGGCGCGCGTGGGCCAGGATCGCACCGCCCAGCTGGTCACCGTGGTGGGCGTGCCCGGGATCGGCAAGAGCCGGCTGATCGCCGAGCTGTTTCGTGCCATCGAGCATGATCCGACCGAGATCATTCAGTGGCGTCAGGGTCGCTCGCTTCCCTACGGTGACGGCGTCACCTTCTGGGTCCTGGCCGAGATGGTCAAGGCGCAGGCCGGCGTCCTGGAGACCGACGCGCCGGACCAGGCCGCTGCCAAGCTGCGCACGTCGATCGCCGGCGTGATCCCCGACACCGCGGAGGCCGGCTGGATCGAGAGCCACCTCCGGCCCCTGGCCGGACTGGGGGCCGCCGACCCCGGCCGAGGAGACCGTCGAGACGAGTCCTTCACCGCCTGGCGTCGCTTCTTCGAGCGGCTGGCGGACCAGCATCCGCTGGCGCTGATCTTCGAGGATGTTCATTGGGCGGACGACAACCTCCTCGACTTCATCGATTCCTTGGTGGAGCTCTCCGTAGACGTGCCGCTCCTCGTCGTCTGCGGCGCGCGCCCCGAGCTGCTGGAACGCCGTTCCGGTTGGGGCGGGGGCAAGCGCAACGCGGTCACGCTCTCGCTGTCGCCGCTCTCGGATGCGGAGACGGCGGCGCTCATCAGCGGCCTGGCCCGTCGACCGCTGATCCCGGCCGACACCCGGCGCACCCTGCTGACGAGGGCGGGTGGCAACCCTCTCTATGCCGAGCAGTACGTGCGCATGCTGGTTGAGCGCGGTGACGCCGCAGACCTACCACTGCCCGAGACGGTGCAGGGGATCATCGCCGCGCGCATCGACGGCCTGGCACTGGCGGAGAAGCAGGTGCTGCAGGACGCCGCGGTGATCGGCAAGGTGTTCTGGCCCGGTGCCGCGGCGGCGGTCGGCGAGCGTACGCCCGCCGATGTGGAGGCCTGCCTCAAGACCCTGCAACGCAGGGAGTTCGTGCAGCGTTCGCGACGGTCATCCGCTGCCTCGGAGGCCGAGTACAGCTTTCTGCACGTGCTGATGCGCGACGTCGCGTACGGCGAGATACCAAGGGCGCAGCGCGCCGAGAAGCATCGTCGGGCCGCAGGCTGGCTGACGTCCTTCGGACGCGCCGAGGACAACGCCGAGATGGTCGCCCATCATTATCAGAGCGCCGTGGAGCTGCGCCGTACCGCCGCTGAGCCCGTCGACCCGGACCTGGCCGCCGAGGCGCGCGTCAGCCTCCAGGAGGCTGGCGCCCACGCCTTCGCCCTCAGCGCCTACCACAACGCGGGCCCGATATTACGAGTCGGCGCTGGGGCTGGCCCTGGCGGGCTCCCGCGAGCGGGCCCGGCTGCTGCTCCTGCTGGGACGTGCTCAACTCTTCCTTGGGCAGTTCGATGGCACCACGCTGGCGGCCGCCGCCGAGGAGCTCATCGCCCTTGGAGAGAACGAGGCCGCCGCCGAGGCGGAGGCGGCGTTGGGGAACGCCTGCTGGCTGCGCGGCGACCGTGACCTCGCCGACGAGCATCTCGCCCGGGCGCGCGATCTGGTCGAGCACTCGGCGCCCTCTCCGGTCAAGGCGCAGGTGATGGCCGAGGGGTCACGCTTCTTCATCCTCGCCGGGGACTACCGGGCGGCGATCGCGCTCGGCGGCGAGGCGCTGGCCATGGCGGAGCAGTTGGGGCTCCCCACGCCGGAGGCCGCCACGCTCAACAACATCGGCTCCGCCACGGCCTTCATGGGGAACAGCGCGGGCGGCATCGAGAAGCTCGAGCGCAGTGTCGCCGTCGCCACCCGGCAGAACGCAGCCTATGAGGCCTGCCGCGCGCTCAACAACCTTGCCACCGCGCTCTGGGGCGCGGGTCAGCTGATTCGGAGCCGCGACACCGGGCGCGAGTTTGAGGCGGCGATCGTTCGCTACGGTGAGACGCTCTTCGCCCGCTGGGCCAGGGCCTCCCCGGCAGCATGGGACTTCGCCATCGGTCTCTGGGACGATGCTCTGCGCCGTGCGAACGCGGTCATCGCGGAGGTCGAATCGGGATCGCCTCACTATCTCGCGGCGGAGACCTATGTGACGCGTGCCTCCATCCTCCTGGCGCGATCCGAGGTTGCCAGGGTACTGGAGGACGTCGACACGGCGATCGATGGGGCTCATCGGGCCAAGGACCCGCAGTTGCTGATCGCCGTGATCGCGACATCCGCCCACGTCCTCATGGAGCTCGGAGACACGCAGCGCGCCGACGCGCTGGCGAGCGAGAGTTTGGCGGTGTTGCGGCAGCACGGGCTCCAGGGGTACGTTGCCTGGCCCACGCATCGGCTGGCCTGGACGCTCGCCTCGCTGGGACGCAGCGAGGAGCTCATCCGGCTCGAGCCAGTCGACCCCTCACCCTGGGTCACGGCGGCGCTGCAATTCGCCCGCGGCGACATCGAGGCCTCGGCCGAGACGTGCGCCGCCATGGGTGCGGTGAGCGAGGCGGCACGCGACCGTCTCTGGCTGGCCGAGCGGCTCGTCGCCGAGGACCGCCGGCCTGAGGCCGATGCTCAGGCGCAGCGCGCCCTCGCCTTCTACCGCTCGGTGGGCGCCACCCGATACAGCCGCATGGCTGGGTCGCTGCTCGGTATGTCGCCGTGATTCGGGAGCCAGAGCGCTCACATCGCTGTAGGTCGGCCGTCCCCAGCTTTGGGGGGGCCGGCGACACCGACCGGACCAGCGTCGGCGAGAATGCGAACCAGCGCTGGAGCGCGAGGCGGAGCTGGCTGGGCGCTCTTTGAGGGGCCGCGCTCGCCACGTTGGTCGTCCCCGCCATCGCCTCTATCTCCGCGCTTGCTCAATGGCTGTTGAGGACCTGGCTGCTGGTACGAGGCGTCAATACCCAGGGGTGGGCAGAGCCGACAAGGAGGCGCACCTTCTCTGATCTGATCTGTCGCGTGGATCAGATGATTGAGAGGCTTGAACGTCGGTAGTTGCTCCGAAGGCAAATGGCGCAGCTCGCATCCGCGAGCCCAGTAGCTGCACTTCCGCCGCGAAGTCGGAGACGGGTGGGAGGCCGCAGCAGGTCCAGAGATCGAGGATGGCTCGGTAGTGACCATACGCGAGCCAGATCACGGAGTTGTAGTTGGTCTTGGTCTCGCCAAGGTAAAGGTATGGAAAGGTGAACAGACGCATAACGCTAGGCACACCGGCGTCGATGGTCTCGGCCAGCTGGGTGACCGGTCCCGCCATCGATGCCCCAGTGCCTGCGATGTCGCCGTCCACCTGACCGGCGTAGCAGTCGGAATACGCTGACGTGGCCACCTGAGCCTGCTCGGCGGTGACGGCAGCCGCGCTCTCCTGAGCGAACACGTCCAGGACTCCATGGCCCTCCTCACCGTCATTCGGTTCGAGATCATAGCTGTAGGCCCGATACTAGCCAGCTGTGTATGGGGACAGCACTTGGAGACACCCGGGGCTGGTTTGATGCGCGAAGTCGAGAGGTTCATCGGCAATCATGGTCCATCCCGACGGCGCGGCTCCGGGAACGGCAGCTATGGGCGCGTGGACGGAGAACGGGCTGAGCTCGGCGGCAGTCAGGGCGATCGCCTGAACGGTGGCCTGATCCTGGGCGTTCGGGGCCGATGGGACCGCCGGGACGGAGGCGGAAGGCGTGGATGGCGGCAGGGTTGGGCTTGTGGCAGCGGTGGGCTTGGCCGTGGTCGAGGGCGACGCACACGCCGCAATCAGTGGCGCAAGGACAGCCACGGCCAGCAGCACGGGCCGGCGTCGATCCACCAATTCGTAAGACCTTTGCGGATAGCCGCCTCCGGAGTAGTCACCGGGGCGGAGACGCGGGTGGCCCGGTGCTTGTGGCACTGGCCCATCCTGGCAGGCTGACGCCGAAGGTACAACAAGAGGGTCGCCCGGGGATTGACCCCTCATATGAGGATCTACGCCGCCAACACTGCAGAGGCGTTTCACCCCTCGGGGGTGAGTTCCCCGAGCTCAAATGAACTCGCCTCAAGCCGGCTGGAGCGGGAGGCGGGGCTCGAACCCGTGACCCCTACCTTGGCAAGGTAGTGCTCTACCACTGAGCTACTCCCGCGCGCCGCCGAGTATATCGCGGCTGCGGGACCGGGCCAGCCCTCGAGAGAGGCCGCCGCCGCGAGTTCCGCTCCCGGCAGGGGAGGGGAGGAGCCGCGACCTCGGGGAGGGCTACGTCACCCCGGCCCTCTCCCCCAGCTCGCGCAGCCGCTCGAAGGTGTAGATGCCGGTCGAGTGGCCGTCCGCCCAGACGGCGTTGAGCCCGTAGGCGCCCACCAGGCCGATGTCGGCAAGGTCGTCCTCGCCGGCCCCGAGCTCGGGGCCGGCGGCGAAGCGTCCCGCGCTTCCCATCTCCCCGGCGCAGACCGCGCAGGGGCAGGCGCGGCGGAGCACCGGGAAGGGGATGCGGTGAACGGTCCCGTCGGCCCACTCCACGAGCAGGGCGCGCCGGGGCTCGTCGTAGTCGAATCGGAGCGGCCGGGTGCGGTCCGGGGCGGGGATCGGCATCAGCTTGAATCGGCCTGGTGGCGCGAGTCGCGGTCCCGGCCGGTCCTAGCGGAGCACGTTCTGGAGCTTCATGGCCAGGGCCATATCCCCCCGGACCTTCAGCCTGCCGGTCATGAACGCCATGGTGGGATCCAGCTTGCCGGTGGCCAGCCCCACGAAGTCGTCGGCTGACATCGAGATCGTGGTGTTCGGGTTCTCGGTGGCGCCGGCCCCCGCCTCACCCACTCCGTCTCTGAGCACGATGTGGAACGGGCCGCCGTCGTCGCCGCTCAGGTCGAACTGGTAGGCACCGGTGGTATTGCCGGCCTTGCCCGGCTCGGCCAGGCGGCTGTTGACCTCGGCGAAGATCTCGGTGACGGTGGGCACGGACTACCACCTCCTTGCGGTCGCAACGGGCTCTGCCGCCAGTCTACGTCCGGCCGTCAGAGGAGTGTCTCGGCCTGCTCCGCGCGTGTCCGGCGGTGCCGCGACGACTCCTCCGCGCCCACCGGCTCGTCACTGGCCGGGTGCTCGACCAGGGCGATGACCCGGGTGGCCATGAACCGCCCGGTGCGGACCGCCTGCCCGGCGCGGGTCACCTCGCTGACCTCGACCACCCCGCGGGCGGTGCTCACCTCGACCTTGCGTCCCGCCCGGGTGGCGACGATCTCGTAGGTCTCGGCCGCCCCCCCGGTGTCGATGACGATCTCTACCCGGTCTCCCTTCATAGCCGGGATCGTACTCCGGTGGCGGTCCGAGCGCAGCGCCAGGTGCGATCGGTGGGCTCTGGCCGCGGCTCCCGCGTACTACACTTCGGCGCAGATGGCGTGGTGGTTGTTCTGGGTGGTGGTGGCGGTCCTGCTGGCCGCGGGTGAGATCCATACCCAGGCGCTCTATCTGCTCTTCCTGGCGGTGGGCGCGGCTGTGGCCGCCATCCTCGGCGCACTCGGCCTCGCTCTCTGGCTCCAGGTGGTCGCCGGCGCCGCGGCGGCGGTCGGAGGGGTGTTCGCGGTGCGGCCCGTGCTCAAGCAGGCGATGGAGGGCCGGCTCTCCGCCCCCTACCGGTTCCCGGGCCTGGCCGGCGGGCTGGTGGGCGCTCGTGCGGTCACCGTCGACCCCGTTGGCGACGAGCACCACCCGGGTCACGCCCTGCTCGCCAACGAGAAATGGCTGGCGATCACCGACGCCCCCGAGCCGATCCCCACCGACACCCCGGTGGTCGTCGCCGCGGTGCGGGGCACCACCCTTCTGGTGCGCGCCAGCGGCGCGCCTCGTCTGCAATAGGCCGGGTTCCGCTGAGCATCCCGACCGACACCTGAGGAGCTGACCCATGGGCGCCCTGATTGCACTGGCCGTCGTCGTCGTCCTCCTGCTGGTCGGGCTCGGCACCGCCGTGAACCTGGTCCAGCAGGGCTTCAACGGAGTGGTGACGCGGTTCGGCCGGTACCACCGCGAGGTCGGCTCCGGCATCTGCCTGATCTGGCCGTTCTTCGACAAGCTGGTCCGGGTCGACATGCGCGAGACGCCGCGCACCGGGGACCGCCAGGATGTGATCACCCGTGACAACGTCGCCGTCGCCGTTAACGCCACCATCTTCAGCCAGGTGATCGACGCCAAGGCCGCCCTCTTCAACGTCTCCAACTACTTCATCGCCATCGACCAGCAGGCGCGCACCACCCTCCGCAACGCCTTCGGCAACGTCTCCCTGGACGATGCCCTCTCCCAGCGCGAGCAGATCAACGCGGCGATGCAGCAGCAGATGGAGCAGGTCACCGACAAGTGGGGGATCCGGATCAACCGGATCGAGATCGTCGACATCAGCCCCCCGGGGCAGATCCTCCAGGCGATGGCGCTGCAGAAGCAGGCCGACCAGGAGAAGCGGGCTCGGATCCTCCAGTCCGAGGGGCAGCAGCAGCAGGCGATCAACATCGCCGAGGGCAACCGGCAGGCGGCTATCAAGCAGGCGGAGGGCGAGCGGCAGGCGACCATCCTCCGGGCCGAGGGAGCGCGGCAGGCGGCGATCCTGGAGGCCGAGGGGCGGGCCCTCGCGATCACCAACGTCTACCAGTCGATCAAGGCGGCGGCGCCCGACCCCACCCTGGTCGCCATCCTCCAGCTCGACACGCTGAGCAAGTTCGCCGACAGCGACAACACGACCATCGTGGTCCCCGCCGAATCCGCCGCCCTGATGGGCGCGGCTCAGGCGCTCCGCGGTGTCCTGGGCGCCGTCCCGTCGGAGGGTGCCCCGCCGGTGAAGCTGCCGGCCGTGCAGGGACCGCCGCCCGCGAGGTGACGGCGTGCTGACGCCCCGCCCGGTCGCCGCGGCGTAGCGTTGCCGGGAGATGACTGATCGACCCTCCCCTCAGGACGACCTCTTCGGAGGCATCGGGGGGGAGGGCGGTCGGCCGGCGGACGGGTCGCGCGTCCCGGGCGGGAGCCCGGGCGCACCCGGGGAGACCTCCCCGCGGGCGGGGGCGAGGTGGTCCGCCGGGCCGGGTGACGCGCCCTCGCTGGCGGTCGGACCGTCTGCGCCGCTGGCCACCCGGATGCGGCCCCAGAGCCTCGATGAGCTGCTCGGCCAGGACGCGGTCATCGGGCCCGGCAGCGTCCTCCGGGAGGCGGTGGAGGCGGATCAGCTGCCCTCGCTGATCCTCTGGGGACCCCCCGGGAGCGGCAAGACGACGCTCGCCATGCTGCTGGCGGCCAGCACCCAGGCCAGCTTCGAGCCGGTGAGCGCGGTCGCGGCCGGGGTGGCCGACCTCCGCCAGATCGTGGCCCGGGCGCGGGAGCGCCGGCGCCTGGGGCGGGAGACCGTGCTCTTCATCGACGAGATCCATCGGTTCAACAAGGCGCAGCAGGACGCCGTTCTCCCCTATGTGGAGAGCGGCCTGGTCCATCTGCTGGGCGCCACCACCGAGAACCCGAGCTTCGAGGTCAACGCGGCCCTGCTCTCGCGGGCCCGGGTGGTCCGGCTCGAGGCGCTCGACGCCGAGGCGCTCCGAACCCTGGTCCGCCGTGCTCTCGCGGATGGTGATCGGGGCCTCGCCCGCCACCGTGTCGGCCTGAACCCCGCGGCCGAGACCCGACTCGTGGGTCTCGCGGGCGGGGATGCGCGCATCGCGCTCGACGCCCTGGAGCTGGCCGTGGTCGCGGTGGCCCGCCGAGGAGGGGAGACGGTCGGGGTCGCCGATGTCGAGGGTGCGCTGCAATCGCCGGCGCTCCTCTACGACAAGGCGGGGGACCAGCACTACTGGCTGATCTCGGCCTTCATCAAGTCGATCCGGGGCTCGGATCCGGACGCCGGGATCTACTGGCTGGCTCGGATGCTGGAGGCAGGCGAGGACCCTCTGTTCGTGGCGCGCCGCCTGGTGGTGCTCGCCGCCGAGGACGTCGGCCTGGCCGACCCCCAGGCGCTCTCGGTGGCGGTCGCGGCCCAGCAGGCGGCGCACTTCGTGGGGATGCCCGAGGGCTACCTCCCGCTCGCCGAGGCCACCCTCTACCTGGCGCTCGCTCCCAAGAGCAACTCCGCCCTGCGGGCCTACGGCGCCGCCCGCCAGGACGTGCTCGACACCCTCCATGAGCCGGTGCCCCTCCACCTCCGCAATGCGGTCACCGCCATGGGCCGGGCGATGGGATTCGGCGCCGGCTACCGCTACGCCCACGACGAGCCGGGTGGCGTGGCTGAGCAGCAGCACCTGCCCGACCGCCTCGCCGGCCGGCGCTACTACGAGCCCGGGGAGCGCGGGGCGGAGGCCGCCATCGCGCTGCGCCTGACCGAGATCCGGCGGCGCCTGCGGGGCGAGTAGCCGTACCCAGTCCGGCGCGCTGCCGGAATAGCGAAGCAGGGTGCGCGGCCGGGCCTCGCGTACCATGAACCTGCTTCTCCATTCAGTCTCGGAGCCCACCGACTGATGCACCCGGCTGCCCGCCCGGTCTGAAGGCCATGCCCCAGAGTCCTCGGACTCCCGCGCCCCGCGCCCGCCCCGGCTCCGCGCCGGCACAACTGGCGGGTCGCCCGCTCACCAAGAAGCAGCGCCGGCGCCAGGCCCAGCGGGCGGTCACCGTGTCGGCGCGCCCCTGGTGGCTGGGGCCGTACGCGCTGGGCGGCGGAGCCGCGGCGGTGATAGCGGTGATCGTGGTCGTAGTCGTGCTGCTCACCGGCAGCAGCGTCCAGGCGGTGTCCGTGCCGACCCCGGTGCCGGCGTCGGTCCTGGCGGCGGTCACCCACCCCAGCGCTGGCCTCTTCTCCACGGTCGGCTCCGGCGGCCAGGGTGGGCAGCTCAGCCGGCTCAGCGGCACCACCGTCCTCAAGGACTCGAGCGGCAAGCCGGAGGTGATCTTCGTGGGCGCGGAGTACTGCCCCTACTGCGCCGCCGAACGCTGGAGCATGATCATGGCCCTCTCCCGGTTCGGCACCTTCACGGGGCTCAAGGAGATGTCGTCGGAGAGCAACGACGTCGATCCCGACACCAGCACGTTCACCTTCGTGGACAGCTCCTACACCAGCCAGTGGGTCGACTTCAGCTCGACCGAGCTGTACGACCGGAACGACAATCCGCTGCAGACGCCGGACTCGCAGGTGGAGCAGATCTACACCACCTACGATCAGCCGCCCTACACGGCGTCCAACGGCTTCCCCTTCCTCTACATCGCGGGGAGGTTCGTCCTCTTCCAGACCAGCTACGACCCCTCCATCCTCCAGGGGCTGAGCTGGAAGCAGATCGCGGCCGACCTCGGCGACCCGACCAGCAGCGTCGCCCAGGCCATCGTGGGCAACGCCAACTACCTGACGGCGGCGATCTGCTACGCCACCGGGAACCAGCCGGTCTCGATCTGCACGTCCGGGTCGATCCCGCGCATCGAGACGAGCATCAACGGTCAGGCCGCCGTCGGCAGCTGAGCGTGCTCTCCGACCCCCGCCGGGGGCGCTCCGCCCGATGACACTGCTGGGGGTCGCCACCCCCCTGGCGGTGCTGGCGCTGATCGCCGACGCCATCGTCCTGGCGGCGCTGCTGGGCCTGCTGCTCAGCCGGGTCTCCGCCACCGCGCGGGGATGGTGGGACGGACTGCGCGACCTGGTGGCGCCGCTCGCGCTCCCCGGCGCCTTCCTGGTGTCTCTGATCGCGGTCTCGGGCAGCCTCTACTTCCAGTTCGGAGCCGATCTGGTCCCCTGCCAGCTCTGCTGGTTCCAGCGGATCTGCATGTACCCGATGGTGGTCCTGCTCGGCGTCTCCACGGTGCGGCGTGACCTGGTGAGCGCCCGGCTGTACGCGCTGCCGCTCGGGATCGTGGGGCTCGGCCTCTCCATCTACCACTACCTGCTGGAGCGCTTCCCCGGGCAGATCCACCTCAACTGCGGTGCCGGGCAGCCCGACTGCGCGGTGACGCCCTTCAACATCTTCGGTTTCGTCTCCATCCCCTACCTGGCGCTGGCGGCGTTCCTGCTCATCCTCACCCTGCTGCTCTTCGCCCGCTCCGATGACCAGGAGGGGTGGGAGGAGGCGCCGGCCGCGTCCTGATCTCGGGGACGGAGCGCGCTTTCCCTCGTCCGCGGCTCGGTCCGATGCGGGCCCGTTGCGCTCACCCCGGCCGTGCCAGCAGGAGGCCGGCCCGCGCCGCCCGCTCCTCGCGCCGGTCACCCGTTGGGTCGCGGGCGTCCCGCCACCCGGTGGCCGCGAGCAGCGCGCCGGCGCCGTCGGCGGTGAGCACGGTGCGAACCGGCTCGCCCACCGCCGTGACCCTCGCCTGGAAACGCTCGCGGCGCTCTCCCGAGGCGTCGCCGACCGAGAGGCTGATCGCCAGCAGGCTCTCCGGCGCCGCCCGGGCGCGCAGCCCGCGCAGGAGTTCTTCGAGGACGTCCGTCTCCAGGTAGACGGCGACGCCCTCGCAGAGGAAGAGGGTGGCGACGTCGGGACGCTGGCCGGCGGCGGCGAGCCCACCGGCGACGTCATCGACGGCGAAATCGGCGGCGACGAAGGCAATCCCCGCCGCCGGCAGGTCCAGCCGGGTCAGTCGCTCGAGCTTGTCGGCCTGGGTGGCCGGGTGGTCCACCTCGAACCAGCTCACTCCCGGCTTGGCGTAGCGGAGGGCCCGACCGTCGTAGCCGGCCCCGGCGATGACCACCTGGGTCACGCCCCGCTGGAGGGAGCGGACCACGACCGAGTCGAAGAATCGGGTGCGCGCGGCGAGGTACGCGAACATCGGGCTCTGCGGGTCGACGGGCTGGTCACCGGCGACGTCGCGGCCGAGGCGATCGTCCGCGGCCGGATCGCCGTGGTCAGCCGGGACGCGGGCGAAGAGGGCACGCTGGGCGGCCACGCGCTGCGCGGTGAGCGACGCCTGCTCCCGCCTCACGGGGTCGAGATGGTGACGGGCGGCATGTCTCGCAGGGGAGCGTGTGAGGTTTCAGTACCCGCCTCGCTGGGGAAGCTGGGGGAGCGAGTTGGAGGCGACGGTGGGAATCGAACCCACGATCAGGGTTTTGCAGACCCGTGCCTTACCACTTGGCTACGTCGCCGTACAGGGGATTCTCGCGTACCAGGTGTCTCTCCTGGCACCTTGATGGCGTGCGCGGTGCTGATGTGAAGCCCCCGGCATGGTGGGGGGAGCGTCGGGCGCGACCAGCCCGGCGCGGCGGGCTGACCTGGACGAGGATACCGGGAACGGGGCCGGGGAGACCGGCCGTCGCCGCCCGAAGGTGTCAGGGAGGGTGTCGGCACGGCGAGGCACCCGTCGTGACGCGCGCCACGGGGCTGCACACCACATCCATCCAGGGTGGCCTTGCGCCAGCGATCGAGGCTTCACCGGAAGGAGCGATGGTGTGCATCGACGGACTTGCCCGGATCGTGCGGTTCCGGGATTGCCGGTCGGTGGGCGCGATCAGCGGGCTTGGGGCACCCGCTCCTCACACCCCCAGGGGGCACCGTGGGAATTGAGCAGGTCCAGGAAGGGGTCCGCCGGGAAGGCCTCGGGGCCGAGGACGCCCGCTCCCTTCCAGGCCCCGGAATCGAGCAGTTCCAGCGCGGCCAGCGGGTTCACCGCCGTCTGCCACACCACCGCCTGCGAGCCGTACTCGGCCATGCAGGTCGCGTTGTCGACCACGTGGTAAAGGTAGACCTCCCTCGGTTGGCCGTCCTTGCCGGTGCCGCGGACCCAGGTGCCGGCGCAGGTCAGCCCGGACATGCGGTCGCCGAGCTCGGCCGGCTCGGGCAGGCAGGCGGCCACCAGGTCGCGCGGCGACACCCGGGCGTCACCGACACTCACGGGCGCCGTCGAGTCCAGGCCCAGCTTGTGGAGGGTCTGGAGGACACCGATGAACTCGTCGCCCAGCCCGTACTTGAAGGTGACCCGGCCGCAGTCGATCCAGCGCGGCACCAGGAGCACCTCCTCATGCTCGACGTTGACGCACTCGACCGCGCCGATCCCTGCGGGGAAGGTGAACACCTCGGGCTCACTGAAGGGCGGAGTGGTGAACCACCCCTTGCCGCGCTCGAAGATTATGGGAGGGTTGAGACATTCCTCGATGGTCGTCCAGATCGAGAACGTGGGCGCGAACTCGTAGCCCTCGACGACCAGGTTGGCGCCGTCCCGCACCCCGATCTCGTCGATGGTGGAGAAGAGCCGATCCGAGGCGTAGCGGGAGAAGACGTCGGCCAAGCCGGGCTCCACCCCCATCCCCACCAGGGCCAGCAGCCCCTTGCTCTCCCATTCCTGGTCGAGGGCGAACTGCTCGTCGCCGAGCTTCACGCCGGGCTTCGCGTAGGGGTCGTCCGGATGGGGGTGGGAGAGCGACATCGCCATGTCCAGGTAGGTGACCCGGGAGGCCAGGGCCGCCCGGAAGAGGGGCATGACGAATCGTGGGTCGACGGCGTTCACCAGCACGTCGCACCTCTCCGCCTCCAGCAGTTGCGATACCGCCTTCTCGTCCCCGGCGTCGAGATGCACGGCGCGGAAACGCTCCCCGGCCGCGGCGGCACGCTGAGCTCGCGCCACGTCATAGTCGGCGACCACCACCCTCTCGAAGAGGTTCCAGCGCGCCGCCGTGCGCGCGATCGCGGTTCCGACTCCACCAGCTCCGACAAGCAGTACGCGCATGGCAGAAAACCCTCCAGGGCGGCGATTATACTGGCCGCCAAACAGGACCGGGTGGGCGCGCCCGGCAGGAGGCGCGGGTAGCTGGGGAGGCGGTCGTGAGCGGCATACGCGACAGGTGGGGGAACTTCGTTGGCGGTGAGTACATCGACCCCAGGGATGGTGCCTTTAGTCATCTGATCGACCCGGTCAATGGAGAGGTGTTCACCTCAGTGCCGCTCTCGAAGCCAGAGGATGTCGACCACGCCTGCCAGGTGGCGGAGAAGGCGTTCGAGGTTTGGCGTGAGACCACGCCGTCAGAGCGGAGCCTGGCTCTGTTGCGCCTCGCCGACGCCATGGAGAGGCGGGGCGACGAGATCGTCGACCTGGAGTGCCGGAACACCGGCAAGCCACGAGCGCTGACCGCGTCCGAGGAGCTGCCCCCCGTCCTCGACCAGATCCGCTTCTTCGCCGGCGCCTGCCGGCTTCTCGAGGGTCGCGCCGCCGCCGAGTACATGCACGGCTACACGTCCTTCGTGCGCCGCGAGCCGGTCGGGGTCTGCGCTCAGGTGACCCCCTGGAACTACCCGATGATGATGGCGGTCTGGAAGTTCGCCCCCGCCATCGCCGCCGGCAACACGGTGGTCCTCAAGCCGGCCCACACCACCCCGCTGACCAGCCTGCTGATGGCAGAGATCGCTGCCGAATTCCTCCCCGCTGGAGTGCTCAACGTGGTCTGCGGCAGCAACCGCGACATGGGCAGCGCCCTGATCGGCCATCCCATCCCCCGGATGGTCTCCATCACCGGCAGCGTGCGGGCCGGACGCGAGGTCGCCCTCGCCGCCGCCGCCGATATCAAGCGGGTGCACCTGGAGCTGGGGGGAAAGGCTCCGGTGGTCGTCTTCGACGACGTCGATGTCGAGAAGGCGGCCGCGGGCATCGCCATGGCCGGCTTCTTCAACGCCGGCCAGGACTGCACGGCGGCGACCCGGGTGATCGCCGGCCCGCGCGTCTACGGCGACTTCGTGGAGGCGCTCACGGAGCGGGCGAAGGCGCAGGTGGTGGGCGCGCCCGACCTGCCCAATGTGGACTTCGGTCCGCTCAACAGCGAGAGCCAGCTCAAGGTCGTGACCGGCTACGTCGACCGGCTCCCCGCCCATGCCGAGGTGCGCCACGGCGGCCACCGGATCGGAGACCGGGGCTTCTTCTACGAACCCACCGTGGTCACCGGGGTGGAGCAGTCCGACGAGATCATCCAGGAGGAGGTGTTCGGCCCGGTCATCACCGTGCAGCGCTTCTCCGACGAGGACCAGGCGGTCGCCTGGGCTAACGGGGTGGAGTACGGACTGGCATCGTCGGTATGGACTCGTGACCACGGCCGGGCGATGCGCATGGCCAAGCGGCTGGACTTCGGCTGCGTGTGGATCAACACCCACATCCCGCTGGTGGCCGAGATGCCCCATGGCGGGTTCCGGCACTCCGGCTACGGCAAGGATCTGTCCGTGTACGGATTCGAGGACTACACCCGGGTCAAGCACGTGATGACGGCGCTCGACTTCTGAGCTGAGGTAGGGTCATGACAGCCATTCCCGATAACCTCTCGCCGACACGCCACCTGGTCACCGAGATCCCCGGCCCGCGGTCGCTGGAGCTGATGTCACGCCGCCAGCGCGCCATCCCCAGCGGGGTCGGCACCACCCTGCCGGTGTTCGTCACCCGGGCCGGTCCCGGGATCCTGGAGGACGTCGACGGCAACCGCCTGATCGACTTCGGCTCCGGGATCTCCACCACCAACGTGGGCAACAGCGCCCCGCTGGTGGTCGCCGCCATCCAGGAGCAGGCGGCGCTCTTCACCCACACCTGCTTCCAGGTGACCCCGTACGCGAGCTACGTCGAGGTGTGCGAGCGGCTCAACGAGCTGACCCCGGGGAGTCACGAGAAGCGCTCCTTCCTGGTCAACTCGGGGGCCGAGGCGGTGGAGAACGCGGTCAAGGTCGCCCGCTACGCCACCGGTCGGCCCGGCATCGTCGCCTTTGACCATGGCTTTCACGGTCGCACCCTGCTGGCCCTGACCCTCACCGGCAAGGTCCATCCCTACAAGCAGGGGTTCGGTCCCTTCGTCCCCGAGATCCACCGCGCCCCGTACTCCGATCCCTTCCGCGAGACCGGCCGGCTGGGCGACACCATCACCATGCTGGAGACCACGGTCGGGGTGGAGAGCATCGCCGCCGTGCTGGTCGAGCCGATCGCCGGTGAGGGGGGCGTGGTGGTGCCCGAGCCGGGGTGGCTCGCCGGCCTCGCCGACTGGTGCCGGGAGCAGGGCATCCTGCTCATCGCGGATGAGGTGCAGACCGGGTTCGGGCGCACCGGCGCCTGGTTCGCGTGCGAGCACGAGGGGGTGGTGCCCGACCTGATCACCACCGCCAAGAGCCTGGGGGGCGGGCTGCCCATCGGCGGCATCACTGGCCGCGCCGAGATCATGAACGCGGTGCACAGCGGCGGCCTGGGCGGGACCTTCGGCGGCAACCCGGTGGCCTGCGCCGCCGCTCTGGCGGCGATCCGCACCATCGAGTCGGAGGGACTGCTGGCCCGGGCCCGCGCCATCGGCGAGACCATGATGCGCCGGCTCCGCCGGCTCTCCGCCGGCGCCCCGGCGATCGGCAACGTGCGCGGCAGGGGGGCGATGGTGGGGATTGAGTTCGTGGGCGCAGACGGCATCGCCCCAGACCGCGAGACCACCGGCCGGGTCCTGCGCCGGTGCCACCAGGACGGGCTGATGGTGCTCGGCGCCGGGACCTACGGCAACGTGATCCGCCTCCTCCCTCCCTTGGTCATCTCGGACGGGCTGCTCGACGAGGGCCTGGGGATCCTCGAGCGAGCGGTGACGGCGCCATGAGAGCCCTTTGCCAGTCAGAGTCGGCGGTGCACTGAAGCGTAAGGAGACACTCATGGCGGCGGCTGTCATCAGCGAGGCCCAGGTGGACAAGGGCCTCAAGTCGGGTGCCCTCTCGCTGGTCTCCAGCATCGTCATCGGGGTCGCATCCACGGCCCCGGCCTACAGCCTCGCGGCCACCCTGGGTGCCATCGCCGCCTTCTGCGGCCTGATCTCGCCGCTGGTGGTGCTGATCGCCTTCGTGCCCATGCTCTTCGTCTCGATCGGCTACAGCGAGCTGAACAAGGCTGATCCCGACTGCGGCACCACCTTCACCTGGGCCACCCGGGCCTTCGGTCCGAGGACCGGCTGGCTGGGAGGCTGGGGGATCCTGGCTTCGGACATCCTGGTCATGGCCAGCCTGTCACAGGTGGCGTCGGTGTACACCTTCCACCTGTTCAACGCCGACAGCATCGCCAACGACGCCACCGGTGGCTGGGTCCTGCTCCTCGGCCTGGCCTTCCTCGCCGTGATGACCTGGGTCTGCTACCGCGGCATCGAGATCTCGGCGCGGCTGCAGCGCGTGCTGCTCTCGGTCGAGGTCACCATCCTCATGGTTTTCGGCCTGGTGGCGCTGATCCGGGTGCTCACCGGCAACGCCCCCGCCGGCCACGTTACTCCGAGCATCAACTGGTTCAACCCCGCATCGGTGTCCTTCTCGAGCCTGATCAGCGGGCTCCTGCTCATGCTCTTCATCTACTGGGGCTGGGACACGTCGGTGTCGATCAACGAGGAGACCGCCGACCGAACCCGCAACCCGGGGCGAGCGGCGATCATCTCCACCGTCCTTCTGCTGGTGATGTACTTCGTGGTCACCCTGGGCGTCCAGTCTTTCGCCGGGGTCGGGACCACCGGCACCGGGCTGGCCAACCCCAACAACGTGGGTGACGTCATCTCAGTGCTGGGCACGGCGGTCTTCGGCACCTCGTGGTTCGGCCAGCTCTTCTTCCACCTGCTCATTCTGATGGTGCTCTCCTCGGCGGCCGCCTCGGCCCAGACCACCATCCTGCCCACCGCCCGGACCATGCTCTCCATGGCGGTCTACAAGGCACTTCCCGACTCCTTCGCCCGCATGCACCCGCGCTACTTCACCCCCAGTGTGTCGACGCTGGTGATGGGGGGCGTTTCTGCCGTGGTGTACGTCATCATGAACTACTTGTCCAACGGGTTGGTGATCGCCGACGCGGTCACCGCCATCGGGGTCTGGATCGCCTTCTACTACGGGCTCACCGGCTTCACCTGCGCCTGGTACTACCGCAAGACGCTGTTCAGCAGCGCGCGCAACTTCTTGATGCGCGGCCTCATCCCGTTGCTCGGCGGCCTGATGCTGTACTTCGCCCTGGTGTGGAGCATCGGGTCCGATTTCAACTTCGCGAGCGGGGTCAGCTACACCTCATGGACCCTGCCCTTCGGGCCGCGCTGGGTGATCGGCGGCGTCTTCCTGATCGCCCTCGTCTCGGTGGTGGTCGGTCTCGTCATCATGGTGGCGTGGTGGCTCGCCCGCCCGCCCTTCTTCCAGGGCAAGGTGCTCAACCGCTCGACGCCCACCCTGGTGCCAGAATCGGGGCTGCCGGACGTGGCCGCTCCTCCAGCGATCCCGTCGTGACCCCGTGACCGGGATGCTCTGACCGCTCCGCCCGCCTGCTCCGGCGATCGCCGCCCAATCCGGGCGGCTGGGAGATCCATATGGCCGTCACCGTCGACGAGATCGTCACAGTCAACCCCGCCACCGAGGCCGAGCTCCACCGCTATCCGGTGATGTCGGAAGCGGAGGTCGGCGCCGTGCTGGACTCGGTCCGGGCCAGCTCCCCCGCCTGGCGCGGGGTGCCCATCCGGCACCGCGCCGAGCTGATGCACGCCGCCGCCGGGGTGCTCCGCCGCCGTGTCGACGAGCTCGCCGGCCTGATCACCGCCGAGATGGGCAAGGCTCTGGCCGAGGCCCGGGCCGAGGTCGAGAAGTGCGCCGGCTGCTTCGACCACTTCGGCGACCACGCCGAGGAGTACCTGGCCGACCAGGATGCACCGTCGGATGGATCCCGGAGCTTCGTGGCCTTCGAACCGCTGGGCACCGTGCTCGCGATCATGCCCTGGAACTTCCCCTTCTGGCAGGTGACGCGCTTCGCCGCGCCCGCCCTGATGGCGGGCAACACCGGCGTGCTCAAGCACGCCAGCAACACCACCGGCTGCGCCCTGGCGATCGAGTCCGTGTTCCGCGAGGCCGGCTTCCCGGATTCGGTCTTCCGCACCCTGGTGATCCCGGGGCGCAGGGTGGCCCCGGTGATCGAGGACCCGCGGGTCGCCGCCATCACCCTCACCGGCAGCGACGACACCGGCGCTCAGGCCGCCGCCGTGGCTGGTCGCTGCCTCAAGAAGTCGGTGCTGGAGCTGGGCGGGTCGGATGCCTTCGTGGTCCTGGAGGACGCCGACCTCGAGGCCGCCGCGCGGGTCGGGGTCAGGGCGCGCTTCCAGAACTGTGGGCAGAGCTGCATCGCCGCCAAGCGGTTCATCGTGGTGGAGAAGGTCGCCGACGGCTTCGAGGAGGCCTTCGTCGCCGAGGCCCGACGACTTCGGGTCGGCGATCCCACCGAGCCTGCGACCCAGATGGGCCCGCTGGCCCGCGACGACCTCCGCCAGGATCTGGAGCGCCAGCTCCGGCAATCGCTGGACGCGGGGGCCCGCCTGCTCACCGGTGGGCGGTGTCTCGACCGCAAGGGTTGGTTCTTCGAGCCCACCGTGCTGGCCGGCTGCGCTCCGGGGATGCCCGCCTTCGACGAGGAGACCTTCGGACCGCTGGCGTCGGTGACGCGAGTCGCCGGCGAGGACCAGGCCCGCGACCTCGCCAACCACTCCAGCTTCGGCCTGGGCGGCAACGTCTGGACCGGGGACCTGGAGCGCGGGGTTCGGTTTGCCCGCAGCCTGGAGACCGGAGGCGTCTTCGTCAACGGGATGACCCACTCGGATTCCCGGCTTCCCTTCGGCGGGGTGAAGCGCAGCGGCTATGGCCGCGAGCTGCACGCCTTCGGTATTCGCGAGTTCGTCAACATCAAGACGATCTGGGTGGGCTAGGGTCCGCCCGCCGAGCGCGGCCGATCGAGCGTTTCGAGCTCGCCGGGACCGTCAACAGCCAGCCCGGGCATGTGCGGTCGGACGAGCCGAAGCGGCTATCCGACCGGCTCGGGCCCCTCGCCCGGTCGCGCCGGGCTCACGTCGGGATCGGGCGGCATGACGAACCCCACCTCCAATGCATCCGCCAGCCCCCTGAGCCGGGCGAAGAAGCCCGCGGTGTGATACGAGCGCGGCAGCCGCAGGCCGTGGAAGTCGTAGTGGTGGAGCCATTCGTGGAGCAGGGTGTTGAGGAAGACCTTGGACGAGATCACCTGCTGCTTCACGGCGGTGCGGTGGTAGATGCGGATGCGCGCCCAGGTCACACCGCCCTGCGCGTCGACGCGGTAGGTGTAGTAGCCGTAGGTCTTGGACTGCAGGCGGCGGCCGTCGTGGCGGTGGACCTGCGGCCGGTCGGGGACCACCACCTGGCAGGGGGGGAGGCCCGCCTCCCGGCTCAGCTCGTCCACCAGCAGCTGGGCGACACGCTGGCGTTCGGCGGAGTCGTCACCCGCGTCCAGCACCCGGAGGGTGAGGCCCCGCGCGATCGGCGTGGGGCGCACCGGCACGCCGGTGGCCCGCTGGCTGCGTCGGTAGCTGGCCTCGGAGGACCACCTGGCGAACATCCGTCCGCAGTATAAGACCTGGGACTAGACTGAGAAGCCCGCGCCGGGTTGGCGGAATCGGTAGACGCAGCGGTCCTAAACACCGCGGGGGCGATGCCCCGTCCGGGTTCGATCCCCGGGCCCGGCACGGCAGCGGTGACGGGAGGGGGCTGAGCGAGCAGCCGCGAGCTTCTCGCTCCAGGTGCCGGCCGGCGCGTACACGGTCACCGGGAGGACCCCGCTGTACCAGAGCGGAGCGGTGAGCTGCGAATCGCGTCGGAAGACGCCGCCGCGGCGGTTATCAGCGGGGCCGAGATCAGCACCCACCCGCGTGACGCTTCGCCCGGCCGGCCCGGGGGTACATTGCAGACGGGCGGACATCGATGAAGGGACCGTCTCTTCTCCGGGGGACAGGTGTGTTCGATCGGCTCGGGGCGCTGGTCGCGCGCGGGATGGACGCGGGGGTGCGCTGGCAGCTGGCGCGTCTCCCCATCGAGCTGCCCGTGCCCGAGAGCTGGACGCCGGCCGACCCGCAGGAGTTCTGGGCGGCGAGCCGCGTCCATGACCCCGCGCCGATCACCGCCGGGCCGGTGCAGCACCGGCGCCGCGGTGGGGTGGAGGTGCGCACCCTCACCGGCCCCAGCCAGGGGCCCGGTGGCGACCCGGGCAGCCGGCACCTGGCGGCCACGGCACTGCTGCGGCCCGACCGGCGCGACCTCCCCTTCGTCCTCGTCGTCCACGGTCTCCTGGCGCCGGGCCCCTGGTACGAGGAGCGGCGCTGCCGCGCCCTGGTCGCGGAGGGCGCCCAGGCCGCCCGCATCGACCTGCCCCTGCACCTGCGCCGCCACAGGCCCGGCCGCAGGAGCGGAGAGGGCTTCATCCAGGCGGACCTGGCCTGGACGCGCGAGATCGTCCGCCAGTCGGTGGAGGACTGCGCGGCGGTGCTCGCCTGGGCTCGGCGCGAGGTCAGCGACCGGGTCGAGGTCTGCGGCACCTCGCTGGGTGGGCTGATCGCCGTGCTGCTCGCGGCCCACCTGGAGCTCGACGCGGTGGTCGCGCTCGCCCCGTTCTGCGACCCTGCCGCGACGATCATCGAGCACCTGCCGGATCGCACCCGCCGGGCGCTCGGACTGGAAGGGGAGAGCGGGGGAGTGTGGGGCCCCGATCGCGAAGCCGCCCGGGTGGTGGTGAGGGCGGCGCTCGCCCCCATCGTGGGCCGCACCTTCCGCCCCCCGATGACCCCCGGAGAGCGGATCGCGATCGTCCGGCCGACCCTCGACGGGGTGGTCGGCGACGCCCCCATGGCCGAGCTGGCGGAGGCGTGGGGCGCCGAGCTGTGGAGCTACCCGCAGGGCCACGTCTCCGTGCTCAACGCCCCGGGGCTGAACGCCCGGGTCAACGACTGGTTGGTGACCCCGCATGCGGGGGTCGCCGGGACTGACGGTCGCGGAAGCCTGGCGGGGGCGCCCCGGACGACCTGGGCCGCCACCTGAGCGGTGCTCGCATACTGAGCCGATGGCCGTCCCCGAACCGCTGTCGCCGGCGGCTCCTCCCTTCGTCCCGGGTGCGGTCCGCCGCTTCCGCTTCCTGGGGTGGGGCCTCGACCTCACCGCGGGCCGGGTGGATCTCGGTTACGCACTCGACGGCGAGGAGCTGCACGAGCGAGTGGACCTGGGGATGGCGCTCAGCGGCCTCGGCCCGGCGCGCATCGGGGCGCTGGAGCGGGCCGTCGCCCTGCTCCACCTGGTCGCGGGGGTCAGCTACTACAAGGCGTGCTTCGCCCCCGAGATCGCCGTGGAGGCCGACCTCCCGGACCCGGACCTGGCCGGCTTCGTCCACCACCTCTACACCCAGGGCCTCGCCGAATGCCGCTACGTCAACGATCTTCGGGGTCGCGAGATACCGCCGTTCCCCAGCGCCGCAGCCGGCTCCCCCGAAGCCGGCGGGGCCCGGCCCGCGGGCCTCGGCGACCGGCCCCTGGTCCCGGTCGGCGGGGGCAAGGACTCGATCGTGACCCTGGAGGCCGTGCGCCGCGTCGCGGACCGGCCGCTGCTCTTCAGCGTGGGGACGGCTCCCGCGGTGCAGCGCACCGTCGCAGTGGCCGGCCTGCCCCACGTATCGGTGACCCGGACCCTGGACCCCCGGCTGCTCGAGCTGAACCGCGAGGGCGCCATCAACGGCCACGTCCCGGTGACCGCCATCGTCTCCTGCCTGGCGGTGATCGCCGCCCTGGTCCATGGCGCCGGCCGGGTGGTGATGGCCGACGAGCGCTCGGCGTCCGCCCCCAACCTGGTCTGGGACGGGGCCGAGGTCAATCACCAGTACAGCAAGAGCTGGGACTTCGAGCGCCGCTTCGCCGCCGCGGTCGCCCGGCACGTCGCCCCCGACCTCGGCTGCTTCTCGCTGCTCCGACCGTGGTCGGAGCTGGCCATCGCCCGGCGCTTCGCGGAGCTCCCCGCCTATCACCGCGCCTTCGTCAGCTGCAACCGCGCCTTCCTGCTCGACACCGACCGCCGCACCCCCAGCTGGTGCGGCGACTGCCCCAAGTGCCGATTCGTGGCCCTGGCCCTGGCCCCCTTCCTCGATAGGGACAGAATTGTCTCGATCATGGGATGCGACCTGCTCGGCGACGCCGCCCAGATCCCGGGCTTCGCGGCCCTGCTCGGGCTGGACGCCGACAAGCCCCTGGAGTGCGTGGGTGAGGTGGGGGAGGCGCGGGTGGCCATGCGTCTGCTCGGCGCCGCGGCCGGCTGGAGGGAGAGCGCGGTGGTGGCGGTCCTGGGCCCCGACCCGCGGGTCGCGGGCCTCCCGGACGCGGCGGTCGCCGCGGTCTTCGCGCCCTCGCCGGAGCACGCGCTCCCCGACCCCTACCGGGGCTTCGCCGATGCGCTCGAGTGAGCTGGGCGGTCTGAGCGTCGGGCTCTGGGGCTTCGGCCGCGAGGGCCGCGCCTCGCTGGCGGTGCTCACCGCGCAGCCGACCCCTCCGCGCGAGCTGGTCATCGTCACCGACGCCCCGCCCGCGGAGGCGGAGCGGGCCGCCGCCGCGACCGTCCCCTGGTTGCACGGCGCCGAGGGGATCGAGCGGCTGTGCACCCTCGACGTGGTGGTCCGCTCGCCCGGGATCAGCCGCTATCGGGAGGACGCCGAGCGGGTCGCCGCGGCCACCCGGGTCACCACCGCGACCAACCTCTGGTTCGCCGAGCACGCCGGTGAGCCGATCATCGCCGTGACCGGCTCCAAGGGGAAGAGCACCACCAGCTCGCTGATCGACCATCTCGCCCGCGCCGCCGGGCTCCGCACGGTGCTCGCCGGCAACATCGGGGTCCCCCTGCTCGAGCACCTCCACCCGGACCCGCCGCCCGAGCTCTGGGTGCTGGAGCTCTCGAGCCACCAGACCAGCGACCTCGAGTGGTCGCCGCGCATCGGGGTCCTGCTCAACCTCTACCGCGAGCACCTGGACTGGCACCGGAGCGAGGAGAGGTACATCGAGGACAAGCTCAACCTCTTCGCCCATCGCCGGGATGGGGTGGCGGTCCTCAACCGTGAGGACCTGGGGACCCAGGCGCGGGCGGACCGGCTGCCGGGCCGGCATGTCTGGTTCGGCGACGCGGCCGGGTACCACACCGACGGCCGCTCGATCATCTGGCGCGCCGAGCGCCTGATCGGCGCCGACCGGCTTCAGCTCCGGGGCCGGCACAACCTGCTCAACGCCTGCGCGGCCCTCACCGCCCTCGAGGAGGCCGGGGTCGAGGTGCGCTCGCGGGTCTCCTCGCTGAGCGGCTTCCACCCCCTCCGCCACCGCCTCGAGCCGGTGGCCGAGGCCGGGGGGGTGAGCTTCGTCAACGACAGCATCGCGACCATCCCGGAGGCCGCGATCGCGGCGCTGGACGCCCTGGCGGGGCGACCGGTGGTGCTGATCGCGGGGGGATTCGACCGCGGGCAGGACCACGGCCCGCTGGTGCGCCGCTGCCGCCCGGAGCGGGGGGTCCTCGCCGTGGTCACCCTGCCTCCCAGCGGGGTCCGGCTGGCCGCCGAGCTGGCCCAGGTCGCGGGGAGCGCCCCGGTGGTCGCGGCCGCCGACCTGGACCAGGCCGTCCGCCTGGCCCTCGAGTGGAGCCGCCCGGGATCGGTGGTGCTCCTCTCCCCGGCCGCGGCCAGCTACGGTCCATTCCGCGACTTCGAGGCCCGGGGGGATGCCTTCCGCGCCGCCGTGG
This sequence comes from uncultured Chloroflexia bacterium, assembly GCA_963841385.1. Taxonomy (GTDB): domain Bacteria; phylum Chloroflexota; class Dormibacteria; order Aeolococcales; family Aeolococcaceae; genus Changshengia. Next base: position 318,489 of record CAWJCO010000003.1, read on the forward strand.
CGGGGTTGTGGACGGCGGCCACTGATATCCTCGTTCCCCAGATGGACGCGAGCGGAGCCCTCCGTCAGCCGGCGAACCCGAACCCGGAGGCCGGGGCGTGAAGGCCGACGCCGTCAGCCCGGCGCCCAGCCAGACGCAGCTGCTCTTCGAGCCGATCCTCGACGAGCTGGCCGAGTTCGAGGATCGCCTGGATGCGGCGGTCGCGGCCGACCTCGGACCGATGGCGGAGGCGATGCGGCACATCGTGCGCGCCGGCGGGAAGCGGATCCGTCCCGCGCTGGTCATCCTCAGCTCGCGCCTCGGTGATCCGGTCATGGACCACGTCTACGACCTGGCCATGGGGATCGAGTTCATCCACACCGCCACCCTGGTGCACGACGACCTCATCGACAGGTCGCCGACCCGACGGGGGATGACCACCCTCCACGAGACCATGGGGCCGGCCCCGGCGATCATCATCGGTGACTACTACTTCGCCAAGGGCGCGAACCTCACCGCCGGCATCGGTGAGCCGGCCATCGACGTCGCCATCAGCAACACGGTGATGACCATCTGCATGGGCGAGCTGCTCCAGATGACCAGCAAGGACGACTACTACCAGTCGCTCGCCGACTACCACCGCAAGATCGAGCGCAAGACGGCCACGCTGGTCGCCACCTGCTGCTTCTGCGGGGCGGTCGTGGGCGGCCTCGAGCCGGTCCAGCGGGCGGCCCTGCAGCGCTACGGCCACAAGCTGGGGATGGCCTTCCAGATCGCCGACGACCTGCTCGACTACGTCGCCACCGAGGCGGAGCTTGGCAAGCCGGTCGGGGCCGACCTCCGCCAGGGAACGGTGACCCTGCCCTTCATGCTGGCCCTCCAGGACCCGGTGGTGGGCCCTGAGCTCGCCCGTGTCCTGGAGCGCCAGCCCCGGGGCGACCCGGACTACGAGCTGGTCGTCGAGCTGGTCCGGTGCAGCGGCGCGGTCGCGGCCACCGAGAGCGCCGCCCAGGAGTTCGCCCGCGACGCTCGCGCCGAGCTGGCCGGCTTCGCCCCCTCGCCGGCCCTGCACACCCTGGAGGCCGCCTGCGACTACGTGGTCGGGCGCCGGATCTGAGCGCGGTGGCGCTCGCCCGGCACCCGTCCCGGGTCAGTCCGGCGGGGCGCCCGGTGGTCGCCGGATGTGGGGTGCGCGCAGCGCACCGATGCGTTCGAGCTGCGCGCGGAAGCTGAGCAGCCAGACGGTGAGGGCGATGGTGGCGGCGACCAGGCCCCCGGCCTCGACCCCCATCCAGACCAGCCCGTCGCCGGCTCCGGCCACGGCGACGAGCGCGCTCACCCCGCTGACGGCGAGGCGGGCCAGGTCGGCGAGGGTCAGCACGGCGAGCGCCACCAGGGCCCCGCGGGCGCCCGTGTACTCGCGGCGCAGGCCGGCCCGCAGCTCCCCGGCGGTCAGCTCGCGGGGGCTGCTGCGGCCGGCGGGCGGCTCCAGGCCACCCCGGCGCAGACGCGCCCCGCTGAGGCCGAGGATGGCGGCGATCGCCCAACCCGGCCAGGCGGTGAGCGGAGACGATGCGTCCGCGAAGAGCGTTCCCATCGGGCTGAGCGCGTTCCCGGCGTTCCGGAGGTCGAGCTCGTGCTCGTGGATGGCCAGGGCGGCGAACCCCCAGCCGGCCGCGACACCGACGGCCAGCAGGCCTGCCGTCAAGCGGCCGATCCAGGGCAGGCGGTCGAGCAGGAGCAGCTCGGCCGGCAGGGCCAGGCGGCCGGGTGCGCCGGCGCTCTCGCGGTCCCGCATCGGCTCGAATTCTATTCGCGCCACAGCCGTGGTCGAGGGTGAGGCCGGTGTCCCCCCGCGCTGAGCCCGGGGACGGGTCGACGATCCGGATCCTCACCTACAACGTCCTGCTCGGCGGGGAGCGGCGCGAGGAGCGGATCGCCGGGGTCCTGGCCCGGGCCGGCGCCGACCTCATCGCCCTCCAGGAGGTCCGCGACGACGGCATGGTCGAGCGCCTGGCCGTCCGCCTCGGGATGACCTCGGTGTCCGGGGCGCCGAGCGACCGCGGCCCGCTGGGGCTCGCGGTGCTCACCCGGCTGCCGATCGCGGCCCACCGCAACCGCCGCCACCCCGGGATGCTGCGGAGCCATCTCCAGGTCACCGTCCGGCCGCGGCCGGGGGAACGCCTGTGCTTCCACGTCGTCCACCTCGCCGCCCGCTTCGGCGAGAAGGCCAAGGGCGAGGTCCGCCGGCTGCGGGAGCTGGAGGCCGTGCTCCAGGACATCGCCGGTGAGCCCCGCCTGCCCCATCTCATCCTGGGCGATTTCAACTCGCTCAGCCCCGGCGACCACCTGGAGGCGACCCGCTTCTTCCGGCGGATGAATGAGCTGCGCCGGGCCCGGCTGCTGGTGCGCGGAGCCGACGGCTGGATGGGCCCGGCGGCCGGTGCGGAGGAGGCGCTCGACGCCCGCTGGCTGGCCCAGGGGATTGATCCGCGGCTCCAGGGCGGGGTGCCGTCGCTGCCCTGGGTGGTCGGGCCGCTGACCGGCCTGCTGCCGGAGCGCCCGGCGGTGGACCGGGTGCTCGGCCGGGCCATCGAGCGCTGGACGGTGCCGCGCCTGCTCGAGGCGGGGTACACGGACTGCTTCCGCCACCTCCATCCCCGCGCCCACGGCTACACCTGCGCCACCTGGCTCCCGGCGGCGCGCATCGATTACATCTTTGCGAGCTCCGAGGTGGTCCCCCGGGTGGCCGGCTGCGACGTGATGACCGGGCGTGGCCGCGCCGCCCGCGAGGTGGCGACCGCGTCGGACCATTTCCCGGTCACCGCCGAGCTCCGTCTCTGACCCCGGTTACGACGCTGGAGGTTCGCCCGCCGGCTCCGGAGGCTCGCCGGCCGGCCGGCTGGTCACCACCAGGTAGTAGAGGACGGCGGCGACCACCAGCCAGAACACGAAGATGACGATCGACCCGGCGCCGAGCCGGTAGTAGAGCGAGTTGGCGCCCACGAAGACGATGTTCCCCACCAGTGAGACCACGTCGCCCACGGCAGCCACGGCCAGCCCGTACACGGCCACTGCCCGGCCGCCGCCGGTCAGGGTCAGCATCATCACCACGCCGACCGTCATGACCACCCATCCCGCGGTCAGGAGCACGGTGCCGGCCACGTTGACGGTGGGGAAGCTGCAGAGGACCAGCCCGTTGCAGAGGCCGGAGACTCCGAGCACGTAGAGCAGCGAGACGACCGCGGCGACGATCCCGAGGACCGCCAGCACCAGACCCAGCAGGCGGGTGTCCAGGTTGAGCCGGATCGGGGGCCTCTCCGCGAAAGGGGGCCTCACCAGGCCGTTGTCGCTCAGGCGATGAGGCATGGGGTCTCCTGGTCGGGGCGGCGCCCGGAGGTGGCCCCCCGGTTCGGATGAGGCGGCGGGCCACCTCGGGAATGCATCACTGGCTGCCGGTGTCTTCCGCGGGCGGGGCACGGCGGCGCCTTCTGCCGCCGCGGCGCCGGCGTGCCGAGTCGTCTCGACGGCTGCCGGTCTCGCCGTCCACCCAGCGCGGTGGCGGCGGCTGGCCGTCGGCGAGCAGGTCGCCCAGGGTGCGCCAGCCGAAGGGCTCGCGGCCGCGCTGAACCAGCTCGAGGAAGCACCCCATGGTCGCCTCGGCGTCGGCCAGCGCGTGGTGCGGACGGCGATGGGGCACGCCCAGCTCGACGCAGAGCCGCTCCAGGCCGATGGTGTCGCGAAGGTCGTAGAGCTTGGCGGCGAGCCGCGAGGTGTCGAGGTTGTCAGCCTCCAGGCTCTCGCCGAGGGTCGCCGCGATCAGCCGGCTGTCGAAGGCGTCGGCGCTGTGCTCGACCAGCACCGCCCCCCGGCAGAAGCGGCGAAACCGCTCCAGCACCGGCCGCACCGGCGGGGCGCCCCCCAGGGTCTCGCTGGAGATGCCGTGGATGCGCCGGGCGAACGGGTTGATCCGGTCGTTGCTGTGGACCAGCGTCTCCAGGGAGATCAGGTGCCGCTCGAGGGTGAAGGCGACCGCCCCCAGCTCGACCAGGCGGTGCGGTGACTGGCCCGTGGTCTCGCAGTCCACCGCCACGAAGCGGAGCAGCTCGATCGGTGTCTCGGGGGCGGGGCGGGGGCGGTGCGGCTCGTCGTCGGGATCGTCGATCGCCGCGAAGCGCTCGTCGCCGGCGGGGCCGAGTCGAGCCACGAAGCTGTCCCCGATCGGCACCGAGCCCCGCCGCCGCCCATAGTGGCGCCGCCCGTGAGGAAGCGGCTCGCCGCCGCCCGCGGAGGGTGGCTCGGATCCCCCCGTCGAAGAATCAGGCGACAGCGGCGCCGGCATGGGTGTGGAGAGGGACATGTGCGAGTCTCCGGCCATCCTAACCGCTTCGGGTACCGGAGCGAACCTATACTCGGAAGAGATGCGCCTCATCGCCGCCGGGATCACCTTCCGCACGGCTCCCGTGGAGGTCCGGGAGCGCGCCGCCCTCTCCGACCCAGCGGCACGGCACCTGCTCCGATTCCTGGTCGGGCACGGCGGCCTGGGCGGCGCAGCCGCGATCTCGACCTGCAACCGCACCGAGCTCTACGTCAGCGTCCACGACGACCCGGACCCGGAGGCGCTCATCCCCCGGCTGCGCCGGTACCTCGACCCGGAGGGAGAGGCGCCGGTGCGCGAGCACGTCACCATCTTCCGTGGCGAGGAGGCGGTGGAGCACCTCTTCCGGGTGGCCACCGGGCTGGACTCGATGGTGGTCGGCGAGACCCAGGTCCTCGGCCAGGTCAAGGCGGCGCATCGCCTGGCCCTGGAGACGGGGACGCTCGACGCCCAGCTCGACTTCGTCTTCCGGCGGGCCATCGGAGCCGCCAGGCTTGCCCGCTCCCAGACCGGGATCGGCCGCGCCGCCGGCAGCATCAGTGAGGCGGCCATCGCGGTGGCCGAGAAGGTGCTGGGGAATCTCGAGGGCCGCACCGCGCTGCTCATCGGTGCCGGCAAGATGAGCGCCCTGGCGGCCCGCCGGCTCAAGCGTCAGGGCGCGCTTCTCCGAGTGAGCTCACGGGGTGGTGAGTCCGCCGCCGCCCTGGCCACCCAGCTGGGGGCGTCGGTGGTCGGCACCGATGACCTGGCCGCGGCGATGCTGGAATGCGACCTGGTGGTGACCGCCACCACCAGCTTCGAGCCGGTGCTGGATCGTGTTCTCTGCGGCGCGGTCCAGGAACAGCGCTCCGGGCGGCCGCTCTGCCTCATCGATCTGGCGGTGCCCCGCGACGTCGCCCCCGATGTCGCCGGCCTCCCGGGGGTGACCCTGATCGACATCGACGAGCTGGGCCGCCGGCTCCAGGACGGTGCCCACGACCACGGCCGGGCGATCGCGGCGGCATCCCAGGTGGTGGCCGAGGAGGTGCGCCGCACCCTCGATGTGCTCGACCGGCGAGACGCGTCGGTGCCCACCATCCGGGCCCTGCTGGAGCGCGCCGAGATCATCCGGCTCCGGGAGGTCGAGCGGACCCTGGCCCGCTTGCCCGCCGCGGACGCCGAGCTGACCGAGCGCATCGACGCCCTCAGCCGGAGCCTGGTGCGCAAGCTGCTCCACGCGCCGATCACCCATCTCCGGGCGGCCTCCGACGACCCGGGAGTGGTCCTCCGGCTCCGGGAGGCTTTCAGCCTGGACGATCCCGGCACCGGCGAGCGGTGAGCGGCGGGGCCCTCCGGCTCGCCACCCGCGGCAGCCGCCTGGCCCTCGCCCAGGCCGCCCTGGCGGCGGATGCGCTGCGTGCCGGCGGGGTCGGGGCCGTCGCGACCGTCGTGGTCAGGACCCAGGGAGATCGGGAGGCTGCCACCCCGGTCACGCGGCTGGAGGGGGAGGGCTGGTTCAGCGCCGCCCTGGAGCGGGAGCTCGTCGAGGGGCGGGCTGACGCGGCGGTCCACAGTGCCAAGGACCTGCCCAGCCGGCTCGGCGGCGGGCTGGCGGTCGCCGCGTTCCTGGAGCGGGCCGACTGCCGCGACGGCCTGGTGACCCGAGACGGGAGCGGGCTGGAGGCGCTGAGACCCGGCGCCACGCTGGGCACCAGCAGCGCGCGCCGCGCCGCCTTCCTCCGGCTGCTCCGCCCCGACCTGGTCGCGGTGCCGATCCGCGGCAACGTCGACACCCGGCTCCGCAAGCTGGAGGGCGGCGAGGTCGCCGGCCTCCTGATCGCCTGCGCCGGTCTCGATCGCATCGGGGCGTCCGACCGGCTCAGCGAGCGGTTCGACCCCCGCCTGTTCGTGCCCGCCCCCTGCCAGGGCGCGATCGCCATCGAGGCGGCCATCGGCAGCCCGGCGGAGGCCGCCTGCGCTCCGGCGGACCACCGGGACACCCGCGCCGCGGCCGTCGCCGAGCGCGCCGTGCTCGCCGCCCTGGGTGGCGGCTGCCTGCTGCCGCTCGGCGCCTGGGCCCGGGTGGAGGAGGGGCGCCTGGTCCTGACCGCCGCCCTCGACGCCGGCGGCGAGGAGCGCAGGGCCGAGCTGAGCGGCGACGCCGACGCCCCGGAGGAGCTGGGGACACGGGTGGCAGCGAGGCTCCGATGAGCCCGCTGAGCCCGCCGACAGCGCGGCCGCTCGCCGGCCGCCGGGTCATGGTGACCCGGGCCGCGGCTCAGGCCGCGGCGCTGAATCAGGAGCTGCGCCAGCTCGGAGCGGCCGTCGTCGAGGTCCCCGCCATCGCCATCGAGCCGGTGGGTTCGCCCGAGGAGCTCCGTCATGCCGCGCGCCGGCTCCGGACCCGTCGCCCGCCGCGCTGGCTGGCCGTGACCAGCGCCAACGCGGCGGAGCGGCTCCGCGAGCTCGACCTCCCCGGGGACCTCGCCGGCGTCCGGGCGGCGGCGGTGGGGGAGGGGACCGCCCGGGCCCTGCGCGACCTCGGGATCAACGTCGACCTGGTGGCACCCGGGACCGGGGCGGTTGCGCTCGCCGATGGTCTGGTCGCCGCGGGAGCCGGGGACGGCGCGGTCTGGCTCCCCCAGGCGGAGGCGGCCCTGAGCGAGCTGGGCGAGCGGCTGCGGCAGGCCGGCGCGGAGGTCACGGTGACCGTCTGCTACCGGACCGTACCGGTCCCCGGGCTGCACGACCTGCTGGTCGCGGCTGGCGCCGGCGGGATCGATGCGGTCACCCTGCTGAGCCCGAGCGCTGCCGAGGCGGTGATCGCGGCGGTGGGCGCCGAGTGGCTGGATGGGGTGAGCGTGGTCTGCGTCGGCGCCACGACCGCCACCGCCCTGCATCGTCACGGGATCCTGCCGGTGGTGGCGGCGCGGGGTGACGCGGCGGGCGTGGCGGCGGCGGTGGCGGGGGCGTTGCGCAGGTGAGTAACCTGGGACGGCCATGCCCTTCCCCGCCGAACGCCCCCGGAGGCTGCGGCGCACGCCGGCGCTGCGCCGGCTCGCCGGCGAGACCCGGCTGAGCCCGGCCGACCTGGTCCATCCCCTCTTCCTCCGCGAGGGCATCGACGCGCCGGTCTCCATCGCCAGCCTGCCCGGGCATCGACAGGAGACGGTCGACAGCGCCGTCGGCGCGGTCGCGGGCGCTCTCCAGGTCGGGGTGAGCGCCGTGCTCCTCTTCGGGGTCCCGGCGCGCAAGGACGCGGTCGGCTCCGAGGCCTGGAACGACGAGGCGATCGTACAGACGGCGCTCCGTTCCCTGCGGAGGCAGTTCGGCGCCGACTGCGTCCTGATCGCCGACTGCTGCCTGGACGAGTACACCGACCACGGCCACTGCGGCGTGCTGCGCGAGGACGGCTCGGTGGACAACGACGCCACCCTCGAGCTCTACGCGCGGGCGGCGGTCTCCCAGGCTCGGGCGGGGGCGGACGTGATCGCCCCCAGCGGGATGATGGACGGCCAGGTCGGCGCGATCCGGAAAGCCCTGGACGGCGCCGGCTTCGCCGACACCGCCATCCTCGCCTACAGCGCCAAGTACGCATCGGTCATGTACGGGCCGTTCCGCGACGCGGCCGACTGCGCCCCGCGCAGCGGCGACCGGCGCGGCTACCAGATGGACCCCGCCAACGCCAACGAGGCACTGCGCGAGGTGGCGCTCGACGTCGCCGAGGGCGCCGACATGGTCATGGTCAAGCCGGCGCTCACCTACCTCGACGTGATCCGCCGGGTGCGCGCGGCCGTCGACGTGCCCGTCGCCGCCTACAACGTGAGTGGCGAGTACGCGATGATCGCCCACGGCGCCCGCGCCGGTGCCTTCGACGAGCGCGCCGCGGCCCTCGAGGTCCTGACCGCCATCCGCCGGGCCGGCGCCGACATCATCATCAGCTACCACGCGCTCCAGGCAGCGCGCTGGCTTCGCGAGGAGTAACCCAGACCAGGATGAAGCCCCCCACCAGCCCACGCCGACTCCCCTTCGTGATCGCCGCGACCGTGGTCCTGGTGGTGGCGGCCGTCGCCGGCGCGGTGGCGCTGGACCAGGCCGACGGGCCCAGGCCCGTCGGCGCGGTGGCGCCGACTCCGACGCCGACCGCGACGCCGTCGCCGACCCCGACGCCGACGATCATCCCCTACGCGGATTGCGCGTCGGCCACCTTCGGTTCCCCGCTGGGTCCGCTCAACCCGCCCTCCGACGTCCACGTCTACTCGGCGGCGCCGGCGATGACCATCGACCAGAGCAAGCTCTACGAGGCGACCATCGAGACCAGCAAGGGCAACATCGTCATCTGCCTCCAGCCCGACCTGGCCCCGGTGACCGTCAACAACTTCGTCACCCTCGTCCGCAACGGCTTCTACAACGGCATCCCGTTCGCCCGGGTGGTCTCCGGCTTCGTCATCCAGGGCGGCGACCCGGACTGCATCGGCAACGTTCCGTCGGCCCCGGCCACCCCCTCCGGGACCTGCGGACAAGGTGGACCGGGCTACCAGTTCGACGACGAGCCCGTCCACGAGAAGTACATCGCGGGCGCCGTGGCCATGGCCAACGGCGGGCCCAACACCAACGGCTCCCAGTTCTTCATCTGCATCGCCGACGACACCAGCAGCCTGGCCCTCAGCTACAACCTCTTCGGGCAGGTGGTCAGCGGCCTCAGCGTGGCCCAGTCGATCGTCCAGGGTGACGTCATGGAGCAGGTCACCGTCACCGAGCAGACGTGAGGGCGGACCGGGAGCCCGGCCCAGGCCCATCGACGGCCGGCCCCGGCCCCGGCACCGGTCCGGCGGCCGGCACCGGCTCGGCCCGCCTGCGTGAACGCGCCAGCCGGGTGATGCCCGGAGGGGTCTCCAGCCCGGTGCGGGCCTACGCGGCGGTGGGCGGTGAGCCCCCGGTGATCGCGGCGGCGGAGGGGGCCCACCTGGTGGACGCCGACGGGTCTCGATTCGTCGATTTCGTGCTCGCCTACGGTCCCCTGATCCTCGGCCATGGCCACCCGGCGGTGGTCGAGGCGCTGCGGGGTCAATTGATCCGGGGAGTGGCTTACGGCCACACCGCGGAGCCGGAGGTGGAGCTGGCCGAGCGGATCTGCGCGGCCCTTCCCAGCGTGGAGATGGTCCGCTTCGTCAACTCCGGGACCGAGGCCACCATGTCGGCGCTGCGGCTGGCCCGGGCGGCGACCGGCCGGGACCTGGTGGTCAAGTTCGCGGGCGCCTACCACGGCCACGCCGACGCCCTGCTGGCCGCCGCCGGGAGCGGCGTGGCGACCCTGGGCCTCCCGGGGTCCTCGGGGGTCCCGGGAGGTGCTGTCGCCGACACCCTGGTGCTCCCCTACAACTCCGCGGGCGCGATCGCGGAGGCGTTCGCGGTCCACGGCGGCCGGATCGCCGCCGTGATCGTGGAGCCGGTGGCCGGCAACATGGGCTGCGTCCCGCCGCTGCCCGGCTACCTGGAGGAGCTGCGGCGGCTGACCCGCGAGGACGGCGCCCTGCTGGTCTTCGACGAGGTGATGACCGGCTTCCGGGTGGCCTACGGGGGAGCCCAGGGGCTGTACGGCATCGAGCCCGACCTGACCTGCCTCGGGAAGGTGATCGGCGGGGGCCTCCCGGTCGGCGCCTACGGTGGGCGGCGCGACCTGATGGAGCGGGTGGCGCCACTCGGCCCCGTCTACCAGGCGGGAACCCTCTCCGGCAACCCGCTCGCCATGGCGGCGGGGGTCGCGACCCTCGACGTGCTGCGCGACGGAGACGCCTACGCCCGGCTGGAGGCCCTCGCCGGCCGGCTCGGGGACGGGCTGCGCACCGCCGCGGTGGCCGCCTCGGTCCCCTGCGCCGTCAACCGGGTGGGCAGCATGCTCACCGCCTTCGTCGGGGTGGAGCGGGTGGACGATTACGAGGACGCCCGGCGCTGCGACCTGGACGCCTTCGCGCGCCTCCACCGGCGCTGGCGGGAGGCCGGGGTGCTCTGGCCGCCCTCCCAGTTCGAGGCCGCCTTCCTGAGCACCGCCCACCAGGTCGCCGACATCGACCGGGCGGTCTCGGTCTTCGCCGGGGCGCTCCGCGGCGCCGGCCCGGAGGACTGCTGAGAGGGTCGTCTGGGTCCTCAACGCATGGGCCGAAAGGCCCGGTGCTAGACTGACTTCAGTCGGGGTTGCTTCTTCACCCCGGCCGCACGACGGAGCACCTGGCCATGGAGCGTCTCTGGTACCTGATCCCTCTCGTCCTCCTGATCGTTCTGATCTTCGGGGGGGCGACCAAGCTGCCCGAGATCGGCGCGGGCATGGGGCGGGCCATCCGCGAGTTCCGCAGCGCGATGTCGGGCGGGCCCGATCCCAGCGCTCCCGGCACGACGCCGCGCGCGGCCGGCCCGATGGCTGGATACGACGGCACCCGGCAGTGGGCGCCCGTGCCCGAGACCCGGCCGGACGAGACGCTCCGGGGCTGAACCCAGCCCCTGACGATGGTGCTGCGCCGCCCCGCCGTCGGGGTGATCGGCGCGCGATGAGAGGGGCCTGAGATGGCACTGGGGATCCTGCGCTGGGGCAGGGGTCGGATGGCGCGCGAGCGCGTCGACGACGAGCGCCGGATGACGGTGGTCGAGCACCTCTCCGATCTGCGTCGCGTCGTCATCGTCTCGCTGGTCGCCTGGCTGGCGGCCACCATCGTGGCCGCCGTCTTCAGCCACCTCCTGCTCAGCGTCCTCGAGTACCCGCTGACCAGCATCCTCGCCAAGCACAACCACCTCATCTCCAGGCCGATCATCACCAGCCCCACCGAGCTGGTGACCATCCCCATCCAGGTGGCCGTCGTGGGCGGCCTGGTGCTCTCCCTTCCCGTCATCATCTGGCAGGCGTGGACCTTCGTCGCCCCGGGGCTGCGGCGGGTGGAGCGCCGGTTCGCGCTCCCCGTCATCCTCTCGGCGCTGCTCCTCTTCGCCGCCGGAGCGTGCCTTGCCTACTTCCTGATGCCGCTCTGGCTCAACCTGCTCACCGCCATCGTCGGCAACAACGCGATCTTCTTCCCCGACCTCGACCAGTACCTCTCGTTCCTCACCCTGCTGATCGTCGCCTTCGGGGTGACCTTCGAGCTGCCCGTGGTCGTCGTCCTGCTCGGGCTGCTGGGGGTCGTCTCCTCAGCCTGGCTCCGGCGGCGCCGGAGGATGGTCTGGCTGGTCGTCGTGGTCGGCGCCGAGCTGGTCACGCCCGGTGTGGACCCGGTCACACCGCTGTTCCTCGCGATCCCCCTGATCGGGTTGTTCGAGCTATCCGTGCTCGTCCTGGCCAGGCCGCTCCGGCGCTGAACTCCCGTACACTGCCCCGGCCATGCGTCCCGACGGCCGCGCCCCCGACGAGCTTCGCCCCACCGTGCTGGAGGTCGGCGTGCTGCCCTATCCGGAGGGCAGCTGCATGATCTCCACCGGGCAGACCAGGGTGCTCTGCGCCGCCACCGTGGAGGAGCGGGTGCCCCCCTTCCGCAAGGGCAGCGGCCTGGGTTGGGTGACCGCCGAGTACGCGATGCTGCCGCGCAGCACCCAGACCCGCACCGAGCGCGACGGGCGCAAGGGGCGGATCGACGGCAGGTCCCAGGAGATCCAGCGTCTGATCGGCCGGAGCCTCCGGGCCGCGGTCGACTTCTCGGCGCTCGGCGAGCGCTCGATCCTCATCGACTGCGACGTCATCGTCGCCGACGGCGGCACCCGGACCGCGGCGATCACCGGCGGCTACGTCGCCCTCGCTCTCGCGGTCCAGACCCTGCGGGATGCCCGGGCGGTGGGTCCCGGGGTGCTCCGCCAGCCGGTCGCGGCGGTCTCGGCCGGCATCGTGGGCGGCGAGCCACGGCTCGACCTCTGCTACCTGGAGGACTCCGCCGCCGGCACCGATCTGAATTGCGTCGGGGCCGCCGACGGGCGGCTCATCGAGATCCAGGGCACCGCCGAGGGGGCACCCTTCAGCCGGGACGAGCTGGACCGGCTGCTGGAGCTCTCCGGTGCCGGCCTCCGGCGGCTCTTCGCCGCACAGGCACAGGCGCTGGGGATCGCGGTCCCGCCCGGGTGAGGGTGGCGGTCGCCAGCCGCAACCCCGGCAAGCTGGCCGAGCTGCGGCGTCTGCTCGCCGGGCACTCCTGGGAGCTGGTCGGTCTCGACGCCGCCGGGTTCACCGGGGAGCTCGAGGAACCGGCCGAAACCTATGCAGAGAATGCCGCCGCCAAGGCCCTGGCGGTGTGCGCCGCCACCGGGATGGCCTCCCTCGCCGACAACTCGGGCATCGAGGTGCCGGGACTGGGAGGCTGGCCCGGCGCGTCGTCGGCGCGCTGGATGGGGCCCGACGCCGATGACGTCGACCGGCTGCAGGGCCTGCTCGCCCAGGTGGAGCGGCGCTGCCCGGGTGACCGCCGGGCTCGCTACGTCTGCGTGGTGACCCTCGCCCGCCCGGCGACGCCGCCGCTCTCGGCGCGGGGTGAGACCACCGGGGTCCTGGTGGCCCCGCGCGGCTCCGGCGGCTTCGGCTATGACCCCGGCTTCCTCAGCGACGACCTCGGGATCACCTTCGGTGAGGCGACGGCCGCGGCCAAGGACGGGGTGAGCCACCGTGCCCGCGCCCTGGCGGCGCTGCTGGCGAGGCTGGACGGGGAACGGGGCTAGGCAGGCTCGCGGCTTGGGGCGTGGGGCGCCGCGGTATGCTCCCTGAGATCCCATCAACCGCCGCGTGGCGCCCGTGGCCCAGAGCGCTCGTGCATCCGGAGAGCTGAACCGTGGCAGATCGCGTCGCCGAGCGTGAGTACGACATCGTCATCGTGGGTGGCGGCCCGGCGGGGCTCACCGCCGCCCTCTACGCCGGCCGGAACAAGGTGCGGGCCGCCCTGGTCGAGGCCAAGGGCGCGATGGTGGACGGGAAGCTCCTGGGCGCCGGGGGTCAGCTCCTCAACACCGAGCTGATCGAGGACTACCCCGGGGTGAGGTCGATCCTCGGCCCCGACCTGGCCGAGATCATGACCGAGCAGGCGCAGCAGTTCGGCACCGAGATGCTGGCGGGCTCGGTGGAGCGGATCCGGGTGGATCCCGACGGCACCAAGGTGGTGGAGACCGACCAGGGCGCGCTGCGCGCTCCCGCGGTGATCATCACCGCCGGGGGCAACCCGCGCAAGCTGGGCGTCCCCGGGGAGGCGGAGCTCGCCGGTGTGGGCGTCTCCTACTGCGCGGTCTGCGACGGCGCCTTCTTCCAGGGCGCCCACCTGGCCGTGGTGGGCGGGGGCGACGCGGCGGTCGAGGAGGCCGTCTTCCTGACCCGCTTCGCCAACCGGGTCACGATCGTCCACCGCCGCGGCGAGCTGCGGGCCCAGCCGATCCTGGCCGAGGAGGCGCGCCGCAACCCCAAGGTCGATTTCATCCTGGACACGGTGGTCGAGGCCATCGAGGGCGACCGGAAGGTGAAGAGCCTCCGGCTGCGCAACGTGGTCAGCGGCGAGGTCTCGAGCCTCGAGGTCGGCGGGGTGTTCATCTTCGTCGGGTTCCTGCCCAACACCGGGCTGGTCGACACCCACGTCGATCACGATCCCGCCGGGTACTACCTGACCGACCCGCTGACCATGGAGACCAGCGTGCCCGGCATCTTCGCGGCCGGCGACGTGCGCAGCCAGCTCACCCGCCAGGTGACCACCGCGGTGGGCGACGCCACCACCGCGACCATCGCGGCCACCAAGTGGGTCGAGGAGCGCGCCCGCCGGCAGCGGGTGGGCGACGAAGGTCCGCGGTGACCGGGCCGCCCGGCCCGTCCGGTCGGGTCAGCGGCATCGCGACCCGCCGGGGTGACGGCGGGGAGACCGGGCTCCTCTACGGCGGCCGGGTGCCCAAGGACGACCTCCACACCGAGGCCTGCGGGGCGGTCGACGAGGCCGTCTCGGCGCTCGGGTTGGCCCGTGCCCAGGAGCCCGACCCGGCGCGGGCGGAGCGCCTCCTCACCCTCCAGCGGGAGCTCTTCACCGTCGGCGCCGAGCTGGCCACGGGGGTCGGAGAGCGGGAGCGCCTGGAGCGGCACTTCGCGACCGTCACCGCGGCGATGGTGGAGGGGCTCGAGGCCCAGCTCGCGGAGCTGGAGGCGCGGATCCCCCTGCCGCGCGCCTTCGTCATCCCCGGGGGCACGCTGCTGGCGGCGACCGTCGACCTGGCCCGGACCCTGGTGCGCCGGGCGGAGCGGCGGGCGGTCAGCCTGCAGCGCGCCGGGGCGCTCGAGAATCCGGAGGTCCTCCGCTATCTCAACCGGCTGAGCGACCTGCTCTTCATGGTCGCCCGCGAGGCGGAGGGCGGCGCCACCACCCCGCGGTGACCGGGTTGCTCGCCGTCACCTCGCGGTGGCCGGGGTGCCGGCCAACCCCCCCGGTGACCGGGTTGTCCGCCCCGGCCGCGCATGGCCAGCACGACCAAGGCCCGGGCGCCGGTTTCTCTGCGCGGGCCAGGTTGTCCACCAGAGCCAGAATCCCCCCCGGCGGCGCGCCCCGGTGGCGGATGCTTTGGCCCGGCCGCACCCCGGATGATTGGGCCATGATCGTCCACAACCATCTCGTCAGTGGAGGACCGGGCCGCTCCGGCGACACCGGTGGCATCGAGGCCCTCACCGCTCATCTCTGCGCCGAGCAGCGCCTGGTCGGCTGGTACCGCGCGTTCAGCGCCCGGGCGGTGGAGCCGGGGCTCGGCCGCCTCTTCGCCGGCCTGGCGTCAGAGGCCTCACGCCGCGCCGCGGGTTGCGTCGGCCGCCTGGGCGGCGTGGTGCAGGTCGATCCGGCGGCGCTCCCCGGGATCCTGCGCATGGCCCTCTGGATGACCCGCACCGGCGACTCCGTGCCCGCGGCGGATCGAGGCGCTGCCGAGGATGCCGTCCCCGGTGGAGCCGGAGACCGCCACTGCATCCAGCGGATGCTCAGCCTGTACCGGGCGCTGCGGTCGGGCCCGACACCCACCGTCTGACCCTGTCAGGCGGGCAACGACCTCCCCTCAGGCGGGCGCCGAACGCCCGTCAGGCGGGCAGCAACCGGCGCGCGCGGAGCGCGAGCCAGAGCAGGTGGCGGCGGGCGGGGTCGTCGATCGGGAGGCCGCGGTCGCGGATCCGCTGCAGCCGGTACACCACGGTGTGGCGGTGGAGGCCCAGCTTGGCCGCGGCCTCGCCCAGCCCGGAGGTCGACAGCACCGCCTCGAGGGTCTCGTGGAGCTCGCCGCGCCGATCGGCGCCGGCGGCGGTGAGCGGCCCCAGGATGGTGGCGACGAAACGGCGCACCGCCTCAGGATCGTTGTCGAGGACGGCGAATACGCCCAGCTCGGCGTCGTCGTGCACCCGGCGCTCCGGCTCCAGCCGCTGGCCGACGTCCAGGGCACGCTGGGCGCGATGAGCGGCTCCGGCGACGTCGGCCAGCCGCTCGGCCACCGGTCCGAGGCCGAAGACGGCTCCCGGGTTGGCCTTGCCGGCCGCCACGCAGATGGGCAGGGGGTCGGTGCGCGGATCGAGGAGGAGCAGCCAGGTGTCCTCGGAGGCGGCGACCGTCAGCGCCCGCAGCGGCCGCGTCACCAGCTCCGCGAGCTGGTCCTGGTCCCCCGGCCAGGCGCAGGCGATCACCCGGTATGGAGGGTTGAGGTCCAGCTCGCAGGCGGCGGCCGCCACCCGCAGCTCGGCCGAGACGTCGCCGGCCATCAGCCGGTGGAGCACCCGATCGCGATCCTGGTCGCGCCGGCGGAGCAGCCGCTCGCGCCGCTCTAGGTAGGCGGCCCCCACCGCCGCCGAGATCTCGTCGAGGTATTCGATGATCTGCGAGGCCAGGGCGATCAGGGTCGCCGAGGGCATCTCGTGCTCGCGGGCGACCGTGCCCACCACCTCCTCCCAGACCACCTTGGCCGCCACCCGGTAGGCGGAGAGGAGGACGTCGAAGGGGAGGCCGAGGTCGGCCTGCACCGCCCCGGTCTGGGCCAGCCGGTCGAGGTCGCCCGCCCGTGGGCCGCGCCCGTCGTGGAGGCGCCGGACCAGGACCCGCAGCGCGTCCCGGCAGGCCGAGACGATCGAACGGTAGTAGGAGACGGTGTTGAAGTGCCCGGGGAGGCTGATCTCGGCGGCGATCCGGCGAGCCATCCGGCCGGCGATCGCGTCGGCGTCGGCGAGCAGCCGGGCGGTGACGGCCGGGGGGAGACTGGCCGACTCGACCAAGACCGCCGGTCGCGGTTTGGATACTGTGGCCAAATTGTCCACCTCACACAAAAACGGTGGTGTTGCATCGCCGCAATGGCGGATGCTTTGGCCATTCTGCACCAGGAGACTGGGTTTGTGCTCTACGACGAGCTCTTCGTCAACCTCGAGCGAGCCCGCTGGAACCTGAGTCGCGACATCGACTGGGACGCCATCGAGCCGGAGAAGCTCACTCCGCAGTGGATCTTCGATGTCCGCGAGGTCTGCCTCACCGAGCTGTCGGCGCTCTACGCGACCGAGATGTTCCTGCGCGACTTCTACGCCGACATCGACTTCTGCAGCTTCATCTCGGTCTGGTTCTACGAGGAGATGAAGCACCACCTGGTCCTCCGCAAGTACCTGGAGCGGGTGGGCGAGGTGGTCCAGGAGGCCGAGCTGCCGCGGCTGCGGATCAGCTTCGACGAGGGCCCGGCGATCGAGACCCTCACCATGCACTTCTGCGGCGAGCAACGCCTGGCCCACTGGTACACGGCCTTCAGCGCCAATGCTCCCGAGCCGGTGCTGGGCCAGATCTTCAAGGTGCTGGCGGCTGACGAGCTGCGCCACGGCGCCGCCTATGCCAAGTACCTGCGCAAGGCCGTGAAGAACAAGCCGGAGGTGCTCCCCACCGTCCTGCGCATGGCGCTCTGGATGATCCGAACCACCAACGACAACCCGAAGCACCCGACCACCATCACCGAGCCCTCGGTGGTCTCGCTGCTCGAGGATCCCCACTACATCCGCCGCATGCTCAACGCCTACCTGCCCGGGCGCGACCACGAGGCACCGGTGCAGCGGCGGATCCTGGCGCTCATGTCCGAGCTGTCGGGGACGAAGATCGCCTCGGTCCGCGAGCTGCTCGCCCACATCCGGCTGCTGGAGGGAGCGGCCGCCTAGGCCTCACGCGTTCCCGCCGGCCGCTTTCGGGATAATCGGTCGATGGTGGACGAGATCCGGGTCCACGCCACGGTGCGGGGGCGCGTCCAGATGGTGGGCTTCCGCGCCTTCGTCCTCGATCACGCCTGGGACCTGGGGCTGCGGGGGACGGTGGCCAACCGGCCCGACGGCAGCGTGGAATGCGTCGTCGAGGGCCCGCGCGAGGACGTCGAGAGACTGATTCAATCACTCCGCCAGGGCCCCGGCTCGGCGCGCGTGGACAGCGTCGACGTGGTGGAGCAGCCGGCCCGCGGAGACCTGCCCCCCATGGCGGTCTCGGCGTGAACGCGCTGCGCATCGCCGAGGTGATGTCCCGGAGCTGCTGCGCCGGCAGCGTGGCCGATCTCGAGAAGGGGTTCGAGCGGACCGCCAAGCTGCTCCCCGGCGGACCCGCTCGGCGGGTGGGCTCGCCCGCGGCGGTGCGGCGCTGAGCGATCCCCCGAGCGCCGAAGTCCGCCCGGGCCTCGAGCAGACCCGAGCCCTGGCGCGGGACCACGACCTGGTCGCCCTGGTGCGGACCGTGGCGGCTCCGGAGATGACCGGGCCGCGGCTGCTCGCCGCGGTGGGCGACCGTCCGGGCGCGTTCCTCTTCGAGTCCGCCAGCGGGGAGGGGGAGTTTGCCCGCTTCACGTTCGCCGGTCTGGCCGGCCCGGAGCGGTTCCGGGTCCGGCGGGGGCGCCTGACGCGGCTCGGCGAGGGGGAGCCGGCCGCCCCGGTCCCGTGCCCCGACCCGCTCCGCGCCCTCCAGGAGTTCACCTCCGGCCCGCGGGTGGCCCTCCCCGACGATCTCGACGTGCCCTTCACCGGCGGCTCGGTCGGGCATCTCTCGTACGAGGCGGCGACCAGCTTCGAGAATGTCGGCCGGCCCGAGCGCGATCCGCTCGACCTCCCCGACGCCTGGTGGGGCCGCTGCCTCTCCTGCAGCGTGCTCGACCGGGAGCGCCAGGTCGTCCATCTCATCACCCACGTCCCCACCGATGGCGACCTGGCCGAGGCGCGCGCGGCGGGCGTCCGCCGCCTGGACGCGATGGCGGAGAGCCTGGCCGTCGCGGTGGCACCCCCGGTGGCCGTCAACCCCTCCACGCCGGCGCCCCTCCCCGACGCCGCCGCCAACCTGAGCCGCGCCGGCTTCATCGCGGCCGTGGAGCGCTGCCTCGAGTACATCGCGGCCGGGGACATCTTCCAGGTGCAGGTGTCACGGCGCTTCAGTCGCGACTTCCCGGTGTCGCCACTGCGTCTCTACGCGGCGCTGCGGGCGGTGAACCCCAGTCCGTACCTCTTCTATCTCCGCACCGACGACTGCGCCCTGGCCGGCACCAGTCCCGAGATGCTGGTCCGGGTGACCGCCGACGGGCGGGTCGACTACCACCCCATCGCCGGCACCCGGCGCCGGGGACGCACCCCGGAGGAGGACGCCGCCATGGAGCGCGAGCTCCATGAGAGCGCCAAGGAGCAGGCCGAGCACCTGATGCTCGTCGACCTCGGCCGCAACGACGTGGGCCGGGTCTGCGAGATCGGCAGCGTCGAGGTGAGCGACTACGCGGCGGTGCGCCGCTATGGGCACGTCATGCACCTGGAGACCTCGATCCGGGGCCGGCTGCGTCCGGGCCTCTCGGCGGTGGACGCGCTGCGCGCCTGCTTCCCCGCCGGGACCGTCACTGGCGCCCCCAAGGTGCGGGCGATGGAGATCATCGCCGAGCTGGAGCCGGAGGTCCGCGGCGCCTACGCGGGCGCGGTCGGCTACCTCGACTTCCGCGGCAGCCTGGACACCGCCATCGCCCTCCGCACCGCGGTGGTCCGCCAGGGACGGCTCCACCTCCAGGCCGCGGCCGGCATCGTCGCCGACTCCGACCCCGCCGAGGAGGCGCGGGAGATCGACAACAAGCTGCGCGCCCTGGCCATCGCCGCGGAGTCGCTCCGCCCGGCGGCCGAGGCGGCCGAGGAGGCCGCGGCGACGGAGGCGGCCGGGGCGGCGGGGGCGGCTGCGGCGGTGGCCGGTATGGCGGACGTGGCCGGCGCGGCGGAGGGCCAGCGACCGTGATCGCGACCGTCCCGCCCGGCCGGTGGCGCCTCCCGTGAACGAGGAGTTCAGCCTTCCCGACCGCGATCTCGGAGATTCGGTCCTGGTTGTCGACAACTACGACTCCTTCACCTTCAACCTGGTCCAGCGGCTGGGCGAGCTGGGGGCCCGCTGCGTGGTGGTGCGCAATGACACCGCCACCGTGGCGGCGATCGCGGAGCGCCGGCCGGCGGCGGTGGTGGTCTCGCCAGGGCCCAGGACCCCCGCCGACGCCGGGATCTCGGTGGAGCTGATCCGCGAGCTCGGTGCTCGCATCCCCATCCTCGGGGTGTGCCTGGGCCATCAGGCCATCGGTGAGGCGTACGGTGGCCGGGTGGTGCGCGCCCCGTCCCTGATGCACGGAAAGCTGAGCCAGGTCCGCCACGATGGCTCCGGGCTCTTCGCCGGGGTGCCCGATCCCTTCACGGCGACCCGGTATCACTCACTGGTGGTGGAGCCCGCCACCCTGCCCGCCTCCCTGGAGGCCACCGCCCGCACCGACGACGGGGTCATCATGGCGCTGCGCCACCGCGAGCACCCCGTGGTCGGGGTCCAGTTCCACCCCGAGTCGATCGGCACCGACGCCGGCTACCGCATCCTCGAGAACTTCCTGGAGATGACGACGGCACCGCTCGGAGCACGGACGTGAGGGCGACGGGGCACATCGTCTTCGGGGGGACGGGCGTCGGACAGCTTCGCTGTCCGCGCCTCGTTCTCGGCGGCGTTGCAACCGCCGCCTGCGAAAGCCCCCACTCCGACGACGTGCCCCATCGCCCTCCTGGCGGCTCACCGTGAGC
This sequence comes from uncultured Chloroflexia bacterium, assembly GCA_963841385.1. Lineage (GTDB taxonomy): Bacteria > Chloroflexota > Dormibacteria > Aeolococcales > Aeolococcaceae > Changshengia. The sequence continues at coordinate 338,864 of CAWJCO010000003.1, forward strand.
GATCTCGGCGCTCTCGGACCGATCGTCGAGCGGAAGCGACGCGAGGTCGAGGAGATCAGCTGCGGTCGCGGGGCCATCTGGGCCAAGGCCGAGCACCTGCCGCCGGCGCCCGGGGTCGAGGTGCTGCGCGGCGGTCGGGTCATCGCCGAGCTGAAGCGGCGCTCGCCGAGCGGCGGCTCCCTGCGCGCCGACCTCGACGTGGGGGCGGTCGCCGCCGCGTACGCCGGCGCCGGAGCGGCGGCGATCTCGGTGCTCACCGACGGCGCCGACTTCGGAGGCTCGCCGGCGGACCTGGAGGCGGTGCGGGCCGCGGTCGAGATCCCGGTGCTGCGCAAGGACTTCACGGTTGATCCCGTCCAGATCGCCGAGTCCCGGGTGCTCGGCGCCGACTGGGTGCTGCTGATCGTCGCCGTGCTCGAGGGCGGCGCCCTCGACGAATGCCTGGAGGCGGTGCGGCGGGCCGGCGCCCAGGCCCTGGTCGAGGTCCACGACGAGCGGCAGGTGGAGCGCGCCCTGACCGCCGGAGCGATCTGCGTCGGCATCAACAACCGCGACCTGCGCAGCCTCCGCACCGACCTGGGCACCTTCTGCCGGCTGCGCCGGCTGCTCCCGGACGGGGTGGTGAGCGTCGCCGAGTCCGGGGTGCGCAGCGCCGCCGACGTCGCCCGCCTGGTGGGGGAGGGGGCCGACGCGGTGCTGGTCGGCGAGGCGCTGATGCGCCACCCCGACCCGGGTGGCCTCTGTGCCGAGCTGGTGGCCGCCGCGGCCGCGGCGGGGGCTGGGCGGCGCAGCACCCGGTGACCTCCGGCGCCGGCAAGCGCGCGCTGTCGCGGATCGGGCCCGGTGGGGGCACGGCCGTCGAGCACCGGTCCGCGCTTCAACCCGGGGGGTCGAGTTCGGCATGATGCGCAGGTGATCGTCAAGGTCTGCGGGGTGCGCACCCCCGAGATCGCCGAGTGCGCGGTCGAGGCCGGGGCCGACTGGGTCGGGGTGGTGCTCGAGGCGCGCAGCCCGCGCCACGCGGACGCCGCGAGCGCGGACGCGGTGCGCGCCGCCGTGGCGGGTCGCGCCGACCTGGTCGGGGTGATGGTCGAGCCGTCGGTCGAGCGCTGCGCCGGCCTGGCTCGCCGCCACCGGCTCGACGCGGTCCAGCTCCACGGCCGGGTGGAGCCCTCGATCGTCGGAGAGGTCGACGTCACCGTGATCCGGGCCGTCAATCCCGTAAGCGGGGGTGCCGCCTTCACGACCGACTGGTGGCCGGACTGCCTGCTGCTTCTGGACAGCCCGCCGGAGGGGGCCGGCGCACTCCCCGGCGGCACCGGCAGGCTGGTCGACCTCGAGACCGCCGCCGAGGTGGCCGCCCACCGCCCCATCATCCTGGCCGGCGGGCTGACCCCCGACAACGTCGCCGCCGCCATCGAGCGGGTCCGGCCGCATGGCGTCGACGCCAGCAGCGGGCTGGAGTCGAGCCCCGGCGTCAAGGATCCCGGCAGGGTCCGCGACTTCGTGATCGCGGCCCGGGAGGCCTTCACGGCGGTGGAGGCGCGCGGCCGGGTGGCGGCCACGGCTCCGGGCGCCGGCACCAGCGCCGGAGGGGCGGGTCGATGACCGCCGCCGGGCGCTTCGGGATCTACGGCGGGGCCTACGTGCCCGAGACCCTGGTGCCCGCGGTGGAGGAGCTGGAGACGGCGATGACCGAGGCGCTCGCCGACCCCGCCTTCGTGGCCGAGCTGGACTCGTGGCTGCGCGACTACGCCGGGCGTCCCACCCCGCTGACCCTGGCCCGGCGGCTGACCGCCGACTGCGCCGGGGCCGAGATCTGGCTCAAGCGCGAGGACCTCGTCCACACCGGCGCCCACAAGCTCAACAACGCGCTCGGCCAGGTGCTGCTGGCCCGGCGGATGGGCAAGACCCGCATCATCGCCGAGACCGGGGCCGGCCAGCACGGGGTGGCGGTGGCCACCGTCTGCGCCTGCTTCGGCCTCGAGTGCGTGGTCTACATGGGCCGTGAGGACACCCGGCGGCAGGCGGTCAACGTCTACCGCATGGGCCTGCTCGGCGCCGAGGTCCGGCCGGTGGACAGCGGATCCCGGACCCTTAAGGACGCCACCAACGAGGCCATCCGAGATTGGGTCACCAATGTCCATAACACTCATTACGTGATCGGGTCGGTGGTGGGGCCGCACCCCTACCCGACCTTGGTCAGGCGTTTCCAGCGGGTGATCGGCGACGAGGCCCGGGCCGAGGCGCTGCGCCGCTGGGGTGCGCTTCCCGACTCGGTGATCGCCTGCGTCGGCGGGGGCAGCAACGCCATCGGGATCTTCACCGCCTTCATCGAGGACGAGGACGTGGAGCTGCTCGGGGTGGAGGCCGCGGGTCGCGGGATCGGTACCGGCGAGCACGCGGCGTCCCTGGTCGCGGGCCGGCCGGGCGTCCTCCACGGGGCGTACAGCTATCTGCTCCAGGACGAGAACGGCCAGGTGCGCGAGACCCATTCGATCTCGGCGGGGCTCGACTACCCCGGAGTCGGCCCCGAGCACTCGGCGCTCCGTGACTCGGAGCGGGCCCGCTACGTCGTCTGCACCGACGAGGAGGCGCTGCGCGCCTTCCACCGGCTCTGCCGGATGGAGGGGATCATCCCCGCGCTGGAGTCCAGCCACGCCCTGGCGGTGGCGGAGCGCAGGGCCCGCGAGCTCGGCCCGGGGCGCCGGGTGCTGGTCTGCCTGAGCGGTCGCGGCGACAAGGACATCGACACCGTGCGGGCCGCCGGCGACTCGGAGTCCGTGGCTCCATGACCGCCGCCTCCGGCGCCGGGCCGGCCCGGTTCGAGGCCGCATTCGCGGCGCGCGTCGGCGACGGGCGCCCCGGGATCATCCCCTACCTCACCGCCGGCTTCCCGGGGCCGGCCGACACCGCGCCGCTGCTGCTCGCCTGCCAGCGGGCGGGGAGCCTGGCGGTCGAGGTGGGCATCCCCTTCAGCGACCCGCTGGCCGACGGCCCCACCATCCAGCGCACCGGCTGGCGCGCCCTGGAGCAGGGGATGACCCCCGCCCGGGCGATCGCCCAGGTGACCGAGGCCCGGACCGCGGGCCTGACCATCCCGGTGGCGGTGATGACCTACATCAACCCGGTGCTGGCCGTCGGGGTGGAGGCCTTCGCGGCCGCCTGCGCCGGGGCCGGAGTCGACGGGGTGATCGTTCCCGACCTCCCCGCCGAGGAGGCCGCCGCGCTGGCCGCGGCGCTGGCGAGTCACGGGCTGGCCCACATCCCGCTGGTGGCGCCAACCACGCCAACCCCCCGGGTGGCCCGGGTGGCGGCCACCGCCGCCGGCTTCGTCTACTGCGTCAGCGTCACCGGCACCACCGGGGCTCGCGAACGGGTGAGCCCGGCGGCGCTGGACCTGCTGGACCGGGTGCGCTCGGTCAGCGCTCTGCCGCGCGCTCTCGGCTTCGGCATCTCGCGCCCCGAGCACGTGGAGACGCTCGCGGGTCACTGCGAGGCGGTGGTGGTCGGTTCGGCGCTGCTCGATGCCATCGCCAAAGGCGGTGACGGCCCCGGGGCGATCGCGGCGCGGTTCATCGGCGGGCTCCGCGGGGTCGGCGTGGTCGGGTGAGCCTCACCTCGAGCTTCGTGCCGTCGCTCCGATGAGTCCCCCGTCAACCTGAGGCCGATCTTCCGCTTGGAGGGCGAGGTGCGGGTGCCCGGGGACAAGAGCATCAGCCACCGCGCCCTGATCCTCGGAGCGCTGGCGCGCGGCCGCAGCTACCTCGGCGGCCTGGCCCCGGGCGAGGACGTGGCCCACACCGCGTCGTGCCTGGAGGCGTGCGGCGTCTTCATGCGCATCCACGGCGACGGCCGCGCGATGGTGGAGGGCAACGGGCCGGAGCATGCCCTGACCGCCCCCGCCGGCCGCCTCGACTGCGGCAACTCGGGGAGCACCATGCGGATGCTCGCCGGGGCTGTCGCCGGGCATCCCATCACCGTCTGCCTGGAGGGTGACGCCTCACTGATGCGGCGGCCGATGCGCCGCATCGCCGCCCCGCTCCAGGAGATGGGGGCCGCGGTCCGGCTGGGGCCGGAGGGCACCGCTCCGATGACCGTCGAGGGGCGGCGCCCCCTCCGGGCGATCACCTTCGCACCGCCGGTGCCGAGCGCCCAGGTCAAGACGGCGGTGCTGCTCGCCGGCCTCTTCGCCGATGGACCGACCACGGTCGTCGAGCCGGCGCTGACCCGCGACCACACCGAGCGACTCCTCCGGCTCTGCGGCATCGACGTGGTGAGCGCGGCGGGCAGGGTCACCGTCACCCCCGGCCCGCCGCAGCCGTTCGGCGTGCGCATCCCCGGCGACATCAGCTCGGCCGCCTTCTTCCTCTGCCTGGCCGCCGCTCGCGAGGGCTGGCGGGTCAGCTGCCCCGGGGTGGGGCTCAACCCCGGGCGTGACGGGGTCATCGAGGTGCTCCGGGCCATGGGCGCCGCGGTCGACATCGGCGAGCGAGAGCCCGCCGGCGGGGTGGAGCGGGTCGGTGACGTGGAGGTGCGCGGCGGACCGCTGCACGGCACCAGGATCGGGGGTGGGCTGGTCCCCCGGCTCATCGACGAGCTGCCGGTCATCGCCGTGCTCGCCACCCAGGCGGAGGGGGTGACCGAGATTCGCGACGCCGCCGAGCTCAGGGCCAAGGAGTCCGATCGGATCGCCCACCTGGCCGAGGGATTGAGGCGGATGGGCGCCACCTGCGAGACGCTCCCGGACGGGCTGGTCATCGAGGGGCCGGCCCGGCTGGTCCCGGCCGCCGTCGATGCCGCCGGCGACCACCGCCTGGCCATGGCCTTCGCGGTGGCCGGATGCCTCGCCGCGGGTCCGGGGTTCACTCACATCGCGGGTGCGGAGTCGGTCGCCATCTCCTACCCCGACTTCTTCACCGACCTCGACCACCTCTCGTCGGCATAGCCGTCCTGCGGGAGACGTCTGGGCCGTCGGCGGCGCCGGCTGCCCGGGCGCTTCGGCTGATCGAGACCACTCGGGAGCGGTCGCCGTCTACACAGCGGCCGGCAGGCGCACCTCGACGGCGGCCCGAGGGTGAGCCGGCGCCGCCTCGGGGACCCCATCACGGAAGCTCACCGCGTTGGTGTGCAGGGCGGGGATCCGCGGTCCGGGGACGACGATCCCCATCAGGTTCAGCGGGTCGGCCGCCGACAGCGTGATCAGCTCACCGTCGAGCGCGCCGCGGCGCACCGTGCGCAGCATGTCGACGGCCTCCGGCAGGGCGTACTGCTCGCCGGCGAAGCCGTTGACGAAGCGGCCGCCGCGGGCCGTGCCCCGTGCCTCCATCCGCCGGAGCGCCCAGAGGATCTCGCGCCACGGGACCGCCAGCGTCTCGCGGGCCAGCAGGTCGTGGAAGACGACGCCCCAGCGCGCCAGCAGCTGCTCGGCCACCGCCTCCGCCAGAGCGTCGCGATCGGCGACCGGCGCGGCCTCCGGCAGCAGCGACCAGCGCCCCTCCCCGGCGGCGATCCCCGCGGCGCCGCGCCGGAGGCCGCGTCCGTGACGTGGGCCGCCGTGGCGGTGGCCGTCGAGCAGTGAGCGCACCGCGGCGAAGCCGTCGGCGCTGACCAGTCCCCGCCCGACCGCGTCCCACAATCCCGCCACGACCTCCGTGGGCAGGCGTCGCGAGAGCGCGACGACGTCGCCGGTGAAGAGCGCCCCGTGCTCGCGCAGCACCGCGATGACGTCGCGGGTGGCGCCCCTCTCGGCTCGGACGGCCGGGCTGCGCCGCGCACCGCCTGGAGCAGCCAGGGCAGGTCACCGCGCACCACCAGCGTCACCGGCGTGGCCCGGGAGGGGAAGGGCCGGCTGCGCCCGCCCGCCTCCGGGTCGGCGTCGCGCACCCGCAGCCGGCCCCAGGCCACGCTCCCCGAGAGGCAGAGGTCGTCGAGCCACGCTGGACGGTACCCGGCGACGCGCCGGGGGAGGATCTCCGCCTCCCAGGCGCCGGCGGGCGCCTCGGTGCCCTGGAGCTGGGCGATAGCGGCGGCAACGCCGGCGCGGCCCTCGCGCTGCGCTCCCGGGGACACCCCCTGCCAGCGGAGCAGGAAGCGCATCAGGTCGCGCGGGCTCACCGGGGCGATCTCGCGGCGCAGCCGCTCCCGCGTGTACGAGTGGATGCGCATCAGGAGCCGCCGTGAGCACCACTGCTCGCCCTCGAGGTTCGGGTCGAATGCGCCGCGGACCGCGACACCCTCCGCCTCCAGCCGGGCCAGTCCGGAGGCGATCAGGCCCGCGGGGAGGGAGGTGGCGGCCGCGAGGTCGATCGCGGTCACCGGGCCGCACAGCTCCAGATGGCCGCGCAGCGCCAGCGCCGCGGCCCCCCCGGGGTCGTCGGTCTCGGCGCAGCCGGGCGGCGGCAGCAGGTCGGGGCCGAAGGCCGCCACGGGCAGCATGGCCTCGACCAGGTGGCGTGACTCGACCGCGCACCAGAGGGTCGCGCCCGCCGCCGTCACGCTCAGCGCCCTGGCGTCCGCCTCCAGCGCCCCGAACCACTCCCGCCAGCCGTCGCGCGGGCGGGCCACCACCAGCGCCAGCAGCAGGTCGTGCAGCTCCTCCGGGTCGCGCGGGTCGGCGGCGGCCTCGTCGCGGACCCGGACGATGGCGGCGGGGTCGAGGGCGGCCAGGTCGCGCGGGTCGATGGAGAGGCCGCGCCGGAGCGGGACCGCTCGGCTCCGCCGTTCCTCCAGCGGGGCGTCGTCCAGGAACGTGTAGGGGTGGCCGTTGAGGATCTCGTGCGCCAGCACCGAGGGCTCGGTGGTGTCCCGGCAGGTGACCGAGATCGCGCCGCCCTCGATCTGGGCGGTCAGCGCGCGCAGAGAGTCCACGTCCATCGCCTCGTGGAGGCAGTCGTGCATGGTCTGGCGCACCAGCGGGTGGTCCGGCGGCTCGACGGGCCCGGTGGGGTTCTCGTTCTGGCACGCGACCAGCGCCGGGAAGACCGCCGCCATCACGTCATCGGACTGGAGGCGCTGGAGGGGGGCGGGGTTGCGCCGGCCGCCCTTGAAGCGCAGCACGACCAGCGACCGGGTGAGCGTCCAGCGCCAGCGCACCGGGAACATCGGCGAGAAGATCACCGCGCGGCGCAGGACCTCCTCGACCGTGGCGGAGGCGAGGAACCGGGGCACGTCCTCGAGCGGCAGGCTGTGCTGAGGCCCGAGGGAGAGCAGCACCGCGTCGTCGCTGGCCGCCGCCTGGAGCTCGAAGTCGAAGGTGGCGCAGAAGCGCTTGCGCAGGGCTAGCCCGAGCCCGCGATTGAGCCGTGCCCCGAAGGGTGCGTGCACCACGATCTGGGTGCCACCCGACGAGTCGAAGCAGCGCTCCAGGACGATTCGCTCGCGGGTGGGCAGCAGACCGAGCGCGGCCCGCCCCGCGGCCAGGTACGCGACCGCCTGCGCGGCCACCTCCTCGGAGACGCCGCAGCGGGCGACCACCCCGGCCACCGCTGCCTCCGGATCCCCTCGGGAGAGCGCCTCGTCGACCCCGGCGCGGAGGGCCGACACCTCCTCGGAGAGCTCGCGCGTGCGTCCCGGCGCCTCCCCCAGCCAGAAGGGGACCGATGGCGGCAGACCCTGGGCGTCGACCACGCGCACCGTGCCCGCGCTGACCCGGGTGATCCGCCACGAGGTGCTGCCGAGCAGGAAGACGTCGCCGGCCATCGACTCGATCGCCCAGTCCTCGTTGACGCTGCCCACCACGGTGTCGTCGGGCTCGGCCACCACCCGGTAGTCACCGCTCTCCGGGATCGCCCCTCCCGAGGTGAGCGCGGCCAGCCGGGCGCCCCGCCGGGCGCGGAGCCGGCGATGGACGCGGTCGCGGTGCAGGTACCCGCCGGCGGTGCCCCGCCCGGTGGCGACCCCGGTGGAGAGCAGCTCCACCACCTCGTCGAATTCCTCCCGCGCCAGGCCGGCGAAGGGTGCTGCCCGCCGGACCAGCTGATACAGGTCATCCTCGGCGACCCCGTGATCCGCGCCGGCGGCGTACGCTCCGGCGCGCGGGGCCCGCTGCCGCTCGGGACGGCTGGCGGGCTCCGTCAGCCCGACCTCCGCCTGGGAACGGGCCGCGCACTCCGCGACCAGCTGCTGGGCGAGGATGTCGAGCGGCGCGACCGGCGGCTCGATCGCGTCCAGCCGCCCCGCGCGCACCCCGGCGAGCAGAGCGCAGCACTCCACCAGGTCGTCGCGGGTCATCGGAAAGAGGCGTCCCTTCGGGGTGGCACCCCGGTGGTGCCCGGAACGGCCCACCCGCTGGAGGAAGGTGGCCAGGCTGCGCGGCGAGGCGATCTGGCAGACCATGTCGACCGGCCCGATGTCGATGCCCAGCTCGAGTGAAGCGGTGGCCACCAGGGCGCGCAGCTCACCGGCTCGCAGCCGCGATTCGACCAGGCTGCGGCGCTCCCGGGAGAGGCTGCCGTGGTGGGCCATCACGGCGTCGTCGCCGAGTCGGGCGGCCAGCAGGTGGGCGATGCGCTCGGACATCCGCCGGGTGTTGACGAAGACCAGCGTGGTGCGGTGCGCAGCCACCTGGGTGGCGATGCGTCCGACGATGTCGTCGAGCTCCTCCCGGCTGGTGACCGCCCCCAGCTCCTCCTCGGGCAGCTCGACGGCGATGTCGAGCGCACGGCGGTGGCCGGTGTCGACGATCGCGCAGCGGGGCCGCCCCGAGGCGTCCTCGCGGTCCGGACCGGCGCCCACCAGCAGCCGGGCGATGGTCTCGATGGGGCGCTGGGTGGCGGAGAGACCGACCCGCACCGGTGGCTGCGCGCAGAGGGCCTCCAGGCGCTCCAGGGTCAGGGCCAGGTGGGCTCCGCGCTTGTCCCGGGCCACGGCGTGGATCTCGTCGACGATGACGGTGCGCACCTCTCCGAGGGTGGCGCGGCTGCGCGCTGCGGTCACCAGCAGGTAGAGGGACTCCGGGGTGGTGACCAGGAAGTTGGGCGGGCGGCGGGCCATCGCCGCCCGCGCCGAGGGCGGGGTGTCTCCGGTGCGGACCTCGACCCGCAGCGCCGGTGCCGCCATCCCCAGCGAGGCGGCCACCTCGGCGATCTCCCGCAGCGGCACCTTGAGGTTCTGATGGACGTCGACGGCCAGCGCCTTCAGCGGCGAGACGTAGACGACCTGGGTGACGCCCTCCACGCTCTCCCCGCGGGCGGCGGCGCGGTACAGCTCGTCGATCGCGGTGAGGAAGCCGGCCAGGGTCTTGCCCGAGCCTGTGGGGGCGGCGATCAGGGTCGACTCGCGGGCCGCGATGTGCGGCCAGCCCTCGGCCTGCGCGGGGGTGGGACCCTCCGGGAACCGCGCTTCGAACCATGCCCGCACCGCGGGATGGAGGAGGCTCATCGAGGCAAGGTAGCACCGGCCGCCCGGTGGAGCGCCGGCACCCGGAAGCGCCACGCCCGGCACGCGGAGGTGTCAGCGGAGCAGGCGTGACATCCGCCGGTCGGCGTAGATCCTGCCCCCGGTCTGGCACCCCGGGCAGTACTGGAAGGAGCGCGACGCCAGCGACACCTCGCGCACCGTGTCGCCGCACACCGGGCAGGGCTCGCCGGTCCGGCCATGGACCCGCATCCCGGCGCGCTTGCTCTCCTTGAGCTCGCCGATCTCCAGGGCGCGCGCCTGCTCCAGGGCGGAGCCGAGCGTCTCGCGGAGCGCCGTCAGCAGGCGCTCGATTGCGGCGCCGTCGAGCCGGTCGGCCCGGGCGAAGGGGGAGAGGCGGGCGGCGTGCAGGATCTCGTCGGAGTAGGCGTTGCCCACCCCGGCGATGACGCTCTGATCGGCGAGCACGCTCTTGAGCGTTCCCGGGCGTCCGCGCAGCAAGTCCCCCAGCCGCCCACGGTCCAATCCCTCGTCCAGCGCGTCCACCCCCAGCCGGCTCACCCCGGGGACGTCGGCGGGGTCGCGGACCACGTAGAGGGCGAGCCGCTTCTCGGTGCCCTGCTCGGTGAGGTCGAGGCCGGCGCCGTCGTCGAAGCGGAGCCGGGCCGCCAGCGGCCCGCGCTGGGCCAGCCGGGTGTCGGAGGCACTCTCCCGCCAGCGGACCCAGCCGCCCCGGCTGAGGTGGGCGACCAGGTGCAGCGAGGAAGGTTCCGCGCCGCCGGCGCCGGCCTCATCCGCCTCGAGGTCGAGGAACTTGCCGTGGCGCCCCACCCCGGCGACGGTGCGCCCCGCGAGCGCGGTCACCGGTGGGTCGTACGTCTTGAGGGCGGCGACGGACGCGATCGTCAGCCCGGCGATGCGCCGCCCCCGCAGGCGGCGGTCGAGGCTCTCCGCGAGCGCCTGGACCTCGGGCAGCTCAGGCACGGCGGCGCCGGCCGGAGCGGGGTGCGAACCGCAATCGGACCGGGTCCTCGGGCACGCGCATCCGTCAATGGTCGGGCATCGCGGCCGCCGCGGCTCCGCCGGCAGCCCTTCGGATGGAACAATCCGGGTACGCGGCAGAGCACGGAGGTTGCCTGGCGGATGGGCGTCGTGGAGCGTCCCGGCAAGATCGTCTGCGTGGGGCGGAACTACCGCGAGCACGCCGACGAGCTGGGCCACGCCCTCGCCCCCGACCCGATCCTCTTCCTCAAGCCGCCGTCGTCGGTGATCGGGGATGGGGACGCCATCGTGCTCCCACGGCTGCCGGCCGGACTCTCGCGGATCGACTACGAGGGCGAATTGGTCGCCATCGTCGGCAGCCGCCTCCGCCACGCCACCCCCGCGGCCGCCTTGGAGGGGGTGCGCGGCTACACCTGCGGCAACGACGTCACCGCCCGGGAGATCCAGGCCGCCGAGGAGCAGTGGACCCGGGCCAAGGGGTTCGACACCTTCTGCGCCCTCGGGCCCCGGGTGGTCGCCCTCGACCCCTCGGATGCCGGCATCCTCACCCGGGTCAATGGCCAGGTCCGTCAGCGGGCCAGCAGTCGCGAGATGGTCCTCGGGGTCGGGGAGCTGCTCGCCTACATCAGCGATTGCATGACCCTCGAGCCGGGTGATGCGGTCTTCACCGGGACCCCGGCCGGAGTGGGGCCGCTGAGCGACGGGGACGTCGTGGAGGTCGAGATCGAGGGGATCGGGGTCCTCCGCAACCCGGTCCGGGCCGAGTCCTGACACTGTGCCCGATGCCCTCGACGGTGTACCGTTGCGAGCACCTGGGGCCCACGACACGGAGGAGGGCATGAGCGTCTCGTCGCCTGCCGCCACGCTCGGAGTTGCGCACGCGCACGCGGACGAGGACGTCCTCTGCATCGCCCGGACGACCATCTTCCCCGGCAACGTCTGGCACGGCCTGGTCACGCGGGGCCTGGAGCGGGTGCTGCGCACCATCCGGGCCTGCAGCGAGTACCGGCCCCGCCACCTGGTCGAGGACGACCCCACCCAGCAGCAGGTGATCCCCTACTGCATCGTCCACCATCCCGACGACGACACCTACCTGATCACCCGGCGGCTCCGTCACTCCAGCGAGCGGCGGCTTCACAACCTCTACTCGCTGGGAGTGGGCGGGCACGTCAACCCGGGGGACGGGGAGCGGTTCGACCCGGTGGTGGGTGGACTGATGCGCGAGTGGCAGGAGGAGATCGTCTCCCCGGCGCCGGCGACGGCGCGGCTGGTGGCCCTGCTCAACGAGGACTCGACCCCGGTGGGGCGGGTCCATCTCGGCCTGGTCTTCCTGGTGGAGCCCGAGGCGGGCCCCGTCGACGGTGCGGGAGACCCACAAGCTCGAGGGGGAGACCATGACCCTGGAGGCGATGCGCCGCTACTACCTCAGCATGGAGTCGTGGTCCCAGCTCTGCTACGACGACCTGGTGGCGGGGGCGCCGGCGCGCGCCGAGCGGAGCCCGCTGGTGGTGGAGCTGCCGCCCGCCCCGTAGGCCGAGGCCTCGAGGTGGGGGTCGCCGGCCCGACCGGCGGGTTGTCGAGCGAGCATCGGGTGCGGCACCGCAACGCGATCGGCGCGGGGCGCGCGCGGCCGCGTCGCGCAGCCCCGCCCGTATACTCCGGCCCATGCCAGTCAACGTTCGCGTCCCCGGTCCGCTGCGCCGGCTGACCGCCGGCAGCTCCCAGGTCGAGGTCGAGGGCGGCACCGTCGCCGCGGCCCTGGCCGACCTCGAGGTTCGCTACCCCGGCTTCCGGGACCGCCTCTACGACGACGGGGGCAAGCTCCGCCAGTTCATCAACATCTACGTCAACGACGCGGACATCCGATTCGGCGGCGGGACTGGACACCCAGGTCGCCGCGGGCGACGACATCTCCATCGTCCCCGCGGTCGCCGGCGGCTGCCAGTGGGTCGTGCCCCGGGGCAGCATCGCCTGACCGGCGCTGGCCGGGGATGCTGGGCGGAGACCCCGCCCCGGACCCGCGTAGGCTTTCCGGGATGACCGTCGTCGCCGTGCCCGGCATCGCCCCCGCGGCCGTGCCGGTCGACCCCTTCGCCCTGCTGCCCCGCGACGCCGTGGTGGCGGTGGCCATGTCGGGTGGGGTCGACAGCAGCGTGGCCGCGGCGCGCTGCGTGGTGCGCGGCGTCGAGACCGTCGGCATCACCCTGGCCATGTGGCCGGCCGGCCGCGAGCAGGCCCGCGACCGGGGCTGCTGCTCGGTGGACGCCGTCGAGGACGCCCGCCGGGTCGCCAACCGCCTGGGCATCCGCCACCTCGTCTGGAATCTCGAGGAGGAGTTCAGCGCTGAGGTCATCGCCGGCTTCGAGGACGACTACGCGGCCGGCCGGACCCCCAACCCGTGCGTGCGCTGCAATCAGCGGGTCAAGTTCGGCGTCCTCCTCTCCCGGGCCCGCGCCATCGGGGCCACCCACGTCGCCACCGGCCACTACGCCCGGGTCGGGCGGCGCGACGGCAGCTGGACCCTCCACCGGTCCAGGGAGGCGCGCAAGGACCAGGCCTACACCCTCCACCGCCTCGACCAGGAGCAGCTGGGGGCCGTGCTCTTTCCCCTCGGAGGCGTCGAGAGCAAGGCCGAGGTGCGGGCCGAGGCCGCCGGTCTCGAGCTGGGCACAGCAGCCAAACCCGACTCCCAGGAGCTGTGCTTCGTCGGCGACGATCTGGCCGCCGAGCTGAGCAGACGCCTCGCCGGGCGGTTCCGACCGGGGCCGATCCACGACCGGGAGGGGCACCTGCTGGGCGAGCACCGTGGCCTTCCCTTCTACACGGTCGGTCAGCGCAGCCGGCTGGGGATCAGGCCGGAGCGGCCCGACGCGGCTCCGCTCTACGTCCTCGAGCTCGACGCCGCCGCCAACCGGGTCGTCGTCGGGCCGGTGGGCGCGCTCCGGCGCACCTGGCTCCGTGCGGGGGACTGCCGCTGGGTGAGCACCCGCCCCGAGCCCGGCGCCGACGTCGATGCTCAACTGCGGGCTCACGGGCGGCCGCACCCCGCCCGGGTGGTCGCCGCCGGCGCGCGCTCAGTCGAGGTGCGATTCACCGAACCGGCCGGCCAGGTCTCGCCGGGTCAGGCGGTGGTCCTCTACCGAGGCGACGAGGTCCTCGGGGGAGGGGTCGTGGAGGAGTCGGCCTGATGGCGCCCCAGTGGTACCAGATCGTCCTCGCGTCCGTCGCCGTGATGCTCGGCTGTGCGGTGGCGGCCTTCAGCTTCTGGTTCGCGGTGCGCCACCACAACTGGCTCTTCCACCTGACCGGCGTGGGGGCGGCGCTCTTCGTCGTCGGCCTGGTGGGCGAGCGCAACGCGGTGGCGGGGACCGGGCGTCCGGCCAGCATCTGGGACCTCTCGGTGAAGGTCCCCCTGGTCCCGCTGTACCTCGACGAGGTGACCATCGCCGGTCTGATCCTGGGTCTGCTCGGCCTCAGCCTGGTGCTCTTCCTGGAGCACGTGGTCCCCCCGGAGCAGCGCTGGACCCCCCCGCCTCATCGAGGCCTGGACGAGGACGACTCCGTCTGAATGATGGGGGGGCCACTCCCCACCGGTACAATCTCGCGGCGATGTCCGGGTCCGGCAGCCGTCTCGTTCCGCAGCTCCTCAGCGAGCACCTCGGTACCGGGCGCTCATGAGCGCCATCGGCTTCTACGTGGCGGCGGTCCTGGTGGTGGTGAGCTGCGCCGCCGCCGTGCTGCTCCGGGGCCCACGCCAGTCCGCGGTGGCGGTGGCGGCCGTGGCCGTGTCGATCGGCGTCTTCCTGGTGGTGGCCGGCGAGTACCTGCTCGCCCTCCTCGAGGTCGTCCTCCTGCTCGCCACCCTCGGGGTGGTGCTCGAGATGGCCCGGCGGGGCGGGTTCGGGCGCCGGGGGCGGCCGGTGTCGCTCGGCCGGTGGCCCTACGGCCTCGGCCTGGCGGTGCTGGCCGTGGTCGTTCTCGACGGAGCCGCGCTGGCGGGCGGTGGGGGCTGGCACCTGTCGGGGATCAAGACGGCGCTGAGCAGCGTCCTCCACCACGAGGCGCCGGTGACCACCGGGCTGCTGGTCGTGGTCGGCGTGGCGGCGGTGCTGGTCGCCCTCGTGATCGGACGGACCAGCCCCGACGAGGCCGAGCAGCACGAGCGCCGCCGGGCCCGCCAGGAACGGGAGGAGAGGATGCGCCGCCGCCGCCAGGACCGCGCCGCCGCCCGCCGTCTGCGCGACACGGCCAGGACGGGAGGGGGCCAATGACCGTCGGTCCCGGCCCGGTCGCCATCCTGAGCGGCATCGTCTTCGCGATCGGGGCGTTCGGACTCGTGACCCGGCGCGACGCCTTCGGCGTGCTGGTCAGCGTCGCGGTCCTGCTCCTGGCGCCGGTGATCGCCTTCGCGGGCTTCACCGCCGCCGGCGGCGGGAGCCTGGGCCCGCCGCAGGGCGAGGTGGTCGCGCTCGCGGCGGTGGTCGTCTGCGCCGCCGAGACACTCGTCGGCGCGTCCCTTGTGGCGCTGCTGCGGCGCCGCCGCGAGAGCCTGGACACCGACGACTACGTCGACGTCGAGGCGGAGCCCCACTGATGTATTCGTACGCCTGGGCGATCCTGCTGCTGCCGCTCCTTGGCTGCGGCGTCTCCTTCGTCGCCGAAACCCCGCGGCGAGCGGCGCAGGTCTGCATGGGCTTCGTGGGCGGGAGCCTGGTCGTGGCCCTGGTGGTGCTCGGATACCGTCTCGCCCACGAGACCACCAGCGTCACCCCCTTCCTCTCCACGCTCAACTTCCTCTCCCTGGCGCCGGACCCGAGCGAGACCGCGATCTTCCCCTCCACCTACCAGGTGGCGGTGGGCGTCCGCGTCGACAACCTGAGCGCCAGCTTCATGGCCCTGATCCCCTTCCTCGTCCTCGTGGTCCAGGGTCTCGCGACCTCGATGCTGCAGCGCGACGCCGGCTACCGGCGTTTCTTCTGGGCGACCTCCTTCTTCGCCTCGGCGATGATCGGGATGGTGGCGAGCCCCGGGCTCTTCCAGGTGTGGCTGACCCTGGGCGCCATGTCCGGGACCACCCTCGTGCTGGCCCTCCACTGGTGGCACCGGCAGGACAGCTCCGTACCGGCGCGGTGGGCCTTCGGGGTCCTCCTCGGTGCCGATCTCACCCTCCTGCTCGCCATGGCCTTCCTCGTGGACAAGCTGGGCTCGTTCATCGGTCTCGAGACGACCCCGTCAACCGGGTCCCTGGACGTGACCGACTTCCGCCTCCTCGACCCGGCGTGGGACGCCGCGGCCCGGTGGACGGTCACCGGCCTGGGCTACCGCAGCCTGGTCATCCTGGCGGGCCTGCTCGTGGTCGCCGCCCTGGCGCGCGCCGCCCAGCTCCCGTTCACCGGCTGGCTCACGGGGCTGCGCGAGGCCCCGCTTCCGGTGCTCGCGATCGTGGCCGCCTCGCTGCTCACGGGCGTGGTGCTGCTGGCGCGCGTGTACGACCTGCTCCTGGTCACCCACCATGTGCTGAGCGTCGTCGCCGTCATCGGTGCGGTCGGCGCCGTGTGGCTGAGCGCCTCCTGCCTGCTCTCGCGCGACATCTACCGGGTGGCGCTGCTGTCCGCTGCGGCGCAGATCGCCCTCGCGATCACCGCCCTGGGCGCGGGCGGGTACAGCGCCGGCCTGCTGATCACCTTCGTGAGCGCCCCCCTGACCCTTCTGCTCCTGGTCACGGCCGGGGGCCTCGCCCGCGCCTATCAGACCCGCGACATCAGCCAGATGGGCGGCGCCTGGGCCCGGCTGCGCCGCACCAGCCTCGGTCTCGGTCTCTGGGCGGTGGCCGCCGGCGGCCTCGACCTGGTGGGCTACGACGTGATCTCGACGGTGTTCCTCAACCGGTTCCCCAACGGCGGGCACATGACCGTGTGGGTCCGTGACCTGGTCGCGGGGCTGGCCATCCTCGCCGTGCTGCTCACCGCTCTCTATGCCGTCCGCCTCCTGGTCACCGTCTGCGCCGGTGCGCCGGCGGCGCGCCGCGGTTTCCTCGCCGAGAAGCTCGTCGAGGCCGAGCCGCGCTTCCGGACCCTCCAGGCGTGGGCCGCCGCCGCCACGGTGGGCGCCGTCGTCATCGGTCTCCCGGGCATCACCGGCTTCGGCCAGGGCAAGGGGCGCGTGCCCGCCCTCACCTTCAGCCGCTGGGTCTACTTCGGAGGGAGCCACCAGGTCCTGCCCCTCGAGGGCGGGGCGCTCGCCGTCGCCGCGGCCGCGCTGATCGTCGGGGTGGCCGGCGGCGCGCTGGTCCCGCGCCTGGGGCTCGCCCGTCTGTGGGCCCGGCTTCCGCTCGCCCGCCTGGCCCCGGCCGCCCCCGCGGCGGTCCGGTGGACGGCGGCTCTGGCCGGCCGCGTCGGGGGCGTCCTGGCGGGTGAGGTGGTGGCGCTCGACCGCGACCTGGTCGAGCCGCTCTATGACTCCCCGGGCGAGGGGGTCGAGGTGGCGGCCTGGTCCCTGGAGCGGATCCGGGCCCGGCGGCTGCGGCTCGGGCTCGGGGTGACGCTGGTGATCGTCCTGCTCCTGGTCGGAGCCAGCGTGCTGGCGGCGGGCGGGCACTTCCCGGTGCACACGACATGAGCTTCCTCGCCCAGACCACGACCACCACCACCACCACCGGGGTGAGCTTCCCGACCGTCGTCTACACCGCCTTGGTGTGGATCGCTCTGGTCTTCGCCCTGGTGGTGCTGTTCATGCCGGACGCCACCCCGGAGCACAGAAGGCGCATCAAGTCCCTGGGCTCCTCCGGGGCCGGTGCGGCGCTCTTCTTCGCCGTCTGGGCCCTGGAGAGCCAGATCGCCGACGTGGCGGTTGGGACCGGTGGCCGTCCCGCCGGGGACCTCGCCGAGCGGCACAACTGGCTCTCCTCCTTCCCGCTCGCCTCGACGTATCACCTCGACGCCGATGCCCTCGCGCTGGCCATGATCCTGATGGTCGCGGTGGTCTTCTTCTGCGCCGCGCTGGCGGCCTGGCGCAACGAGCGCCACGTCAAGCTGCTCACCGTCTCCCTGCTGACCCTGGAGACGGCCGCCATGGGGATCCTGGTCTCCTACGACTGGGTCCTCTTCCTCTTCTTCTGGACCCTGCCCATCGCGCCCGTGTACCTGCTGGTCCGTGCCTTCGGGCACGGCCACCGAGCCCGGGCCGCCGCCCGCTACGCCGCCGGGAGCCTGGTGTCCGCGGGACTGCTGACCATCGCAGCCGCGCTGATCGCCTTCCAGGCCGGGACCCACAGCTTCGACATGGGCGTCACCCCGCAGACGCTTCCGGGCTCCGGGGACGCCGTCGCCTTCTGGCTCATCACCGCCGCCTTCCTGCTGGCGATGGCCGTCGTTCCTCTCCACGGCGCGCTCCTCGATCTGGAGGAGGACAGCACCGGGGTGCTCTCCGCGGTCTTCGCGGCAATCCTGCCGAGCCTCGGCGCATTCGGCCTGGTCCAGATCGCGGTCGGGTTCTTCCCCAAGGTGGCCGTCGGCTATTCGCTCTTCTTCGCCGCCCTGGCGGTGGTGACCGTCGTCTGGGCGGGTCTGGCCGCGCTGCGTGCCGACGACCTCCGACGTCTGATCGGGCACGTGGGCACCATCCTGATGGGGGTGGTGCTGCTCGGGGTCGCGGGCCACACCACGATCTCGGTCA
This sequence comes from uncultured Chloroflexia bacterium, assembly GCA_963841385.1. Taxonomy (GTDB): domain Bacteria; phylum Chloroflexota; class Dormibacteria; order Aeolococcales; family Aeolococcaceae; genus Changshengia. Next base: position 356,897 of record CAWJCO010000003.1, read on the forward strand.
CCGGGATCATGTACCTGCTGATCGGCCGCGGCCTGGCGGTCGCCGTGCTGATGCTGCTGGCCTCCGGCATCCAGGAGCGGACCCGGCGCGTGCGCATCTCCCAACTCGGCGGGCTGGCCTGGCAGGCGCCATACCTCTCGGCGTTCTGGCTGCTGGCCAGCCTGAGCGCCGCCGGGGTTCCCCTCCTCGCCGGCTTCACCGGCAACTTCCTGGTGTTCACCGGGTCGTTCCCGGCCCACCGGTGGGCGACGACCGTCGTCCTCGCGGGGACCCTCCTGGGGGCCGGGGTCCTGCTCTGGACCGCCCAGCGCATCTTCCTCGGGAGCTCACGCGACACCTTCACGCGGGTCCGCGACCTCGGGCCGCTGGAGCTGACCTGCCTCGGCATCCTTGCCCTGGTGATCGTCGTGGTGGGAGTCCTGCCGGGCCACTTCGTCGGCCTCTTCCAGAACGGCGCGGAGTACATCCTCTTCCCGGGGACGAGCTGATGGCCGATCCCAACGGTGCCGCCGTGTTCGTCACGATGCTGCCGACCGGGCTGCTCGTGGTGCTGGCCGGCGTGGTCGCCCTGCTGGGCTGGCGCCGCCCCGGGCTGCCGCCGTCCTTCCATCGCTGGCTCGGCTCGATCGCGCTGGTGGGAGCGGGCATCGCCGCCGTGATCACGTTCAACGCGCTGAAGCACACCAGCGGGCTCGGCCTCGCCGCCTACTCCGGCGGCGTGGTCGCCGACCAGTTCGAAGCCTTCGCCACCCTGCTGCTCTGCGCCACCGGGCTGGTCGCCACCCTGAGCAGCGGCGCGGCCGGCGGACGTCTCGGCTCGCGGACGCCCGCCTTCCAGGCCCTGGTGCTGAGCGCGACCGCCGGCGGGACGGTGATCGCGGTCCAGTGGGAGATGGCGATGCTGGTGGTCGGCGTCGCTCTCCTGGTCACCAGCCTGGTCGGCCTGGTGGCGCTGGAGAAGGCCGCCGAGGCGCCCGGGGAGGTCGCCTTTCGCTCGCTGGCCAGCGCCGGGGTGGCGCTCGCCCTCCTGCTCTACGGCCTGGCCGTCATCTACGGGGCGACCGGCAGCACCGACCTGGCGGCGACACGCGACCAGTTCGTCCATGCCGCCCCGCTGGAGGGCCTGGGTCTTGCCCTCACCCTGCTCGGCCTCGCCTTCCTGGTGGGAGCACCGCCCCTGCACCGCTGGCTGCTCCAGGTGGCGGCGGTCAGCAGCGGCGCGGTGGGGGGCGCCGTGGTGAGCCTGGCGATCGTGGCAGGCGGCATCGCCCTGGTCCGGGTCATGGTCAGCGGCTTCAGCGCCAGCTTGCGACCCTGGGTGGTCCTGGCCGCCGTGCTCGGAGCGGCCGCCTCCCTGTACCCGGCCCTTCTCAGCCTGGTCGCGGGGAGCGTTCGCCGCCTGATCGGCCTCGGTGCCTGCCTCCAGGGCGGCCTCCTGGTCACCGCCCTGGTGGCCGGTGGCCTCGGTCGCGACTACGAGCCCGCCGGCGGGGTCACCGCCCTCCTCTTCGCCCTCGTCGTCTTCGTGCTATCGATCCAGGCCAGCTTTCTGGCAGTGGCGAGGCTGGACGCGGATGGCATCGGCAGCCGGCTCAGCGACCTCCGGGGCCTGGCCCGGCGCTCCCCGACCACCGCGGTGCTTCTCGGCCTGGGCCTCGCCGGGCTGGCCGGGCTGCCGCCCCTGGCGGGGTTCATCGCCCGCATCCTGATCGTCGGGTCCGTGGTATCGGCCGGCTACCCCTGGGTGGCCGCGGCCGTCGTGCTCGCCTCGGTCACCTACACGGTCCCGGTGCTGCGCTGGATCGCCACGCTCTTCGTCGAGGACGAAGAGCTGCCGGCCGTCGTCTCCACGACACCGCGGCTGGCCGGTGTGGTGGCCATGGCGTGCGCCGGCTTCGGGATCGCGGCGTCGCTGGTGGCGGGGCCGCTCCTGTACGCGGCCAGCGTGGCCGCCGCCGCGCTGCGCTGACCCGCCCGGCCCGGGTGGCCCGAGTCGGCGTCCGCTCGGACCGGCAGCCGGCGCACCCACCCAGGCCGGCGCACCGGGAAGGTGAGGCCGGGCCATCGGTGCGGCCGGCCGCCCGGTACAATGGACGGCGGTCGCGCTAGACGGGGAGCCAGCGGTGCCCTGTAACCCGCAATCCGCTATAGCGGGGTCGAATTCCCCACCGAGGGGGCGCGCTGCCGGGTCCGCTCCGATCTCACCGGCGTTGATGGTTGGGTCCTGCGCAGCCCGGGCCCGTGAACCGCGTCAGGTCCGGAAGGAAGCAGCGCTAAGCGGTCCCCCGGGGGTGCCGCAATCAACCTGGCCTGAGCCGGTGGACCGGGTGAGCGCCGGTGGCGTGCCAACGACGTGGGGTGCGCGACTTCCCCACGCGGTAGGTCGCGTGGGGGCCCCTCCTCTTCTCTGAGGGGCTCGCCGTCCCTCGCCGGACCGGCAGAGCCAGACCCGGATCACCCCGCCACGGGGGCGCGCTGCGCGCGCCGGCCGGTCGCATGAGGTCCCCGGGGCGCCGGTCCGCCCGGGTCCGCCCGCCCCGGGGGGCGGGTCGGCTATCGTCGGCGGACGTGACCGCCCTCTACCGCAAGTACCGGTCGGCGGTCCTCGCTGACCTGATCGGCCAGGACCACATCGTCCGCACCCTGAGCAACGAGCTGCGCGCCGGTCAGCTCGCCCACGCCTACCTCTTCGCGGGCATCCGGGGGACCGGCAAGACCTCGACGGCCCGGATCCTGGCCCGCGCCGTCAACTGCCTGGAGCCGGTCGACGGCGAGCCGTGCAACCGGTGCTCGGCCTGCATCGAGATCCTCGACGGGTCGGCAGTGGACGTCCTCGAGATCGACGCCGCCAGCAACCGCGGCATCGATGAGATGCGCGAGCTCCGCGAGCGCGTCCGCTACCTGCCGGCCCGGCTCCGCTCCAAGGTCTACATCATCGACGAGGCCCACATGCTCACCACGGAGGCCTGGAACGCCTTCCTCAAGACCCTCGAGGAGCCGCCCACCCACGTCCTCTTCATCCTCTGCACCACCGAGCCCCACAAGGTCCCCGACACGGTCCGCTCCCGGGTTCAGCGCTTCGACTTCGGGCGGGTGCCCAGCGCTCTGATCGATGCCCATCTGCGCTCCATCGCCGCCTCCGAGGGGGCCGAGCTGGACCCTGCCGCGGCCCGGCTGATCGCCCGGGCATCCCAGGGCAGCGTACGCGACGGGCTCTCCCTCCTCGACCAGTGCTTCGCCACCGGCGACCGTCCGGTGACCCTGGAGACCTGCCGGCAAGCCCTCGGCCTGGCCCATCCCGACGTGGTCCGCGCCCTGCTCGAGGGGCTGGCCGGCAAGGATGCGGCCGCCGCGCTACGTGCCGCCGCCGCCGCCTTCGACGCCGGCGCGGACCCGCGCCAGCTGCTCCGGGAGTGCTCGCGGCTGGCGCGGGCCGCGGAGCTGGTCGCGGTCGGCTTCCCCGAGGGGGCGCGCCTCGAGGCCGACGAGGACGAGCTGTGCCGCCGGCTCGCGTCGCGGGAGCCGGATGGTTTCTGGCTGCGGGTGCTGGAGGAGATGGGTGCCGCCGAGCTGGAGCTGCGCCAGCCGGTCGACGCCCGGCTCCAGGTCGAGGCGTGCCTACTCCGGCTCTGCCGCGGGGGGCCCGCCGGCGGCGAGGCGGAGCGCCTCGACGGGCTCGAGCTCCGGCTCGGCGAGCTGGAGCGGCGGCTTGCGACGGCGCCCCAGGACCACCCGCCCGGCCGGCCTCCGGCGCATCGCGTCGAGCCCCCGGAGGGGGGCCCTCCGGCGCCCGGCCACCCGCGGGGCCACGGCGGAGCGGAGCCACCCCGGCCCAGCCGTCACGAGACGGCGCCGCCGAAGCCGGAGGCGACCTCGCTGGCGGCCGCGGACGTGCCGGTCGCCTCCGCTCCCGCCCCGATGGAGCCCCTCCCGGGGCCGGGCGCCGGCCCGGATCCGGACGACGCGGGCGTGCCGGACGCGGGTGCCGCCCCCTCGACGGGAGTGGAGGCCCTGGTGTCGCTGGAGGCGTGGCAGCGCGCCTGGCCGGCGCTGATCGAGGCGGTCAACCGCCGCGACAAGGTGTTTGCCGGGGTGCTGCGCGGATGCCGCCCGCTGGACGCGAGCCCGGAGAGACTGGTGGTCGGGGCACCCTACGACTTCCACCTCAAGCAGCTGAGCAACCCCGCCAAGCGGCCGATCCTGGCCGGCGCGGTGGCGGAGGTCGCGGGTGGACCTCGTGAGCTCAGCGTCGAGTTCTGCGGCGAGGCGCCGGTCGCCGCGGGGGGCGGGGCACCAGATGCCGGCGCCAACCTCACCGATGCGGTGGTCGCCACCTTCGCCGGCAGCCGGGTCACCTCGACCCGGCTCGTGGACCATGCCCACGACCCGGCGGAGGAGGGTTAGGCGCCGGCTGCGTGGCGGCCTGGCTCCGGCACCCGGAGCTGAGCAGGCCCGGGTGCGAGCCGGTGGTCGCCGCTGTTCGCGTCACCCGTCGTAGACTGCGGCCGATGTCCAATACCCGGGGGAGCGGCGTGAACAACCCCAATATGCTCAAGCAGATCCAGCAGATGCAGACGCGGATGGCGCGACTGCAGGAGGAGTTGGGCACCATGACCGCAA